>JAKSKH010000019.1 GCA_024401855.1 Bacteroidales bacterium | reverse complement strand
ATGCTTGACATGGGTGCCGTGATGCAGCTTGACAGCCTGACTCTGGACAGTTTCGACTACTATTCCATGCAGCCTTACAAGATATTCGAAGGGGCTTTCTTCTATGTTTCCAGCGACCTGCAGAACTGGGAGAAGCATACCTTCCTGATTCCCGGACCTCACTGCACGCTTGACTGCTCGGATTGCGGAGAGTTCAGGTATCTGCGTTTCAGCCAGTCTCCGCTCAGAGTCAGGGAACTTACAGGATACAGGGACGGAAAGGCCGTTGACCGCAGTTTATGGAAGGCCAACAACCAGTTCCATGAATATGACGGGTGGTACACACACCCTCAGAAGACATGGACTGCAAGCTTTACTCTTGACGAAATTCCGCAAAACTCATATCTTTGTGTGGCGGTGAACGGTAAGTGCGGGCAGGACGGCGCTTTTGCAAGCTTCAGGATAAACGGGAAACCGACGGGATGTCCTGACCGTGCTCCGGCGTATTGGGTGAATGCCTGGGAATGCCGCGCTGCAACGACAGACGGCAACTACACCTATTACCTTCCCCTTTCAGCCGATATGAAGGGCGCGTCGTTTGACGCTGTCGTTATGAGCGTGGAAGAGAAGGAAGGCTATGACGACCTCGATATCAAGGTTTTCATCAGCACTTATCCATATCACCTTTCAGAGAAGACCTTGGAATTGAAATAACGGGATAAAATGAAAAGATTTGTTCTATTCTTCATTATGATGGCCGTGTCCGTATCCGTCAATGCCGGTACGGACCCGATGGAAATTGTCTATGGACCCTGGATTCAGAACGTGACTGAGAATTCCGTCACCATTCTCTGGACCACTGAGGAGAAGACACTCTCCTGGGTGGAGATGTCCAGGGATGAGGGAACCACCTGGTATCAGCAGGACAACCATACCAGATATTTCGAAGTCATCAGCGGAAGGAAATACTATGGTACCTTCCACAGAGTTACCATAAACGGACTTGACAAGGCCACAACGTATCAGTACAGGATTGTGGGCAAACCTGTTACGGACGACAGCAACCCCTATGCCATCGCATACGGTGCCGAAAGGGCGGGAACCGGAGTCCACAAGGTGAAAACCCTGGATTACAATGCTCAGACCTGCTGCTTCCCCATGGTGAACGACATGCACTTCGATGATGAGAAGTATTCAAAGCTTATGGACGGTATGGATAAGAAAAAAGCCGATTTTATCGTCCTGAACGGAGATATCATTTCATTCTCCAATGCCCAGGACACCCTCATCAGGCATACCTTCGGTCCCATAAGTGAGATCGCCGCGGATTTCCCCGTCATTTATGCAAGAGGAAATCACGAAGGAAGGGGTGCCGAGTGGTATCTGGCGCGGGAGGCGTTCCCTTCCAATACCGGTGAATTCTACTTCTCCTTCAGGCAGGGGCCCGTGGCCTTCCTTGTACTCGATGCGGGAGAGGACAAGCCGGACTCCGATCCCGAGTATTCAGACCAGGCCGCCTTCGACCAATACAGGGCAGAAGAGCTGGAGTGGCTTAAGAAAGTTGTGGAAACCCCGGAGTTCAAGAATGCCCCGCAGAAGGTTGTGATAATGCATATTCCCGCATTCGACGGTCCAAGTGCATGGTATTCCCAGCATTGGATTGCGAAGAATTTCACACCCGTCCTGAACAAGGCTGGCGTCAAGCTCATGCTTTCCGGCCATCATCATCAATATATCGTGGCAAAACCCGGCGAATTCGGCAATGATTTCACCATTGTGACGAACGGCTGTAATGAAAGGCTTGATTTTGAAGCAACTGCTTCGAGCATAAGTATCAGGACCGTCGATGTAAACGGCAGGGTAATCAATTCAATGAATTTGTAATTATTAACATAAAACTATCAAGAAATGAAAAAAGTTCTTCTCGCTACAGTTCTGGCTGTTATGTCCATTTCCGCAACAGCGGCTCCCAAACTGCACTCCCTCACATCTCCTGACGGCAAGATTGCTGTGACCGTGAACACGGACAAATGTCTGAATTACAGCATTTCCGTTGACGGCAATCAGGTCCTTGCCCCTTCAGAAATCGCCATTACACTCAATGACGGCACCGTTTACGGAGGCAGTGAGACCCTCCGCAAGGCCGTGAAGACCAGCGTCCGGAATGTAATCAAGGCTCAGATTTACAGAAAATCGGAGATCAACGACAACTACAATCAGCTCGAACTTACCTACAAGGCATTCAAGGTCCTTTTCAGGGCATACGATGACGGTGTCGCATACCGTTTCGTCAGTCTGTCAAAAAAGAATTTCGAAGTAAGGGATGAGAAAGTGGAATTTGCCTTCCCCGATAACTGGAATGCATATATCCCTTATGTAAACCAGAATGACGAGGGTGCTCTTGAGGAGCAGTTCCACAATTCCTTCGAGAACACTTACAAGCATGAGAGCATTGCAGACTGGGACAAAACCCATCTCGCATTCCTTCCTCTCATGGTTGAGGCTGAAAACGGAGTCAAGCTCTGCATCAGCGAATCCGATCTTTTGAGCTATCCCGGAATGTTCCTCTATAACGGTGACGGAAGCAGGACCCTTACCGGACGTTTTCCCAAGTACCCTACGAAGAGGGGCATAGGAGACGGTGACGGACGTAATTTCTACGTCGAGAGCACAGCTGACTATATCGCCAGGTGCAATGCGGGATGCTCTTTCCCCTGGAGGGTTGTCGCCATTTCAAGGCATGACTGGGAAATGACGGACAATGACATGATCTACCGTCTTGCAACACCTGCGGATCCCAAATCGGATTACAGCTGGGTCAAGCCCGGAAAGGTTGCCTGGGACTGGTGGAACGACTGGAACATATACGGAGTTGACTTCAAGTCCGGAATCAACAATGACACATATAAGTACTATATCGATTTCGCATCCAAATTCGGCGTTCAGTACATAATCATGGATGAAGGATGGTCTGTCGGGTTCGAGGATCTGTTTACCGTAGTGCCTGAAATTAATCTTGAGGAACTCATCGCATACGGAAAGGAAAGAAATGTCGGCATCATTCTCTGGGCCGGCTACCGTCCTTTTGCAAACGATATTGAAAAAGCCTGCAAACTTTATTCGGAGATGGGAATCAAGGGCTTCAAGGTTGACTTCATGGATACCTGCGACCAGGTTGCAGTGGATTTCCACCGCGAGGCCGCCGAAATTGCAGAGAAATATCATATGATGCTTGACTTCCACGGCACTTACAAGCCTACCGGACTCAACAGAACCCATCCCAACATCATCAATTACGAGGGAATCTTCGGTCTTGAGAACATGAAGTGGAACCAGGATTGCGATCAGGTTACATATGACGTGACTCTTCCTTACATCCGTTTCTTCGCCGGTCCTGCAGATTATACACAGGGTGCAATGCGCAATGCCAACAGGGACAATTACCGCTCCGTCTGGGATGAGGGAATGAGCCAGGGTACACGTTGCCACCAGCTTGCGGAATACGTTGTGTTCTCTTCTCCTCTCAACATGCTCTGTGATTCTCCGTCCAATTACATCAATGAGCCTGAATGCACCAGCTATATAGCCGGGGTTCCCGAAGTCTGGGACGAGACAATCGCACTTGACGGAAAGGTGGCCGAGTACATTGCCGTGGCGCGCCGCAAGGGGAATGACTGGTACGTTGGAATACTTAACAACTGGGACAGCCGCGACGTCGAACTCAAACTTGATTTCCTCGGCGAAGGCAACTACAATATTACCGTTTATAAGGACGGCGTCAATGCAGACAGGGCCGCAAGAGACTACAAGAAAGTTACCTGCGAACTTCCTTCCTGCAAGACAATCAAGGCTCATCTGGCATCCGGCGGAGGTTATGTCGCCATTATAACCAGGAAGTAATTTCAATGCTGTAGTAATATGAGAAAGATAGTCTCTCTTTCAGTTTTTCTGCTTTTGTCAATCTGCCTTCAGGGACAGAATCTGACGCTTCAGGATATCCATATCAGAGATCCTTTTATCCTTGTTGACAACAATACCTACTACATGTACGCATCTTCTTCGGTGGGCGATGCAGGGGGAGTGGCGGTATATACAAGCAAGGATCTGAAGAACTGGACAGAGAAGACCCAGGTCATGACCCTTCCCGAGGGGAACTGGTCCAGAGGTCATGTATGGGCGCCGGAAGTTCACAAGTACAAAGACGGATACTATCTGTTTGCCACTATAAATGAAATGACCAAATGGAAGATGAGCCGTGAAGGATGGCCGGACTACATTTACAGGGGAACTCAGATTTTCCGTTCGGATTCTCCTACCGGGCCTTTCACGGCGACATCCGACATGCCTCAGACACCGATTGATTACATGGCTCTTGACGGCACTCTGTATGTGGAGGACAACCAGCCTTATATGGTCTTCTGTCACGAATGGGTGCAGATAGTGGATGGTACCGTCGAATATGTCAGGCTCGACAAAGATCTTGCGGAAGCCATAGGCAGTCCCGTAAGAATGTTCAACGGATCAGCGTGCTGCGTTGCCGAGCCGGGGGAGTCCTACGTTACCGACGGATGCTTCATGTATCGTACCAGAACGGGGAAACTGCTCATGATATGGGCAAGCTTCGGCCCGGACGGCTACGCAGAGTGCGTAGCCGAGTCCCTCACGGGCAAGATCTCGGGCCCGTGGCGTCAGCAGAGCGAGCCGCTTTTCAAAAAGGATGGCGGCCATGCCATGATCTTCACCGACCTGGACGGGAATCTCCGCCTTGTCCTTCATTCTCCTAACGGAGGCGGCATGGAGAGGGCCAGGCTGTTCACGCTTGAAGACACCGGCGACAGCCTGAGGATAGTTGACCCTGATTGAATTAACCTTTAGCGTATGCTTCATTCTGACAGGATTATTTGCAGGATTCCATCCCTTTTGCTTTTTTTGTCCACTTTTCTTTTTCTGGGTCTGGCGTATCCTTCACATTTGTGTTATCAGGAACAGTACCAGCTTTTTGAATGGACATGGGGGTATTTTGCAGATGTCGCTTCTGTCCCCGGAGGCTTTTCCGACTGGTGCGGAAGGTTTCTGACACAGTTCTTCATCTGTCCGTGGGCCGGGGCGGCCATAATCGCGCTGCTGCTTTATGCCGTCCAGGCTCTCTCTTTCAAGCTCTCCGGGACTGCAAGCCTGCTGTCCCGCATCTGGAGTCTTGTTCCTGCATGTATCCTGCTTCTGTTCTTCCTTGACGATAAGGCTCTTGTCGGAGCCGCCGTCGCTTTCGTGCTGGTTCTGACTGCATCTGTCGCAGTCCGCGCCGTCCGTGGTAAAATGCTCGGGAGCGCAGCTTATGTTGCCGCCGTTCCTGTCCTGTATTTCCTCTGCGGACCGCTTTCCGTATTGTTTGTCATTGCGGCCGGAGACTGGAAGAGGATTTATACCGTACTTGCCGCATTGCTCGTGCTGCTTGCATGTCCTTTTGCATCTTCGCTTTTATTTCATTTTCCTCTTTGGCGTCTGTTCGCCGGCATACATTATTACCGTTATCAGACGGATGTACCTGTTGTCCTGTGGCTTTCAGCTCTGTCCTTCGTGCTGTATCAGGCAATATTCTCCATTCCTGCACTGCAAGCCGTGAAAGAGAGGAAGATGTATGCCGCCTGTGCGGTGTCCTTCGTGGCGGTTGTCCTGTCCTTTGTAACGGCGGTGATGAAGAATGCGGAGTTTTCCAATGAAGAAATAATGCTGTGTGACCGTCTTGTCAGATCAGAAGACTGGAAGGGCATCATCTCAAGGCAGAATGTCCATCCGGCCGACAAGCCCTTTTCCGTATGCTGCCTGAATCTGGCTCTGATGGAGGAGGGGAGGATGCCTGATGATATGTTCAATTATTATCAGAACGGCATTGCCGGACTTTTCCCGCCGTTCAAGATTTCATATACCTCACCAATTCCGGTTGCCGAACTGTTCTGGAGGGTCGGAATGGTCAATGCCTGCCAGAATTATATGTTTGAGGCTCAGGAAGCCATTCCCGATTTCCAGAAAAGTGCACGCATATACAAGAGGCTCGCAGAAACGAACATAGTCAATGGAAACTATGATGTGGCCAGACGCTACCTGAACAGTCTCTGCAACACCTTGTTCTACAGACAATGGGCAAGGGAAAGGCTCGGCGACATGGACTCCGCGCCCTTCGCCTGCGATTACCTCCTGGAAAAAGGGAGCATCCGCAGCAATGGGAAAGATTACATGTTCAGCGACAAAAGGATAGACTCCGTTCTGGAAATCATCCTTGAAGAGAAACCGGAGAACAGCCGTGCGTATGACTGTCTGCTTGCCTGGGACCTTCTCAACAAGGATTTGGAGTCGTTCATGAAACATTTTGATCCCGGTCGTAAAGTGCCTGTGCCGAAACACTTCCAGGAAGCTGTCCTTCTCAACCTTATTTCTTCCGGAGCGATGCTGGAGGATGCTCCGGACATGGTGTCGGAAGAGAATGTCAGCCGTCTGCAATCTTTCATCAAGGACATACAGGCCCGGAGATCCGAGTCATATATGCACAAGTATTACGGAGATACTTATTGGTTCTACAGTTTGTACAGATGAGACGCTTTGTTTTTGCTATATCCGCACTGGTTATAATGTCCTGTTCGGGGGAGGTGAGTCAGAATTTCGGATGCGGCTGTCCGATATATCCGGACTATATGGATGTTACGGTTCCTGCCGGCATTGCTCCTTTGAACTTTGATTATTGCATCCCTGCCGACGATGCAGTGACTGTATTTTCATACGGGGATCTCACGTACAGGTTCAAGGGACCCGAAATAAGATGGAATGCCGGGAACTGGCGCAGGCTGCTTTCCGCCGCAACAGACAACGATATCCAGGTGACAAGTTCCGTAATTGACCGTAGCTGGACGATTCACGTGAGCGGTGACGATATAGACTATGGATTGAATTACCGTCTGCTGGAACCGGGATATGAGGTTTACAGCAAGATGGGAATATACGAGAGGGACCTTTCGTCCTTCAGGCAGCGCACTCTCATCGACAACAACGATTTCAGCGGATGCGTGAATTGTCACGCATACAACAGGGCGGACCCGTCCGGAATGACTCTGCACATCCGTGGAGACCATGGCGCCACTCTTCTGATGAAGGAAGGCAGGATAGAAGCTTACGACACCAAGACTGACTCCACTTCCGGATTCTGCGTTTATCCCTACTGGCATCCGTCCGGGAAATATATCGCATACTCCACCAACAACACCAGGCAGTCATACCATACGAAGGCGGAGAAACTCATTGAGGTCTTTGACCTTGCATCGGACGTTCAGGTCTATGACGTTGAACATAATTGTTTGATTCTCAATCCTTCAGTCCGGCAGAAGGGAATGTGGGAAACTTTCCCCGTCTTCTCCGCGGACGGGAGGACTCTTTTTTTCTGCGCCGCGAGTGAAAAGAACATCGATACGGAGCTGGAATCTGTAAGGTATAATCTGTACAAAGTGTCATTCGACCCCGAATCAGGCACTATTGGAGACGATGTGGAACTGGTGATTGATGCGGAGTCGGACGGCAAGAGCATTTCGTTCCCCAGGCCGTCCTACGATGGTAGATTCCTTGTATATACCCTTTCAGACTACGGCCAGTTCTCAATCTGGCATCACGAGGCGGATTTGTGGAAATTGGATCTTCTTTCAGGTGAGACATCTCCTGCCGTCGAAGTGAACAGCGGCGACACCGAGAGTTTCCATAACTTCTCGTCCAACTCACGCTGGATGGTATTTTCCAGCCGCAGGGATGACGGTCAGTTCACCCGTCTCTACATCGCCCACGTGGACGAAAACGGTTGTTTCTCCAAGGCTTTCATGCTGCCTCAGAAGAATCCGCGCCGTTACTACGGGACTCTGTTCATGTCATATAATGTCCCCGAATTCGTGAGCGGACCGGTATCGTTCAGCCACACGAAGGCTGCCCGGGCCATCAATGGGGATGCCAGGATACCTTTTGGTGTAAAACACGAGTAATTTTCTTATATTTGCAGGATATAACACTAAATATTATGAAGGTAATAACCAGATTCATTCCCATTGCACTCGGACTTTTTATGTCCGCTTTCGTCGCAGGTGCGCAGACACCCATGCTTATTCATTCACATAATGATTACGACAGAGCCGTTCCTTTCTATCAGGCATACTCGCAGGGCGCCGCTTCCATCGAGGCCGATATCTATTACGCGGACGGCAAGTTGCTTGTAGCGCACAACAGGGAGGATATCAAGGATTCCCGTTCACTCGAGACCCTTTATCTGGCTCCCATTGCCTGGTTCTACAGGGAAAATGGCGGACATCCCTACAAGGATGCATCAAAAAGCCTTCAGCTTCTCATAGACATCAAGGAAGATACGGAGCCTTCGCTCTCCGCCATCGTGAATCTTGTAAGTTCAAAGTATGCCGATGTCTTCTGCAACGGTGGAGTTACAATCACAATCACCGGCAACCGTCCCAAGCCTGCAGATTTCTGCAAATATCCGCAGTGGCTTATGTTCGACGGCAATATCGGTGTCAACTATACGGAAGACCAGCTTCAGCGCGTCGCCCTCATAAGCGAGTGTTTCACTGACTATGCTCATTGGAACGGCAAGGGATCCCTCATCCCCGATCAGGAGGCCAAGGTCAGGGAAGCTATAGATGTGGCTCATTCCATGGGTAAGAAAATCCGCTTCTGGGGAGGTCCCGAGACGCTTACCGCATATTATACCTTCTATAATTTCGGAATCGACTACTTCAATACGGACATCCCTGAACAGTGCGCCATCTTCTTCTCGAAGTGGGGCGACAAGAATTTCCAGATCGGAGTCAAGAACGCATCTGAGGAAGGAGTGTCAGGTACATCCAAGCTTGACAAGGTGACCCGCAACTTTGCCGGTTTCCAGCATTCAAAGCTCCAGCTCAGCAAGGGTATCGACGTTTATACCCCCACATATCTCAATGACGGTGCCAACAGGAAGATCAAGAATGTCATCTTCCTCATCGGCGACGGAATGGGACTCAATCAGATTCTTGCAGGTGATTATGCAAACCACGGTCTGAGCGTATTCAATATGAAGCACGTGGGCTTCCAGCACAACAACGCCAAGGATCAGTTCACGACAGATTCCGCCGCAGGAGGAAGCGCGCTTGCCACCGGTGAAAGGCATTCAAACCGTCACATAGCCGCTGATGATGAAGGGAATCCCTATCCTTCATTGACTGATTTCTTCGCAGACAAGGGTCTCGCCACCGGTGTCCTCACACTCGGACACATGGTTGACGCAACACCTACCGCCTTCTACGGACACAATGTTGAAAGGGACGATTCCGATGACCTCACCGTCGACCTTCTTTCTTCAAAGCTCGACATCCTCTGCGGATGCGGAATGGGTGACTTCGTACGCCGTCATGACGGCAGGACCAACCTTCTTGGCGAACTTGCCGGGAAATACAGCGTGATAGAGGACTACAGCAAGATTTCGGAGCAGGACGGCAGGGTTCTCTGCATAGACCGCAGGATGGATGACGCCGCCGATGAGAATAACCTCGGAATGCTTGCGGACGCTACCCGCCAGACAATAGCCCAGCTCCAGAAGCTCAGCAGGAAGGGCTTCTTCCTTATGATAGAAGGAGCAAAGATAGACTACGCCGGACATTCAATGTGTCTGCCCGGTTCAGTTCTTGAGATGCTCAGTTTCGACATGGCGATTGCAGAGGCTCTCAAATTCGCCGATTCCAACGGAGAGACTCTCGTAGTCGTGTCTGCAGACCACGAGACCGGCGGACTCGTGATACTTGACGGTGACGAAAAGACCGGCAGGATCATGGGACTGTATTTCGGAAACGACCACACACCCACCATTCTTCCCGTATTCGCATACGGACCTCATTCCGATGAGTTCCTCGGAACCTATATGAATATCGACATTCCCCGTAAAATCCGTAAAATCACAAAATAATATATGTCAAGGATGAAAATTGCCGGTGTTGTTCTGGCTCTTGTTGCCTCCGCCGTTATTTCCAATGCCCAGGATCTCAAGTCGGGCCCTTATAAACTTCCCTATAAGAACACTTATGTCAAAGAAGTTTTCGTGGCCGAGAACGAGTTCAGGACGAAGGAAGCCGTAAAGACAATGCCGGGGACTTTCGAGGAAGCCCGCAAAGTTCTCCCTTCTCCCATCTGGGCAGGTCACAAATCCGAGATTGACATGTACTGGCATGCGTGGAAGCTTGCAATCTCCCATATCTGTCAGCCTCAGGACGGGTCCGGTTTTGTCTCCTCATACCTCGATGTTGCATATAACGGCAACATCTTCATGTGGGACACCTGCTTCATGATGATGTTCGCCCGTTACGGATACAGATTCTTCCCGTTCCAGAATTCGCTTGACAACTTCTATGCAAAGCAGCATCCAGACGGATTCATCTGCCGTGAGATCCGTGCAGACGGTTCTGACTGCTTCGAGCGTTTCGATCCCACTTCCACAGGTCCGAATCTCCTTCCGTGGGTGGAGCTTGCGTATTTCCGTCAGTATGGCGACCTTGACAGGCTCCATGCCATCTTCCCCGCACTCTGCGGTTATGCCAAGTGGTGGAAACTTAACCGTACATGGCCCAACGGAACATACTGGACCAGCGGCTGGGGAACCGGAATGGACAACATGCCCCGTGTGAAGGACGAGTACAACCCCATCTGGTCAAACGGTCATATGGAGTGGCTCGATGCAAACCTTCAGCAGTATCTGGTTGATGACTGCCTTCTCCAGATCGGATTCTATACCGAGCGCTGGCAGGAAATCGAGGAAATGGAGGATGAGATGAAATTCCTCAAATCGCACATAAGCACGAAGATGTGGAGCGATGAGGACAATTTCCTTCATGACAGATATGCAGACGGCTCTCTTTGTGATACCAAGGGGATAAGCGCATTCTGGGCTCTCGAGTCTCCGGTGCTTGACAAGGACAAGATGGACAAGCTTGTCGCCCACCTTTCAGACGAATCAGAGTTCAACCGCACCCACAGGGTTCCTTCCCTTTCTGCCGACCATCCCAAATACAATCCTGGCGGCCGTTACTGGCAGGGCGGTATCTGGCCGGGTACCAATTATATGGTAATAGACGGACTCTGGCGTAACGGATATCAGAAGCTTTCAAGAGAAATCGCCGCCAATCATTACGAGTGTGTTTTCGATGTATGGAAGAAAACGGGTACTTTCTGGGAATATTACGCTCCCGAAACCAAGGATCCCGGTTTCATGGCCAGAAAAGATTTTGTCGGCTGGACCGGGCTTCCCCCCATTGCCGTATTCATAGAGTATGTGCTCGGAATCAAATCGGATTATTCTGAAGAAAAGATTGAGTGGGATATCACCAAACTCGAAGAGCATGGAATCGAGCGTTATCCTTTCGGTCCGAAGGCTTCCGTCAACTTGAAGGCCGCCGCGCGCAGGAGCGCTGATGAAACTCCGGTCATTACAGTAAGTACGGATGAACCTTTCAATCTTACCGTTCTCTGGGGAGACGGAAAGAGCAGTACCGTACGTGTTGAAAAAAGCGGCAAGGTGACATTATGATAATTGCAATAGATCTGGGCGGAACCAAAATCAGGGCCGGCCTCGTTGACGGAGATGCCGTCAGCAACATTATCACGCAACCATGCAGGGCGGACGGTCCTGAAGACGAAGTGGTCGGACAGTTGTGTTCAATGATAGACGCCCTTCTGAATCCTGCCGTGACCGCTATAGGAATCGGTGTGCCTTCTGTGGTGGACGCTGAGCGCGGAATCGTCTACGATGTCGTAGCCATCCCCTCATGGAAGGAAGTGCATCTTAAGGAGAAGCTTGAGAGGAAGTATTCCCTTCCCGTGAGCGTTGACAACGACTGCAACTGCTTCGCTCTCGGTGTAGCTACCTTCGGAGAGGCCCGACCTTTCAGGAATTCCGTATGTGTCACGCTCGGGACAGGTGTCGGTTCGGGAATAATAATCGACCGCAAACTTTATCGGGGCGCCAATACAGGAGCAGGGGAGATAGGAAGCATACCTTATCTTGACAAGGATTATGAGTATTATTGCAGCAGCCGCTATTTTGAGGGGCTTGGGACTACAGGGAAGGATGTTGCCGCCGCCTGTGCCTCCGGAGATGCGGAAGCGCTTGAAATAATGAAGGATTTCGGGGTGCATGTGGGAAAACTGATGAATCTCATTCTTTTTGCCTTCGATCCCGAAGCTGTTGTACTTGGGGGAAGCATAGCGAATGCTTTTGAATATTTCAAGGATTCGATGTATGAGGAAATTTCGCATTTCCCTTATTCCGGGACCGTTGAGAAATTCAAGGTCTGCTGTACTTCGATAGAGCATATCGGTCTGTACGGTGCAGCTTCCATATGCATGTAATATTAATTTTTCTCTCATTTTGTTGGATATATCAGAGAAAATTAGCATTTTTGCCCAACTAACCGCGACTGTTTTACTGTAGGGACGTGTAACTGAACAACCGATTTATTGATTTTTTACTGTTAATCTGTTTGTTGGTTGTGGGGTTTTTGCGTACTTTCAGTTACGGTTACAATGGAACTAAGACAAATGAATACCAATTCATTATATTACTAACTTTATTATTTATTTTATGAAAAAAACACTGTTTACTCTGTTTGCAGTTCTGTCAATGGTATTCGCAGTCAATGCGAACGCACAGAACGTCAAAGTGTCAGGAACAGTCAAGGATGCGGTAGGTCCCGTCATGGGAGCTGCTGTCATGGTACAGGGTACCACCGTTGGTGCCACCACCGACCTTGACGGTAACTACACTCTCAGTGCACCTGCAAATGCAGTCCTCGAGGTTTCATGCATCGGTTACAAGACCGTATCTGAGCCCCTCAACGGCCGCACAGCAGTTAACTTCACTCTTTCAGAAGACAATGAGCTTCTGGCAGACGCAGTCGTTCTCGGTTACGGTGCCGCAACCAAGAAGAAAGACCTTTCAGCATCTGTCGGTGTTGTCGCAACTCCTGAAAAACTCGCCCAGCACCCTGTAACCTCTACAGAGGCCATGCTTCAGGGCCAGATCCCTGGTGTTACCGTAACCGCAGCCGGTGGTGACCCTACATCTACCCCCAGCATCGTCATCCGTGGACAAGGTTCCAAGAACGGAGACTCAGTTCTCTGGGTTGTTGACGGAATCCCCGGAGCACCTATCAACTCCCTTTCCGATATCGAGAGCATCGTTGTCCTGAAGGACGCCGCTTCAGCCGCCATCTATGGTGCGCAGTCAGGAGCCGGTGGTGTTATCCTCGTTACCACAAAGAAGGGTACCAAGGGTGTATCTGTAAGCTATGACGGTTTGGTCGGCGTTCGCCAGGCTACCAACGTAGTTCAGTCCCTCAATGCAGAGGAGCAGATCGAGATGGAAAAGCGTTCTTACACAGCTGCAGGCCAGACCCTTCCTGACGGATGGAACACCGCAGTCAATCCCTACATCGGAACAACACGTACCGACTGGGTTAACGAGATTTTCCGCACCGCCCTCTATCATCGTCACAATGTAGTTCTCAATGCCGGTACAGACAAGGCAAAGAACCGCCTGAGCTTCATGCTTGACAACAACCAGGGTGTTCTCAAGAACACATACAACGACAAGCTCGGTATCAACTACCGTGGCGAGTTCCAGGTCAACAAGTGGATCAAGATCACCGAGGACCTCAACTGGCGCCAGGGCGACAGCAAGGGTACCGATACTGATTCCAATGGTTATTCAGGAACAATCTACCGTGCAATCGCTATGCCTCAGAGCGCATCTCGCTACTCATGGGACGGAACAGGTTACGGCGGAACAGCCAACGAGGATCCCGAGTACCTTGCACAGTACGGTGACTGGGGTGGTATCCACGGAGACGTTGTCAATCCTTTCCGCGGACTCGACGCCAACACCCGCTACAACAGGTGGAACTCACTCTACACTACAACAGGTCTTGAGTTTGCAAACCTCGTAAAGGGTCTCAAGTTCAACAGCCGCTTCACATACTATGTAAACAACGGCATCTCCAAGGAATTCAAACCCAGCATCCTCGAAGTCGGTAAGCCCGAGGCAGGAAACAACCTCAACGAGTCAACTTACAGGAATGACGGTTGGAAGACCGAGAACACTCTCTCATACGACCGCACATTCGGCAAGCACAGCGTGGGTGCCCTCCTTTCTACAACTGCAAACTATGCGCAGGAGAGAGGATTCAGCGCAAGCGGCAAGGTGTTCGCTGATGAGGACCCCAACTTCCAGTTCCTCAGCTATGCTGAATCAAGGGATGCGAGCGACTACTACAACGGACCCGATTCCAACGTCGCCCTCATCGCCCGTCTTTCATACAGCTTCGATGACCGTTACTTCGTAACAGCATCATGGCGTCGTGACTACGCCGGCCGTCTTCCTTCAAACTGCAACTACGGTGATTTCCCCGCTGTAACAGGTGCATGGAAGATTTCCAGCGAGCCTTTCTTCCAGAAGAACGACACTCTCACCCTCCTCAAGCTCCGCGCATCATGGGGACGTATCGGTAACATCAACTCCATCGGCTGGAACTACAAGAGCCCTACTCTCGGTAGCACCAACTGGGGTGGTCAGTCTATGTGGTACGGTCTCGGCGATGGCGGTAACGGAACAACCGGAGGTATTCTTACCGGCAAGTTCTATTTTCTTAGCAAAGCGTTGAACCCGAACCTTACATGGGAGACTTCAGAGCAGTTCGACCTCGGTCTTGACGTTGACATGTTCAAGGACCGTCTCTCAATGAGCTTCGACTTCTACAACAAGCGCACCTGGAATCTTATCCAGGACCAGTCTTCAGGATGGCCTTCAACAATCGGTGTTGACGCCATGAAGGTTAACCTCGGTGAGGTGATGAACCGCGGTTTCGAAATGCAGATCGGTTGGCAGGACAAGGTCGGCAACTGGTCATACTATGTGAACGCAAACGCTGCGTACAACAAGAACTGGGTCAGCGACATCGGCGTTGTCGGTGGTGACGGCTTAAAGGGTGTCTGGACAGGCGGTGGCAGCTATCGTAACGTTGCTTACATCTATCAGACAGCGGAAGGCCAGCCTCTCAACTCATTCTATATGGTTAAGTGCCTCGGCATCTTCCAGAGCGACGCAGAGGCCGACAACTACAAGAACGCCAATGGCGAGAAGATCCAGCCTTATGCACAGGCAGGTGACCTCAAGTTCGAGGACTTCGACGGCGACGGCAAGATCGACAACTCAAAGGACCGCCAGTATCTTGGAAATGCAACTCCTGACTGGACCTTCGCACTCAACGCAGGATTCACCTGGAAGAACCTCTCTTTCAGCGCAATGTTCCAGGGTGTTCAGGGAGCACAGGCTGCTTACATGGCCAAGTACTCTCTCTACAGCAACGGTGACGGTAACTTCAACCGCGGCAAGGACATCCTCAATGCCTGGACAGCCAACAACCCGTCATCCAACATTCCTCGTCTTACCAGGGATGACAAGAACGGAAACTTCACAACTCCTTCTTCATGGTATCTTGAGGACGCTTCCTACATCCGTCTCAAGAACGTGACCCTCTCTTATGACCTTACAAGCGCTCTCCGCAAGGCCGCTCACTTCAACGAGCGCGGAAGCTCTCTCCAGGTATACTTCTCAGGTGAGAACCTCTTCACAATCACCAAATACTCCGGAATGGATCCTGAGTGCGGTGGCTGGGATGCCCTCAAGTACCCTGTTTCAAGAGTTCTCTCATTTGGTGTAAAACTTACATACTAAAAAAGGAGTTACAATATGAAAAAGATTATAATTTTCGCTATTGCTCTTGCAACTCTTGCTGTAACCGGGTGTAAGGAATTCCTTGACGTGAAACCTCAGGGTACTCCTACAACGGATACATACTTCGCTAACGATTCTCAGATTGAAACCGCAGTGAAGTCCATCTACTCTCCTCTTGCAGACGGTGACGACCTCTTCGGCCGTGACTATCACTGGGAGCAGTGCGTCGGAATCAACATGGTTCCCGGACGTACCCGTGACTGGCCTCAGCTCTTCTGTCTCCAGTGGAACGGTGACGAATCACCTCTCCGTTCCGTATTTGATATGTGCTACAGGTTCGGCTCACGCGCGAACTGGATCATCAAGGCCCTTACAGACAAGGAGAAAGCAGGTGAAACCCTTTCTTACGTTGGTACGAGAAGTCTCGGTGAGGCATATTTCATGAGGGCATGGCTCTCGCTCACAATCGCAAGCCGTTACGGTACCAAGGAACTCGGTGTTCCCGCAGTGCAGTATGAGGTTGCATTCCCCGACACACCTTACGACTATTCTATTCCTCCTCAGGCCGCGTCTGTCTGCGACAACTATGCAATGATCGTCGCCGACTTCCAGGAGGCCGAGAAATATCTCGGAACGATTGATTCCTATTCCACCCAGGAGAAGGGCCGCGCTTCAAAGGAGGCAGCTTGTGCTATGATGGCGCGTACATATGCATATTGGGCAACCTGGGACGCCAAACAGTGGGATAACGTGATCGCTACGGTCAACAAACTTGAGAATACATACGGCAGGGCTCTTATGCCTACATTCTCTGAAATGTTCAATGACGAAGTTGCTACCTGGTGGAACAAGGAGTATTGCTGGTCAATTCCTTCCAACGGAGGTTACAATCCACGTACGGGTTGCGAATTCCCTGGTGTCTGCCTTGAGAACAAAGGCTGGGGTGTTTACAACGGATGGGGTCAGTTCAAGCCCTCATACGACGCTTTCGAGGAATTCCTCAAGGATGGTGACTCCATCGACCACGAGACCGGAAAGGCAGCTCTCAAGGCTGACGGAAAAATGGTCAATGAACGTCTATATCGCTCTATCCTTCAGTACGGACAGGAGTTTGAGTATTATGGCTCCAAGATGAAATATTACGGTGATCAGGATGTCGAGACAGGATTCCAGATCAACAAATGGATGGAACCTTTCAAACATTTTGATTTTGTCAATACAGGTTATGTCAACGAGTCCGGTGGTAGCTGGCCTTCAGCCCGTGTCAACTTCCACGTAATTCGTTTTGCAGACGCTCTCCTTCTCCGCGCAGAGGCTTATCTTCACGCAAACAAAGCTGAGTTAGCCGCCAAGGATCTCAATGCTATCCGCAAACGTGCAGGTCTTGTCGAGAATTGCACCGGAACTTGGGAAGAACTTTATCACGAGCGTGTTTGCGAACTTATGTTCGAAACTCTCTCTGACAGCCGCATTGACCTTATCCGTTGGGCAATCGGCGAAGGTGTTGACACTTGGATGAAGAACAAGGCCATTGCCTGCCTCGAAGGTCACCCCCGCGCACTGTTCCACGTATATCGTAATTATCCTGGTTCTCCTGTAGGTCAGGGTGTAGATCCAACGGGAAATACAGTAGAACTTGGGGAAGTGCTCATTTTCCTCAAAGATGAAAATCAAAAGGTTATAGGCACAGATATGGCTATGCGTAAAGGGGCAGAATATGCCAGTATTGAAACCAATCTTATGGATGGTCAGCCTGCCGGTGTAGGTCCTTACAAGGATTACATTGATATGAACAAGAACGCCAAGTGGGATGCACATCTTGCAGTATTCCCTTATCCTTCACAGCAGGTTTCCAAGTCTGCAGGCGCTCTCAAGCAGAATGCAGGTTATTAATAGATAACTGTATACATAATTACAAGGTGGTCGTTCCGGCCACCTTGTTTTTTTATTGCTTTGTCCGACCGAGTCAGAGCACTTGCTGATTTGTGACTTTTAATTTAAATTGCAGTTGGTTATAAATTTTTATTGATATGGGATATTTCCGTCTGTTCATCTCATTAATTGTTCTTGTGCTTTCTGTTCCTCTTTCCGGCCAGAATCTTGTCAAACTTACAGATCTGGACATGTCAAAGGTTTCCCAAGCTTTCGGCACCCCGGAAAAGAACAAGTCAGTATCGGGAGAACCGCTCAAGGTGGGCGGTTTGTCATACTCTGAAGGTCTGGGAGTACATTCATCGTTCAGGATGAAATTCAACCTGATGGGAAATTCAAATTCATTCAGCTGCAAGATTGGCGTTAATGATAAGGGACTGAATTACAACAATCCTGATTTAATCAAGATTCCCCTTGTCGACGGAACCGTGATTTTCTATTCATCATTGGACAAGGGAAAATCTTTTCAAGGAATAGGCGCCGCAGATGGAACCGTGAGCCCCGGAAGTATCGTCTTCCGTGTTTTAGGCGACGGAGAGGAAATCTTCAACAGTGGTGTTATGCATGGCGGTGAGGCGGTAAAGCCAGTCTCCCTTGAAATCAGAGGCATTCAGACTCTGGAACTCATAGTTGATGATGCCGGAGACGGAATCAGCGGAGACCATGCGGATCTGATAGATGCCGTATTCGATTATTTTGAAATCATACCTGCTCCTGCCGAAATTGAATCCCGCGTTTCGGAATTCGTCCTTGATGAAAAAATAGCGGCACCCCTTCGAGAAAAAATCTCGGCTCTCCCCGTCCTTCCTGCAAGGGCTGACAGGCCCCGAAAAGACTGGCTCATAGACAACAGCGGCTTCTGTACAAGCGTTCACGGGACAGCAGACGGCAAGACCGTTGTAATCGGCAACGGACTTGTATCCCGGAGTTTCAGGGTATTGCCAAATCTGGCAACCATCGACATATTCAATGCAATGACAGGAGAAGCGCTGCTGCGCTCTCCCAGTGCCGAGGGTTCACTTAAGATTGACGGACACATCTATAGCCTTGGCGGTCTTACGGGACAGTTCGAATATGGATATACATTACCCAAGTGGATTGACGGATTCTCTCCAATCCCGGATTCCTTCCAGGTGGTTGATTTCGAAGTCCGCGATCTTCAGCCGCGTATGGAGTGGAAGCATAGGCGCTGGGCGTTGGTAAAGGAATGGAAACCTTCCGGAAAGGAGATTGTTTTCAAACTGGCCGGTCCCGGGCTTCTGAAGGACCTCAAGGTTGACCTCCACGTCGCCGTATATGACGGATTCCCCATCATAAGCAAATGGTTCGACATACAAAATGAATCCGATTATGCATTCATGCTGAACGAATTCATGCTTGAAGACCTGGCAATGGTGGAGCCGGAATCAATTGTAGATGGTCCGCAGAAATTCCGTCCGCTCAACATATATGTTGAAAGCGACTGGGATGAAGGCTTCACAACCCATTGGGAAAAAGATCCGAGATATACCTCACAGGTAAGTTATGCGCTTGACACTCCATGTCAGCTTCAGGTAAGGCTTCCCCGCGGGCCTCAGGAAGCGATATGCGCCGGTGGAAGCTTTTCCAGCTTCCGAAACTGGATAATGCCGTATGATTCTGAGGACAGGGAGCGAAAGTCCCTTTCCTTCAAACGATTCTGCAATCACATAGCCCCTTGGACAAGCGAAAATCCCATATTCATGCATTGTACATCCACCGATCCGGATGTTGTCAGAACCGCCATAGACCAGTGCGCTGAGACCGGATATGAAATGGTCATCCTCAGTTTCGGCTCCGGCCTGGACATGGAGGATGAATCGGCGGAAAACATATCCAAGTTCAAGGCTCTTGCCGACTACGCGCATTCGAAGGGAATTGAACTCGGAGGGTATTCCCTTTATGCAAGCCGGTGGATAAGCGATGAAGTGGACCTGATAAACCCGGCTACCGGCAAGAGGGGCGGCATGACCTTCGGCAGTTCTCCCTGCATCTGCACTGAATGGGGCTATGACTATTTCCGTAAGATAAGGTCCTTCTTCGAGAAAACCGGTTTCGATGTCCTGGAACATGACGGATCATACAACGGTGATCCCTGCGCGTCCACTTCCCACGCTTATCACACGGGGCTCGAAGATTCCCAGTGGAAACAGCACAAGGTTATCGAGGATATGTACAGATGGATGTGTGCAAAGGGCATCTTCATGAATGTGCCCGACGACGGATTCCGCTATGTCGGCTCAAACAAGAGCGCTGTGGGATACCGTGAAGTGAACTGGTCTCTTCCGCGTGACAGGCAGATTATTCTCGGCCGCCAGAACATATATGATGGAATGTGGAAACGTACGGCGACAAACAGCTGGACCTTTGTTCCGCTGGTGCAGTACCATGGCGGCGGAGCGGCCGCAACACTTGAGCCTCTTGACGAACACCTCGATGCCTACAAGGCGCACATGATTCAGAACTACGGTTCCGGCGTGCAGGCATGCTACCGCGGCTTCCGCCTTTATGATACGGAGCGCACGAAAGAATGTGTAAAGGAAGTCATTTCATGGTATAAGGAATACCGCGACATACTTTGCAGCGATGTGGTTCATCTTCGCAGGCCCGACGGTGTTGACTGGGACGGTTTCATACACGTCAACCCCGGCCTGGAAGAGAAGGGTTTCATAATGGTCTTCAACCCTACAGACGAGGAAATCACCCGTACGATCTCCGTTCCTCTGTACTATACGGGTCTGACAGACAGGGCCCGCATAAGCGAACAGGACGGAAAGACCATAACGGCAAGGCTTGAACGCGATTATTCCGTGAGGCTTAAGGTGACAATTCCTGCAAACGGATACAACTGGTTTGTTGTCCGTTAATGCAAAACGTGTTATATTTGTTAAATTATTCAATTAACTTCTCTATATGCGGAAAATTCTAGTATTTCTAACTGTCATCTCCTCTCTTTTAGCGTGTACAAACAAAACTATGTCCCCTGTAGACTATGTCGATCCGTTTATCGGAACGGGATTCCATGGCCATACCTATCCCGGTGCAACCACGCCTTTCGGTTCTGTCCAGCTCAGTCCTGACAACTACCGTAATGTCTGGGACGCATGCTCCGGATACCACCATGACAGGGATTCAATCATCGGTTTCTCCCACACTCATCTGAGCGGAACCGGTTGCTCAGACCTTGCGGATGTCCTTTTCCATCCGAGTTGCAGCGACGTTGACCTTTCTCTGGAAGGAGACATCTACGAGCACCTCAAGTTCAGCCATAAGGACGAGGAGGCCAGGCCCGGATACTACTCCGTATTCTTCAAGGATGAGGGACTCAAGGCCGAGGTAAGCGCCACAGCACATACCGGATGGCACAGATATACTTTCTCAAAAGGGAAGCCTCACAACATTGTAATAGATATGAACCACGTGATTTCTGACGGAGACGTTATCCGTGAGGTGGAATTGAAACAGACTGCACCGAACGAAATCTCGGGTATGAGGCTCACGGACGGTTGGACTCCGGGGCACTATGTCTATTTTGTCGCCCAGTTCTCAAGCGATATCGAGTCTGTCAGGTATGTCGATGACCATAAGTTCGTGAATTCTCCGGATGAATGTACGAGTCTCAACCGTCAGGTTGTCCTCTCATTCAAGGATGGGAGCGGTCCGGTTGTAGCCAAGGTCGGTCTGTCTTCCGTATCATATCAGAGCGCATTGGATAATCTTGAAGTCGAAGGCGGCATTTTCGCCTTTAACTTTGATGCCGTATGCAGTGACACATTCCGTCAGTGGAGCGAATTCCTTAACGGTACCATTACCGTTGAAGGCGGTACCAAGTCTCAGAAAAGAACATTCTATACAGCTCTCTATCATACTGCAATAGTGCCTAACGTCGTTTCAGATGCCTATGGATACTACCGCCGTATGGACAACGAAATCTCCAAGACTTTCTCAACCAACAAGGCATATTCAACACTTTCACTGTGGGATACTTTCCGTGCATGGCTCCCATTGTCTTCATTCATTTATCCCAGACAGCTGCACGACATAGTATTCTCTCTTCTTGACGATTATCATTCCACCGGAATGCTGCCCCTTTGGCCTCTTGCATCAGGTGAGACCGAGTGTATGATAGGGTATCATTCCGTGCCTTTCATCGTTGACGCGTGGTTCAAGGGCATAGTCCCCGAGCTTGACCCCGAATATGCCCTGGAGGCAATGGTGGTTTCCTCAAACACGAACGCCAAAGGTTCTTCCTACTACAAGGAACTCGGATACATTCCCGCCAACAAACTCCGCGAATCTGTTTCCTGCGGTCTTGAGTATGCCTATGACGACTGGTGCATCGCCCGCTTTGCGGAAAGCATAGGAAGAACGGACGTGGCTTCAGAATACTATAAGCGTGCAAAGAACTACGTGAATTATTTCGACGGAAGCACCGGCTTCCTCCGCGGACGCAATCTGGACGGTACCGTTGTCGAGCCTTTCAACCCCTTCGAGACCAGCAGGGAGTACACTGAGGCCAACGCATGGCAGTACAGATTTTTCGCACCCCAGGATTTCAAGGGTCTTGGAGATCTTCTGGGCGGGGACGGGAAATTCATCGAGGCGATGGACGGACTGTTCTCCGCTCCTTCGGAGACAGCGGGACACGTAAGCGACATGACCGGATTTGTAGGCCAGTACGTTCACGGCAATGAACCCAGCCACCACATCACTTATATCTACAACTACCTCGGCCAGCCCTGGAAGACCCAGGAGCTCACCCGCCGCATGCTCGATGAGATGTATGACGATACTCCGGAAGGAATTTCCGGAAACGAGGACTGCGGTCAAATGTCTGCATGGTACGTGATGTCCGCCCTCGGTCTTTATGAGGTCTGCCCCGGAAGCAACGAATTCGTGTTGACGACGCCTTTGTTCGACAAGGCCACCATAGCCCTTCCCAGCGCAAAGAAACTTACAGTCACTGCCGACAATCCGGCACGCAACAAGTATATCAAGTCCGTGGAATTCAACGGCAAGGTTCTTGACAAATGCTATATCACGTATCCTGAACTCCTGAAGGGCGGTGAGCTGCACTTCACACTCTGCTCTAAGCCTTGCAAGGACCTCTGGACCTCAGTTGATTCAAGGCCGTATTCACTTTCCGATGGCACTCAGACCATCTCTCCGGTATATTACACCATAGAGGGCGGAAGGATGGACCTTTTCCTCGACAAGCTCGACATGACACTCGGGACTCTGACTGAGGGCGCGGAGATTCATTATACCGTTAATGGCAGTGAACCCACAATGGAATCACCCCTTTACACAGGCACATTCACTCTGGATGAAACTGCAACCATAAGGGCAAAGGCCTTCAAGGACGGCAATGAGAGCATAGAGCTAAAAGCTCTTGCCCGCAAGTGCCACTATATGCCGGCTCTTGATGTCAAATGCACGGAGAACGGGGTGAATTACAAGTATTACACCGGAGACTTCAAGTGCACCGACGACATTCTCAAGCTCGGTACTTTCGTGAAGGAGGGGACTCTGGAGAAGCCGTCCCTTGATCCCGCTGAGCAGGAAGACTACTACGGATTCATCTATACAGGCTACCTGAACGTGCCTTCCACCGATGTATGGAAGTTCGGTCTGCTGTGTGATGACGGCGGTGTTCTTCAGATTGACGGTGCGGATGCCGTTGACAATGACGGGACACATTCCGCTACCATGATGAGAGGGTTCATACCTCTGGAGGCGGGCATCCATTCGTTCACGCTCAAATATCTCGAAAGCTATGAGGACCAGGTGCTCAAGGCAGTCTGGGAACGCGACGGCAAGTGGGAGGAGATACCATCAGAAAATTACTTCATAAAATAATGAAAAAGGTACTTTATATCGCTGCCGCCTTTGCAGTCATCTGCTCCTGTGCTCCCAAGTACAGTGAGGGTGAGGTCAGCTACAAATTCTGGGATGCTTATGACAAGATAGAACTTCCCGACTTCTCCACACTCGGCCAGCCCGATGAATGCGGTACTGCCCCGACATTTTCTCTCGGCAGCCACAGCGATGAGGCTATAGACCATTTTGCCGCCGAATTCACTTCCACCTTTACCGTGCCCGCTGAGAAGGAATTCAGTTTCCTGCTCACTTCAGATGACGAGTCGAGGCTTATCATTGATGGAAAAACGTTAATAGAACTCAACGGTTCCGGAAATTCATCAGTGGCCAAGATTGTCCTCAGCAAGGGCAGGCATCAGATCAAGGTTCTGTACTTCGAGGATTATATGGGCCAGTATCTGAAGCTGCAACTCTATACCGAGGGAGAACTTCCACGTGAATACGGCACCCTGGCACCTTCGGATGAAATGCCTGATTTCGTAGTGCCTCAAGTAACTGAGGCTTACGAGCGTTACAAGGCATGGAAGGCAGATGACGAGACCATCACCTTCCCCATCTTCACCGATGTCCATGCGCACAACGACTACAGGTTCCGTCATATCGGCTACGTTGCATCAACAAGCGATATATGGAACTATGATTTCATGCTTTGTCTGGGTGACATAGGCATCAATCTCGGTCCTGCCCATATAAGCAGGGATATCGCCACCACAATCATGAACAGCGTAAGGGACGAGATGCTCAAGTTCCCCGGTGTGTTCCTCTATGTTCCCGGAAACCACGACTGGGATGCCGGAGAGGGTACTTTCAATTCGGAAGAACGTTTCCAGGATCTCTTCCAGAAACCTGGTCTCGAGAAAGCTGACGGCAACCTTCACCTCACCCCCGGAAAGGTTTACCATTATTACGATATTCCTGAAAAGAACTTCAGGATAGTTCTCCTTAACAGCTGCGGAACAGGCACTCAGCAGGACAAATGCTATGTCTTCGACGACGAACAGGTAGAATGGTTCAAGAATCTTGTCAACGGAACACCCAAGGAGATGAACATCCTTGTGGCCTGCCACTACATGCCTCATCCCAACGGACGCTGGCATAACATTCCGGCTCCCTACAATCTTCAGAGCAACGAGAGGATGATGGATGTCCTTGCGGAAATGAAGAAAGAGCACAATATCATAGGTCTCTTCTGCGGTGACAGCCATTTCAACATGCATGAGGTTGACAGGAACGTGAACTATTTCGTCACCCAGTGCATGGGCTACTGCACCCAGGCTCAGCTTATGCCCGGAACCAGGCGTGCGGACGTAGACCTTGAAAAGAGCCTCTGCTGCGACGTGATTGCGGTCAAACCTGCAAAGAATGAAGTACACACGTTCAGAATCGGTGCCGGAGGCGCTGAATACGATTATGTTTTCAATTATTAACACTATTTCCGATATGAAAAGATTCTATATGATCGCAGCCGTTGCGGCCTTGCTTTGCGGACAGATTCCTGCATTCGCGCAGACAGATGAAAAAGAGTCCCTCGACCTTGACCTTACCGTTCTTACAACAAATATCCGCCTTGGTGTTGCCGATGACGGAGAGAACAGCTGGGAATTCAGAAAGGAAGCTTATGCGGAAGTCATAGCAGGGGTGAATGCAGATATCATCGGTACTCAGGAAGCTTATAATTTCCAGAAAAAATTCCTTGAGGAGAAACTTCCCGGTTACAGCTCCGTAGGTGTTGCCCGCGAAGACGGCAAGGAGGAAGGTGAGTATTCAGCCATATTCTACCGCAATGACCGTTTCAGGGCAGTTGAGTGCGGAAACTTCTGGCTCAGCGAAACCCCCGAAGTCCCCAGCAAGGGATGGGATGCCGCCTGCATCCGTATTGCAAGCTGGGCTTTCCTTGAGGAAATCTCCACAGGCAAGCGTTTCTTCTTTGTGAACACCCATCTTGACCACGTCGGAGTGGTTGCACGCCGTGAGGGTGTGAACCTACTTTGCAGGAAGGCTCATGAGATTGGTGGCGACTGCCCCATGATAATCACCGGAGACTTCAATTCAAGCAAGGAATCCGATGATATCAAGTACGTCAAGAGCGTCGGCCTCATCCATGCCTATGACATTGCTGTCAGGAAGACTCTCAACCCTTCAAGCTACCACGGTTATCATGACTATGCTGAACTTGCAAAGAAAATCCCCGCACAGTTCCAGCCCAATATTATTGATTATATCTTCATCAGCGAGGGAAGCTGTTCATATTATGAGATGCTCCCTCAGAAGAGTTCGGACGGAAAGTTCATTTCGGACCATTGCCCGGTAATGGCAAAGATCAAACTTTAGGACAGGGTTATGAGAAGAACAGTCATTTCATTGATTTTCACCGCATGCTGCCTTTCCGCCATTGCGCAGCCCGGCAGCCCGGCTTTCATATGGGGTTCCGAAGACGTACGCTACATGCAGGACGAAAAACCTGCAGCCTGCAAGGCTCCCTCCCTTTCCGCGTGGAGAGGGGAGAGAGTCAACGCCCAGGCTGTAATCGTTCCCGCCTCTGATGGCACCGTTACCGTAACCGCCACCGACCTCCGCTCTCATAATGGAAAGATTTCTTCGAACTGCATCGAGTGCAATGTAGTGGATTACGTCATTGCAGATTATTTCGAGAGAATGTCCGAGGCCGTATCCCTCCAGCCGGACAGACTGGTGAAGGCTGATGGATGGAAGACTGAGGCCGGAAAGACCTGCCCAGTGTGGGTTACGGTCAGTGTGCCTGAGGACGCCGTTCCCGGAAAATACAAAGGATTTATAAAAATGTCTGCGGACGGTTTTGAGAAAACCCTTCCTCTGGAACTCAATGTTTCCGGCAGAATCCTTCCCGCACCGTCTCAATGGACTTTTCATCTTGACCTGTGGCAGAACCCTTACGCAGTTGCCAGGTACTTCAATGTTCCTCTCTGGAGCGAGGAGCATTTTGCCAAGATGCGTCCCATTGTAGAGAAATATGCTTCTGCCGGTGGCAAGGTAATCACCGCCTCCATCATACAGCATCCCTGGAACTGCCAGACCTACGATCCTTTCGAGAGCATGGTCCTCAAGACAAAACAGCTCGACGGCGGCTGGAGCTATGACTACAGCGTCTTTGACAAATGGGTTGAATTCATGTTCTCCTGCGGCGTCTCCGAGCAGATAGACTGCTACACGATTGTGCCCTGGGGTTATTCCTTCGAATATCTTGACCTTGCTTCGGCAACAGTAAAGCACGTTTCCTGCAATCCCGGAGAGCAGGCTTATGAAGATATCCTTCTCCCTTTCCTTACTGATTTTGCAAAGCATCTCCGCAGCAAAGGATGGTTTGACAGGACCTGCATAGCCATGGATGAACGTCCCACGGACCAGATGGTTGCGGCAAGGAATCTCGTGAGCAAGGCGGACCCGGAGTTCAAAATCGCCGGAGCCGTGAATTATTCTCCCGAGGTGGTGGATATCATGCACGACATCAGCATAGGTCTCGGTCATTCCATCACCTTCCCCCAGGAAGCGGTGGAGCAGCGTAACGCCGCCGGCAAGGTGACCACGAACTATACCTGCTGCGGTCCCGACCATCCCAACACATTCACGTTCTCGCCTTATGCCGAGCAGGAATACCTCGGTCTGTCACTGGCGGCAAGGAATTACTCCGGTTATCTCAGGTGGGCTCTATGCAGCTGGCCTGAAGATCCCTGCAAGGACAGCCGTTTCGGCAACTGGCTCAGCGGTGACACCTACCTCCTTTATCCTGAAGGCAGCAGTGTCCGTTTCGAGCGTCTGATAGAAGGCATTCAGGACTATGAGAAAATCAGGATACTCAGGCAGGAAGGCAATCCGAAGATAGTTTCCAAACTCGAAAAGCTTCTGGAACCGCTCAGGACCATCGTTCTAGATGAGTCCATAAATGCCGCAGAGAAAGTCAGTCTAATAAAGTCCGAGTTGAACAAATTCTGATGGATGTGAAGAAGATAACTGTCATAGGCAGCAGCAATACAGATATGGTCATCAAGTCGCCCAGGATTCCCGTCCCGGGCGAGACCATTCTCGGAGGCGATTTCAAGATGGGACCCGGAGGCAAGGGAGCCAACCAGGCTGTCGCCGCCGCCCGGTTGGGAGGTGACGTCACCTTTATCTGCAAGGTGGGGCGCGACATGCTCGGAGAGAAGGCGCTTGCAGGGTATGCAAAGGACGGGATAGACACCCGGTACACCTTCTTTTCGGAGAAGCCTTCCGGCGTGGCGCTTATTCTTGTTGACGATGAGGGGGAGAATGTGATATCCGTTGCCCCAGGTGCCAACGGAGACGTCACCGTCGATGATATCGAGAGCGTGCGTTCCGTGATAGAATCGTCCGATTACGTCATTCTTCAGCTCGAAATTCCGGTCGATGCCGTAGCGAAGGCGGCACAGATAGCCCACGATGCCGGCGCATGTGTGATTCTGAATCCGGCTCCGGCCTGTGAGCTCCCTCCGGAGATATTCAGGAACGTGTCCATCATGACTCCCAACCAGACGGAGGCGGCTCTGTTCACGGGCATCAGCGACGACGTTGAGGCCGTAATGCGCAAGCTTTGCCAATCCGGCGTGGACAAGGTAGTCATGACTCTGGGAAGCAGGGGCGCCGCCATCTGGGACGGAAGCGCCCTTGAGATGGTTCCCGCCTGCAAGGTCAAGGCCGTTGATGCAACAGCTGCAGGCGATACTTTCTGCGGAGCGTTGTGCGTTGCCCTTGCAGAAGGGGAGAGCCTGCGTTCAGCCGTGGAGTTCGCCACCCGTGCCAGCGCCGTCACGGTGCAGCATCTGGGAGCGCAGGAATCCATACCTTACCGTAAAGATATTTAATTTAATAATTATGTTTATTGTCAACAGTTACGCCCTCGCAGTCATTCTCTGCTTTGTCACGATGCTCTGCTGGGGATCCTGGGGAAATACCCAGAAACTTGCGGCCAAGAGCTGGCGCTACGAATTGTTTTATTGGGACTACGTGATAGGAATGGTGATATTCTCACTCATTCTTGCATTCACTTTCGGAAGCATCGGATCCGAAGGACGTCCTTTCCTTGCCGACATCGCCCAGGCATCATGGGCCAGCATAGGTTGGATTCTGTTGGGAGCGGTGGTCTTCAACGTTTCGAACATACTTCTTTCCGCATCCATTTCAATTGCGGGAATGTCGGTTGCCTTCCCGCTCGGAGTCGGTCTCGCGCTGGTGGTAGGCGTGTTCAACAATATCCTTCTGCACCCCAAGGGCGACGAGAATCTCTCCCTCCTGTTCATCGGTGTGGCCCTTATCGTTATTGCCATTGTCTGCAACGGCATTGCGTCCGGCAAGGTATCTACGGAGGTCCGCGATGCCGGACAGAACCGCAAGGGAATCATCCTTGCCGTTCTCGCCGGTCTTATCATGTCCTTCTTCTCCGCTCTCGTCTATAACGGAGTCGACCTTGCGGACTTCGCCAATCCGGCAGCCGGGAAATGCACCCCATATACTGCAATTGTAGTATTCTCCATAGGTGTTTTCCTCAGCAATACTGTCATCAACACCATAGTCATGAAGAAACCCTTCGTGGGCGGACCTGTCAGCTACAGCCAGTACTTCAGGGATGGAGATGCAAAAACCCATATCGTCGGAATGCTCGGAGGCGCCATCTGGTGCCTCGGTACCGCGCTCAACTACATTTGTGCAGGGAAGGCGGGAGCATCCGTAAGTTATGCGCTCGGACAGGGCGCGCCCATGATTGCGGCCATCTGGGGAGTGTTCATCTGGAAGGAATTCAAGGGAGCGGGCAAAGGTGTTCCGGCCCTGCTTGCCGTGATGTTCACTTTCTTCATTGCTGGTCTTGCCCTCATAATCGTATCAGGAAACGTTTAGTCTTAATTATCCAACAACCATGAAATTCAATAACATACTGTTTGGCCTGGCACTCGCGGCATTTTCATTTGTTTCCTGCGGACAGGCGGAGGAGAAGCAGTGCGACACTCCCGTCAATATCATCTTCGATACCGACATAGGTAATGACATAGATGACACCGAGGCCCTTGCCCTCCTCAATCTTTATATCGACGATGCTAAAATCAATCTTCTCGGAATCTGTCTCAACAAGGAAGGGGAGAACACCGTCAGGTTCGTCGACATCATGAACACTTTCTACGGTCATCCCGACATTCAGCTCGGACGCGCCCGCAACAACGGTCCCGACGGAAGTGACCCCTCAGAGAATTATGCCGGACAGGTAAGCACTCTTGTCAAAGAGGACGGCACTCCCTTGTTTGCCACCACCGGTATTGATTACGAGTCCCTGCCCGACGCTCATATCCTTTACAGGAAGCTTCTTGCATCCCAGCCGGACAATTCTGTCGTAGTAGTATCCGTGGGCTTCCTTACAAACCTTGCGCGTCTTCTCGACACTCCTGCAGATGAGATTTCACCTCTCACCGGAAAGGAACTCATTCAGAAGAAGGTCAGGATGCTTTCAATCATGGCGGGCAGGTTCAAGGATGACTACCCTGAGTTCAACGTGATGATAAACATTCCCGCGTCCAGGAAACTCTTTACGGAGTGGCCTTGCGATATAGTATGCCTGCCCTGGGAGATAGGTGAAGCTGTAAGATATCCTTCTTCCAGCATAGAGAATGATTTCGGATGGGTATCCGCACATCCTCTCAAGGAGGCGTATATCAGGTACAGCGGAATGCCTTATGACAACTGGGCCTTCGACCCCACCGCAGTAATCTATGCGGTTGAGGGAGAAACACTTTTCACCACCACCGAACCCGGTGTCATCGATGTGGACGACGAGGGCGTTACGCGCTTCTCACCTTGTCCTGACGGGAAGCACAGATATGTCACCGTTACCGATGAACAGGCTTCAGTCCTGAGAGATTATCTTGTAAACAACCTTACAAGGAAACCGGCCTGTTTTGGAGAATGATTATGAGAAAACTTTTATTTTCCCTGATATTTCCGGCCTTTCTCACATTGTCCTGTACAAATGAAAGGTCTATGGAATCGTGGATGAAAGACCTTCCGGACGATATGTCGGCATGCAAGGTCTCCATGCCCGGTTCGCACGATGCCGCAACTGCAGGAATACCTCTCGACAGTCCTGCGCGCGAGTTCGTCGGCACCCAGACTTTCATGCTCGGAGACCAGTTCCTCAAGGGAGTCAGATGCTTTGACCTTCGTCCCGGATTCAACCCCGGCAGCACAGATGAGTTCAGAATCATGCACAGTGTCGTAGATGCCGGAGTAAGCGCTGACGAAGCCGTGGGCGCCATTGCCGGAATGCTGACCGCGCATCCTTCCGAATTCGCGGTGATTGTTTTCAGAATCGAGAACAATGATTTCACTCCGGAGGTGCTTTCTGCCGCAAAAGACAGCCTGAGCGCATTGGAGAAGAAATATTATGACCTTGGCGTTGCCCTTGATTCTTTCCGCCCCGGCCTTACCGTTGCCGACCTCCGCGGCAAGATCCTTTTCATAAACAGGAATTATCTGGAAAACAGATTCTGGTGCGGAGCTCTTGCATCGGACTGGGATGAAGGAAGCCTTCTTACCGGAAGGCATTGTGCGGAGCAGGTGGCCATTGATGTTCAGGATGATTATGAATGGGAGAACGACGGTCCCTTCGCTGAAGGAAAGACAGCATCTTTCGTAAGGCATGCCTCGGCTTTCGCGAATGCCGGTTCGGGCGAGAGATGGAGCGTCAACCATGTTTCCGGCTATTTCAACCGTGAAGGCCATCCAAGGCCGCACGAGTTCGCCGCCGGTGTGATGCCTCTTGTCAACAAGGCTCTGGATGCGGAAGCGTCCGAAGGCTCTCTCGGAATGGTGCTCATCGATTATTCCGGAGATCCCGATTACGAGGGGGATGTAATCCTGAAGAAGATAGTGGACAGAAACTTCAACTGATGCCGGCTTTTCTATGTGTTCTGCTGACCCTTCTGGCCCCGCTTTCCTTCGATTCCGTGGAATGGGATTTCGGGAAGGTTGACGGCAATGCCGGAACAGTCTTCCATACTTTCAGGATATCCAACGGTTCCGATGAGGATTTCCGCATTGCCGGACTTGTGTGCAGCTGTTCCTGTGTTAACGCCTATATCGGCCGGACAGTCATAAAGGCGGGCGAGACCGTGGATATGAAGGTCTCGGTAAAGCCGGGAGGCTATCGTGGGAAGGTCGAGCACAGCGTTGTCCTTTACGGACCCGGAGAGAAAGCTGTCCGGCGTTTCACTCTTACGCTGGATGTAATATATACCAATACCGACTATAATCAGTAATTTATGAAACAAATAACTATTCTGGCTTTTGCAGTAGCTTTTGCCGCCACAGCCTGTGCTCCAAAGAACGAGGCAGTTTATGACCATCCTTTCCGTAACCCTTCTCTCTCCGTTGACGAGAGGGTTGAGGATATGGTATCCATCCTTACAATAGAGCAGAAAGCAGGCCTCCTTCAGAGCGGCTCAATTTCCATCGACAGTCTTGGGATTGCGGCGTATAACTGGTGGTCTGAAGGCTGCCATGGCATTACAGGAGACGGTGTGACCGTTTTCCCCCAGTCGATAGGTCTTGCTGCAACGTTCGACGAGGCGCAGCAACTCGAGGTCTTCACGGCAGTATCCGATGAAGCCAGGGCAAGGTGGAATACAACCGAACACAATGAGTTCGGCAGAGACAAAGCCAACAGTGATCCCTGGTGGCACGGCCTTTCTTTCTGGTGCCCCAACATCAACATCTTCCGTGATCCGAGGTGGGGACGCGGACAGGAAACCTGCGGAGAGGATCCCTTCCTCGCAGGCGTAATGGGATCAGCCACGGTCCGCGGTATGCAGGGCGACGACCCCGAGCATTATAAGACCATTGCCTGCGCAAAGCACTACGCCGTTCACAGCGGCCCCGAGTCTTCAAGGCACAGATTTGACGTAAGCGTATCGCAGCGCGACCTCTGGGAAACATATCTTCCCGCTTTCCGCATGCTTGTCAAGGACGCACACGTTCAGCAGGTGATGGGCGCCTACAACCGTTACGAGGGTGAGCCCTGCAACGGAAGCGAGCGTCTTCTCGTTGATATTCTCCGTGGCAAATGGAACTATGACGGAATGGTCGTTTCCGATTGCGGAGCCATAGACAATTTCTATGTTGAGGGCCGTCATATGACTCATCCGGATGCGGAGTCCGCATGTGCCGCCGCCATCAAGGCAGGCTGTGACGTGGAGTGCGGAGACAACTACCAGGAATTCATCCCGCTTGCTATCGCAAGGGGATTGATGACGGAAGAAGATCTCAACGTCTGCTTCCGCAGGGCCATGAGGGAAAGAATCATGCTCGGAATGTACGATCCGGAGGAGATTGATCCCTGGAAGAATCTCGGTGCCGCAGACATCAGCAGCGAGGAACATGCCGCCCTTGCAAGAAAGGCGGCCCGGGAGTCAATAGTCCTCCTCAAGAATGAGGGCGTGCTTCCTTTCAAGGCGGGAATCAAGAAGATAGCAGTAGTAGGTCCCAATGCCGACAATGCATACATGCAGCTCGGAAATTATAACGGACAGCCCATTCCCGAGCATGAGAAGTCAATAGTTGCTGCCATCAGGGACGCCGCTGGCGATGCCGAAGTCTTCTATTGCAAGGCCTGCAACCACGTTACTGAAGAAACGGAGGGTGTAGCGGATTTCAACGAGCTCTCCGCACAGGTTTCTGATTCTGATGTAATTGTTGTAGTCACCGGACTCACTGCTCATCTCGAGGGAGAGGAGATGGATGTTCCTTACGAGGGCTTCTTCGGTGGGGACAGGACAAAGATTGAACTTCCTTCCATTCAGGAGGACCTTGTGAAGGCCATGCATGCTACCGGAAAGCCTGTAGTTGTCGTGAACTGCTCCGGCTCCGCCATCGCGTTCGGCGGAATCGAATCGCAGTATGACGCCCTTGTCCAGGCCTGGTACGGCGGACAGGCCGGCGGTCTTGCCGTGGCAGATGTGCTTTTCGGTAAATACAATCCCGCAGGAAGACTTCCCGTTACATTCTATGCATCAACCTCACAGCTCCCCGACTTCCTTGATTACAATATGGAAGGAAAGACTTACCGTTATTTCCGCGGAGAGCCTCTTTACGCCTTCGGTTATGGCCTGAGCTATACAACCTTCGAGTATGGAGAGGCCAAGGTCAAAGGGTCAAGACATACCGTGACTGTTCCTGTTACGAATACCGGTTCGGTTGACGGAGACGAGGTTGTTCAGGTTTACATAAAGTCTCTCGACAACCCCGGGGCTCCCATCAAGACTCTCAAGGGATTCAGCAGGGTGAACATTCCTGCCGGCAAGACTGTCAATGTCTCCATTGAACTGGGAGACGGGGCATTCGAGAGCTACGATGCTTCAATAGATGAACTTTCCGTGAGAAAGGGAGCATACCGTATCCTTTATGGCGGATCCTCAAGGGATGAGGACCTCAAGTCAATCGATATCAACATTTAACCGGGCATGAAGAGACTCGCGGTTCTTGTCATGCTTCTGTTTCCGATGCTCGCCGCATCCCAGGAAAAGGATGAGTCCGGGATGTGGCTGAGCCTTTACGGATACAAGTCATTCGGGAAATTCTATACTTCCCTGTATTTTGAATATGATCAGATGCAGGATTTCTCGAAATTCGACTGCTGGTATGTAAGGGCGACCGGAGGATACAAGGTTCTTCCATGGCTCAAACTGGATGCCGCATACGATTATTACAAGGAGCCGGACCGCTACCTGCACAGGTTCTATGGAAATGTAACCGCAACCGTCAAGTCGGGAGACCTGAGCGTGTCCTGGCGCGAAAGGTATATGTATGCCTGCACGCCTCAGACTTCCGGCGGTTCCAGCGTGCTCCGAAGTTATCTCAATGTGAAGTGTGCCATTCCCAAGCTGCCTCTGACTCCTTATCTGGCAATGGAGGTGTTCACCTGGAAGAAATGGGAGAAAACCAGGCATTACGCAGGGGTGCTCTATTCATTCGGGAAATACAGCGAGATAGACTTGTATTATCTCTACTACACTTTTGCATCGAGATCTTCCGAACATATTCTGGGAATAGGCTATAACTTCAATTTTTAGTGAAGTTGCATCAGATGGGATAAATCTCCGCGTCCGTATAGCTTATAAGGTCGCGGGGGTTTATCTTTATCTGCATTCCGCGAATCCCGGCGCTTATGTATATGTAATCATGCAGCAGGCAGCTTTCGTGGATGAACGTGGGGTATTTCTTTTTCATCCCGATGGGGGAGCATCCGCCCCTGATGTATCCGGTAGAAGGCAGCAGTTCCTTCATGTGAATCATTTCGCAGCTCTTGTTGCCTGATATGCTTGCGGCAAGCTTGAGGTCTACTTCGAAGTTCCCCGGAATCACGCATACGAACAGTCCGTTCCTGTCTCCCCTGAGGACAAGGGTCTTGAACACCTGCTCTATGTCTTCTCCCAGTTCCGCAGCCACGTGCTGTGCTGACAGGTCTTCTTCAGTATAGCTGTATTCTATGGTCTCGTATTTTATTCCTGCGGCGTCCAGAAGCCGGGCAACGTTGGTTTTCTGCATATCGCTAAATTACGAATAAAATCGTATATTTGTTAGACGTATGAAAAAGTTACTTCTATCTCTTTTTGCATTTTTCATGGCATTATCTGCATTTTCCCAGACCTATGATGTCAGGGAAACGGTAATGTCCGACAGGGACAGGGCCTCCGGATGTGAAGGGCCTTACAGGTTTGATGCGGCTCCGCAGACCCCATCTCCAAAAGGATATGAACCTTTCTACATCAGCCATTATGGCAGACACGGTTCCAGGTATATGTGGAAGTCCTCCACCTATTCCGTAATCAAGGAAATCCTCGATGCCGCAAAGAAGAGCAACTCCCTCACGGAGGCAGGTGAAAAAATGTACGAAGCATATTCCGAGTTCTTCCTTATTCCATTCGTGAACACCGGAGACCTTACCGAACTCGGCGCAAGGCAGCATGCCGGTATTGCCGCTCAGATGTGCGATGAATTCCCTCAAGTCTTTGCGAAAGGCGGCCGTGTGGTTGCACGCGCTTCCGTATCGCCCAGGGCCATTACGAGCATGTCCGCTTTCTGTGTGAGCCTTCAGAAGAATGCTCCCGGGATGGACATCGAGATGAACTCCCTCCACTCAAATCTCGTTGTGGTTTATCCTGTGGACGCCCCGGATGAGCTGCAGCAGAAGTTTGTGAACAATCCAAAGCTTCCTTCAAGGGATGCTCTGGAGTACCTGCGCGCCCGCCATTATGACGAAATCACGGACAGGCTGTTCTCCAGCAAGGATTTTCTTGAGGACATGGGCGGACGTTCACGCTTTGTATCGGAGCTTTTCGCACTTTGGGCCGGATACCACAATTACTGTGACCTCGATTTCCTTGAGGGGCTTTTCACCCCAGAGGAAATTGCCGATTTCTGGGAGGTCGAGAACCTCAGCTGTTATATTTCCCACGGAGGGGACAGGTACAGGAACATACCTCTTCTGATGGATATTGTTGAATATGCAGATGAAGCGATAGCAGGTGGCCCGGTTAAATGCCATCTCCGTTTCGGACACGATACTGTATTGAACGCTTTCATTCCTCTTCTGAACCTTAATGGAGGCGGATATATGCCCGACAGGGCCGAGGATGTGAAGTACTGGTTCCAGTCTTACAACTGCCCGAAAGCCGCCAATGTTCAGTTTGTCCTGTACCGTTCCAAAAAGAATCCGGACATTCTGTTCAAAGTCCTGCTCAACAATTCAGAAGCCGAACTTCCGCAACTCACTCCCGTGAGCGGCCCCTATTACAGATGGTCCGACTTCAAGACCTGGGCGGAGGAAGTGCGTGACGCACACGTTGAGAAATAAATACAATAACCAATAGTATAATTGTTATGGCAAACATTGCAGACATCATCAGCCAGACCGTTGCGGCTTCCGCAGGCAAGGTCAACATTCCTGCCAACCTGAAGAACCAGGTTCTCGGCGGACTTTCAGATTCCATTCTCGGCAGTCTTACCCAGACGGTTGCCAAGCCCAATGGCGTTGAACTCATTAAAGGGCTTCTCACCGGAAAGACATCAGCCGCAAGCAGCCCCATCACCGCTCTTGCAGGCAACCTCTTCACCAACAACATTCTCAAGAACCTCAAGCTTGACGGCGCTCTCTCTACCGCTCTTTCCGGACTGGTTCCAGTTGTAATGGGAAAACTCGGAGGTATCCTCAAGGATCAGGATGGTGACGGAGACGTTGACCTTCAGGATATTCTCATCACCCTCAAGGGAGGAAACGGACAGAAGGGAGCAGGCATCCTCGGTGCCGCTACCAGCATTCTCGGAGGCTTTCTCAAGAAATAAGTGAGAGTATAACTATATTCTCAATATGTCTGGTCTGGGGAAACATGTCGAAAGGATATGCTTCCCCATACTTGTAAATGTCCGACAGGACGGAAATGTCTCTTGCCTGGGTTTCCGGGTTGCAGCTGATATATACTATTCTTGACGGTCTCAGCTTTTTCACTGCGTCAAGGAACATTCTGTCGCATCCTGTGCGCGGCGGATCCACTATCAGCACGTCCGTGCCTGAGTTGAAGCCGCGCATGAAATCCTTCACGTCTTCGCAGAAGAAGAACGCGTTGTCTATCCTGTTGTGCCTGGCATTTCCTGCAGCATCCTTCACGGCTTCACCGTTTATCTCCACTCCTATTATCCGTCCGGCTTTCCCTGCCGCGCTTATGCCTATTGTCCCGATTCCGCAGTATGCATCCAGGACGGTTTCGCCTTCGCGTATTCCTGCGAGTTCTATTGCTTTTGAATACAGTTTTTCCGTCTGTTCGGGATTTATCTGGTAGAAGGACCTTGCGCTTATCTTGAAGCGGTGCCCCAGGAGGTCATCCACAATGTATCCGCTTCCGTACAGTACCTTTTCCCTGGTGCCCAGCACTACGCTTGTCTCTCTCGGATTGGTGTTCTGTATTACTGTGCGTATTTCGCCATGCTTTTTTGTTATCCGCTTCACGAGGTCGGCACGTCCGTGGAACATGTCATCCGAGGTTACGAACACTACGAGCACCTGTCCTGTATGTATTCCTATCCTGAGGAGAATCTGTTTGAGTACTCCTCCGAATCCGTATGCCCTTATCTTCAGTGAGTCGAGCTCGGTGCATATTGTGTTGAGTATTCCGTTCAGCTTTTCATTCTGCAGAAGGCAGTCAGGCGTGCCGACGACTTTGTGTGTGTTTTCTTCATACATTCCGCAGCTTATCCTGCCGTTCCTCATAGAAACGTTGGCGATGACTTTGTTGCGGTAGTGATAGGGGGAGTCCATTCCCACAACCTCGTTCACCTTTATTTTCAGGCCCTGTGAGCTGAATGCTTCAGCAACGCTTTCGCGCTTTATTCCCAGCTGTTCCCTGTATTCCTTGCCGAGATAGCGGCAGGCTCCGCATTTCCTGATGTGTCTGCACTCTTCCATATTTGTTTCTTCAGTGTAAAAATAATATTTATTTTTGCACGATATGTTTACCATGTACAGATATTCTTCGGGGGATTCCCGTTTTCTGATGATTGACGGGCGCAATTCAGATGTCTCGCGTTTCAGAAAGAAGGATTTCCTTCATTCCCTTTGTCTGATTCACGGTTTCAGCGGGGCCGTTATTCTGGATAAGGCTCTGTCTGCCGACTCGTCCGCCGATTTCAGGATGGAGTTCTATTCTTCCGATGGAATTGAAGTTGTGCCGGCTCCATGTGCCTGTGCCTGTACTGTTGCTTTCGCGGATTTTCTGGGAGTCAAGCCTTTTCATACCAGGGATTATTCCTTCGAAACATCCCTGGGGCTTTCTCCAGCTTTCATTCTGTCCCAGAACGGTGACTGCAAAGTGGTTTCTCTTTCTGTGGACTCTGCCGGGGTGTCTTCTTCTCCAGGTATCATTACCTGGTTCGAGGGCGGGTTGTCCTGATTATAGTCCTGTTTTTATAAGGTAGTCCGAAACTTTCAAGTCTGTCGGTTTTACCTTGTATTTAGGTGGAATGTAAGGACTTACTTCTTCTGTAAGGTATTTTGCCGCCGCTCCCGGGTTGATGATTCTCATATCTATTGTGTATAGTATGGATTTATCATCAGGAATATTGAGCACCCCATCTTGTGTATCACCGATTCCCCATGGATTTCTCATTGAGAAAAGGAAACCGCTTTTAGCTGTTAGCATAAATGCGAATGCATGTGCCACTACGGAATACAGCTCGTCGCACAGCAAATTGCCAATCGTAAAGCCGCCAATCGAAATCTTTCCTTTACTGAGCGCCCATTCAACTACTTTTTTCATTTCGCTCGGATAGAGTGTATTCGGGCTGAATGCAAAGCTCCCGCCATCACCGGTGAACAGTGGAGCCACAAATTCAGATCCGATTCCAACAATCTGGTCCACATGATAGATATCTTCGTATTTTATCATCGCCTTCTCTAAAATGGTTGACCATGTGATTGCGTTGTTCTTACCCGTACACTGGACTATTGTGCCATAATCGTCACACAGTATTGCGTTTGACACGGAAACGGTGACAGCCTTTCCCTGCGGGTCAAACATTGATACTGAATATGTGTTGTCTCCGTTGTCCTTTATTATGTTCATGATGAATTCCGGGAACAGATAAGCCATTGAAGAGAAAACCGCAATAGCTGAGCAGTCTCCGATACTGTGCTGGTTGCAATCTGCCGGCAGTGGTTTGCCATAAGGATATAGTTTTACATCCTTCTTTACCCATTTTGTGAAACTGTCAACACCGGAAGGTTCTTTTGTGGGGTCGGAAAGCCAATTTCTGTCGGATTCCGTTGTTTCGTGTCTCCCTGTATAATGAACTCCCATAGGTGTATCAGGGGAGTCGGTATAACCATACGCATAATTCAGGATACTGTTTATATCTGTCAATTCATCTCTTGAAGGATCTATGACCGGCAATTTCAGTTCAGCCGCAAGTGCGGCTGCTGTTGATACATAAAAGTATCTGTCCGCCCCATCGCTGTTCAAGACAAGGCGTTCTTCCGTATATTCAATGATGGTAAATAAAGTTTCAATCCCAGTGTCAATATTTTTACCGGTAAATGTTTTGAAATCATCTGAATAAGTCAAGGTATAATATGAGTTTCCATCCCCTTTGTTCATCCAGTCCATCTTGTCGCCATTAAAACTCATATATTCTGTTCCGTCAAAATGAAGGAGGCTTGCTCCATACACGTAATAGCCGAGATACCACTTTCCGGATATCCCCTTCGACAAGTCTTTGAGAACTTTTACAGAACACCTTGCCGTGTGGTTCCCATCCTCACTTATTGCTATGATTTCTGTTGTCCCGGAGTTTATGGCCTTGACTTTTCCATTATCAACAGTTGCTATTCCCTCATCGGTTGATAACCATACTATATTTTTGTTCTCAGCATCTTCAGGAAGTACGGTCACCTTGATTTCTGCCGTATTCCCTTCAATGATTTCTATCGACTCAGGACTTACAGATATTGAAGTGACCGCCTTCCCGGGTGTCTCTGATTTTACGGTAACAACGCAGGTGGCTGATTTTCCCCCATCTTTTGTTGTAACTGTTATTGCTGCGGTTCCGGTGCTGATTGCGGTAACTTCTCCTGATGAGTTTACGCTGGCAACAGATTCGTCAGTACTTTTCCATTCAAGTTCTTTGTTGCCGGCATTGTCGGGAATAATTGTTGCCTGCAGGAGATATGTTTCTCCTATTGTGAGTTCCAATTTTTTTACATCCAGAGAGATTCCTGAAACCGGGGTTTTTACAGTGATTTTACATGACGCGGTTTTTCCTCCATCTTCGGAAACTACGGAGACTGTCGTTGTTCCGTCACTGATTGCTGTTATTGTTCCGTTTGCATCAACAGATACGATTCCTGTATCTTTTGACTCCCACTTGACGTTCTTGTTCTCGGCATTGTCGGGGAATATCGTAGCTTTCAGCTTTTGGCTTTCTCCCGGCTCCATTAAAAGAGATGTCTGGTCGAGAGTAACACCTACTACGTGTACAGGTTCTTTCTTACAGGCAACAACTGTCAGAAGACAGAAGGCAAGCATTAGTATTTTTTTCATATGTCCGGTTGAATTTTGTTTGTCTGAATTACTTTTTTCGGCTTACTTTCCAAATTCCTTATTTGAGATGTCCAACGCTCTTCGGAGCGTGATAACCGTGATTTCTGAAGGACATCCGATGCGGAAGGGGACCACACCGCCAAGGCCTGCATTCACATATAGCATACGCCCTTCGTGATCGTACCGGCCGTCGCATTCGTTGAACATCAGATGTGCAAGGGACCATCCCAGCAGGCGGACCTGAGCGGCGTGGGTGTGGCCGGAGAGGGTGACCTGTACGTGCGAGTCCGGAAGTACTTCCGCCCTCCAATGGCTTGGGTCGTGAGTCATCAGTATGGTGAAGATGCCATCAAGGCCCTTGACCGCATTTTTGAGATTCCCTTTCTGAATGGTGTGGAAGCCCTGGCCCCCGTTGATGTTGTCGACTCCTGCTACCGCTATGGAATCCTCACCGCGATGAAGAATGAACGACTCATTGCGGAGGACTTTCCACCCGAGTGTCTGCCGCTCATACCGTGTAAGTCTGTCAGCCTCGTCGTTCCGCTCTTCATTGGTGTGGAATCGATGGTCATAGATGAAGAAATCGTGGTTGCCGAGAACACTCACGACACCGTCTTTGGCGTTCAGAGAGCAGAGTGCCGCTTCATGTTCACGGAGGCTCTCCATGGTGCCTGTCGTGATGTCTCCGGTAAAGAGAATTATATCCGGGTGTCGGTCTTCAATCAGTGCAAAGAGCTTTTCCAGATGACCCGGCCTGTCGAAGGAGTCTACGTGAAGATCACTGATATGAACTATTTTGTAGCCGTCGAAGGCCTGTGGCAGTTCAGCTGATGAGTATTCTATCTGAGTTACTTTCGAACGGAACCGGCCAATGTAGTGGCCACCGGCGAATAATATCCAGACGAGGCCTGTCAGGGCCAAAGTCGCCCAACCGAAAGGAGCATACGGAAGATGATACCCAAAGGGCAGGCCTATACACCGGACAATAAGCCACAAGAGGTTCGGAATCAGTGCCATGAATGCGCTGAAGAAAAGAGCGACGCCGAATATCGAGTGCCAGAACATTGCCATCTTGTATTGTTGATATTCCTGAAGCAAATTTAGTCAGATTCTTCGGATATCTTTGTACAGGAGTGCAATTTGTGTAAATTTGTGTGATTGATAAACCAACAGATCATTATAATATGTCACAGCTAGAAACAAAAATCCAGAAGGATATCATGGAGGCAATGAAGGCTAAGGATGCCGTTCGTCTCAGTGCAGTACGTTCCATCAAATCCGCCATTCTTCTTGCAAAGACCTCCGAGGGAGGGAGTAAGGAGCTTGAGGATGCCGACATAATCAAGCTTATCCAGAAGCTTTCGAAGCAACGTAAGGAGTCTGCGGAGCAGTATTCTGCGGCAGGCCGTCAGGAACTTGCCGACAATGAGCTTGCAGAGGAGAAGGTGCTTGCTGAGTATCTTCCGAAGATGCTTTCTGAGGAGGAGGTAGAAGCAAAGCTCAAGGAAATCATAGCACAGGTCGGTGCCAGTGTCCCTTCAGATATGGGGAAGGTTATGGGCGCAGCCACAAAGACTCTGGCCGGGCTTGCAGACGGAAAGACGATATCCGCCATTGTCCGCAAGCTTCTTGCCTGAGCGATGACGTTATACCTTTCCTTGTAAGTGAACGAATGGAAGGGTAATTTGATTGCTTAAATCATTTAGATTGGTTTATTCATAATATCGGGATTCTTCGGGGTGCGGACCTGTCGGGAAGCCCTAAGCACCCGCGCTTGATAGCGGGGGAACCGCAAGCGGAGCGCAGCGGTGGGATGAGTCTGCCGCAGGCAGACGAAGGCTCCCGACAGGTCCGCACCCCGAAGAAACTGAAGGTACGTCATGATGATTGAGCGTTTTTATGCAGCATAAAATTCGCAATCTTTCATCATCAACATCCTGAAGTTGTTCCATAGTACGGGCCATCTCACGCATTTGTGCGTAGGTCTCAATGATTGAAAGTGTTGTCCGGACAGCAATCGGCCCCTTTGACTGAACCATCCATGAAAACCCGCGATTTCGTGGACGAATTCAAAAATTTGACAAATCATCCATAAATATGGCCGGTTTCATGGATGATTTGGGTGGAGGAGCAAAGCCGTATGACTTCCTGCAAATCACCTTCCACGGCAAATGGCATTCTGTGCAACCTGACCGGGAATCGCGTGGAAGGTATAACCTTCAAGACGA
>JAKSKH010000018.1 GCA_024401855.1 Bacteroidales bacterium | reverse complement strand
TGCCCGGGGTATTTGAGTCTTTACACGTCCCATAGTGCGTTGTATTTAATGTTTCTAAGTCGAAAGTTAGCCTAAAGTTAGCCTAAAGTTAGCCTAAAGTTAGCCCAATTTTAACCGTATCATAATCAGCAAATGCTGAATACTCTTTCTTCTTTTGCGAATTTACGAAGAATTTTTGAGTTCTCCATATACAAATATAATAAAAATATATGTAATAGTTAGCCTATTTCCTCGTAACAATCATTCATTTTTCAAAATCAGGCTAAAAAATAGGATAAAAAATAGGCTAACTTATTTTTCCGTCATATTCCCACACGTTCCTACAAAGGGGGTGGTATAAGCAAAAAGTTAGCCTGCATTTCCGTGCAGGCTAACTTTCAAAGTATTGTAAATCAATAAGTTACAACATCAATATTCTTCCTCGTTGAAGAAAAAGTCATCTTTGGTGGGATAGTCGGGCCAGATGTCCTCGATGGCCTCATATATCTCACCCTCATCCTCGAGTTCCTCAAGATTTTCTATCACTTCCTCCGGGGCTCCGGAACGGTTTGCATAGTCTATGAGTTCGTCTTTTGTTGCGGGCCATGGTGCATCGTCCAGGCTGCTTGCAAGTTCAAGTGTCCAATACATAATAAGAGTCTCCTTTTGGCCGCAAATATATGAAATAAATCAATATCAAAAATATTTTTGCATAAATTTGTAAATGGAACTGAAAACCGAGTGAAATGGCATATAAAAGGAAAGACTGCTATGACGCCGAAGTCACTTCGCGCATAGCGGAACATATAAACGGCATTCTTGAACTTCTGGGTGAGGATTCGGCCCGTGAAGGCCTGGTCAAGACCCCTGAAAGGGTGGCCAAGTCTCTTCAATTCCTGACCAAAGGGTATTCGGAGGACGGCATTGAAATAATCAAGTCGGCGGTTTTTGAGGAAAAGTATCACCAGATGGTTCTGGTCAAGGACATCGAACTGTTCTCCACCTGCGAACACCACATGCTGCCGTTCATCGGAAGGTGCCACGTAGCATACATCCCCGACGGCCAGATTACCGGGCTGAGCAAAATCGCCCGCGTGGTGGAGACTTTCGCCAGGAGGCTTCAGGTCCAGGAACGCCTTACAGTTCAGATCCGCGACTGCATCCAGGAGGCCCTGCACCCTCTGGGAGTTGCCGTTGTCATTGAAGCAAGCCACAGCTGCATGCAGTTGCGCGGAGTTGAGAAATCAAATGCGGTCACGACCACGTCGGCGTTCAGCGGGGTATTTCTCAAAGACCCCCGCACAAGAAACGAATTCCTTCAGCTCATAAGGTGATTCAGCGGCTAAGTCTCTGGAGCTCACTGTCGGCCTTGATCTTGTCTATGATTGCGCACACTATCCTGTATGCACGGGAGTCCTTGGTGTAGATTGCCGGTGTGGTGAAGTGCACGCGTCCCTGCCTCTTGAGCTTGAGGGCCACTTTCTCCTTCTTTTCATTAAAGGGATTGTAAACGGCAATCGAATGTCCGCCGAACATTCCGACGATTTTCATACAGGGGACATCAGTCTCTCCGTCTCCCATATAAATCATATTGGGGAAGGGTATGCGCTTCTTGTCGTCGGCAATCGACGAATTCACTATTTTAGTATCCTGCGAGCTGAAGATTCCCTTGTTTATCTTGAAGAGGAACTGCGTCTTTGCGGTATAGTCCACAGCATTCCCGGGCCATTCGGCCTCGCCCTTGTCATTATATATGAATGTCCCGGCGAAGACGTGCTTGAATTCTCCCGCAATGGGACTTCCCTCTATTATTTCCTTAAGGCCGGACGAATTTATGTAATGCTCGACACGGACTCCGTGGGCATTGCCGTACTCGTTGATCAGAGAAAACCACTCTTTCACGCCTTCATACAGTTCTATGCGTTTTCCGAATTCCCGTATCCTGTCCCTGGTGAGAGGTATTCCGGCCCTGTGCGCCTCGTCATACATCATCTTCATGTAAGAAAGAACATTGCCCGCATCCTGGCCAACGGCCAGTCTGTTGCTCATGTCCCAGAATTCATCAGGTGTCCTGCCTACGGACTGAATGAATCCGAATTCCTGCATGTTGCCCGGAGACAGCGTTCCGTCATAATCGTAGATAAGAGCGACGATAGGTTTCTTCATTTCACCCCACATTTAATTAGTTCACCCCAAATATCGTTAAAATTCGCCACATTATGCAAAAAAGTCTTTGACTGACAGATATTGAGAAATATTTTTGCACGTTACGAAATTGAAGGAAATATGATACATTATCTGACAAGACTTGAAGAAACAATAAGGCAGAACTGGGAAAGCCCGGCCCTGTGCAATTTCAAGGGAGAGGAATTCAAATTCAAGGATATGGCAGAAAGCATTGCCAAATTCCATATCTTCTTTGAGGCTGCGGGGATAGCAAAGGGTGACCACATTGCCATTTGTGCAAAGAACACGGCCAGGTGGGCCGTCAGCTTCTTCTCCGTGAACACCTACGGTGCCGTGGTTGTTCCGCTGCTCTCGGACTTCCTCCCCGAAAGCGTGGGAAATCTGGTGAATCACTCCGAAAGCAGGATTCTTTTCACCGACAAGGAAATATGGGAGAAGCTCGACATGAACGCCATGCCGGATGTCAGGGCAGTGGTTGCCGTAAATGACTTCTCGCTTCTTTTCTGCGCGGACAAGGACATCAGAAACGCATACGAAAGGCTGCCGGAGGCGTTTTCCACAAGATACCCCCTCGGCTTTTCAGGGGAGAACATCAAGTTCGAGACCGGCAACGATAAGGAGATTGCGGTGATAAACTACACTTCCGGGACAACCAGTGCCCCCAAAGGCGTCATGCTCCGCTACGAATGCTTCAGCGCAATGATTGACTTTGCCATTTCAAACGTGCACATCGACAATAGGGACAAGATTGTCTCCATGCTCCCGATGGGCCACATCTACGGACTGGCCTTCGAGCTTATCTTCCCCATCTGCTTCGGATGCACCATCTATTATCTGGGCAAGACCCCTTCCCCCACCCTCCTTCTCAAGGCCATGAAGGAAGTGCGGCCCTGCATGGTCGTGACCGTCCCTCTGGTAATGGAGAAAGTGTACAAGAACAGCATCAAGCCGGTAATCAGCAAGTTCCCGCTGAACATTCTGCTGCACATCCCCATACTCGGCAAGTTCCTTTACAGGAAGATCGGGCGCAAGATACACGAAGCCTTCGGAGGAAAGGCGCACCACTACATAATGGGAGGAGCCGCCCTCAACCCTGAAGTCGAGAAGGTTTTCAAGAAGCTCGGCCTCCCCTATCTCGTGGGATACGGCATGACGGAGGCGGCGCCGCTCCTCGCCTTCGAACAGCCGGACAAATACGTCCCCGGCTCATGCGGAAAGGCTGTCAGCTGCTGCACCCTGCGCATTGATTCGGAAGACCCGCAGCACATTGCCGGCGAGATACAGGCAAAGGGTACAAACATATGCAGCGGATACTTCAAGAATCCGGAAGCTACGGAGAACGCATTCACGGAAGACGGCTATCTGAGGACGGGAGACCTCGGAATAATGGACAAGGATGGCAACATCTTCATCAAGGGGCGCAGCAAGAACATGCTTCTTTCGGCCAACGGACAGAATATCTACCCCGAGGAAGTGGAAGCGGTTATCAACTCCCAGGGATACGTTCTGGAATCTCTGGTAGTGGACCGGAACGGCAAACTTGTAGGTCTGGTGTGTCTTGACAAGGATGCCATCAAACGCGACGGACTGGACAGCGAAGCGGTTGCCGACATACCCGAAAAGATTTTCATCAACTCCAACCGCAGCCTTCCCGCCTACAGCAGACTCTCAAAGGTGGAAATTGTAACGGCCCCGTTCGAGAAGACCCCCAAGATGAGCATAAAGCGTTTTCTCTACAAGTAACGTGACATTTTGTCACTGGAATGAAAATTGCGTTTCAGGGTGGATAACATCCTGAAACTAATTTTTTATACAGATATGGCTAACAAGACATTCAAGGGACAGATCGGAGTTACCACCGAAAACATTTTCCCGGTAATCAAGCAATTTCTTTACTCAGACCACGAAATATTCCTTCGCGAGCTGGTCGCCAACGCGGTCGACGCATCACAGAAGCTCAGGACCCTCGCTTCCAACGGAGAGTTCAAGGGTGAACTCGGAGAGTTGAAGGTGAGCATAGAGCTCGACGAGAAAAAGAAGACCCTCAAGGTCATAGACCGCGGCATCGGTATGACGGAGGAGGAAGTTGACAAGTATATCAACCAGATAGCGTTCTCCAGCGCAGGGGAATTCCTGGAAAAATACAAGGACCAGAACATAATAGGTCATTTCGGCCTCGGATTCTATTCCGCCTTCATGGTTGCCCGCAAGGTCACCATTGAGACTCTGAGCTGGAAGGAAGGGGCGAAGGCCGTCAAGTGGACCTGTGACGGAAGTCCCGAATATTCTCTCACAGAATGCAAGAAGGAAGACCGCGGCACGGTAATCACCCTTGACATAGATGACGAGTCCAAGGAATTCGCAGAAAAGGGAAAGATCTCCCAGCTTCTCGGCAAGTACTGCAAATTCATGCCCGTACCTGTTGTTTTCGGCAAGAAAACCGAATGGAAGGACGGGAAGTCCGTAGAGACGGAAGAGGATAACGTGATAAACAACATAGACCCCATCTGGACCAAGGCTCCCGGCGAGCTCAAGGAGGAGGACTACAAGAACTTCTACAAGGCTCTCTATCCTTTTGAGGAGGAACCGATGTTCTGGATTCACCTGAACGTGGATTACCCCTTCAATCTTACGGGAGTGCTGTACTTCCCCAAGATCAAGGAAAGGATGTCCATAGACAAGAACAAGATCCAGCTCTACTGCAACCAGATGTTCGTCACCGACCATGTTGACAACATAGTTCCCGATTTCCTCACTCTTCTCCACGGTGTGATTGATTCTCCGGACATTCCCCTCAACGTCAGCAGGAGTTATCTCCAGAGTGATGCCAATGTAAAGAAAATCAGCACGTACATCACCAAGAAGGTGGCGGACAGGCTTGAAGAGATTTACAGGGACCAGCGCGGCGACTTTGAGGCGAAGTGGGACAACATCAAGCTTTTCATCGAATACGGCATGCTCAGCGATGAGAAATTCTGCGAACGCGCCCTCAACTTCGCGCTTCTCAAGAACACGGACGGGAAGTTCTTCGGACTGGAGGACTACCGCAAGGCCATAGAGCCGGAGCAGACCGACAAGGACAAGAAAGTGGTATATCTCTACGCGACAAAACCGGATGAGCAGTACAGCTGGATAGAAGCGGCCAGGAACAAAGGATACGACGTCCTGCTGATGGACTGCGAAATAGATTCACACTTCGTGAACCTGCTTGAAAGCAAATTGAAGGACTGCCGTTTCGCACGCGTGGACAGTGATTACGTTGACGCCCTCATCCCGAAGGAAGACAAGGTTAAGCCGGAAATGTCCGACGACGACAAGAAGACTCTGGAAACTGTTTTCAAAGCCGTTCTTCCGGAAGGGAACGACTATCAGGTAGAGGCCGAGAACCTTGGTGAGAACGCCGCTCCGGTACTTATCACCCAGAGCGAATTCATGCGCCGCTACCGCGAGATGTCGGCAATGGGAGGAGGAATGAACTTCTACGGAGAACTTCCCCAGAGCTACAATATCAAGGTGAACATGGAGAATCCGCTCATTGCAAGGATTTGGGAAGAGAAGAAAGCCGACGAAAACGCAGACTGCCCTCTTCTGAAACAGGTTGTGGACCTTGCGCTGCTCGGAAACGGGATGCTCAAGGGCAAAGCCCTGGCCGATTTCATCGCCCGCAGCACCGAACTCCTGAAATAACCCTTCACATTTTATGCATCTGCCACAATTGCCGCTGTACATGGCAATTGTGGCAGATGCCGTTATAAGTTATAAGAAGCGCCGGTTACAGCGCATCACTTGCAGTACCAGGAAACGGAATCCTTCTCCCCTGCTATCCAGATTATATCATGCTCCCTGAAAGTGAATTCGGCGTGGGGGTTGGCTATAATCTCACCATCCCGCATCACGCTCACCACCATGCATCCGGAAGCGCGCATATTGATGTCACGCAGAGACTTGCCCAGGAAAATCGCATTGTCCTCCCCGATTTCCATGGAATCTATACCGAATTCAGGTTCCTCCTGCGGAACCATCGCGGGCATATTCTCGTCTATGACTTCTCGGAACTTTACAAGCTGTTCCTCCGTCCCCACGGCAAGAAGCACGTCACCGGGGTAAACCGGTTCGGCTCCGGATGGAATTGTCACGGAATGCGTTCCCCTGACTATCTTGATGATATTCACACCTGTAGTCCTGCGGAACGGCATTTCCCTCAAGGTCTTGCCGATAAATGCGAAATTCTGGGTAATCTGAATCCTGCAGATCTTGATATCGTATCTTGCAAAGATGTCATTCACCTGATAGGTAACAGGCGAAGCCCTGCGCTCTTCCATCTCCTTCTCGTTCAGGTTCTCCAGGAAAGTCTCACGCAGGTTGGCGAATTTGCCCATAGACCTTCTGGTAAGCCAGATAAACGCCACCACGAATACAATGAAGAGAATAATGATGACCGCCGAGAGCCTGACATGACTGATTATTATATATGCTATGAAATTGACGGCCACAGCCTCCCTGAGGGCGATGAGGAAGGTCAGGAGCCACCTGTTCCAGGGGTTTTTCTTGACCAGCAGCTCGCCGTAATGCTTCATTTCCGTATTCGAGTTCCCGAGAAGATAAAGGAAGGGCAGCGATACACCCATTGTTATCAGACAATCGATGGCGTTGACTATACCGGAACTTATGCTGGGCATAATCCCGGGAAGGAAATCCTTCAGGAACATCCTGTCCCCCATAATGACGGCGATGACTATGACGGAAAAGAGTACAAGATTGAGGAAATAGGACTTGAGCAGTTTCTTCCATACATTCTGCTCGGCCTTGGAATCCACCGTGAAATTCTTCCTCTTAGGATTAAGGTTGGCAATGACTTTCGCAGGAAGCACCCTGTAGAGCCATGCCGATGCGGGGTCCCCGAGCTTTATCATGTAAGGTGTTGTAAATGTTGTAATTACAGACACTGCAATGATAACGGGATAAATGAAATCCCTCATAACGTCAAGGCTGCATCCGAGACCGGCGATGATGAAGGCGAACTCTCCAAGCTGGGCCAGAGAGAATCCGGCATGCACAGCCGTGTCAAGGCCCTGTCCCGCCAGCAGCACACCGATTGTACTGAACAGCAGTATGCCCAGCATGGTCATAATGGTGATTATGATAATGGGCAGCCAGTACTGCGCGATCACGGCCGGGTCGACCATCATACCTACCGACACGAAGAATATTGCGCCGAAAAGATCCTTGATGTTGCCCGTCAGTTTCAGAATTTTCTCCCCTTCAAGAGTTTCCGCAAGTATGGAACCCATCACGAAGGCGCCGAGAGCCGAACTGAAGCCCACGAGGTTTGCAATGACCACCATTGAAAAACAAAGACCTATGCCCACAAGCATAAGAATCTCGTCACTGAGGTATTTCTTTGCCTTCTTGAGGAAGAGAGGTATGACGTAAATTCCTATGAGGAAGCAGAGTATGATGAAAAATACAAGCTTGCCTATCGCAAACAGCATTTTTCCGCCTTCGAACTTTCCGGTAACGGCTATGGTGGAGAGCAGGACCAGCAGCAGGACGGCTATAAGGTCCTCGAACACAAGGGAGCCGAATATGAGCGTCGAATACGGCTTGTCCTTCAAACCCATATCCTCATAAGCCTTGATGATGATGGTGGTGGAGCTCATTCCGAGCATTCCCCCGAGAAAAAGGGACTCCATCGGAGTCCAGCCCATGATGGAACCTGTCAGCATTCCTATCGCGAACATACCTACGCATTTGACACCGGAAGTGATAAATGCGCTGCTGCCTATCCTGATGAGTTTCTTGAAGCTGAACTCGAGGCCGAGACCGAAAAGCAGGAAGATTATGCCTATCTCCGACCATTCGTGGATGGATTCGGCGCTGAACTGGGGGAAAAGCCCCAGCTTGGGACCTACAAGAAAACCGGCGACTATATATCCGAGTATAAGGGGCTGCTTCAGGGCCTTTGACAGCAAAGTGAACACTCCCGCGGCGATAAGGATTATCGCAAGCTCCGTCACAAGATTGATTTCAGCATTCATAATTTGATTTCAAGAACGCAAAATTAGGAATTTCTTTCGCAAATAATAACTATCTTTGTACGAATTATGGCAGAGGATCTGGAAAAATACGGTTTGGACCTTCATTCCACAATGATACTCGAAGAGTATCGTGAGAATCTTCCCGTCTTCAGAAAGATGCAGGAAATTGTCCATGATGTCCTGAAACGCAGCATCGAGGAAAATCAGATTTACATCAACGCTATAGAGTCGAGAATCAAGGAGGAGAAGAGCCTTGCCGGCAAGCTGGACCTGAAGGGAAACAAATATTCCTTCCTTTCGGACCTCACGGACATTCTGGGAGCCAGGATAATCACGTTCTACTCCGACGAGGTGGACAAGGTTTCCGCCCTGGTGGACAGGATTTTCAATATTGACTGGAAAAACAGCGTTGACAAGAGGAAGCAGCACGAACTTGACAGTTTCGGCTACAACTCCCTGCATTACATCTGCAGGATTCCCAAATCCGTGTACCATGATCCCGAGCACCCGGAAATAAACGAATTCAGATTCGAGATACAGATGCGTACCGCGCTTCAGCACGTATGGGCCACAATGTATCACGACATAGGATACAAAAGCGGAGTCGAGGTTCCGCCCGAACATTTGAGGAACCTCAACCGCCTCGCAGGTATGCTGGAGCTCGCCGACGAGCAGTTCAGCCTCATCAGGACAAACATCAACGACTACCGCAGGAAGGTGCAGAACCTCGTAAGCAGCGGCAGGTTCGACGAGGTCCCCCTGAACGGAGACTCCTTCACCAGTTACCTGAAGCTGAAGCCTTTCGACAAACTCAGCAGAAAGATAGCCGCGATAAACCAGGCGGAGATCCACGAAACGAGCAGCATGCCCTACCTGAAGATTCTCAAGGACTTCCATTTCGAGACACTCGGAGACGTAGACCACTTCATCAAGAAATACAGCGACTACGCATACGAGCTGGCTGTCTACCAGATAGGCAACACAGACCTTGACATCATCGCATCGACGGTGGCCATTCAGGACCTGTGCGTGGTGTTCATTCTGAAAAAAGGCGGCGGAGTCCCGATGCTCGAACACATGTTCGACATTCTTGGAGGTTCCCACGATTATAACAAGAGCAGGGCGGAACGCATTCTGGAAACGGCGCAGCAACTGTCATTCATGCAACAATGAACAAATATCTGGACACATCCCTTGTTGACAAAGCGGTCAAGTTCGCTGTCGATGCCCATGCAAACACCGAACGCAGGGGCAAGGGTTTCCCTTACGTGATTCACGTGTTCGAAGCGATGGAGATTGCAGCCACCATAACTAACGACCCGGTAATACTTGCGGCCACAGCCCTGCACGACACGGTGGAGGACACCGATGTCACTCTGGACGACATCAGAAGGGAATTCGGAGACAGAGTGGCGTCCCTTGTGGATGCCGAGACGGACAAGCCTCTTCCCGGGGAGAACGAATCGACATCCTGGCGCGCACGCAAGCAGGCGGCCATAGACAGGCTGGCCTCCGCGCCGCGGGAAGCGAAGATAGTTGCCATGGGCGACAAGCTGTCGAACATGAGGGCCATTGCAAGAGACTACGACAAAAAGGGGAACAGACTCTGGGACCTCTTCCATGCGCCGGGAGGCAGGACTGACCACGAATGGCATTACAGGGGTCTTGCCGATTCCCTGTCGGAGCTTGAAGGGACGATGGCGTATGCCGAGTTCCTGAACGCCGTGGAGCACGTCTTCGGACGTCCCTCCCCTGAATGCGTTGACATGGGTGAATATGAAAGAAGCGGAGAAGGTTATACTGCCGAATCATATTTCCACAAAGACGGGAAGCGGATGCTCAAGCTGTATTCCGACTTTGTCCCTTCGACTGAGGCGGAACTTGAGTTTGACCGGGCCGGACAGATTGAGGAGCTCGGTCTCCTGATTCCACATGCCCTCAGAATGGTGACGGACGGAAAGAGAACAGGCATTGAATTCGAGCGGATCAGGAACAAGAAATCATTTGCGAGAGCCATTTCGGAAGAACCGGACAGACTTGAGGAGTATTCCTCCATGTTTGCCGCAATGTGCAGGGAACTTCACTCGAAGACATGTGCCAGGGGAAGTTTCCGTCCTGCGGAGGAGAGATTCCTGAAGGCCGTCAGCGAATCCGGCTTTCTCAATGAAGAACAGAAATCGGAAGTGGTCAGGTTCATAAGGTCGGTTCCTTCCACGGACAATTGCGTGCACGGAGACCTCCACATAGGCAATGCGCTCATGTCCGACGGAAAGTTGTACTGGATAGACCTTGCAGGATTCGGATACGGCAATCCGCTTTTCGACCTTGGAATGATGTATTTCCTGTGTCTGTGCCTCAAGAACGAGGAACAGCTGCTGGACGTATACCACCTGTCTTCGGAGCAGATGCGCAGGGTCTGGAAAACGTTCTCCCACGAATACTTTGAAGGAAAGTACACCGAAGAACAGGTTGACACCATGGTGGCGCCTTTCGCCGCTCTCTATATAATTTATTTTGAAAGCAAGGGGCTCACAACAAAGGCCATGATGGAATTCGTTAAAGCAAAACTATTGAATGATGAATAAAAGATTTGATCCAATTGAAGGGCGGAATGCCGAAATCATCGAAAGTGTGATGAACACAGCTGAAGTCAGTTCACTTCCCGAAGATCTGCAGTTCAAGATCCGGCTCTGCGTGGAAGAGGTGGAAGAGAATATCCTCTGCTACTCGGGGAGCAAATGGGTTGAAGTCACCGTTGCCATAGTTGACGGTATGCTTCACATCTGTTTCAAGGACGGGGGAATCGAATTCGATCCTCTGGCGAAGCCCGATCCGGACATCAACGCCCCCATCGAGATGCGCCAGGTCGGCGGTCTCGGGATTTTCATCTGCAAGCAGATGATGGACAGCCTCAACTATCACTTCGAGAACGACTGCAACGTATTTGAAATGTGCAAAAAAATCCAGTAAAGTGAAAAAACTCCTTACCATAACAGCAGCGGTTCTTCTGTCCCTGTGCATGCCTGCTCAGACCAAGGTCACCTTCGTGCCGCAGTGGACTCCTCAGTCACAGTTCGCCGGTTATTACCTGGCTTTGGAAAAGGGATTCTACGCGCAGGAGGGGCTTGATGTCACAATCAAGCACATGGGGGCCAATTCATCCGAGAGCGTTTGTGACCAGCTGTTCAACGGAAACGCTCAGATAGTGGGAATGCAACTGCTCCAGGCGGCGATTGCCAGAGCGGACGGGTGCAATATCCTCAACGTCTTTCAACTCACCCAGAAAAGCGGTCTGTGGTGCATAGGGCACAACCCTCTGACCTGCCCTGAAGATCTGGACGGGCTTAGGATAGGAAGGTGGAAAGTGGGATTCTCGGAATTCTGCGACATACTCGAAGCCTACAAGGGAATACACATTAACTGGATTCCCTTCATACAAGGAATAAACATGTTCGTTTTCGGTGCGGTGGATGCCATTCTGTGCTACAATTACAGCGAATACATCGCTATCAGGATGGCGATGGGAGACATAGAGGACGATCACGTACTCAAATTCTCCGAATACGGATACGACTGTCCGGAGGACGGTCTGTACGTGAGGGAGGACTACTATGACGGAAACCGTGAAACCGTGGAAAAATTTGTCAGGGCCAGCAAGAAGGGATGGGATTATGCAAGGCAGCATCCCGAAGAAGCGGTTGACATCTCCATGCGCTATGTAAAGGAAGCGAATGTGGTATCCGACAGGACGCATCAGAAACTGATGCTTGAGGAATACCTCCACCTGCAGGACAACCCCGCTACGGGAAAAGCCGACTACGCTCCCGTTGACAGGAAAATATTTGAAGAAATGAACCAAGCGCTCATCAACACAGGATACACTACACGGAAGATAGACTTTGACGAGATAATCAGATGAACAGAATAAAGAACTCTTTCTCAAAGAGACTCAGTCTCAACATCCTTCTCATCACATCGGTTCTGATCATGCTGATGCTGGGGATTGTATCACTTTTCTCCTACAGGATCATCGAGAATGAGGCGCAGCAATCGGCCCGCAATCTGCTGCACAGTACAATATACCAGATTCAGTCTGTATTCACCGCAGTGGAGGAAGACGTGAAGTGCGCCTCATGGCTGGTGGATGAAAACAGGGAGGACCCCGACTACATGTACGAGGTCACCCGCAAGCTGGCCGACATTCCGGGCATCGTCGGAAGCGCCGTCGCTTTCAAGCCCTACCACTTTGAAGGAAAATACTATTACTCCCCCTACTCCTTCAGAAACGAGGAGACGGGTAACATAGAAGACAAGCAGCTCGGCAACCAGAAGTACGACTACTTCTTTATGGACTGGTATCAGATTCCCTTCCTTCTTGGGGAGCCCTGCTGGAGCGAGCCTTATTTTGACGAGGGCGGCGGTGATTACATGATGACAACCTACAGCTACCCCATGAAGGATGATGAAGGACAGATTTACGCAATCATCACCGCCGATGTCTCCCTCAAACGAATAACCGAACTTCTGGAGTCAATCAAGCCGTACCCGAATTCCTATGTGAATCTGGTGAGCAGAAGCGGGAAGTTCGTATCCTTCGGAAAGGATAACGCCCTCATGGGAAGAACCATTTTCTCGACCGCAATAGAAAGCGGGAACAAGGACATCTACGCCATGGCCAGGGACATGATGGACGGCAATGACGGGATTGTTACGGTCCGCAGGGAGGGAAAGAAATATTTCAGGGTATACGGCTCATTGTCCAACAAATGGTCAATGTTCATATCCTGCTCATACTTCGACATACTGTTCAGGGCTATCAGGATGCAGACAATACTGACTATAGTGGGAATCTTTTTCCTTGCGCTGCTGTTCCTCATCTGCTATTCTGTAATACGGAAAATGACCCAACCCCTGACAGAGTTCTCTGAGTCCGCCATAAGCATAGCCGGAGGAAACTTCAATACTGCCCTGCCGGAAATAAAATCAGAAGACGAGATAGGACAGCTCAAGGATTCCTTCGACCATATGCAGAAGTCCATAAGGGAATATATCCACAACCTCAAGAACACCACCCAGGAAAAGGAGAGGCTTGAGAGCGAGCTCAACATTGCCAGCAAGATACAGATGGCAATGCTTTCGAAGAAATTCCCCAACTCCGAAAACATAGAGCTGCACGCCATTCTGCGCCCGGCCAAACAGGTTGGAGGAGACTTGTATGACTTCTTCATATACGACAAGCACATCCTGTATTTCACAGTGGGGGACGTATCCGGAAAAGGCGTTCCGGCATCTCTCATAATGGCCATAACCCGTGCATTCTTCAGATTTGTGGCCAATATGGATGTGGAGCCGGACAAGATTGTAAGCAGGCTGAACTATGCACTGAGCGACGAGAACGACAGCGGCATGTTCGTAACACTCTTCGTAGGACGGCTTGATCTTTCCACAGGGGAGCTCAGCTACTGCAACGCAGGGCACAATCCCGTTGTCCTTAACGGGAAATTCCTTGATGTGAAACCGAATCTTGCCGTGGGTCTGATAAACGATTTCAAATTCGAGCTTCAGCGCTGCCTTATCAGCAAGGGAGACAAACTGCTGCTCTATACTGACGGAATAACGGAAGCCGAAAGGACGGACTTCACACAATTCGGGGAAGAGAGGCTTCTCGCCTGGGTGAACAGTCTTCCGGAAGACACTGATTCCAGCACGGCCTGCCACGATCTGTATGACGAAGTGAAGAAATTCACTGACGGTAATGAACAGAATGACGATATCACAATCATGACAATAAAATACAAATAATATCTATTATGGACGTAACAATCACAAAAACAGAGAACAAGACCATTGTAACACTTGTCGGAAGGCTTGATACTACAAATGCGGACAAATTCCAGCAGGACATCGCCCCTCTTTTCGAAGAGGCCAATCCTGACATAGAACTTGACTGCACCGATATGGATTATACATCCAGCCAGGGCTTGAGAATATTCCTTATGCTCCAGAAGAGCGTTTCTTCCAAAGGAGGTTCAATGGTAATGTCCAACATGAAGCCTCAGGTGAAGGAAATCTTCGACATCACAGGATTCTCAAATATCATCAGGATTCTCTAGTGTTCATTCTGGACAGCATCCCGAATGCAAGGGAACTGGGAGGGTACACTCTCCCCGGCGGTCGTGTTGTGAAGCACGACCTGCTTTTGCGTGGAGGGTCATTGAACGGCATCTCCGATGATGATGTTCTCCTGCTGCGGGACAAGTTCAAACTGAAAAAGATTTTCGACTTCAGGACCGGAACTGAAGTCCGCATGATGCCTGACAGGGAAATTCCGGATGCCAGGCGTTTCTGGATGCCCGCATTCAACGAAGAGACCATGCACGAGGAGAAGCTGGCGCTTCCACACGGAGCATACAGGGATCTGGGCGGATGGCTTGTTGAGCATGCATCATTGAAAAGCACACAGGAAGTGGCCAGAAAGATGTACACTACTATGGTCACGAATGAATTCACGCAGATTCAGTATGCCGGATTCCTCCAGAACATAGTAGGAACCGCAGACGGAGCGGTTTACTGGCACTGTTCCCAGGGCAAGGACAGAACAGGTCTGGCAGCCGCCTTCGTTCTGGCGGCGCTGGGAGCCGACAGGGATACCATAATGAAGGACTACGCCATCTCCGGGGAGTACTACAGAAAGGATCTGGATCTGTATATAGACAGGGTGTCAAGCCCGGAGGAGAAGGCGGCAATGCGCACATTCATCAGCGTGAATTGCGACTACTTCGCTGACGCTCTCGACGAAATAGACAGGAAGTGGGGCTCAATGGCGAATTATCTCTCAGGCCCGCTGTGCCTCAGCGACGATGATATGGACATTATGCAAAAGCGCTATCTTGAATAACATGGGAACAATAATAGACGGAAAAGCACTCTCCCTCTCACTCAAGGAAGAAATGAAGGAGAGAATCATCAATCTTGAAAACGAATACGGACGCAAGCCGCGTCTTGCTGTCATAATTGTCGGCGACAATCCTGCAAGCAGGTCATACGTGAGGGGAAAGATCAACGCCGCGTCCTTCGTCGGGATGGACAGCGTCCTGGTTGAACTGCCGGAGGATGTGGAGGAACGGAAACTGCTTGAAACCATAGACAATCTCAACAGGGACGAAAACACCGACGGAATACTTGTCCAGCTGCCACTCCCCCGCCATATAGATGAAGAGAAGGTGATTGATTCCATCTGCATTGAAAAGGATGTGGACGGTTTCCATCCCGGAAACGTTGCAAAGCTGTGGCTCGGCAGGAAATGCATAATTCCATGCACTCCCAAGGGAATCATCAAGATGATAGAGTCAACCGGTATTGAGATATCCGGAAAGAAGGCTGTCGTGGTGGGCAGGAGCAACATTGTGGGAAAACCCGTGGCCAAGCTGCTTCTGGACAGGAACGCCACGGTTACTATCGCCCACTCACGAACCAGGGATCTTGCACAGACATGCAGGGAGGCGGACATTCTCGTTGCCGCCGTCGGAAAACCCAACATGATAGGGGCCGATATGATAAAACCGGGCGCAGTGGTGATTGACGTCGGCATCAACAGAATCCCGACAATCAGGGAGGACGGAACCGAAGGTTCCAGACTGGTAGGTGACGTGGACTTTGACAGCGCCGCCGGAATCGCATCCTTCATCACCCCCGTTCCCGGAGGTGTAGGACCAATGACCATCACAATGCTGATGGAAAATACTATCGAATGCTTCCTGTCACGCCAGTGACACCACCTTATGCCTCAAAGGCCTGATGCGCTATATCCCTGCGGCAGAACAGATTGTCGCAGCGGACAGCATCCACGTCGGAGTACACCGCCTCCCGCGCTTCCGCTATGTCCGACGAGCGCTGCACGCACATCATCACACGGCCTCCGGAAGTGACGAGACGGCCGTCCTTCATTGCGGTTCCCATGTGGTATATCTTCATGTTCCTCTCCGGTATCTCTATGGGAAAGCCCTTCTCATAATGCCCCGGATACCCCTTCGAAGCCAGCACCACTCCCATGGTGACGTCCGATGACCAGACCAGATCCGCTACAGGAGTGCCGGACGCAACCGCCTCGAAGATATCGTAGATGTCAGACTCAAGAAGAGGCAGAACAACCTCTGTCTCGGGATCTCCGAAACGGGCGTTGAACTCTATCACCTTGACGCCGTCGGCAGTCTTCATAAGCCCGCCGTAAAGAACTCCGGTGAGAGGACAGCCTTCGGCCACCATTCCTTCGGCCACCTTGCGGAGAATGCCGTCAAGCGCGAAGCGCCTGTCTTCTTCGGTGATGAAGGGAAGTCCGGTGTATGCGCCCATTCCTCCCGTATTCGGCCCCCTGTCACCGTCAAACACACGCTTGTGGTCCTGGGCCAGAGGCATGGGATACACCCTCGCGCCGTCCACGAAACACATGAACGAGAACTCGGGGCCTTCCAGGTAGTCTTCCACAACCACCCTACCCTTTCCGAAGCTTCCATCCACGAGCATGTCCCTGAGAGCCTCATCGGCTTCCTTAAGGTCTGCGGCAATCACCACGCCCTTTCCGGCTGCCAGCCCGTCATATTTGAGGACTGCCGGGAAAGGTCTTCCGGACACATATTCCAGAGCCTCGGAATAATCTTCAAAACTCCTGTACGCCGCGGTAGGAACGCCATACTTCTCCATTATGCGCTTTGCGAACTCCTTGCTGCCCTCTATGCGGGTAGCTGACACGGTATGTCCGAAAACCTTCAGGCCTGCGGAACGGAAAGCATCCACCACGCCCGCGGCAAGAGAGGCCTCGGGGCCGATGACCGTAAGGTCTATCCCTTCACGCAGGGCGAATGCGAGCAGCGCATCGACATCGGTGTCCTTTATGGGAACGCATTCTGCCTGCTGGGCTATGCCGGCATTGCCGGGAGCGCAATAAATCTTTCCGACCCTGGCGGAGCGGCTCAGGGCATCCACTATGGCGTGCTCGCGTCCGCCGCCTCCTATTACAAGAACTTTCTTCATGGTGCGGAACTGCTAATGCTTGAAATGCCTTACACCGGTGAACAGCATGGTGATGCCCAGTTCATCAGCCTTTGAGATTGATTCTTCATCGCGTATGCTTCCGCCGGGCTGCACTATTGCGGTCACACCATAACGGGAAGCGAGTTCAACCGTATCTCCGAAAGGCAGGAATCCGTCCGATGCAAGCACCAGACCTTCGGTGAAACCGGCCGCCTTCGCCTCCTCCAGGGCAATTTCGGCTGAACCCACCCTGTTGGTCTGACCGGCACCGACACCTATCGTATGTCCGTCCTTCACAACGGCTATGGCATTGGACTTGACGTGCTTGACTATCTTCCACCCGAAATCGAGGTCAGCCATTACAGCCGCATCCGGCTTGACTTTGGTCACGCACATCTGCGGGGTCACGGTCTCTACCTGAGTGTCCAGCTGCTGGGCAAGCATTCCTCCGTTCACGCTTATATATTGTGGAACAGGGTCAGAAGTCCTGGTCATGTCCACCTTCATGACGCGCAGGTTCTTCTTTGAAGAGAGAATCTCAAGAGCCTCGGCGGAGAATGAAGGGGCTATCACTATTTCCAGGAAAATGGGCTTCATCCCCATTGCGACCTCGGCCGTGAGTTCCCTGTTGACGGCTACTATACCGCCGTAGATGCTCACTTTGTCCGCCTCATAAGCGGCCTGCCATGCCTCTTCTATGGTCCTGCCCACTGCGGCTCCGCACGGATTCATGTGCTTGAGGGCCACGCAGAAAGGCTCTTCGAAGTCCCTTACAATGTTGAGTGCGGCATTTGCATCCTGAATATTGTTGTAGCTGAGTTCCTTGCCCTGAAGCTGCTCTCCGGAAGCAAGGGAGAATGGAACAGGTTCCAGAGAGGAATAGAATCTGGCCTCCTGATGAGGGTTCTCTCCGTAGCGGAGTCCCTGGCGGAGATCGTACTCAAGGAACAGTTTCTCATTGAGCCCGGCCTGTCTGCGCATATATGCGGCAATCATCATATCGTACTCGGCCGTATGGGTATATGCCTTGGCGCTGAGCTTCAGGCGGGTTTCATCGGAAGTCCACCCGTCCCGGCGCAATTCTTCCAGAACAGTGTCATAGTCGGCCGGATCGCATACTATATTCACATCCCTCCAGTTCTTGGCGGCGCTGCGGACCATGCTGGGCCCGCCTATGTCTATGTTCTCGATAGCATCTTCCATAGTGACATCCGGCTTGGCTATGGTCTGCTTGAAAGGATACAGGTTCACACATACCAGCTCTATGGTCTGTATTCCGTTCTCCTTGAGTGTGGCCATATGTTCGGGCACGTCCCTGCGTGCAAGAATGCCACCGTGAACCTTCGGATGGAGGGTCTTGACGCGGCCGTCACAGATTTCCGGGAAGCCGGTGACCTCACTTATGCCTATGGTCCTTACCCCGCTGTTTTCCAGTAGTTTCTGCGTTCCGCCGGTTGCGATTATCTCCCATCCGAGTTCCTGCAGACCCTTCACAAAATCCACCAGACCTGTCTTGTCGCTTACGCTTACCAATGCTCTTTTCATATATCTCCTTTCAAAATTTTATTTATTGTCTCTACGTATAACTTATGCTCAATGACCTGTCCGAGCCGATGCACTTCGTCCGGGTCGGAACCGTCATATTCAAATGCCCTCTGGGCTATTATCCTGCCGCCGTCCAGTGTTTCATCTACCCAATGGATGGTGATTCCGTAAATCTTGACGCCGTATTCCACAGCCTGCTCCACAGCGTGGGCTCCCTTGAAAGCGGGCAGCAGGGACGGATGAATGTTGATTATCCGTCCGCCGTAACGCTTGAGAAGCACCTCACCGATTATGCGCATATAGCCTGCAAGGCAGACCAGATCCACTCCCAGGGCATCCATCCTGTCCGCCACGATTGTCTCGAAACCGGCTTTTGATGCATATTCCCGGGGATTGAACACGAATGTGGGCGTACCCAGACGCGCAGCCCTGTCAAGAACCGCGGCACCGGGCCTGTCACAGACCAGCAGAACCACCTCGGCATCTATGACACCGTCGGCGCAGGCCTTTGCTATAGCCTCGTAGTTGGTGCCGCTGCCACTTGCAAATACAGCCAGACGTTTCATCTTATGTCCACTCCTTCAGAATCGGTTACCTTGCCTATCACAGACACTTTCTCCCCGTGCCCGCGCAGTATCTCCATTGCCTTGGGGGCATCGTCTGCATCCATCACCAGAACCATTCCTATTCCCATGTTGAATATGTTGAACATCTCACGGTGAGGAATGCCTCCCCATTTCTCAAGACAGCGGAATATGGGCAGAATCTCCCATGAGCCCTCATTGATTTCCAGACCCTGTCCCTTTGAAAGGACACGAGGGATATTCTCGTCAAAGCCGCCTCCGGTTATATGGGCCACGCCGTGAACGTCACAGTTGCGTATGACATCCAGAACCTGCTTCACATAAATCCTGGTGGGAGTCAGGAGCACGTCTCCGAGGCGCCTGCCCCCGAGCTCCGGAATCTCCGCAAACAGGGAGAGTCCCGCATCGGAGACAATCTTGCGGACAAGACTGAACCCGTTGGAATGCACACCCGAAGAGGCTATGCCTACAAGCACGTCACCCACCTTGACCTTGGTGCCGTCTATGAGCCTGGACTTCTCTACAACACCGGTGGTATATCCGGCTATGTCGTACTCGCCGTCGGAATACATGCCCGGCATTTCCGCGGTTTCTCCGCCCACCAGGGCGCAGCCCGCCTGCCTGCATCCTTCCGCAACTCCTGCCACTATGTCTTCTATCTGGGACGGTATGTTGTGCCCCACGGCAACGTAATCAAGGAAAATCAACGGTTCGGCACCCTGGGCGAGCACATCGTTGACACACATTGCAACGGCATCAATACCTACCGTATCGTGCTTGTCCATAGCGAACGCTATCTTGAGCTTAGTACCCACTCCGTCGGTTCCGCTCACCAGAACGGGCTCCCGGATGCCGAGGGACGAGAGGTCGAACATTCCTCCGAAGGATCCTATCCCTCCCATTGAACCGGGACGGGAGGTGGATGCAACGTGTTTCTTGATTCGGCTTACAACTTCATAGCCGGCCTGGAGATTCACTCCGGCGTTTTCATAACTTTTTGCCATTATATTTCTGAATCTTTTCCGTGTTGATAAAGTGCGGTGGGATACTTGCCGTTGAAGCAGGCCAGACAGAGTTCCGAGCATCCGGCGGTGGAAGCCACGGAAGCCTCGCAGGAAACGAATCCCAGCGAGTCGGCCTCTATCATCCTGCAGGCCTCTTCAATGCCGCGTCTCGAGCAGAGGAGTTCCTCGAAAGTCGAAGTGTCCACCCCATAGAAGCAGGGATGGGTCATCATGGGGCTGGCTATCCTGACGTGAATTTCCTTTGCGCCGGCCGCACGGAGCAGCTTCACAATCTTGAGGCAGGTGGTGCCGCGGACGATGGAGTCATCCACCAGAACGAGTCTCTTCCCGCCTACCACGCTTCTGACGGCACTCAGTTTCATCTGCACTGCGTTCTCCCTCATCTCCTGCGTAGGCTGTATGAAAGTGCGCGCGATGTAACGGTTCTTGATGAGTCCCGTCTCGAAAGGAAGGCCGCTTTCCTCGGCATAGCCGATTGCGGCGCTCAAGCCTGAGTCCGGAACGCCCACAACGATGTCGGCATCGGCGGGACACTCCCTTGCAAGCCTTTTTCCGGTCTCCTTGCGATATGCGTGGACGTTGCATCCGTCGATGTCGCTGTCCGGACGGGCGATGTAGATGTATTCCATTGCGCACACCTTATGCTTCTGGAAGCGGGAGTACCTGTTGCTCCTGACACCGTGGGTGTCGAGGCTCACCACCTCCCCCGGTTCAATGTCGCGTATGTACTCGGCTCCCACAAGGTCGAAGGCGCAGGTTTCGCTGGCCACCACGTATCCTCCGTTGAGCTTTCCGAGGGCAAGAGGTTTGATTCCGTACTTGTCCCGGATGGCATATATCCTGTTCTTGGTCAGGATGACGAAGGCAAAACCTCCCTCCATCATGTTCAGGGCACTGATGATGTTGAATATCCTGTCCTCCCTCCCCTCCTTCTTGATGAGATTGGCGAGTATCTCGCTGTCCGTGGAGGTATGGAAGATGCATCCCTTGTCTTCGAGATAGCCGAGAATCTGTTCGGAATTGACCAGGTTGCCCTCTCCGGCAATGGCGAAATCGCCGGACTTGTGATGGAAGAACAGGGGCTGCACATTGTCGAAACCGCCCTTGGAGGCATTGGCGTACTGCGTGCTTCCTATGCCGAGGATGCCCTCGTGAAGCATCAGCTGCTCCGGGTCGAAAATCTTGCTCACAAGCCCCAGCCCCCTGTGCGTGCGGCAGACGCCGTTTTGATTGAAAGTCGCTATTCCGGCACCTTCCTGACCTCTGTGCTGGAGGGCATGAAGACCGAAATAGATGACCTGGGCGGCATTCTGTATGCCGTAGACAGCAAACAAACTCATTGGTCAGTCAGTTTTTTCAGACGGTTATATACTTTCTTATAAGATGCGGCCACGTCGCTCATATCGTGACGGAAACGGTCCTTGTCCAGTTTCTCCCCCGTCTCCACATCCCACAGCCTGCAGTTGTCCGGACTGAGTTCGTCGGAAATTATTATCTCCCCATCTGAAGCGCGGCCCACCTCCATCTTGAAGTCAACGAGTTCGATACCGGCCTTCAGGTAATATTCGCAGAGGACATCGTTGGCCCTGCGGGCAAGATCGTAGATGTGGCCCAGTTCGGCATAGGTTGCAATGCCCATGGCCACGGCGTGATGGTCGTTGATCATAGGGTCTCCGAGTTCGTCACAGTTGTACCTCAGCTCGAATACCGTATTGGGGATGCGGGTGCCGTTTTCAACACCGAGCAGCCTGGCGGTGGTGCCTGCAAGACGGTTGCGCACGATCAACTGGAGAGGTATTATCTCTATCCTGCGGCACAACTGCTCCCGTTCGTTCTCCAGACGGACGAAATGGTTGGCCACACCTGCCCTTCCGAGTTCCTCGAAAACCATTGCGGAAATCCGGTTGTTGTATATGCCTTTCTCCCGGATTACGGCACGCTTGATTCCGCCGAAGGCGGTCGCGACATCCTGAAAGTGCACCAGCACCAGATCAGGGTCGTCTGTAGCGTAGATTTTCTTTTCCTTGCCGTTGTATATAATTTCCCTTGTGGACATGATTACTTCTTGAAATATTTTACAGCATTCTCAAAAAGAGGCTGGTACAGCTCCTCGTCTATGTTCTTGAAGAGTCCGCGTTCGTAGCGTTCGCTGTGGCCCATCTTTCCAAGAATATGACCGTCCGGGCTGAGTATTCCCTCTATTGCATAATATGATCCGTTAGGATTGTAGGGAGATTCCATGGTGGGTTCCTCCGAAAGGGGATCCACGTACTGGAAGGCCACCTGACCGTTTGCGAAGAGCTCGCGCGCAAGGCTTTCACTGACCACGAACTTGCCCTCTCCGTGACTTACTGCAATGGTATGCAGGTCTCCCACGGACATTCCGGCGAGCCAGGGAGAATTGACGGATGCCACTCTCGTAGTGACCATCTGGGAAATATGGCGGTTGATATCGTTCCTGAACAGGGTCGGAGAATCTTTTGTGACACATCCGAGCCTGCCGTAAGGGAGCAGGCCGCTCTTCACCAGGGCCTGGAAACCGTTGCAGATTCCGAGAATGAGACCTCCCCGGTCAAGAAGCCGGTGAATCTCCTCCGCCACATCGCTGTTGTTCAACACATTCGCTATGAACTTTCCGCTGCCGTCCGGTTCGTCTCCGGAAGAGAATCCGCCCGAAAGTGCCAGAATCTGACATTCCGATATATCCTTGCACATCTTCCTGATGGATGTGGTGACGTCTTCTCCGGTAAGGTTGCAGAACACTCCGAAACGCGTCCTGGCACCGGCCTGGCGGAAAGCCTTGGCCGTGTCGTAATCGCAGTTGGTTCCAGGGAACACGGGAAGATAAACCAGCGGAGCATCTTCAACATGAACGCGGGAAGACGCGCCGGGGCGCTTTCCGGCACTGCCGAATGAGAGTTTCCTCCCCTCGAACGACGCCTTGGCCGTGGCGGGATACACTTTTCCGTAGCGGGCGGCCCAGGCTTCCTGGAGCCTGTCCAGCGAAACGGATGAGCCGTTGATGTGGAGCATGAAGTCCTCTCCGTCCGTAACCTCTCCGAGCAGGATGGCGCCCGGATAGTCGAGTTCCTTCTCGGACTCCACTATGATGGAGCCGTAGGAGAGATTGAACAGATCTTCCTCAGCCACCTTGACACGCACGCCGAAAGCATTTCCGAAGGACATCTTGGCAAGACCCTCGGCCACTCCGCCGAAGCCGGTGGCCCAGGCCGACACGATGTCGCCGTCCATTATCCTTGAATGAATGTAGTCCCAGTTCCTCTTCAGCTGCTCCGTATCGGGCATCCTGTTGGCAAGAGGGGTATGCTTGATGAGGTATATCCTGTCGCCCTCCCACTTGAATTCGGGAGAAATGACCACAGAGGCCTTCACAGGAGTGATTCCGAACGCTATGAGGGTGGGAGGGACACTTATGTCTTCGAATGTGCCGCTCATGGAATCCTTGCCTCCTATTGAAGGCAGGCCGAGTTCAAGCTGCATCTTGAGCGCTCCCAGCAATGCGGAAAGAGGCTTTCCCCAGCTGTGCGGGTCCTGTGTCATCCTCTCGAAATATTCCTGATATGAGAAACGCATGCCGGACCAGTCTCCGCCGGCCGCCACAACCTTTGCGCAAGCCTCCACAACGGCGTATGCGGCACCGTGATAAGGACTCCATACCGCGATGTCGGGATTGTATCCGAACGCCATCATGCTTGCGGTGTCGGTATAACCGTCAGCGGGGAGTTTCTGCACCGATACCTGAGTCTCGGTGGACTGGAGCACACCGCCGTACGGCATCAGCACGGTGGAGCGTCCGACGGTGGAGTCGAACATCTCCACAAGCCCCTTCTGAGATGCGACATTCTCTGACGAAAGCATGCCGCACATCTTCTCGGCGAGGTTCTTTCCGGAGGGGTTCCTGCTGAAGATGTCCTTGTCCTCAACAGCCCCGATGCAGGCCTTTGCGTAATGTTTCGCGCCGGCGCTGTCTATGAATTCACGCGAAAGGTCGGCAACCTTGACATTTCCGTTGTATATCTTCATCCTGCCGCTGTCGGTTACATCCGCCACATATGTGACTTCCACATTCTCCTCGCGGCAGCACTTCTCGAATTTCTCACGGTCGCCAGCCCCTACCACAACGGCCATCCTCTCCTGGGACTCGCTGATTGCTAGTTCGGTGGAGTTGAGCCCGCTGTACTTCACAGGCACACGGTCAAGGTAGATGTCCAGACCGTCTGCAAGCTCCCCTATGGCAACGCTCACGCCACCCGCACCGAAATCATTGGATTTCTTGATGAGGGACGTGACTTCCGGACGTCTGAAGAGACGCTGAAGCTTGCGTTCCTCGGGAGCGTTTCCCTTCTGAACCTCACTTCCGCAGGTTTCCAGGGAGCCGGCATTGTGTTCCTTGGAAGAACCGGTGGCTCCGCCTATACCGTCCCTTCCGGTCCGACCTCCGAGGAGGAGGATCACATCTCCGGGAACGGGGCTCTCCCTGCGCACGCTGTCCGCCTTCACCGCCCCGACGACAGCCCCGACCTCAAGCCTCTTGGCGACATAGCCGGGATGGTAGATTTCGCGCACGTGGGTCGTTGCGAGCCCTATCTGGTTACCGTAGCTGGAATATCCTCCCGCAGCCTTGCGGGAGATAACCTTCTGAGGGAGCTTTCCCTCAAGCGTTTCGGACACCGGTTTGCAGATGTCGGCGGCTCCGGTCACACGCATCGCCTGATAGACGTAGGCCCTTCCGGAAAGAGGATCGCGTATGGCTCCTCCAAGACAGGTGGCCGCACCTCCGAAAGGCTCGATCTCCGTGGGATGATTATGGGTCTCGTTCTTGAACATCAGGAGCCAACGCTCATCCCGTCCGTCAACATCCACATTTATGTATATGCTGCACGCATTGTTCTCCTCGCTCTGCTCCTGGTCATCCAGAAGGCCCTTGTACTTGAGATAGCGCGCGCCTATGGTTGCAAGTTCCATCAGGCAGAGGCTCCTGTCTCCGCGGCCCAGTTCGCCGCGTATGTCGTGGAAGCGTCCCAGTTCCGACTCTATCTCCTTGCTGATGAACGAGTCGTCGACGGTGATTTCCGTAAGTTCGCTGGTGAAAGTCGTATGGCGGCAGTGGTCGCTCCAGTAAGTATCCAGAATGCGGAGTTCCGTCTCCGTCGGATTGCGTCCTTCATTCCGGAAATAGTTCACCACCTCACGGAGGTCATCGCAGTTCATAGCGAGCCCCCACTTGCTGCAGAACCCGGAGAATCCGCTCTCCGGCATCTGCGTGAAGCCGTCCAGGACCTCCACCGGCCTGACTTCGGCCTGTTCGCTCATGCTCAGACGGGAAAGGTCCTTCTCTCTTGATTCCACGGCATTTATATAATAGTGCCGGATGGCGGCCATGGCATCATCTGTCAGGTCGTCATCAAACACCAGCAGCCTGGAACTCCGGATCTTCACCTCTGCACCGGGATCTATAAGGTGGACGCAGTCCACCGCGGAAGAGGCGCGCTGGTCGAACTGTCCGGGGATGTACTCCACGGCAAGATACTTCCTGCCTTCCAGAGGGAAAGAGTCCGTAACCTCGTCGGTTACCGTCTCCCCGAAGACGGAATAGCGGCATTTGTCCAGCAGTTCTGCGGAGAATCCCTCCAGATCATAGACGTTCAACAACCTGAGTTCACGAATATTCAGGGCAAGGTTCTCGTTGAGCTCGTTTCGCAAGCTCTCCGCCTCCACCCGGAATCCGTGATTTTTTTCTACAAATATTCGGGCAGTATTGTTCATTGTCGGAATTATATTTCAGTGTTGACTATGGCTTCCGTCTGCTTTCTGCGGAAGTCGGCAAGCTTTTCCGCAACCGAAGCATCCGTCACGGAAAGTATGGAAAGGGCCAGGAGCGCGGCGTTCTTCGCGCCGTTTACAGCTACCGTGGCCACGGGGATGCCGGATGGCATCTGAACTGTTGAAAGGAGGGCGTCCATACCGCCGAAGGCCTTTCCGTTGATGGGCACGCCAATCACGGGAAGAGTCGTGTACGCGGCTGTTACGCCGGCCAGATGGGCCGCCCCTCCGGCTCCTGCGATAATCACGCTGACTCCGCGGTCACGGGCCGAACCCGCCCACTCCGCAAGGAGCGAGGGGGCGCGATGCGCGCTGATAACGCGTTTTTCGTACGGGACGCCGAACTGGTCAAGAACGGCAAAGGCGGCCGACATGATCTCCAGATCGCTTGTCGAGCCCATTATGACTGCCACTTTCATATCTACTCCGCGAAGAACAGTTCAGAAAGTGTCATGGGATCTATGTAGCTGCCGTCCTTGTAGACGCGCATGTTGCCGGACGCTATCTCATCTATGAGCATCACGTTGCCGTCGGCGTCATATCCGAACTCGAACTTGATGTCATACAGGTCAAGGCCCTTGCCCTTGAGGTCGTCGGCAACGATCTTCGTAATCTGCTGCGTCTGGACCTTGATGGCGTCGTACTGCTCGCCCGTCATGACTCCAAGGGCAATCAATGCATCCTTTGTTACAAGAGGATCGCCCTTTTCGTCATTCTTGAACGTGGTCTCCACATAGGCGGGAAGGTCTGCGCCCTCTTCGATATACTCACCGTAACGGCGGTAGAAACTGCCGACAGCCTTGTAACGGCAGATGACTTCAAGACCATGCCCGAACACCTTTGCCCTGAGGACCTCCATCGTGGTGTTCGCGAGGTCCGCGCTGACATAATGCGTCCTGATGCCTGCGGCGTTGATCTTTTCGAAGAAATACACGGACATACGCAGATTGACGTCACCGACGCCTTCTATTGTAAGTCCTACGGAGTTCTCTCCGGGATCGAACACACCGTCCTTGCCGGTGCAGTCGTCCTTGAATTTGAGAAGGCAGTTGCCGTTCTCGAGAGCGTAAACGTTCTTGGTTTTGCCTGTGTAAAGGAGTTCCATATATAGAGATTAAATTAGACTCACAAAATTACTATGAATAGTCAGCATATGAAAAAGAAGTTATCAACATTCCATTGTTAAAAAAATAACCTCCCCATATTGCGTTTTCCTCTGCCGAATTAAAAACATTTTATCTATATTTGCACAAATGTACATCAGAGAATGGAACAGAAATTTCACACGAGTCCGCGCGTAACCGGCAAAACCGGCGGCTCTGAGGTTTTCGTTTCATTTGTTTTCAATCCGGCGACTTTTTGAAAGTCGTCTTTTTTTTTATGTCGGAAAACGGAAAAATAAAGTGTCCTTCCTTCTGTGACGTGCACGTGCACTTCAGGGAGCCGGGTTATTCCTACAAGGAAACAATCCTCACGGGAAGCAAGGCGGCCGCGGCCGGCGGATACACCTGTGTCTGCACGATGCCCAACCTCAACCCGGTGCCGGACAGCCCCGAAAACTTGGGAATACAGCTCGACATCATACGCAGGGATGCCGTGATAGACGTCCGCCCATACGCAAGCATAACGGCGGGACGCAAGGGAATGCAGGTGGTGGACGTCGCCGCCCTGAAAGGAAAGGCGGTGGCATTCTCCGATGACGGCAGCGGTGTTCAGGATGCCTCAGTCATGCGCAAGGCAATGGAAACGATAGCCGGGCACGGATGCATACTTGCCGCCCACTGCGAAGACAACAGACTTCTTCACGGAGGATACATCCACGACGGACGGTATGCAAGGGCACACGGACACAGGGGGATATGCTCCGAAAGCGAATGGGGGCAGATAGAGCGCGACCTCGAACTGGCGCGAGAGACAGGCTGCGCATACCACGTCTGCCACATCTCCACGAAAGAAAGCGTCGAGTTGATAAGAAGGGCCAAGGACCGAGGGGTGAACGTCAGCTGCGAGACGGGACCGCATTACCTTCTGCTGACCGAAGACGACCTCCTCGAGGAAGGACGGTTCAAGATGAACCCTCCACTCAGGAGCAGAAGCGACAGGGACGCCCTCATAGAAGGACTGAAGGACGGGACCATAGATATGATAGCCACCGACCACGCGCCCCACAGCGCGGAGGAGAAGTCGCGGGGTCTGGAAGGGAGCGCGATGGGAATAACAGGCCTTGAAACGGCCTTCCCGGTCCTTTACACCGGACTGGTGCGCACGGGCATAATCAGCCTGGACAAGCTCGTGGAACTTATGGCCGTCGCACCCAGGAAGCGTTTCAAGCTCCCGGTTTCTGAAGAGGACTACACAGAAATAGACCTGTCCGAACCATTCCGGATAGACAGCGGCAGCTTCGTGTCGAAGGGGCACAGCACTCCGTTCGACGGCATGGAGGTTTACGGCAGGGTGCTTAGAACGGTGTACGGAGGAAAAACGGTTTATTCATTATGAAAAAGGGACTTTTCACAATCATTGAAAACCGCCTGATCGCAGACAAGACCTGGAAGATGCGTCTTTCAGGAGAATGTCACGGTTTCACCGGAGGCGGGCAGTTCGCGGACATAGCCATAGACGGCAGGTTCCTCAGAAGGCCCATCGCCGTAAGGGAATGGGATAATGACGGTTTCGATATCATCTACAAGACCGTGGGAGAAGGCACGGAGCAGCTGTCCCGCACCAAAGAGGGAACCGTGCTGGACATACTGACGGGACTCGGGAACGGATTCGATGCAGGACGATGCGCCGGCAGGGCGCTGATAGTGTCCGGAGGTCTCGGCGCCTCACCGCTTTTCTCCCTTGCCAAAGAACTCGTGGAGAAGGGAAAGGATGTGAACGTGGTAATGGGATTCAACCGGTCTTCCGAGATTATCCTCGAAGACGAGTACAGGGCCCTTGGCGTGAAGCTCACAATTGCCACGATGGACGGATCGGCCGGGATCAGGGGGCTGGTTACCGATGCTATCATGGCATCGGGAGCGGAATACGACTATTTCTACACCTGCGGCCCCAAAGTGATGATGAAAGCTGTATGCGGCTTCTGCCCCACTTCCGGAGAAGCCAGCCTGGAGGAAAGGATGGGATGCGGATGCGGAATATGCTACGGCTGCACCTGCCATACAAAGAGCGGTCCTGCCAGGATATGCGCAGACGGACCCGTTTTCAAAAAGGAGGAGATTATATGGTAACGTCTGTGAACCTTTGCGGATTGAAGCTCATCAATCCTGTAATCCCGGCAAGCGGGACCTTCGGATTCGGTCTGGAGATGGCCCCGGTATATGACCTCAACGTTCTCGGCGGCATTTCCCTGAAGGGAAGCACCGCAGAACCCAGGTTCGGGAACGAATGCCCGCGCATCGCCGAATGCCCCTCAGGGATGATAAACTCCGTCGGGCTGCAGAACCCGGGCATAGATGTCCTTGTGAACGACAGGCTTCCAGCGCTCAGGAGCATCTACAGCGGATGCATCATCGCCAACATCAGCGGTTTCTCCGTTGACGAGTATGCGGAATGCTGTGAGAAAGCCGCCCTTGCCCCGGAAGTCGACATAATAGAGGTGAACATTTCCTGCCCCAACGTACACGGAGGGGGTCTGGCGTTCGGAACATCCCCGAAAGCGGCCGCCGAAGTGACAGGCAGGGTGAAGGCCGTATGCAAGGGCAAGCCGGTATTCGTTAAGCTGAGTCCCAACGTGACCGACATCACGGAGATAGCCCGCGCCGTCGAGGATGCCGGAGCCGACGGACTCACCCTCATCAACACCATCCTCGGCATGAGGATAGACATAGCCGCACGCAGGCCCGTGGTGGCCAACCGCTACGGCGGATTCAGCGGACGGGCGGTTTTCCCCGTCGCCCTGCGCATGGTCAACCAGGTGGCCCGCGCCTGCTCCGTTCCGATAATGGGATGCGGAGGAGTCGCCTCCGCGGAGGATGTAATAGAAATGATGATGGCAGGGGCCACGGCAGTGCAGGTGGGAGCAGAAAACCTGCGCAACCCCATGGTCTGCAAGGAGATCACAGAGAATCTCCCCTCCGTGATGGACAAGTTTGGAATAAAGGATATAAATGAAATAATAGGAATAGTATGAAAGACGTTATCATTGCCTGCGACTTCGGGAGCGCCGAAGAGGCTCTCTCCTTTCTGGACAAATTCTCCGGATGCGAACGCAAGCCTTTCGTGAAGATAGGGATGGAGCTTTTCTACGGTGCCGGTCCCGGGATAGTAAGGGAAATAAAGAGACGGGGACACAGAATCTTCCTCGACCTCAAGCTCCACGACATCCCCAACACCGTGAAGAAAACGATGAAAGTGCTCTCCTCGCTTGATGTTGACATGACCAATCTGCACGCCGCCGGTACCATTGATATGATGAAGGCCGCCGTGGAAGGTCTCACCAGGCCCGACGGAAGCCGCCCCCTTCTTGTTGCCGTGACGCAGCTCACCTCAACCAGCGAAGACAGGATGCAGAAGGAACTGCTCATCGACGGTAAAATAGAGGACGTGATATCTCAATATGCCGCCAATGCAAAGGAAGCCGGTCTGGACGGAGTCGTATGCTCCCCCCTCGAGGCATCCCTCGTGAAGAGGCGCTGCGGGGAATCCTTCCTTGCCGTGACGCCGGGAATCCGCTTCGCAGACTCCGCCACGGATGACCAGGTAAGAATAACGACTCCCGCAGGGGCCCGTGACAAGGGTTCCGACTTCATCGTGGTGGGAAGACCCGTCACCGCCGCCGCTGACCCCGTTGCGGCATATCTCCGTTGTGTAAAAGAATTCTTAGGATAATGGAAAAGACTATTGCAGGACAGCTGCTGGACATCAAGGCAGTATTCCTCCGTCCGGAGGAACCGTTCACCTGGGCAAGCGGTATAAAAAGCCCTATTTACTGTGACAACAGGCTCATCCTCTCCGCCCCCAAGGCAAGGGAGATTGTGGAGCAGGCGATAGCCGACACCGTCATGAAGAAGTTCCCCGGGGTACAGATGCTGATGGGCACCAGCACAGCAGGCATAGCGCATGCGGCGCTTGCGGCATCAATTCTGGGACTGCCCATGGGTTATGTCCGCGGAGAAGCCAAGAGCCACGGACGCAACAACAGAATAGAAGGAAGGATGGAAAAAGGGACGAAGGTTGTTGTTATTGAAGACCTCATTTCCACGGGAGGAAGCGCGATAGAGGTTGTGGAGGCCCTGCGCGAAGCCGGTGCGGAAGTCCTGGGCATCGTGAGCATCTTCACCTACGGCATGAAGAAGGGGCTGCAGCGCCTCGCCGAGGCGAACGTGACCAACTGGTCCCTCAGCAACCTTGACGCACTCGTCGAAGTTGCCGTGGAGCAGGGATACATAGCCCCGGAGTGGAAGGAACGCATACTGAAGTTCCGCGACAACCCCTCAGACGAAAGTTGGACAAACAAATAATCGGAGAAAAATGAAACATCTTATAGACCCCACAGACCTGACCAAACAGGAAACGGACGAGATAATAGCCCTTGCGCAGGACATAATCGAGCACAGGGAGAAATACCGCGACAGCCTTAAATACCACAAGCTGGCCACGCTCTTCTATGAGCCTTCCACCCGCACCAGGCTCAGTTTCACCGCGGCGATGATGGAACTCGGCGGAAACGTGCTCGGGTTCTCCGATGCCAAGAGCTCATCCGTAAGCAAGGGTGAAACCGTTGCCGACACAGTGCGCGTAGTCGAGAACTTCGCTGACGTGATTGCGATGCGCCATCCGCTTGAAGGAGCCCCCTACGTGGCTTCACAGGTTGCCAGGATTCCTATAATCAATGCCGGAGACGGTTCCCACGCGCATCCGACGCAGACTCTGACAGACCTGCTCACCATAACCCGCGAGCTCGGACACATAGACGGTATCACCATAGGTTTCTGCGGTGACCTCAAGTTCGGACGCACCGTCCATTCGCTCATCAAGGCGCTGAGCCGCTACAGGGACGTCAAGGTTATCCTGATCGCTCCAGATGAGCTGCGCCTGCCGGACTACATCAAGCGTGACGTATGCGACAGGCAGGGCATCTGCTACCGCGAGGTCCACACCATAGAGGAAGTCATCGGGGAGCTCGACGTTCTGTATATGACACGCGTCCAGCAGGAGCGCTTCCTGGATATGGAGGAATTCGAAAGGGTCAGGAACAGCTTTGTTCTCGACTGCGAGAAGATGCAGGGCGCAAAGGAGAAGATGGCGGTGCTGCACCCCCTTCCCCGCGTCAACGAAATCAAGCCCGAGGTGGACAGCGATCCGCGCGCCGCATATTTCCGTCAGGTGGAAAACGGGAAATTCGTACGCATGGCCCTCATCTACAGCCTGCTGAAATGGAAGGACGACCCCGAACATCAGATGCCGGAGCATCCTGTCTACTTCGAAGACAGCAGCATCAGATGCCGCAATTCAAAATGCATCTGCAACAGCGAGGGGGTACGCAGGCTCTACCGCAAGACCGAAACCGGAGCGATACGCTGCATCTACTGTGACAACCTGGCAGGCCGTTAGCCCGCTATTCGCTGGTATAATTGTCGAAATAACCCTGGACCAGGACAATGGGTGTACCCTTGTCTCCTGATCCGGAGGTCAGGTCGCAGAGCGAACCGATGAGATCGGTCAGCTGGCGGGGTGTGGTCCCCTCCGATGCCATGTTGCCCTTGAGGTTGCTGTCCTTGGTCCTGATGCTCTCACTGACAGCCTCCCGGAGAGCGTCTCCGCTGAGCTGGGCAAAGTCATTGTCTGCAAGATACTTGAGCTTAAGCTCGTTAGGGGTTCCGCGAAGACCGTCGGTGAATGCCGGCGACACCACGGGATCTGCAAGCTCCCATATCTTGCCCTGCGGATCCTTGAACGCGCCGTCTCCGTACACCATCACCTCCACGTGCTTTCCAGTGGCGGTCCTGATATGCTCCTGAATTTCGAGGACGAGACCCTGGCACTTGTGCGGGAAGAGCTTGACGCTGTCTTCCGTGGCCTTGTTTGAGCCGAGCAGTCCGTATTCCTCGTTGAATCCGCTTCCGTCAACGGAAGAAGTGAGGATGTCGTCCAGACCCAGGACCAGACGGGCTCCGGCCTCCCGGAGAATGCGTCCGGTACGCTTGCGCGTATGTATGTCGCAGTTGATGACCGTGTCCGTGTAGGACAGTATGGCCTTTGCCTGGTTGGCGAAGATGATTTCCACCTCCGCGCCGCTCTCACGGATGAGATTGCCGTAATACTCCACGTAATCCACCCCTGTGAACTCATGCTTCACCGTTCCGAACAGATGACGGAAACGCTCGAGGGTGAGTACGTCGGAGTATGGATTGACGCCCGACTTCTCTATGGCCTCCAGGCTGAGCAGGGCATTGCCCACCTCGTCGGAAGGATAGCTGAGCATAAGAACCACCTTGCGGCATCCACCCGCGATTCCGCGGAGACAGATTGCAAAACGGTTCCTGGAAAGGATGGGGAAGATGACACCGACGGTGCCTCCCCCGGTCTTGGCGCGCACATCGTCCGATATGGCCTTCACCGATGCATAATTGCCCTGAGCTCTGGCAACTATGGATTCGGTTACGGATATCACGTCACGGTCACGAAGGGAGAAATTCTCCTCCTCGGCGGCGGCAAGAACGCTGTCCGTCACAATTTGTGCAAGATTGTCGCCTTCCCTGATTATGGGGCAACGAATTCCTCGGGAGACTGTCCCGACTCTTCTCCGATGATTTTTCATAGAATAAATATTACAAACAAAGATAAGAAATGTTGGGGAAGGAAAAAATAAATTATTTAACTTTGTATGATAGAATAAAAAGTTGCTTATGTCATTCATAGATGAAAGAATTGCTCTGGAAGGTCTCACTTTTGATGATGTGCTGCTCATTCCGGCGTATTCGGAAGTTCTTCCGAGGGAAGTCAGCCTCCAGGGGCGTTTCTCGAGAAACATCACCCTCAACATCCCCATAGTGTCAGCCGCAATGGACACTGTCACGGAGGCTCCCATGGCCATAGCTCTCGCAAGGCAGGGAGGCATAGGAGTGATACACAAAAACATGTCCATAGCCGCCCAGGCGGCCGAAGTGCGCAAGGTCAAGCGTGCCGAGAACGGTATGATAATGGATCCTGTCACCATCCACAAGGACCAGACCGTTGGCGATGCCCTGAGCATCATGAGGGAGAACCACATCGGCGGAATACCCGTGGTTGACGGGGAGAACACCCTCGTTGGAATTGTGACAAACCGCGACGTGCGCTTCCAGACAGACATGGACAGGAAGATCGAGTACGTGATGACCAGCAAGGGTCTGGTGACCATATTCGACAACCAGACGGACCGCGCCCATGTAAGGAAGGTCCTCCAGGAGAACAAGGTTGAGAAACTTCCCGTCATCAACAAGGAAGGAAAGATAGTGGGCCTGATAACATATAAGGACATAACCAAGGAGCAGATCCATCCGGACGCCTGCAAGGACTCCCAGGGAAGGCTCAGGGTGGCGGCGGGCATAGGAATAACCGCAGACGCCCTCGAAAGGGTCACGGCCCTCGTTGCGGAAGGCGTTGATGCCGTCGTTCTCGACTGCGCCCACGGGCACAGCAAGGGTGTTCTTGAGAAGCTCAGGGAAATAAAGGAGAAGTTCCCTCATCTTGACGTGGTTGTAGGCAACATCGCAACGGCCGCGGCGGCAAAGACTCTCGTGGAAGCGGGTGCCGACGGTGTCAAGGTGGGAATAGGTCCAGGCTCAATCTGCACCACAAGAATCGTGGCCGGAGTCGGCGTCCCCCAGCTTACCGCTGTATTCGAATGCGCAAAGGAGGCCCACAAGGCGGGAGTCCCCATAATCGCTGACGGTGGTCTCCGCTACTCGGGCGATATCGTTAAAGCCCTTGCGGCGGGCGGCGACTGCGTGATGTGCGGTTCCATGTTCGCAGGCACAGAGGAGGCTCCGGGCGAGACCATCATATATAACGGAAGGAAGTTCAAGACCTACCGCGGAATGGGATCCCTCGACGCCATGGCGGCAGGCTCCAAGGACAGATATTTCCAGAGCAACGTGGAGACCAAGAAGCTGGTTCCGGAAGGAATCGTCGGACGGGTGCCGTATAAGGGAACTCTGGAGGAGACCGTTTACCAGCTCATCGGAGGTCTCAGGTCCGGTATGGGCTACTGCGGTGCGCACAACCTCCAGGAACTGCAGACCGCAAAGTTCACCAGAGTCACGGCCAGCGGCATGGCTGAAAGCCATCCTCACGATGTGACAATAACAAAAGAAACCCCCAATTATTCAAGAGGAGAATAAAAATATGTATAATGGAGAAAAAATCAATCCCAAGCAGTTCGTTGAAAATGCTATCAGGGAAATAAAGGAGCAGGTCGGCAACGATACCGTTGTCCTCGGTCTCTCCGGAGGTGTTGACTCTACTGTCACCGCCCTTCTTGTAGACAAGGCCATCGGCCATAATCTTGTCTGCATATTCGTAGACCACGGTCTTCTTCGCAAGAACGAGTTCGAAGACGTCCTCGCGCATTACGAGGGCATGGGTCTGAATGTCATTGGTGTCCGCGCCGCCGACAGGTTCTTTGCCGCATGCAAGGGCATCGTCGATCCCGAGCTCAAGCGCAAGGCCATAGGCAAGACCTTCATCGATGTGTTCGCAGATGAGGCGCGCAAGGTCAAGGATGCCAAGTGGCTTGCACAGGGTACAATCTGGCCCGATATCGCCGAGTCGCACTCGGACAAGGGAACCATCAAGAGCCACCACAATGTGGGCGGTCTTCCCGAAGACCTCAATTTCGGTCTCGTCGAGCCTTTGAAGTATCTCTACAAGTTCGAGGTGCGCGAAGTCGGTGAGGAACTCGGTCTCGACCCCCACTTCCTCAGCCGTCATCCTTTCCCGGGCCCGGGTCTTGGCGTACGCTGTCTGGAGGAACTCACTCCCGAGCGCATCCACATTCTTCAGGAGGCCGATGCAGTGTTCATCAACATGCTCCGCGAAGAAGGTCTCTATGAGAGTATCTGGCAGGCTGCGGTTGTCCTTCTGCCCGTGAAGAGCACAGGCATCAAGAACGGTGCAAGAACTTACGAGAACGTTGTAGCACTGCGCGCGGTCAACTCAGTCGATGCTGTTACCGCAGATGTCATCAACCTTCCCTTCGACTTCCTCCAGAGGGTGGCCACCGCCATCATCGCCCAGGTTGACGGAGTGAACCGCGTTGTTTACGACATCTCTCCCAAACCGCCCGCAACAATCGAGTGGGAGTAATTTTCAACTGGATAATTGTTTAAAGTCCGGTGTTCCTGAACTTCCTTGTGAAGCGGATGGAACACCGGATTTTTTTCGGAGTGCGGACCTGCCGGAACCAACAACATCATGCGAGAGAACACCTGACGTCATGCTGAACCTGATTCAGCATCATTTACGCTAACTAGGGTGACAGCAGCCGCGAGGAGGGCCGGGCGGAGCGGTGCCGGATGACTACCTGGAAAAAGGAAACTGGTTAGGAAGAGGAAAGATGTATCTGGAAGGCTAGCCGCCCTCGGCTCAAGAGGGAGGGGCCTGCAAGCGAAGCGCAGCGGGAGGGCCTGGCCTGGAAGATACGTCTTTCCTCTTCCTTGGCAAGGTGCAGGGAAGGAGATCCCGGATCAGGGACGGGATGACGGGGACCTACTTCTCCTTCCAGACTTTAAGATACTCCTGAAGGGCCCACATCTCATCACGATAGCGGGCAGCTTCGGCGAAGTCAAGGTCGGCCGCAGACTTCTTCATGCGTTTGCGGTCGTCTTCCACCATCTTCTCTATCTGGCTGCGGGACATGGAACGTATTACGGGATCCTGCAGGACGGCGGCGAGGTCGGCCCTGACGTACCCGTCCGCCATTGCGGCGCCGGGCTTACGGTGTGAATCGTGGCCGAATCCCACGCTGATACTGCCACGCCCAAGATCCGAAGGATTTGGAATATAGACGGGGTCGTCGTATGAGTTGGCGGCGCTGAAGCGCCCGGTCGTTCCCCCGGCAAGCCCGTGTCTGACCTCCTTTGCACCTCCGGAGGCAAGTTCTTCCGCAAGTATGTTCATCCTGGTCTCCACCTGCCTGGGAGTTATGTGGTTCTGTTTGTTGTACTCTATCTGCTTTGCGCGCCGGCGGTTGGTTTCACGTATGGTCTCGTCCATTGATCCGGTGACGGAGTCGGCATACATTATCACCAGGCCGTTTATGTTCCTGGCCGCACGTCCGGCAGTCTGGGTAAGGGCGCGCCCCGTTCTGAGGAAGCCCTCCTTGTCGGCATCCAGTATGGCCACAAGCGATACGGACGGTATGTCAAGTCCCTCGCGGAGAAGGTTGACCCCAACGAGCACATCGAACAGGCCTCCTTTGAAATCCTCTATTATCTCCACGCGGTCAGCCGTATCGACATCGGAATGGATATAGCGTACACGCACACCGGCGTGCTGAAGGTAGTCGTTCAATTCCTCAGCCATGCGCTTGGTAAGTGTGGTCACAAGCACGCGCTCGTCCCGTTCGGCGCGGACGCGTATCTCTTCCAGCAGGTCATCGACCTGATTCTTTGTGGGGCGGACCTCGATGGGAGGGTCCAGAAGTCCGGTGGGACGCACCACCTGCTCAACTACGAGTCCCTCCGATTTCTGCAGTTCATAGTCTGCCGGAGTGGCGCTGACGTACACTTTCTGCCCGGTAAGGGCCTCGAATTCTTCGAACTTGAGCGGGCGGTTGTCGGCGGCGGCGGGAAGACGGAATCCATATTCTATGAGAACCTCCTTGCGGGAATGGTCTCCCCCGTACATTGCGTGCACCTGAGGAAGGGTTACATGGCTCTCATCAATGAAGGTGACGAAATCCTTAGGGAAATAGTCGATGAGGCAGAACGGCCTCTGGCCTTCCCTACGCCCGTCGAAATAGCGGGAATAGTTCTCTATGCCGGGGCAGTAGCCCATCTCCTTTATCATCTCCAAGTCATATTCCACACGCTGCTTCAGGCGCTTGGCCTCCAGAGTCTTACCTATTTCCTCAAAATACTGCATCTGTCTGGTAAGGTCGTCCTGAATGTGGCTGACGGCCGCTATGCTGCGCTCCTTCGTGGTCACGAAATTGTTTGCCGGATAGATGTTTATCTCATCTATGCTCTCTATGGAAGCTCCGGTCACAGGATCTATGATCAGGAGGTTGTCAACCTCGTCACCGAAGAATTCGATGCGGACGGCATCGTCGGCTCCGGCAAGGAAGACATCGACGGTATCGCCACGTACACGGAAGGTGCCGCGCTTGAAATCGGCCTCCGTACGGCTGTAAAGCGCATCCACAAGCTTGTAGAGCAGCCCGGTAAGGCTCCGCGACTCCCCTCTTCTGACCTGCACGGTCTGTTCGTGGAAATCGTCCGGGTTGCCGATGCCGTACAGACAGCTCACGGAAGAGACCACTATGACGTCACGGCGACCGCTGAGCAGGGCGTTTGCGGCGCTGAGCCTCAGTTTCTCTATCTGGTCATTGATGCTAAGGTCTTTCTCTATGTAAGTATCCGTATTGGGGATGTACGCCTCGGGCTGATAGTAGTCGTAGTACGACACGAAATACTCCACGGCATTGTGAGGGAAAAACGTCTTGAATTCTCCGTAAAGCTGTGCCGCCAGGGTCTTGTTATGGCTGAGAATGAGGGCGGGGCGCTGAAGGCGCTCTATCACGTTGGCCATGGTGAAAGTCTTCCCGGAACCGGTAACGCCGAGAAGGGTGACATCGGGGACATCCTTCTGCAAGGCATCCACAAGCTGCGCGATGGCCTGCGGCTGATCGCCGCCCGGCTGATATTCCGATTCGAGTTGAAACTTCACTTTAATTCCGGGATTACAGTCTCTTCACCTTGATGACATTCTTGAGAGCCGATACCAGAGATATCACCTTGTCAAGTTCGGATGTAGAGGGGACCAGCAGCCTTGCCGTAATCTCATAGGTGCCGTTTCCCGTATTTTCATTCACGTTGAAGGAACGTATGGAAGCCTTGAACTGTCCTATGACATCCATCACTGAAGCCAGAACGGAATGCTCCAGTTCGGCAGTGATGGCAAGGGTGCACTGGAAATTCCCGGTTCCCTCATTCTGCTGCCATATGACCTTCTGGATACGATACGGATACTTTTCCATAAGTCTGGCCGCATTGGGACAGGACATTCTGTGAATCTTGATACCCTCCGTGCGCGTCACGAAGCCGAAAACATCGTCCCCACAGACCGGATTGCAGCATTTCGCCATCCTGTAGTCCAGGCCTTTCACTCCCCTGGCGTTGATGACCAGTATGTCGTCTCCGCCGGAAGAAGACACCGTGTATGTTTTCCTGGACCCTTCAATTTCTGAAGCCGCCTTTACGGAAGCCTCGTGCCGGGCCTCAGCATCAAGGATGAAGGCCTTTACATCATTCACATCGAATTCATCCCTTCCGATGGATGCCAGAAAGGCAACGACTGATGAGCAGTTCATCTTCTTCATCAGTTCCACCATCATGGCGTCGGAGAGTTCGAGTTTCCAGTTCTTCAGCCTGCGCTTGAGTATCTCCCTGCCGTCCGCAGCGGCCTTGCGTTCATCTGAATCAAGTTCCAGCCTTATCTTGCTGCGGGCCTTTGAGGTCACGACCCATCCCAGCCAGTCCTGCGCCGGGCGCTGGTTCTTTCCGGTGATTATCTCCACCACATCTCCGGTGACAAGTTTCTCCTTGATGGGAACCACCTTTCCGTTCACCTTGCCTCCGGTGCACCTGCATCCGAGACCGGAATGGATATGGAAGGCAAAATCCAGAACGGAAGAGCCTGTGGGAAGTATCTTCAGTTCTCCTGTAGGGGTGAATACGAATATTTCCCTCGACGGAGGGAGGGGCATGTCTTCCGGTTTCAAGTCGGCCGGATGCTCGAGATTGTACCGGACAGATGTAAGCCATTTGTCAAGGGTCTGTTCATGTCTGATTCCCTTGTATGCCCAGTGCGCGGCAGCGCCGTTCTCCGCCTCGTCATCCATCCGCTTCGTGCGGATCTGCACTTCCAGAGAGCTTCCACGCTTGTTCTTCACGGTTATGTGCAACGACTCGTACCCGTTGGACTTGGGGTTAGTGAGCCAGTCGCGAAGCCGTTTTGTGTCGGGTTCATACTCTTCCGTGACGTATGAATACACCTTCCAGCACAAATCCTTCTCTATGACGGGATCGGGGTCGCAGTCAATTATGAAACGTATTGCAAAAACGTCATACACACCTTCGAACGGCACCTTCTGGACCTGCATCTTCCTGAATATGGAGTATGCCGCCTTGGTGCGTATCTTCAGTTTGTACCGTATGCCCTCATCTGTGAGTTTCTTCTTCAGGGGCTCGATGAACTCCTGCATCAGTTGCTCCCTGTCCCTTTCCGTGGCCTTGAGCTTGTTGGTGATGAGCCTGTACTGTTCGGGCTCGGAATAGCGGAAGTAGATATTCTCAAGCTCCCCCTTGATATTGTAGAGCCCGAGCTGATGCGCGAGCGGTATGTACAGCATAAGGGTTTCAAGCAGTTTCTGCTCGCGGGATGTCTTGGAGAACATGTCAAGACGCCTCATTATCTCCAACCGGTCGGCAATCTTGATTACAACGACCCTGGGATCGGTCGAATACTGGACTATGAGCCTCTTGTAGTTCTCGGCCTCCAGACGGGTGTCCTTCGGTTTGATTCCTGAGATCTTGTTCAGACCTTCCACAATGACCCTGACATCCTGAGGAAATTCAGAAATGTCCGTCTCTTCGTGCATTCTTGTGGCTTCGTGCAGATAGACAGCGGCTATGCAGCTTTCCGGAAGACCGATTTCATCTTCCACTATGCGGGCCACGGCCTCCGGATGCCCTATGAACGAAGTTCCGTCCGACAGAAATTCATCCTTCAGCGCCTCCGACGCTATCTGATACGCCCTTTGTACAATATCCTCCATATCTGCAAATATATAGAAAAATCAGTGATGCTTCGCCAACCTGTGTCTTCTGCTCAGTTCCGCCTGGAAGGCACGGGCGTTTGCATTATGCTCCGAAAGCGTTCTCGAGAAGACATGCGTCCCGCTGAAATCCGGATTGGCGCAGAAATACAGGTTCCCGCCAGCGCAGTCAGGATTAAGTACGGCTTCCAGGCCCTCACGGCTTGCGACACAGATGGGACCGGGAGGGAGTCCCGCATACTTGTATGTATTGTATGGCGAGTCAACCTCAAGATGCTTGAGAAGAATGCGCTGCGGTTTATAGTCGAAGCAGAAGGCAACGGTGGGATCGGCCTGGAGGAGCATCCCCTTTTCCAGCCTGTTCAGATATACGCCGGCAATGGATGGCATTTCCGGGACATGATTCGTCTCTGCGCATACTATGGAGGCAAGAGTAGCCACCTGCATCCGGTCAAGACCCAGTTTGCCGGCCTTGGAAAGGTTTTCCTCCGTCCAGAAGGCATCGTATGCCTGCTTCATCCTGAACATTATGTCCCGCGGGCTGGAGGTCCAGTAAACCTGATATGTGTCCGGGATGAAAAGAGCGAACCAGTTCCCGGACGTAAAGCCCAGCGAATCCATGAATGCCTTGTCATTCAGGACCGCAATCACTGCGGCGGAATCGGCCAGAACCTGATTGCCTATCTTTCTTGCAACGTCGGACTTTCTCCTGACAGTACCGGATATTGTAAGATTGACCGGTGACTGCCATCCGTTGTTGAGCATCCTGGCGACGTACACGCTTGAATTTCCGTTCAGATAATAATAGCCGGGCTTGATATATTCGGCCACCTTCTTCTTGGAGAACACCTTTCTCAAACGCCCGGGATTCTTCACGGCCCCTCTGTCTGTCAGCTCTTCCAGCACATCCTCAGGAGTCGTCTGCGGATATACGTAAAAGGAAACCGCCCCGTTTATATTGGACAGCCTGTTGTCCCTGTACCAGCCGTAAGCGCACAGAACGGCCGACAGGACTGCCAGGAAGGCTGCAGAATATATGAGAACCCTTTTCATTTTCTCAGGATAATGACATCTTCCTCTCCCGGAATGTCATCCGGATTCTTTCCGTTCATCGAACAGAGGGAGGACAATTTTATTCCGAACCTCTGTGACAGCTCCCACATGGAAACGGACTCATCGGGTCCGACAACGTATTTGTCCAACCCCCGTGCCGCCTGTTTCTTCTTGGCGGCGATATATATCCTCTCCCCTCCCACAAGTTCGCGGGCAGACTCCATATCGTTGAATTTCAGCAGTTCCTTTTTGAAAAGATTGAATGAACGGGCCAGCGATTCACAGGTCTCGCCTTCCATGGCATATACGAAGGGAACTCCGTTCACCCTGTAAACCGTACGGTCGAGAGGAATGTTGACCAGTTCACCGGCCGCCGATGTCTTCACTTCAACGGGTTTCTCTATTTCCAGGGGAGCCTCAACTTCAACGGCTATGTTCCTGTCGAAGCGGTAAAGTTCATAATCCTCAATTATCTTTATAAGCTTGGAAGGATAAGCGGGATCCGTCGCATAACCGGCCTTGCGCAAGCCTTCCGCCCAGCCTTTGTAGTCGGAAGGGTCCAGGTTGAACAGAGGCTTGTACCTGTCCTGATACCTGAGAAAATCCGAATGGTCCCTGAAAGACTCTTCAGCAGAATTGTATACACGGAAACATTCGTCACCCTTCTCCGCCCTGTAATACATCCCCTTTCCCTTCCAGTTCCTGTGGCACTTCACCCCGAAATGATTGTTTCCCTTGACGGAAAGCTCCGAGGTTCCGGAAGCGGATTCAAGAATTCCCTGAGCCAGGGTGATGGATGCGGGTACACCGGAACGTTTCATCTCATTAACGGCAATGCCGGAATATTTTGAGATGTATGATGTCTTCAGGTCCTTTGCCGCGGAAAGTGCGGCCAGACAAATGATAAGTATGACAGCAAAGCGTTTCACGGTTACTAATATACTAAGAATCTGTTTTGAAATGATCCAATTTTTCTTTTATGCATCTGTTTTGCGCTTTTTCTTGTCTTTTTCAGTCACAGTAGACCTCCATTGCTCCCTCAAAACACAAGAAAAATCATCAAAACTTCTACTATAAAATTTTAAACCGATCATTTCAGAACAGATTCTAAATTTCGATGGAATCGAGGTCCCGGGCGGCAACAGTATCCGGAAAAATTGCGGTACACTCCGCAAGAAATGCGTCAAAATCCACTATCCTGGACGAGTAGTGCCCCACCACCAGCCTGCCGGCACCGGCGTCCCTTGCGCATGCGGCCGCCTGGGAAGTTGTTGAATGATAGCGCTGTTCCGCCTTGTCGGCCATGGCATCCTGATAAGTGGCCTCATGATAAAGGCAGGTAACCCCCCTTACATATTCCGGAAGTTCTTCGAAAGGAGCCGTATCCGAGCAATAGGCGTAGGACTTGGGCGTGTATTCCGGCATTTCCGTCCTCCTGCGTTCTGTGACAATCTCATCGAAACGGAAACCGTAGCAGTCTATCTTATGCCTGAGGGGGAAGGCGGAAACTTTCACCCATTTGCTCGTGTGGACCGGCTCCAAATCCTTTCCTGTCAAAGGATGATACACGATATCGAAATTCGTGCCCTCGCCGAAATAATTCCTGTAGAAGTTCAGGATGTTTCCCAGGGGCTGAGGCCCGTAAATGTCGAGTTTTCCTGTGCGCCCGTACATGGCCATTGAATTGAGCAGGCCGAAAAGACCGAAAAGATGGTCTCCGTGAGTGTGCGAGATGAATACGGCCTCAACCTTCAGGAAGGACAGATGGGCCTTGCGCATCTGGCGTTGCGTTCCTTCGGCACAGTCAATCAAAAACAAGCGCCCATGCACTTGCAGCATCTGGGCGCTTGGATTTCTGTCAGAAATGGGCATGGCCGAAGCCGTGCCCA
>JAKSKH010000017.1 GCA_024401855.1 Bacteroidales bacterium | reverse complement strand
TCCTGCTGTTCGTGTTCCTGAGGATATCCCAGGGATATGCCACTGTAATTCTGGCCCATGTGACATTCTGCACCCCTTATGTGGTGCTCAGCGTGCTCCCGCGTCTTACACAACTCAGGCCCAACACTTACGAAGCGGCTCTCGATCTGGGTGCCACGCCTTTCCAGGCCCTTTGGAAAGTCATTGTCCCGCAACTGCGTTCCGGTATGGTGAGCGGTTTCTTCCTCGCATTCACAATGTCCCTGGACGATTTTGCAGTGACCTTCTTCACAAGGGGTACAATCGGGCTCGACACCCTCTCCACTTACATTTACACGGATGCCAGAAAGGGAGGTCTCACTCCCGAGCTGCGTCCGCTGATAACCTTGATATTCTTTATTATTCTCATTCTGCTTGTCGTGATCAACATCCGTCAGGCAAAGCTTAACAACTCCTTGGATAAAAAATGAAAAAGTTAGTATGTGTCCTTCTGGCCATCGCCGCTCTGGCAGGCTGTTCCCAGGACCGTGAACACACAATCAAAGTTTACAACTGGTCCAATTACATCGACGAGGATGTGATTCCCATGTTCGAAGAGTGGTATGAGGAGCAGACAGGCGAACCCATCAAAGTCATATATCAGACCTTCGACATCAATGAGACGATGCTTTCCAAGATAGAGAAGGGAAAGGAGGACTATGATGTGGTCTGTCCGTCCGATTATATCATCGAGCGCATGCTCAACAACGGCCTGCTCCTTCCTCTTGATTTCAAGTCACTTCCGGACAGCATCAACTATATAAAGAACAACAGGTCCCCTTACGTCCAGGAGGTTTTCCGGAAAATCAATCCTGAAATCGACGCCAATGACTATTCTGTAGCCTTCATGTGGGGAACCTGCGGAATTCTTTACAATTCCGCGTACGTCACCGATGAGGAGGCGTCAAGCTGGGAGATTCTCCGCAATCCCAAGTTTGCAGGCAGGATTTTCATCAAGGATGCTCCCAGGGATGTGTTCACTCCAATTCTCATGTATCTAAATCAGGACAGGCTGAAGAGCGGGGAAGTCACTCTGGATGACCTGACAATCGATTCTTCTGATGAGGCGGTGGCTTCCGTCGAGGCTTTCATGAATCAGGTAAGTCCTCTCGTTGCCGGCTGGGAGGCCGATTTCGGCAAGGAGCAGATGACCCAGGAGCGCGGCTATGTAAGTTTCAACTGGAGCGGTGACGCCGTCTGGGCCATTGAAGAAGCCGCCGATGTAAACGTGGACCTGAGATATGTCGTTCCCGACGAGGGAAGCAACGTATGGTTTGACGGATGGGTGATCCCCAAGTATGCAAAAAATGTAAAAGCCGCCACATATTTCATTGACTTCATGTGCCGTCCGGACATTGCCATCCGTAACATGGATGTTACCGGATACGTTTCCGCCAACGGTAGTCCTGAAGTCCTCGAGTCTGAACTGGACGATTCTTTCGATCCGATAGACATTTCATATTTCTTCCCCGGAGCGGACAGCGTACGCATCAACCCCGCCCTGTATCCTGATATCAGCACAATCAGGCATTGTGTTCTCATGCACGACTGGGGACAGGATACCGACAAGCTTATCTCCATGTGGTCAAGGGTAAAGGGTGAGAATGCAAGCTCCATGACATTCATAGTGATAGCTGTTGTGATTCTGGCTGTTCTGGCCTTTACTCTCAGGAAGAGATTCTTCGGAAAGAAAACCCGCAGGAACAAGAGATGAGGCGGTTTCTCATAATTGTTGCAAAGCTGATCGCAGGCACGGTTCTCATCGTGTTTGCGGTTTGCTTTATTTCTTCAGTGTCTCCCGTTTACCGTTTTGGAAAACCTCACGGGTTTGAAGGTCCCGATATATTCAATCCCTACGCGGGGCTTGATACGGCCTTGGGTTGGAAACGCGCTAATTTCCATACTCATACAAAGGTGACCGGGATTTTCAACGAGTGCGATTTCTGGCCGGATGAAGTGCTGGGACGCTATGAGGACTTCGGTTATGACATTGTCACTTTTTCCAATCACAACAAGCTTACGGAACATCCCTCGGATGCTTCCCTGCAGGTCAATGTCTATGAACACGGATACAACCTCTTCAAATTCCACAAGCTTGTCTTCGGTTGTTCCGACGTAATGCGTTTCGACCATCTTCTGCCTTTCTTCGCATTCCAGCGTCAGTTCCAGCTGGACCTTCTGGCAAAGGATGCCGATTTTATACAGCTGAACCACCCTTTCCGCACGAACTTCACTTCAAGACGCATAATGGAACGGTTGAGCGGCTACAGGATAGTCGAATTGGATTCCGGCATAACCACGGAGAACGAATATTGGGACTGGGCGTTGAGTGCAGGCCATTATTCTTTCGGACTGGCAAATGACGACCTTCATTTTCCGGACCGTTCCGAGAGGTTTGCTGTCCGCTGCAACTGGCTCAACACCAATTCGGCAGGCTATGCGGATATAAAGAAGACATTGATGTCCGGAACTTATTACTCTATGCGTGTCCCCGATTTCGGAAACGGAGACTGGAAAGTCAAGCGTGAGAAGAACTTGTGTCTTCCTGCAATTGAGAATATCGGGGTGGCGTCCGATACCGTTTTCATCGTTCTTGACAGACCGGCCCGGCAGATAAAGGCATTCGGACAGGACCATGCCGTGCTTGACTCGCTTTCCTGTGCGGACAGAATGGAATGCATTCTCGGCCCGGACGAACCATATCTGCGTTTCACGGCCTGTTTCGATGACGGGACAGTAATTTACGCAAATCCTTTCGCGAGATATGACAGTTCCGTTTCAGACAGCCCGTATAAAGACACGGAGCATCTTGTGAATGTGCCGCTTACCATCATGTTCAACGTTCTGATGGCCGGGCTTGCGGCTGTATGCATTTTCCTTTTAATGAAACTTTTCAAAAAGAACTGATATGAAGAGAATACCCGTTCCTGTCATGGCCGCCATCCTGAGCGTGCTGAATTCCCTGTTGTTCCATTTTCCTTTTTTCAACTATGCTTTCGGAAGCGTGGAAAAAGGCTTGAACGGGATTCTCATCATTGCCGGCCTGATGGTCATCATGCTGACCTGCAATTACTTTGCCTTTTATCTCATACTTTTCCTCGGTCGTGCCTTTGGAAAGTTCCTGATGTCTTTCATCTTCGTAGGAAATTCGGTGGGTCTGTATTTCATCAATACCTATGATGTGATGATAGACGACACGATGATGGGTAATGTGTTCAACACCAATTTCTCTGAAGCGACAAGCTACTGGTCTCCGGCAGCTCTGGCATACATACTGCTGATGGGAGTGCTCCCGTGCATTCTGATATGGATGGTCCGTCTCAGGTACGGTACATGGAAAATGTTTTTCAAGAATATAGGCTATTCCCTGCTTGTAGTTGCCGTGGTGGCTTTTGCCAATATGTCCAATTGGATGTGGGTCGACAAGAATTCCACCGTTGGAGGGAGTCTGCTTCTCCCATGGTCGTATATTGTCAACACTTTCCGTTTCCGCGCGGAGGAGCGCGAAAGGAACAGGGAGGAAATAAAACTTCCGGATGCCACTGTTATGGACAATGAGAAAAGTGCGGTCGTCCTGGTGATAGGGGAGTCCGCAAGGCGGGACCACTTCTCCCTGTACGGCTATGAAAGGAATACGAATCCTCTCCTTTCCTCTCTTGACAATGTCATAGCCTACAAGGCGGATGCGAGCGCCACATATACTACGGGAGGCGTGAAGGCCATTCTTGAACACGAACCGACGGGCAAACTCTATGAGATACTGCCTAACTACCTGTACAGGACCGGTGTGGATGTGTGCTGGCGATCCACCAACTGGGGGCAGCCTCCGCTCCATATAGAAAAATATCAGAATGCGGAAGATATTTCAAATCTGTACGGATGCCCGGACGAAGGCTATGACGGCCTGCTGCTGGAAGGACTTCCGGAAATCATTTCTGAAAGCGGCTCCAGCAAAGTTCTGGTCATACTGCATACGAGCACGAGCCACGGACCTTCGTACAATAAGAAATATCCTCCCGAATTCGAGACCTTCACTCCGGTGTGCACGACGGTTGAGATGTCGAAGTGCCCGCGGGAGGAAGTCATCAATGCCTACGATAACACCATAATCTATACGGATTACCTGTTGAATGAGATTGCAGGGAGTCTGAACGCCCTGAAGGATTGGAGGAGCTGCATGATCTATGTGTCCGATCACGGGGAGTCCCTGGGTGAGAACAATCTTTATATGCATGGTGTGCCTCTGTCCATCGCTCCTGCCGAGCAGGTTGAGATTCCGTTCATAGTATGGACATCGGATGCGGAACAGGGCCTCAAGCATTTCGACAAGGTGTCCCAGCACCACGTATTCCATAGCGTGCTGCATTTCCTTGGGGTGGAAAGCCCCGTATACAAGGAAGAATTCAATGTCTTCGAATAGATGGACCCTTCTGCTGTTTTCATTGTAAATCCCGTCTCCGGGAAGGGGAAGAAGGAGCGCATCGTGTCCTTTCTGCGCAGTCAGGGTTGCGAGGTCGTATTCACCGCCTATGCCGGGCATGCGGAGGAACTTGCCAGGCATGCGGAGGCCCGGGTGGTTGTTGCCGTTGGCGGAGACGGTACCGTCAATGAAGTTGCGCGGGGGCTTGTCGGCACGGGAAAGACTCTTGGAATCATCCCCTGCGGAAGCGGGGACGGACTTGCCCTGCACCTTGGAATAAGCAGGAATGTCAGGAAGGCGCTGGACGTTGTCAGGAAAGGGAAAACCGCTGTGCTTGACTGCGCGCAGATAGACGGCAGACCTTTCTTTTCGGTATGCGGAGTCGGGCTTGACGCCATTGTGAGCGAGCGTTTCGCCAGGGCCGGCAGCAGGGGATTGCACACATACATTTCCGAGGCTGTCAGGACTTGGAAAGGCTTTGTTCCCGGGAAATACAGGATAAAGCTCGACGGCAGAAGCATCTCAAGGGAAGCCGTTCTGATTACAGTGGGAAATTCAAATCAGTGGGGGAACGGCGCCAGGGTCACCCCGCTTGCAAGAACGGATGACGGAAAGCTTGATGTGACCGTTGTAAGCATGTTCCGCACTGCGGAAATCCCGGTTCTTGCCTGGCGTCTGATGACAGGGTCCTTCAACAGGAGCGGCAGGGTGGAATGCCTGAGGGCGGAGAATCTGGAAATCATCCGCGCATCGGAAGGCCCCGCGCATTTCGACGGGGACTGCTTTCATGCCGGTAAGGAGATCAGAATATCGGTGTTGCAGCAGAAATTGAAGGTGCTGGTACCCTAGCGCCTATCTTTCCTTTTTCTGAGGATCCTTGAAAAGGACAGCAAAGGCAATCGTTATCACGAGCGAGTAGGCGGCGAATATGTACCACGCCTCAGACCAGCTGGGCGATTCGGTCTGATATACGCAGGCGTCAACGACCGCTCCGGCGGCCAGTGTTCCTATAGTGGCGCCGAGTCCGTTGGTCATCAGCATGAAAAGGCCCTGGGCGCTTGACCGAATGTCGTTGTCCGTATTTTCATTCACGTACAGCGAACCGGAAATGTTGAAGAAATCGAAAGCGACGCCGTAAACGATGCAGCTGAGGATGAACAGGAGCACACCCGGCATATCCGGAGTGCCGAGTCCGAAGAACCCGAAACGCAGCACCCACGCGAACATCGCGATGAGCATCACCTTCTTGATTCCGAATCTCTTCATGAAGAATGGAATCAGAAGAATGCAGAGCGTTTCCGAAGTCTGGGAAATGGCAAGGAGCGCATTTGAATTCTTCACCGCGAAGGTGTCGGCGTATGCCTTGATTTCTCCGAACGATCCAAGGAAGGTATTGGCGTAACCGTTGGTTACCTGAAGGGATGCCCCGAGGAGCATGGAGAATATGAAGAATATTGCAAACTGCTTGTCCTTGAACAGGGTGAAGGCCTTGAGCCCGAGCGAGTCTACCAGACTCTGCCCGTCACCTCCCTTCCTGACGGGGCATTCCGGCATCGTGAGCGCATATCCGCAGAGAATGACGCTGAGCGCGCCTGAGGCAATGAGTTGCGTGTATGAATCCTGCATAACCTCCCCTCCGATCCTGAGCCAGTTGCAGGCAAGCATGCTGCAGATGAAACCTATCGTCCCGAACACCCTTATGGGAGGATATTCCTTTACCGGATCTTTCCCGCAGCTTTCAAGAGCGTTGTAGGCAACAGAGTTCGCAAGGGCGATTGTAGGCATGAAGAATGCCACGCTTATGCTGTACAGTGTGAAAAGCGGAGCGAACTGGACGGAGTCTGCCGAGTTCATGCAGTAGATACCGGCCCATACCATGAAGATTCCGGCCAGGCCGTGGCATATGGAAAACACTTTCTGGGCCTGTATTTTCCTGTCTGCCAGAATTCCCATAAGCGCCGGCATGAATATGGAAACTATGCCCTGCATGGCAAAGAACCATTTTATCTGCGGCCCCATGCCTATTTTCCCCAGATAGCGTCCCAGGGAGGTGAGGTATGCACCCCATACGGCGAATTCAAGAAAATTGAGTACAATCAGTCTGAAAGTGATGCTGGACTTCTTCATGATAAGTATGTTTGGATTGACACGTTCACAAAAGTACAAGTTTTTCACGGGATTTCACTATATTTGAAGAATGAAATTTACAAAGATTGCGGCGGATGCCTCCTCGGCGGCACGTACCGGAGTTCTGGAGACGGACCACGGGACGGTTCACACCCCCATATTCATGCCTGTAGGCACTGTAGGGAGCGTTAAGGGTGTTTATCACCGTGATTTGAAGGAAGACATCAATGCGGAGATCATACTCGGCAATACATACCATCTTTACCTCCGTCCGGGGCTTGATATCCTGAAAGCCGCAGGCGGCTTGCACAAGTTCGAGAACTGGGACCGTCCCATCCTCACGGACAGCGGCGGATTCCAGGTGTTCTCACTCACGCAGATAAGGAAAATAACAGAGGAGGGATGCATGTTCCAGAGCCATATCGACGGCTCCAGGCATAAGTTCACCCCTGAGAACAACGTGGACACCCAGAGAATAATAGGTGCGGACATCATGATGGCTCTGGATGAGTGCTGCCCGGGCGATGCTGATTGGGCATATGCCCGCAAGTCGTTGACCCTCACCCAGCACTGGCTTGAGAGATATGCCTTGCGTTTCCGTGAGACGGAACCCCTTTACGGCTACGGGCAGACCTTTTTCCCCATCATACAGGGTTGTGTGTACCCCGATCTCAGGCTTGCCGCGACGGAGCATGCGCTGGAATTTTCAGATGTGGGCATAGCGGTAGGCGGACTTGCAGTGGGGGAACCCGTTGAAAAGATGTACGAAGTCCTTGAAACGGTGGTTCCTGTCATCCCCTGTGACAAGGCCAGATACCTGATGGGCGTGGGCACACCCGCCAACATCCTTGAGGCCATTTCCAGGGGAATAGACATGTTCGACTGCGTCATGCCTACAAGAAACGGCAGGAACGGAATGCTCTTTACCTGGAACGGCATAATGAACATGCGCAATGCAAAGTGGGCCGACGATTTCTCGCCTATAGATCCCGACGGAGCTTCTTTTGTGGACAGAACGTATTCCAGAGCATATCTGCACCATCTTTTCATTGCCGGCGAGATGTTCGCCGCCATGATAGCCACAGAACATAACCTCGCCTTCTACCTGGACGTTGTCCGCAAGGCCCGCGAACATATAGAGGCCGGAGACTTCGCTTCCTGGAAGGAATCCGCCGTCAAAAAAATCACGTCACGTCTATGAAAGTCTGGAAACCCAAGATAATAGACCGTTACATCATGGGAAGGTTTATGATGTGGTTTTTCATAACCCTTTTCGTGATAATCGGAATCGTGATAATTTTCGACATTTCGGAGAAAATCGATTATTTCGTCAAGAACGAGGCTCCCCTCAAGATGATAATAATCGACTATTACGTGAACTTCATTCCGTATTTCATGAATATGTTCTCTCCGCTGTTCGTGTTCATTACGGTCATTTTCTTCACTTCCAGGATGGCCGCGAACTCGGAGATTATAGCCATATTGTCCGGAGGAATCAGTTATCAGCGCATGCTCGTCCCTTATCTGATATCGGCCGCGCTGATTGCGCTGCTCTCCATGAGCTTGAGCCTGTGGGTGATTCCACGCGCAAACGAAACCAGGACAGCGTTCGAGGAAAGATACGTCAGGGCCCACCCGTTCAAGTTCCAGGACGTGCACTATCAGATAGCTCCCGGAGATTTCGTATATGTCGAGAGTTTCTCGTCATGGAACAACACCGCGTACAAGTTCACTCTTGAAACAGTCAGGGACAACAAGCTCGTAAGCAAACTTTCCGCAGAAACTGCCGTATGGGACAGCACCTTCGGCGGATGGCACCTGAACAATTATTTCATAAGGAATTACACTAAAGGCTTGAAGGACAATGTGAAGATGGGTGAGAAACTCGATACGGTCGTCGCTCTTACGGTCACGGATTTCTATCAGAATGAGACCACTGTCGAAACTCTGCCCCAGAGGAAACTGAATGAACTCATAGCAACCCAGAAGATGCGCGGTGATGCCAACATAATTTTCGCCCAGATAGAGAAACACCGCAGGCTTGCGCTGCCTTTCTCCGCTTTCATCCTCACCATCATCGGCGTGTCTCTTTCTTCCAGGAAGAAGCGCGGAGGTACCGGGTGGAACATAGGAATAGGCATCGCCCTGGCATTCTCCTACATCCTGTTCCTGAAGTTCAGCGAGATGTTCGTATATACCAACACGCTGCCGCCCGGGCTCGCCTTGTGGCTGCCTAACTTCATCTTCGCCGGAATTGCGGCGGCATTGTATAAAATAGCTCCCAAGTAATGAAAGTCAAAGTCATCAACAAATCGGGCATCGCGCTCCCTGCCTATGCCACGGAATTCTCTGCCGGAATGGACGTCCGCGCATGCCTGGACGAACCTGTTCTGCTGAAACCTCTCGGACGTGCCATGATTCCTACAGGGCTCTTTCTGGAGATTCCCGTGGGATTCGAGGTCCAGGTGCGTCCCAGAAGCGGCCTCGCCGCAAAGAAAGGAATAACCGTCCTCAATGCCCCCGGTACGATAGACTCCGATTACAGGGGTGAGGTGTGTGTGATTCTTGTCAACCTTTCATCGGAAGATTTTGTGGTTGAGAACGGCGAAAGAATCGCCCAGCTCGTTCTGGCCCGGCACGAAGTGATTGAATGGGAGGAAAGCGACTCCCTGTCCGAGTCCGGACGTGGGAAGGGCGGCTTCGGAAGCACCGGCGTGAAGTGATCAGAGGAAGGGAAGAGCCTTTTCCATCATTATTCCCCGTGAGCCTTTGAGCAGTATCACATTTCCTGAAACGGGATGGCTTTCAAGGAAGGATGCCAGTTCTTCGGAACTGTGGAACCAGGCTTCCGGCTTGAACGGGGACTGCTCCAGCGCTTTTTTGAATTCATCGCCTACAAGCACGGCTTTCAGGCCGTATTGAGACAGGAGGGACAGGACTCTGACATGTTCCCGGACGGAGTCTTCTCCCAGTTCTCTCATGTCTCCAAGAAATGCGGTTTTGCTGCTCCCGGCAATGGCGGCGAAGTTGTCGAGCGCCGCGGCCATCGATGAGGGGTTGGCGTTGTAGGCGTCCACTATCAGACAGTTTCTTCCGGTTCTCGTCATCTGTGACCTGTTGTTCGAAGGTATGTAGTCTTCTATGGCCTTTATTGCATCATCCTCAGGCACTCCGAAGTATCTGCCTACGGCCAGCGCCGCCAGAATATTGGTGGCGTTGTAAGACCCGACGAAATGTGTCTTTATCAGTTTGTCCCCAAGCCGGATTCTTACATAGGGTTCGTCGGAACTTGCCTGCAGGATTTCCGCATTGTCGTACCTGACCCCGTATCCGAAGTTGTGGCAGGGCTGTTTCGCCGCCATTGCGGTCAGTTCCGCATCGTCTTCGTTGAGGAAAATGACAGATCCTTCGTGGGTTCCCAGCCAATTGTAGAGTTCTCCCTTTGCCGCCTTGACCCCCTCAAAGGAGCCGAAGCCCAGAAGGTGGGCCTTCCCGACGTTTGTGATAAGGCCGTAATCGGGCTGGCATACCCTAACCAGCTTTGCAATGTCGTCCGGATGGCTCGCGCCCATCTCGATTACTGCAATCTGCGTTTCAGGCCGTATCTGCAGCAGACTCAAGGGTACCCCTATGTCGTTGTTCAGATTGCCCTGCGTGGCAGTGACGTTGTATTTCTTTGAAAGGACTGCGCTTGTCAGTTCCTTGGTCGTCGTTTTCCCGTTGGTTCCGGTGAGCCCTATCACGGGCAGATGTCTGTTCCCGAGAACATGCTGTCTGTGGTGGATGGCCAGTTCCTGAAGTGTCTTGAAAGTGTCCTTGACCCTGTAGAGCCCGGGGTTGTCCGGAAGGTCTGCGTCATCGTTGACGACAGCAAGGGACGCCCCGCTTTCCAGGGCTTTCATGGCGTAGTCGTTCCCGTCGAAATTCTCGCCCTTGAGGGCCAGGAATATATCTCCTTCAGATACTTTTCTGCTGTCGGTGGTGATCCTGTATCCGGAGTTGATGAATTTATCGTATAATTCTTTCATGCGGTGTGTTTTCTTGCTTTTTTATTGAGCAAAAGTAGTGTTTTTTTTGTTATATTTGTAGAGTTTAGCAACACGTGTGCAATGGAAATCTCTGAACGTGCATTGAATATGCCGAGTTCGCCTATCCGCAAGCTCGCGCCATACGCGGAAGCCGCAAAACGCAACGGTGTCCACGTCTATCATCTGAATATCGGTCAGCCGGACATCAAGACACCGCAGTGCGCTCTGGATGCCTTGCGTAATGTTGACAGGGACATCCTTGAATACAGCCCTTCGGACGGATACCTCAGCCTGAGGACCAAAATGGTCAGGTATTATGCCGAGTACGGCATCTTCTTGAGTCCGGATGAAATCATCATAACCAGCGGAGGGTCCGAGGCCGTGCTTTTCGCTTTCCTCACATGTCTGAATCCCGGTGACGAGATAATAGTCACAGACCCTTTCTATGCCAATTATATGGCTTTTGCAATTTCTGTAGGTGCCGTGATAAAGTCCGTGAAGACATCGATAGAGGATGGCTTCCGCCTTCCTTCCGTGGAGGCCTTCGAGGAGCAGATCACCGAGCGTACAAAGGCCATTCTCATATGCAATCCGAACAATCCCACCGGTTATCTCTACACCAGGAAGGAGATGAACCGCCTGAGGGATATTGTCAGGAAGCACAATCTTTTCCTCTTCAGTGATGAAGTTTACAGGGAGTTCATATATACCGGAATGCCTTACATCTCCGCTTTTCATCTTGACGGAATACAGGATAACGTGATTCTTTTCGATTCCGTGAGCAAGCGTTATTCGGAGTGTGGAATCAGGATAGGATGCCTGTGTACCAAGAACAAGGCCGTCCATGATGCTGTCATGAAGTTCTGTCAGGCACGGCTCTCGCCCCCGCTCATAGGACAGATTGTGGCCGAGGCATCCATTGACGTCCAGAAATCGTACCTTTCCTCCGTTTACGAGGAATACTGCGAGAGGCGAAATTTCCTGATAGACGGGCTCAACAAGATTCCCGGGGTTTATTCTCCCATCCCCATGGGAGCGTTCTACACTGTGGCGAAACTTCCCGTGGACGATGCGGAGAAGTTCTGTATATGGTGCTTGAGCGAGTTTCAGTACAAGGGCGCCACTGTCATGATGGCTCCCGCTTCCGGGTTCTATACGGAACCGGGCGAGGGGCGGCACGAAGTGAGAATAGCCTATGTTTTGCGCAAAGAAGATTTGGAAAAAGCTCTGGAATGCCTTGCAAAGGCTTTGGAGGCATATCCGGGCAGAATGGAAAACATATGAAAAGGACAATATTGATTACCGGTGGCGCAGGGTTCATCGGATCCCACGTAGTCAGGCTTTTTGTCAACAAGTATCCGGATTACAGGATCATCAACCTTGACAAACTGACTTATGCAGGCAACCTTGCCAATCTCAAGGATATCGAGGACAAACCCAATTACAGGTTCGTGAAGATGGATATCTGCGATTTTGACGCCGTTTATGAACTGATGCGTGAAGAACATGTGGACGGCGTGATACATCTGGCCGCCGAAAGTCACGTTGACCGCAGCATAAAGGACCCGTTCACTTTCGCGCGTACGAACGTCATGGGTACCCTGAGCATGCTTCAGGCCGCAAAGCTGTATTGGGAGACACTTCCCGAGAAGTTCGAAGGCAAGCGTTTCTACCACATCTCCACTGATGAAGTCTACGGAGCCCTGCAGATGACCCATCCTGAAGGCATAGAGCCGCCTTTCACCACGAAGGCAAGTTCCGGGAAGCATCACAAGGCCTACGGCGAGAAATTCTTCACCGAGGATCTGAAGTACATGCCGCATTCCCCGTACAGTGCGGCGAAGGCCGGGAGCGACCATTTCGTGCGTGCTTTCCATGACACTTACGGCCTGCCCACGATTGTCACCAACTGTTCCAACAATTACGGGCCTTACCAGTTCCCTGAAAAACTCATTCCTTTGTTCATCAACAATATCCGTAACAGAAAACCCCTTCCTGTGTACGGAAAGGGTGAGAATGTCCGCGACTGGTTATATGTGGAGGACCACGCCCGTGCCATAGATGTCATCTTCCATGAAGGGAAGGTGGCACAGACATACAACATAGGCGGATTCAACGAATGGAAGAACATAGACATAATAAAGGTTCTCATCAGCACCGTGGACCGTCTTCTCGGCAGGCCCGAGGGAGCCGATATGGATCTGATAACCTATGTGACCGACCGCGCCGGACATGATCTCCGGTATGCGATCGATTCCAGCAAGCTGCAGAAGGAACTCGGATGGGAACCATCCCTTCAGTTCGAGGAAGGAATAGAAAAGACTGTCAAGTGGTATCTTGACAACCAGGCCTGGATGGACAACGTGACATCCGGGGAATATGAGAAGTATTATGATTCAATGTACAAAAACAGATAGCGTATTATGAGTAAGTATCCCAAAATCGGAATCCGTCCGGTAATTGACGGACGTCAGGGAGGTGTCCGTGAGTGCCTCGAAGAAAAAACCATGAATCTTGCAAAGGCCGTTGCCGCTCTCATAGGCGGGAACTTGCGCAATGGGGACGGCTCTCCTGTTGAATGCGTGATAGCGGATGGGACTATAGGCCGTGTGGCGGAGAGCGCTGCCTGCCAGGAGAAATTCGAAAGGGAAGGGGTGGGAGCAACTATTACCGTTACATCGTGCTGGTGCTACGGTTCCGAGACTATGGATATGAATCCTCACTGGCCCAAGGCTGTATGGGGTTTTAACGGAACCGAGCGTCCCGGTGCCGTCTATCTGGCCGCAGTGCTTGCCGCTCACGCGCAGAAAGGTCTTCCCGCATTCGGGATTTACGGTCACGATGTCCAGGACATAGAGGACAATTCAATCCCGGCCGACGTTGAGGAGAAGATTATCCGCTGGGCAAAGGCCGCCATGGCTGTTGCTACAATGAGGGGTAAGAGCTATCTCAGCCTGGGCAATACATGCATGGGCATAGCCGGCTCTATTGTCAATTCCGATTTCCTGCAGGAATATCTTGGAATGAGGACCGAATATGTGTCGCTCGTCGAGATTCTGCGCCGTGTGGATGCGGGCATATACGACCACGACGAATTCGCCGCGGCAATGGAATGGGTTGACAAATATTGCAAGCCTAACGAGGGGCATGACTATAATGAAGACCGTCAGCTGTTCCCCGGGACTCCCATGACCTCCTTCAACGGAAAGGGCAAGGGCAAGAACCGTGAAGAGAAAGACCGCGACTGGGAATTCACCGTCAAGAACATGATTATCATCCGCGACCTCATGGAGGGCAATCCGAAACTTCTCGAGATGGGTTACAAGGAGGAGGCTCTCGGTCATAATGCGATTGCGGCCGGAGTACAGGGACAGAGGCAATGGACCGACTACAGGCCCAATTTCGATTTTCCCGAGTCGTTGATGTGCTCTTCTTTCGACTGGAACGGGGTACGCGAGGCAAAGGTGCTTGCAACGGAAAACGATTTTCTCAACGGAATATCAATGCTCTTCGGGCATCTGCTTACGAACAGGGGCGTGATGTTCAGCGATATCAGGACTTACTGGAGTCCGGAAGCTGTCAAGCGTGTCACCGGCAAGGCTCCGCAGGGAGCGGCTGCAGGAGGGTTCATCCATCTTATCAATTCCGGAGCAACCACACTTGACGCCACCGGTGCAATGAAGGACTCGGAGGGAAAAGCCGTGATGAAGGCTCCTTGGGATATAACTGCGGAAGATGTCGAGTCCTGCCTTAAGGAGACCAGCTGGATGCCGGCAGACCGTGATTATTTCCGTGGAGGCGGGTATTCCTCACATTTCCTTACACGCGGAGGTATGCCCATGACCATGATGCGCATGAATATGGTGAAAGGTCTCGGCCCCGTCCTGCAGCTGGCGGAAGGGTGGACAGTAGATCTGGATCCTGAGGTCAACGGCATTCTCGACAGGCGTACGGATCCCACCTGGCCCACCACCTGGTTTGTTCCAAGGCTGGACGCTTCAAAGGATTGTTTCAAGGATGTCTACAGCGTGATGAACTGCTGGGGCGCCAATCACGGAGCCATAGCCTATGGTCACATAGGTTCTGACCTTATTACATTGTGTTCAATGCTACGCATTCCTGTCTGCATGCACAATGTTCCTGATGACAAGATTTTCCGTCCCGCCGCATGGAATGCGTTCGGAATGGACAAGGAAGGTGCGGATTACCGTGCCTGTGAGAACTTCGGACCAATATACAAGTAATGAAGGCGGTAGAAAAGAAATATCTCATTCCGTTCATTCTGGTCACCTCCTGCTTTGCCTTGTGGGGTTTTGCAAACGACATAACCAATCCCATGGTGAAGGCATTCTCGAAGATTTTCAGGATGAGCGTCACGGACGGGGCCCTGGTACAGGTGGCCTTTTACGGCGGTTATTTTGCAATGGCATTGCCTGCCGCATTGTTCATTAAACGTTTCTCATACAAGGCTGGAATACTTACGGGCCTCGGTCTGTATGCCACCGGGGCGTTGCTTTTCCTTCCTGCCTCTGCTTCCGGCCAGTATTATCCTTTTCTTGTCGCCTATTTCATTCTTACCTGCGGCTTGAGCTTTCTCGAAACAAGTTCGAATCCGTACATCCTGAGCATGGGCGATGAGGCGACCGCCACCAGACGGCTCAATCTCGCCCAGGCATTCAATCCGATAGGTTCCCTTTGCGGAATGTTTGTGGCCATGAATTTCATTCAGGCCAGGTTGAATCCGATGAGTACAGCCGAAAGGGCCCTCCTGAGTGAATCCGATTTCAATGCCGTCAAGGCTGCGGACCTTGCGGTATTGAGCAGGCCGTATGTTGCCATAGGGGCTGTGATCGTTGTGATTTTTGTTGTCATGTTCCTTGCCAAAATGCCGGTGGGCTCTTCTGTCGATGACGATTCCACACGCTTTGCTCCAACGGTTAAACGCCTGTGGGCTAATCATAAATACCGTTATGGGGTGCTTGCCCAGTTCTTCTACGTAGGTGCGCAGATCATGTGCTGGACTTTCATAATCCAGTATGGCACCCGCGTTCTGATGAACGAGGGGATGGCGGAGCAGACCGCCGAGGTTTTGTCTCAGAGGTACAACATCATCGCCATGGCGATGTTCTGCGTGAGCCGCTTCATATGCACTTTCCTTCTGAAGTTTACAAAACCGGCCAAACTGCTTTCGATATTGGGTATTGTTGCATCCGTTCTTGTTCTGGGTGTGATTTTCATTGACGGGAGAACCGGCCTCTACTGTCTCGTGGCGGTTTCGGCCTGCATGTCTCTGATGTTCCCCACCATTTACGGACTGGCTCTCGGCAATATTGGGGAGGATGCGAAGATAGGCGCCGCCGGACTCATCATGGCGATTCTGGGGGGATCCGTCCTTCCTCCGCTTCAGGCCGCGATTATCGATGCAGGGACTGTTTTCGGGATGCCGGGCGTCAATGTGTCATTTGTCATCCCGCTGGTTTGTTTTGTGGTTGTATTCTGTTACGCATTGTTCGTCAACAGAAAATATTCATAGAGACAGATGAAAGTTCTAATTACCGGAGCTGCCGGTTTCATAGGGTCTAATCTTGTCATGAGGCTGTTGTCAACGGAACCCGGATCGGATGTGGTCGGTGTTGACAACATGAATGACTATTATGATGTTTCGCTCAAGGAATGGCGTCTGAAACAGATTTCCGGAGCGGCTTCATCCCATCCCGAAGTCCGGTGGAAATTCATAAAGGGAGATATCTCGGACAAGGAGTTCATCGACGGCCTTTTCGAATCGGAGAAGTTTGATGTGGTTGTAAACCTTGCGGCACAGGCAGGTGTGCGATACAGTATAACGAATCCGGGGGCGTATATCCAATCCAACATAATAGGGTTTTACAATATTCTTGAAGCCTGCCGCCATTCTTACGACTATCGTGATGATGTCTATGGAGGTGTTGTGCATCTGGTCTATGCCTCTTCTTCAAGTGTGTACGGTTCAAACAAAAAAGTACCGTACAGTACGGATGACAAGGTGGACAATCCTGTAAGCCTTTATGCCGCCACCAAGAAATCAAATGAACTCCTCGCCCATTCTTACAGCAAGCTCTACGATATTCCCTGTACCGGATTGAGGTTCTTCACCGTATATGGCCCGGCCGGAAGACCGGATATGGCTTATTTCGGTTTTACGAACAAACTTATAAAAGGTGAGAAAATAAGCATTTTCAATTACGGTAACTGCAGGCGTGACTTCACTTATGTGGATGACATTGTTGAAGGTGTGCAGCGTGTAATGCACAAGGCGCCTTCAAGAAGCGTGGGGGAGGATGGCTTGCCGGTACCGCCATATGCCATATATAATATAGGTAATTCCAATCCCGAGAATCTGTTGGATTTCGTTTCGATTCTGCAGGAAGAACTGGTGTCGGCCGGAGTTCTGCCATCTGATTACGATTTTGAATCACACAAGGAACTTGTTCCCATGCAGCCAGGTGACGTGCCGGTCACTTTCGCTGACACAAGCGCTCTCGAAAGGGATTTCGGGTTCAAGCCGCATACTTCATTGAGGGAGGGCCTGAGGCGGTTTGCAAAATGGTACAAATCCTTCTACCTGCTTGTGCTGGCTCTGATGTTGCTCCTGCCGCCTGCGGCAAGGGCTCAGAATTGTTCTTCAAGCGTCGACAGCGTTGCCCTTAAGCTTGTGGAAGAGGGCTTTTCGAATGTCAGGTGCGTTCAGACCGATGGCCGGAAAATATATACAATCCAGAATGACCGGTACAAATTGCAGGCGGACGGCATTGCCGAGGCTTTGCGCATTATCAGGGAAAATGATACCGACAACCTCGAATGCAAGGTGATTGTCACTGATTTTGAAGTGCCGAAGCTTACTGTCACCTTCGATCCCGCTACGGAGAAATGGAGTACTACGACACGTCTGGACGACAGCTGGCAGGCGGTCCGGGGAGTCAGGAAGAGGAACAGCTCCTTCGGCAAGGTGGATATTGTAGTGTATCCGCAGATATCCCTGATGAATCTTATCATAACACAGGTGTATCAGTCGCTCGGACAGTTGAGCCCTGCCGTGGAAGTGTCGTTGTGGCCCGGAATGAAATTCTCGTATCAGATCAAGATTCCTGTTTGGAACGACGGATACGGCGACATCGAAGGAAAGGTCCATCCGGGAATGATAACCCTTTCACAACGTTTCAGGGACCCGTTCAATCTTAACATATTCGGAAAGTTCACTGTTGGTACCTTTTCCGGTTCCCGGTACGGTGCCGCCCTGGAACTGAAATATTACTTTCCCAATGAGCGGTTTTCCGTGGACACCCAACTGGGACTGTTGGGAAATTATTATTTCGACAGCTTTGTTTTCAAGTATGATCCGTCTATGTATTTCAGATGGAACGTTGCCGGAAACTATTACTGGCCCAGATATAAAATGCAGTTCACTCTCCGGGCTCAGAGGTGGATGGTCGGCGACTATGGCCTCAAATTCGAGGTGATGAGGCATTTCAAATATTGCACCATAGGTTTTTATGCCATGAAAGCCACTGATAAAGCAGCTCATTCGAACGGTGGATTCCGTTTTCAGATTGCTTTGCCTCCATACAGGTACAAGAGATATAAGTATTGTCCGCGTGTGACGACGTCCGGTCAGATGGGAATGATTTACAATGCGAACAACGAGCGGTATTACTATAAGGAGTTCAAGACAGAGGCCAGTGACAACATTATGGAGAATAATTCGTTGAATCCCTATTATGTTCAGTCCAGAATTGACGCAGGGCAGTAAGATATAATTAAAATTATTTATTATTTTCATGAAACTGTTGCAGGATACGTTTATTTTTCGTACATTTGCAAAGTTTGGGTAGGAATTGTGTCCTGCCACGTAATTGAAGTTTTTGTTTATCAATTAATAATTTTAAAAAAATGAAAAAGCTTTTTTCAATCATTTCGTTAGTTGGTGTGATTGCCGCTTGTCAGCCCGAAAAGCTTGACACGACATTCGAACCTGAGGATGCTGTTGCAACTATCACATGTTCTGCAACAAGAATTGATACCGGAGAGGATATCACCGCTCAGGTAACGTTCAATGCATCCCCCGCAAATTCTGCAAACAATGTCATCACTCTTACCGGTGATCCTTCCATTGCCGCAACATCTGTAAAGATTGACGCTTCCTGGGAGCACAATGGTACGACTTACACTGGAACACAGATTGTCCCCATCAATGCTCTTCTTGCAGGAGGAAAGGCAAGTTATACAGCAACTTTCGTTCTTGGAGTTTATACCAATCCTGAGGATATGGATTTCTATGAAGAGTTCGTTTCATCTGAAATATCTTCTGTTGATCGTACATATTTCACCCGTTTCGATCATTCCGCTCTTCATACACATGACGGTGCCGAGTGGGCTTACAATGCTACCGAGTTCGTCAAGTATGCTATTGTCAACTATCAGGTGATTTCTTCCGAGAATGTAACTGGTGTCAGCATGGAAGGTAAGTATATTAATTACAAGTCAATTGTCGATCGTTTTACAAAGAAGCATGAAATTGAGCCTGAGATTGTAGATGATACTGTTACTTTCCCGGTATCCGCATGGTCTATGTATACTGCTTACATTGATGTCATTACTCTTCATAATGCCTACAATGTAATATGCGAGAACAAGATGGGTGATAAAACCGTTATCGCAAAGTTCTTTGTTGATTCCAAAGGCACCGCTTTCAATCATGAGGAAGCAGCTCATCCCAATCATGCATCTCACTATGTAGAAGGTCATGGTGTTGATGATCCTGAGCAGAGCCATGGACATGGTTCCCAGAATGCAGGTGGTGGTATTGTTATAGCTGACTAATACTAAGGTCTTTACTGTTAAACGAATAAAATTACAATACATATGAAACTCAAAGCTTTAGCATTGTCTATCGCCATGGTAGCAAGTGTTTGCGCAGCCAATGCACAGACAGCAAAAGGTGGAAACGACGTATTTGTCGGTGTAGGTGCAGGTATCTCTTCAGTGATGGTTCCTGAGTTCTCAACCCCTTCATTCTATGCCAACATTATGGTTGGTAAGTATATCACTCCTGTATGGGGAGTACGTGCAGTCATCGGTGGTCCTTTCCAGACTGTTGACAGCAAAGTTATTGCCAGCAATTTCCCTGAGTCTTTCTGCAAGAACAAAGTTTTCGGTGAGTTGAATGCAGACGTTCTCGTCAATTTCTCCAATATAGGTGACATTGATCTCGCTAAATTCGATGTTTACGCTTTTGTAGGACCTACCCTCAATTTCGCATCCGCAGGTTCAAAGTTTTCTGATGTTCAGAATGCTTTCCAGATGCTTGTTGAAGAGGATAACACCTTCAAGGTACGCGCTGGCGCTACCGTTGGTCTTGGTCTTGCTTACAATATCACCAACAGCTTCGCTCTTGGCGTAGAAGGTCGTTATGGCGTTACTCCTTCAATCTTTGGAGATGCTGATGACTATCGCAAGGCAGAGGGAACCACAAGGTTCGCGCTTACCGGTGTTTGGACAATCGGTGGAAAGAACGGCAAGGCAGCCCGCGCTTACAAGGCAGCCAAGAAGTATGGTTACTTCTCACAGGACGAGGTTGACGCTCTGATCGCTGACGCTCTCGAGAAGAATCCCAAGATCGTTGAGAAGCCCGTTGAGAAGATCGTTGAGAAGATCGTCGAGAAGGGTGGCAACTACGCTCCCGCAGCTACAGCTGTATTCTTCGAGATCAACAAGGCTAACCTTACTCTCAAGGACAAGGCTCGCATCAAACTCTATGCTGATGCTATCAAGGCTGGTTCTAAGGATGCAGTTTACGAGGTTGCAGGTTATGCAGACAAGGCTACAGGTTCTGCAGCTACCAACCAGAGACTCTCTCAGAAGCGTGCTGACGTTGTTTACGATGCACTCGTTGCTGAAGGCGTTAATCCTTCACAGCTCGTAAAGGCAGCCAACGGTGGTGTAGGTTCAATGTTCTTCGACAATACTACACTTTCAAGAACCGCTATCATCCGCGTTAAATAATCACACCTGATTATATATGATTGCTCCCGACAGTAATGTCGGGAGTTTTTTTTATATTTGTGTCCATGAGATGCATAGATAAATTCGAGGAAGTTTACAGGAGAACTCCTGACGGACTCTCATTCTGTCCTTATCGCGTGTGCCCTTTGGGCGCACATGTCGATCACCAATATGGTAAAGTTACCGGTTTTGCCCTTGACAAGGGAATTAACATCGCTTTTTCCAGGAAAATGAACGGTGTTGTTGAACTCGCTTCCCTTCAGTTCGAGAAAAGAGCTCAATGGCACGTGCGGAGTGTCCCTGAAACAAAACAGGGTGACTGGGCCGATTATCTCAGGGGCGCCACATTGAAACTTGGGCAGAGATTCCCGCTCGTTTGCGGCATGTCGGCTGTGATTGAGGGCAGTATGCCTATTGGTGGATTGTCATCCTCTGCAGCTGTTATAATTGCTTTTTTAAAGGCTCTTTGTATCGTTAATGATATTCACCTGTCCAGAAAGGAGATTCTTGACGTTGCCCTTGATGCGGAATTCAATTATGTTGGAGTTTCTGTAGGTAAACTCGATCAAAGCTGTGAGTTGTATTCCAAGAAGGAACATCTGCTTTATCTGGACACTCTGGACGATTCTTATGAACTGATTCCTGTCCCTTCTGATGTGAAGCCCTGGAAGGTTGCGGTTTTCTTTTCAGGAGTTGAGCGCACCCTTGCAGGCAGTAAATTCAATATGAGGGTCGATGAGGTCAAGAGTGCCGCCTATGCTTTGAAGGCATTCTCAGGGATGGAATATGCAAAGTTTGACCAGACTTACCTCAGGGATGTGCCAAGAGAAGTCTATGATCAATACAAGGACCGTCTGCCCGACAATTGGAGAAAACGTGCCGAGCACTTTTATTCTGAGCAGGACAGGGTTGTACGGGGCTCCGTTGCATGGCGCAGGGGAGATATCGTTTCATTCGGAAAATTAATTACGGAAAGCGGCTCGTCAAGCATCAATAACTGGGAAACGGGATCACCGGAACTGAAAACTCTCTACGAAACGATAATCCGTCAGGACGGTGTATATGGCGGCAGGTTCAGCGGTGCCGGCTTCAAGGGCTGTTGCATGGCCTTGATAGACCCTTCATATGCCGATTCCATCGCCGAGGCCGTCGAGCGTGATTATCTCAGTGCATTCCCCCTTTTAAAAGGGAAATACAAGTTTTATTGTTGTGAAACCTCTGACGGAGTTGAATTATGAAATGCCTGATCCTTGCGGCCGGATATGCGACCCGCCTGTATCCTCTCACGGAGAATTTTCCAAAACCTCTTTTGAAGGTAGGTGGAAAGACCATTGTTGACTGGCTTATTGACGATATCGGACGTTCCGGTGAGGTTGATGAGTTTGTAATAGTCTCCAACCATAAATTCTCGGCTCATTTCAGGAACTGGGCCGGCAGTTCTTCGTCTTCAATCAAGATAACCGTCGTTGATGACGGAACTTCAACTAATGAAACAAGGCTGGGAGCTGTAAAAGACATACATTTTGCAGTGGAATCACTTGGAATCAAAGATGATCTCCTTATTCTTGCCGGAGACAATCTGCTCGATTTCAGTCTGTGTGATTTCATCAGATATGCGAAGGAAAGGAATGCATCCTGTGTAATGAGATATTACGAACAGAATATTGAAAAACTGAAAAAATGCGGCGTCCTTTCCATTGATGGTTCGGACAGGATAATCTCTATGGAGGAAAAACCCTCCGTTCCGCAATCGCATTGGTGCTGTCCTCCTTTCTATTTTTATAAAGAATCAGATATGGAGTTGATTCCCAAAGGAATAGAAGAGGGGTGCGGAACAGATGCTCCGGGCAGTTTTGTGGCCTGGCTGTGCTCTGTATCTCCGGTTTATGCTATGGAAATGCCCGGCAGCCGATACGACATAGGAACACTTGAGAGTTACCGGCATATTTGTGAGACTTTTGTCGGTAAAGTCGACTGAGGCACGCTTTGATTCTTTCGATATTTTTATTACATTTGCTCTGATTATATTGTTTGTTTTATATGCTAGAAGAAGTTAAAACGTCTGTTACCAGGCTCATAGCCTTGTATGAGATGGAGAAGGAGAGGGCGGACGCCCTGTCTTTGAAACTTTCTGAAAGCGAAGAACAGAACAGGCAGTATAAGGAGCAGATAACTGAATTGAACCTTAAGATAGACAATCTTGCTCTTTCAAACGCTTTTACCGCTTGTGGAGACAACGTTCAGGCAAAGGAGCGTGTGGAAAAACTTATAAAAGAGATTGACAAGTGCATCAAGCTTCTTCAAAACTGATGGGACAGAACATTACACTGAAGATTGCCGGTAAGGACTATTCTCTCAAGGCTTCCACACCTGAGATGGAGAGGTATATGCGTCTGGCTTCCGAAGAGATTAACAAGTTGATGGCCAAGTATGACGAGAAGTTCCCGGACAGGAATACGGAAGACAAGATGGCATTTGTAGCTTTGAATGAAACTGTCAGCAAGATTATGAATCAGGACAAGGTTTCTTCGATCCATGAAGAGGCATTGTCCTTGAAGAGCGAGATAGATAATTATCTTAAGGATAAAACTGGAAATTAGCCGTCAGGCCCATCTTCTGAAAACAACAAGTTCTTCGGAACCGGGTCAACTCGAACCGAGAAAGGCAGGCCTGCCGGACAGGAAGCCTGATACGGGGCGGAGCCCAAAACTTTAACAGGAGTTTTTTTCTGAATTTCCGGCTGACGGCTTTAATAATTTCAACAGTATCTGCTATTGAAGGTGGATACTGTTTATTTTTATATTTATTTATTTTTAAATTTTAGTTATGTTATTTTATATGTTGGCAGCATTGGGAGGTGCTGCAATCGCTCTGACGATATATATTCTGGCATCCAAGGCATCTTCCAAGGGACATGCGGACGCCATTATCCAGAAGGCGAAGCTTGAGGCTGAAAATCTCAAGCAGGAAAAGATTCTCCAGGCCAAGGAAAAGTTCCTGCAGCTTAAAAGCGAGCACGAGAATTATGTGAACGGAAAGAACAACGAACTGCGCGACCGTGAAAACAATATACGCAGCAGGGAGGGGCAACTTAATCAGCAGGCAAGTGAACTTGGGAAGCGCCAGCATGACCTGGATTCCCTCAAAGGCCAGTTGAATGCGCAGAAAGTGCAGTTGACAAACAAGTTGGAGGAATGTGAACGGCTTACGTTGCAGGTCAACAAGGAACTTGAATCCGTTGCCGGAATGAGTGCGGAGGAAGCGAAGAACACGCTTGTCGAGAATATGAAGGCTCAGGCCAGGACTGAGGCCCAGGCTTATATCAATGACACAATGGATGAAGCCAGGATGAATGCTGCCAAGGAGGCTAAACGCATTGTCATAAACACTATCCAGCGTACGGCTACAGAGACTGCCATTGAAAATGCGGTGACTACATTCCCGATAGACAACGATGAGGTCAAGGGCCGCATCATCGGGCGTGAAGGACGCAACATTCGTGCTCTCGAGGCTGCAACAGGGGTTGAGATCGTAGTGGACGACACTCCGGACGCAATACTTCTTTCCGCGTTCGATCCTGTCCGCAGGGAGGTGGCAAGGCTTTCTCTCCATCAGCTCGTGGTTGACGGGCGAATTCATCCCGCAAGAATTGAGGAAGTTGTTGCAAAGGTAAGCAAACAGCTTGAGGATGAAATACTTGAAACCGGAAAGAGAACCTGCATAGATCTTGGTATCCATGGACTGAACATGGAACTCGTAAAGCTCATAGGAAGGATGAAGTACAGGAGTTCCTACGGTCAGAATCTTCTTCAGCACTCCAGGGAAGTTGCAAACATCTGTTCCATCATGGCGGCCGAACTCGGTCTGAATCCCAAGGTTGCAAAGCGCGCCGGTCTGCTTCACGATATCGGAAAGGTCAGCACGGAGGATTCCGAACTTCCTCACGCCCTGCTTGGAGCAAAGCTTGCAGAACAGTACAAGGAGCGTCCTGAAATATGCAATGCAGTAGGATCCCACCACGAGGAAATGGAGATGACATCAATCTATTCACCTCTCGTTCTTGTTGGTGACGCAATATCAGGAGCCCGTCCCGGTGCCCGCAGGGAAGTTATCGAGAGCTATATCAAGAGGCTCAAGGGCATGGAGGACCTCGCTTCTTCTTATCCCGGAGTTACAAAGTCCTATGCCATCCAGGCCGGCCGTGAACTTCGTGTGATTGTCGGTGCCGAGGAGGTAAGCGACGAGCAGGCCGCTCATCTGAGCACTGATATCGCTCAGCGTATCCAGGATGAGATGACATATCCTGGACAGGTGAAGATTACCGTCATCAGAGAGACCCGTTCTGTTGCAATCGCTAAATAATTCTGGAAATGATTGCCGGTTTGCTGTTGTTTCTTGCGCTGCAGGCGCAGCCGTTCGTTGATTGGCAGTCAGATGTTCAGGATGGAAAGATAGTGCTTACCGGTACTCCGGAAAGCGGTGTTGACCATGTTTCCGGCACGGTGACTTCTGTCGCCTGTGCCGGAAACGCGTGTCATACCCCTGAAGATTACGAATTTGACCTGTCATTGAAAAAGGAGTTTCCCTCTGTTGTTGAAAAGAAGGAGGTTCCTGTTTCTGACGAAAGTTCCTCAGGTGGCAGTGTCTGGGGCCTGATCCTGGAAGCGGTTTTATGGGGCCTGGCAATGCTGCTGACTCCCTGTGTCTTTCCAATGGTTCCAATGACCGTTTCGTTTTTCCTCAAAGGAGGCGATCAGGGGCGGAGCGGGCGGTTGAAGGCCTTGATGTACGGCCTGTTCATAGTCCTGCTCTATACAGTCCCGATATGCCTCATTATCGGCATTACCCGGCTGGTTGGGGGAGAAGGCGTTACAGCCGATATCTTCAACTGGCTTTCGACACATTGGATACCCAATATTCTCTTTTTTGTCGTATTCATGGTGTTTGCCGCGAGTTTTTTCGGCGCCTTTGAGATAACGCTTCCCGGAAGCTGGACAAACAGCGCAGACAGGAACAGTGACAGGAAGGGCCTCGGTGGAATTTTCTTCCTTGCATTGACCCTTGTTCTGGTGTCATTCAGCTGCACGGGACCGATAGTGGGTACTGTACTGATAAAAAGCACGCAGGGGGAGTTCTGGACGCCTATGATAACGATGCTCGCCTTCAGCGTTGCATTCGCCCTGCCTTTCTCGATACTGGCGTTTTTCCCTTCACTGATGAAGCGTCTTCCTAAATCCGGAGGGTGGCTGAACAGTGTAAAGGTCGTTCTTGGATTTGTGGAGCTGGCATTGGGTCTTAAATTCCTCAGTACGGCTGACCAGACCTATCATTGGGGGATTCTCGGCAGGGAAGTGTACCTCTCTGTCTGGATTGCGATTTTCATGCTGATGGGAATGTATCTGCTTGGAGTGATACGCTTCAAATATGATGACGAAATCAAATACGTGAGCGTCAAGAGGCTTTTCCTTGCAATAATAACCTTCTCTTTCGCCATTTATCTGGTTACAGGGCTGTTCGGGGCGCCTTTGAAGGCTCTTTCAGGTTATCTTCCTCCTATGGAAAATAAATATGTTACCGAAGCCGGAATGCCCCTGGAGAAGGGGAGTGCCAGGGAATATACCAGCCTGTCGGAAGGCTTCAAGGCGGCAGGGGAGCAGGGGAAGAGAGTTTTTCTTGACATTACCGGTTACGGTTGCGTGAACTGCAGGGAGATGGAACTGAGGGTATGGTCCGATCCGGAAGTTTCCGCACTGATGGAAGATGAATTCGTGGTTGTCAAACTGTATGTGGACGACAAGACAAAATTGCCTGAATCGGAGTGGGTCACAACAGATTCAGGCAAGATTCTAAAGGACGTCGGACGGGTCAACTCATATATTTCCCTGAAAGAATTCGGAGTCAATTCCCAGCCGAACTACTTTATAATGGATGCTGACGGGAATATCCTTGGAGGACCGTACAGCTACAATCTTGATATTGAAGACTTTATTAATTTTTTACTTAATAGCAAATAATTGAAAACTAATAACTTAGGTAATTTTTAAATTTTTTTCAAAAAAATTTGCAGATTAATATTTTATTCGTACCTTTGCAAGTGGGTTGAGTAAGCGCCGGTTCTCGGCCGTCAACCTATTGGTTATTAGTTTTAGTGTTATTAATTATGTGGTTAGTATGAGTTGTTGCCGTGAGGTACCAACTCATTTCTTTTTTACCTTTCCATCAGTTTGGCTTTCAGTCTTGCGGCGGTTTCTCCAGCTATAATGAGGTTCATGTCATTGGGAACTCCGTCTTCCTGGGGAACGAAGACTGCGCGCGGTCTGGGAACAGGCACTTCACGGGCTATCTTGAAGATGGCTGTGCCTTCGTTTATCTCATCGAACATTGAAATGTAGATACTTTCGCATCCTGCTTCCAGGCAGGCGTCTATCTGCCTCCGGAAGAATTCGCCGCCCCTCCTGTCGACTGCATCGTCAGCATTGGGGGCCATGTTATGCCAGCTGAATCCGGGCCATACATCTCCTGCGAAGCCTGTTCCGTGTTCCTTGCACCACTTGACATCCTCGGGAATCAACTTCTTGAACTCATCGTAGTCCTCGTTCGTGAACCTGCCCACATACCATGGCATGATAATGTCGGACTTGAGGATGTACTCGTGCAGTCTTTCGTCCTGGCGGGTATCTCTTACCAACTCGCGCCAGTAGGTGGGTACACCGAGCATCACGCTGTATCCGCGCTCCTTCAGCCCGTCTATGATCTTTCCTGCCTCGTCCATGAAGTAGGCTGCCCTGTCGATGAAGCCCACGCCCCATACCACCACCAGAGGCTTTCCGTTGTGCCAGAGGTACGAAGGCCTTGCCTTGTGGTCGAACAGATTATATCTCTCGGCAAGTGCATCTATGTCGTTTAGAAGTATGTCCCCCATGGTTCCTTCTTTGCCTCCGGTCAGGTCATACATTATGCAGATGGCCCTGTCGTAGCGTTCGGCGCAGGACATGGCGTTGTCCATAACTTTAAGATAGTGCGGATTGTCTATGTTGGGAATGAACCTTTGCATGAAGACTCCGTCAAGTCCGTATTCCTTCATCCATCTGAAATGCAGATCCGTTGTGCTGTAGTCGGCGGACGAGAATCCCTTCGGTTCCGAGCCGTCCGGCATTTTGCCGGGAAGGGTGTAAGCCTCGACGTATTCTGTCATGTCCGGGAGCATGTCGACTTGGTATGTGCCATCGGGATGGGCATAGCCTACAGCGTGATTGCATCCTTCGACTTTAACCGGGAACCAGCCCTGGTATCCCGCCATTACAAGTCCGGTGTATGAATCGTAGCTGATATTTGACCCTACTCCCCATTCCTTGTTCGGAAGGGGACCCATCTGAAGCTCCAGAACACCGCCGGCAACAATGTCGCTGTGACTTATTGCGGGCTCGTTCCATGGCTTTCCGTTGAGCTTTGCGGACTGTATGTATTTGTTCTCCTTCGAGACTCCGTGGGCCTTCACCTCGAATTTCCCTCCTCCCGGCAGATGGATGACTGCGTCCTCGAAAAGCGGGCTTCCTATGCTGTATTCCGCTTTTCCGGGGCATACCGGGAAGAAACCCAGGCTGGAGAATACCACGAACGACGTAAGCCCTCCTCCGTCCTCATCACCCGGCATACCCATATAGTCGTTGCGGAACCAGTTGTCGAGCATCTGGCGCACGCGCTTCTGCGTCTTCCAGGGCGCTCCCGCGAAGTTGTAGAGATACGGAACGTGCAGTGAGGGCTCGTTGCCCATCGAGAACTGGCCTACGTTTCCGGTATGGTCGGGCATCTTGGCATAGAAGTCATATTTGTCCATTCCGAGGGGCTCGGCGAACATGCTGTCCAGCTGCGCAACGAACTTCTGCTCGCCTCCCATCAGAGAAACAAGGTCGTAAACGTTATGCTGAACGTCCCATCTATAAACCCACGCATTGTTCTCGTCGTAGTACTCACGCGCTCCCATTCCTCCGGGGAAGTTGTAGTCGAAGGGTTCGATGAACTTCCCGTCACTGTCTTTCGGGTGGAAGAATCCCGTCTTCCTGTTGAAGAGGTTGCGGTAGTCGAAGGAGTGCTTGAAGAAGTACTCCGATTCGTCCAGGTACTCTTTCTTTCCTGTCTTGTCGAACGCTGCCCTGAGGAGCCTGGAAGCCTCCCAACAGTCGAGGGATGTACCTGTCGTGACCGGGATGGGCTGGCGCTTCTCGAACCAGTGCACGTTGGGGTCCGTCTCCTTCTCACCATCCCTGAGGGCAGGAAGGTATCCGTGCTTCCAGTAGAATTCATCGAGCAGGCCCGCCTCGTTGTTGCTCCAGGGCACCACAGTCCTTGTCTTCAGACTCTTTGCGGCGGCTGATGCGGCCTTCTCCACATCAACGTCAAGTCCCTTGGCAACGGCATCTGAGAGGGCTGCGATGGTGTGACAGCAGTTCATTCCTCTTCCCGCACCGGAAACGCCGGGGAAGCAGGGGAGCCAGCCGTGGCTGTTCTCGTCGGACATCCTGAGGTATGAGGTGAGAATGTCTTCTTCCAGAGACGGATCCACGATGGTGCGCAGGGGATGTGCCGAATGATAGGTGTCCCACAGCCAGTCATCTGTGTAGTACGGCGTACCTCCGTCTTCGTGGACCTGACGGTCTTCTCCGCTCCAGTACCGTCCGTCCTCGCTCATGCAGATGGGACGTTCCAGGGTGCGGTAGTACGATGTATAGAACACGGTGAGGTCGTTTTCGCTTCCGCCCTTCACTTCAAGGCGGCCGAGAGCCTCATTCCAGATGTTGCGGCCTTGTGCCATAAGGGCATCGACGTTATAGCCGTCTATCTCGCGCGCGAGGTTCTTCGCGGCCTGTTCGGCGCTTATGAAAGAGACTCCGTAGCGTATGCTTAATGCCGGAACATCGAAGACAAGCTCCACAACCCCGGCTGAAACGGATTCCGCAGATGCAGGGGCAGAGTCGAACTCGGCATAAACGTATGCCTTGGTGCCGTTGCCGCAGGACGTCCATCCGCTTACGGAATTCCCGTCGGCCTTCATCTCCCCGCCATTGCCGTTGAAGCTCAGCCTGACAGGTTTGCCGTCGCGGAAAGTCAGTTCATATATCGCGGACTGGTACGATGCCGCGAATTTGGAGTGAACCGTGGATTCTGCAAGTTCGGTTTCGTAACTGTATGGTGTTATGCGCTCGTTGTCATAATTGAGCTTTGTTTCCGGAAAACCTATGTAAAGGGGAGCGCCGCCTCTATGGCTCACCACCATGAGGGGGAGTCCATCTACATATTCGTCGGTAACCTGCCTGCGCATAGGGAAAACCCTTAGCATTGAATGCGGAAGGCTTACCGTGGGATAAACAGGGACCAGCAAATGGCTGATGTTCCCTATGTAAGGATTTACGTAATCTACCGGTTCTTTCTGACCGTTACAACACGCCGCTGCCATCAAGGAAGAAACAACAACGACGAGGAATCTTGATAATCTGTTACTCTTCATATCTGCAAAGATACCCATTATTCGGCGGGGTTCAAAATGCAGTATGGAGGATTCCGGGGGTTTACATGCTGCCGTGATGAATGCACGGCAGCCATTCAGATTTTCTTCTCAATCCTGGCAATACCGAAGAGAGCGACTATGTCCACGATACCGAACAGCGCGATGCATGCTCCGATTGTGTAGCTGAGTGCCGGGGCGGCTACATGGATGGGGTTCATCAGGGCGGTGAATCCGGCGCCGAAGAGAAGGATACCTGTAACCAGGAGGACCCACCAGCGGCTGAATTTGAACTTCTTGAAATCGAATGACCTGATGGCGAGGATCAGACCCTCGCTGGCGATCCACATTGCGAATGCGATGGGCAGGGCTACGGCCAGTATCACGTTGTGATTGAGGAAGAGGATACCTATCAGAATCTGGAAGATACCGGAGAGCAGGAGGTTGCCGGTGGGAAGGATGTACTTCATCCTGAACCAAAGTGCAATGGTGGAGAAGCCTGAAACCAGCGTGATGATACCGATTGCCATGGATGCCGACAGCAGTGTGGCTCCTGGGTAGCAGATGCAGAGAATTCCGAGAACGATGAAGGCGGCTCCAGTGAGGGCCATGAGGAATTTGGAACTTGTACTCATAATTATTTGGATTTGTGTTTGTGTTTTTCTGTAAGTACTTGGGATATTACGATTTACTTGAAATTGCTTTCAATCACCGCCCAGCTCAGTTTGTCTCCATACACTTTGATGTCTTTGTTTCCATCGAAGTATGTTGCGCCGTAATGGTCCATGGGGACTATACCGCAACGGAAGGGGATGGCGGAACTTCCGGCATTTTTCATGTTGTCGACATACATCTCGTAGCAGTATCCGTTGAACTCATGCGCAAAGGCATAGGTGCGCAGTCCGGTAACGCTTCCTGTGTTTGCATTCATTGCGTTGAATCCCAAGACGTTGATGAGGCCCGGATTAGCGTTTGATCTGCTGACGGATGAGGCCAGGTCACTGATAGCCTTTTCTTTCCGGGATATTTTGTCCTTGTCATCGAGCTTCATTTCATAATAGCTTTGCACATACATGTTTCCTGCAAGGCTGTCTGCCTTGGTGTACGTGTATATCGTGGCGGAGCCGGTTCTGTTGTCGGGCCATCCGGAAAGAAACGATGCCCTCAGCCAGTCTTCGTCGTGAAAAACTCCGTCGGTGGTGGTGTAATAGCTCTTGCACTGATAGTGCATATACTTGTCGGACTCCATAATGATGATATGTCCGCGAGCCTCTCCTACGGTCAGGTCCATAGAATAGGGGATAAAGATCTCGTCGTTGTATTTCCGGCTGAATTTTTTCAGAAGCCGGTTGGCGATATCCATTGTCTGCTCGCTGACGGCCGCATAGAATTCGTCTTTGGATCCGTCACCGAAAATCTTCTGTCTGATTTCAAAGTAAAGGGTATTGCACAGTCCGTCACTTTCCCTTTCGGCCTGTACATTTATGATTATGAATTCCGTCCGGTCCTTCAGGATGGTTTCGGCAAGTTTCCTCATTGTCCCGATAAAAGGAGTGTCGGTACAGAGCGGGCCGTGATACATTTTCAGATCAGGGGTGTTCTCCCGTTCTTCATCTGTCATGGTTCTTGCCGCAAAGCCGAGCCAGCACGGCACCAGACTGCTTCCAACGCGGAAATCAAAATATCTCGCTCCCTTCTTGAACTGATCTTCAATCGAATAAGTCTGCACCCAGGCATCAGTACAGTCGGCTATGGTGCTCATATTGCCTTTTGTGGTGGAAGAATCGTGGGAGCCCGGAATATTTACGTGGGCCACGGGCATGTCGTCGGGCAGCTTGCTCATCCAGTTCTCACTCTGCCAAGCCTGGCTGTTGGGCCATGTTGCGCTGGTGACAAAATCGAACTCTTCATCTATGCCGTATTCTTCCACAGAAGTCCAGACTTTTTCTACAAGAACCTGAGCGGCCCTTTGCATCCAGTCATCGTCATCGGCTTTTGTGTTTATCCGCGCCAAATCCTCCAATTCCGTGTCCCGTACGAATTCGATATGAAGGTCCTTGATGTCCGGCTCCTGCTTTATCATCTCGTCCGGAACGAGTCCCGCCGCTTCCGGGAACAGATGCAGGTCATTTCCTTGGAAAAGTTCGTACGGTATCCTCGCAATCGCAAATTCTCCTTTTGGATTGCTGACGTAATTGTCATAATCCGACAATTTCACCAGAGCCAGTTTGTCGCCGTCGGCGGCCAGACGGAGCACATCGATGACTGGCCCCTGCCCGTTGTCCGCTTCCTCCTCGACGGCAAGTAACAGAGACAGATTACTGTTTTCCGGGTCTGCGATGGCATACAGCGTTTTCATGTCCTGAACGTTACCTCCGGCAAAACGTACACTGACAAGTTTCCAGATGCCCTTGAGGGCCGGATCGGCTTTCAATGAGGTGTTTGCATATGATGAAGTGCCCGATTTGTCGCAGGCAACAAGGGTGAGCAGAATCAATAATGGTAATAATTTGCGCATATTCGGCATACTTATACGAATATTCAACCAACCTCACTGACAATCAGTGGCAAGTTATCGAAAAAATCATCAATGCGCAAGAAAGAACCAGAAAACATTCGCTTCGTGACACCATGAACGCTCGGTAAGATACGTGAAATCATTATAACTTTATTTTTTTTCACAAATAATCAATATATTGAAACACAAATCTTTTTTGTCAGTCTGCTAAGTCTATTAGTTTGGTGGTTGCAGGTAGACACACTATCAGCACCTAACTCTTTAAGTTTGTAGCGGGATTTCTTCCACAAATTCTAACATCTTTTCTATCAATCCGTTTGCTATTCAAATGGATAGTTGTACCTTTGCGGCTTGAATTTTCAATCTGATTATAAATACTTCAAAATATGGAAATTAAGGATTACAAAGCCCATCAGGCTGAAGTCATCGAGGTGAACGTGCAGAATGTTCTCTGCCAGAGCGACGGCAACGGGAGCATGCGGGAAGTCGATTATGGTAACGGAGGATTTGTAGAAGGCTAATCCCGACCAGCCTGATCAATTCATCAAACAGATACAAAACAAAATAGCATAAAATGAAAAAGACTGCAATTGCAATGCTGGCGCTGGCCGTTGCATGCTGTGCGCCCAAGAATAATGAGGTTACGGGCGGCACGCAGCCGAAGGACATCATTCCGATACCGGTGGAGTTCTCTGTGAACCCCGGGAGTATCCTAACCGAGGTATTGACCAAATTGCCAGAGAAGGTCAGTGTTTCAGAAAAGGCCTTGCGACGGCGCCTGAAAGATAGAGAACTGACCGATTGGCAGCTTAAATCGGCCTACTGGCTGGAGGTGGGGAAGAAGGGTGTGAAGATCGAAGCGGCAGATTCCGAGGGCGTGTTTTATGCCCGCCAGACCCTGAGGATGCTGGCTTACCAGGACAGTACAATTGCCTTCTGCACCATCCTGGACTGGCCACGTTTCCGTTATCGGGGTATCCTGTTGGATGAGAGCCGGCATTTCCAGGGCAAGGACTTCGTGAAGAAGCAGCTGGAGATGATGGCGCTCCTGAAAATGAACCGTTTCCACTTCCATCTGGTAGATAATCCGGGTTGGCGGCTGCAGATAGATGCCTATCCTCGGCTTACTGAGTTAACCGCCTGGCGCCCCGAGGCCGAATTCTGGGACTGGGAAAAGGATGAGATAGGGGGAGAATTCGTGGAGGAAGGGACCCCTGGTGCATACGGTGGCTACTATACCAAGGAGGATATCAAAGAGATTCTTGCTTTTGCAGCCAAAAGGCATATTGACGTGATTCCGGAGATTGAAATGCCCGGGCATAATTACGAAACACGCGCCGCATACCCTCAGCTGGCCTGTTCCCTGCCGGAAGCCCAGCGGCCGGACCATTGGGAACTGTGTCCCGGAAAAGAAAGCACATATGAGTTTCTGGAGACGGTGCTAGGGGAAGTGTTTGAACTGTTCCCCAGTGAGTACATCCATATCGGTGGGGACGAAGCCCGCAAGCGGAACTGGGAACGCTGCCCCGACTGCCAGGCCCGGATGAAGGCCGAAGGGCTGGAAAGTGCAGAACAGCTGCAAAGCTATATGATCAGGAGGATGGAGCGTTTTGCCAACGAGCACGGAAAGCACATCATTGGTTGGGACGAAATCCTGCAAGGAGGTCTGGCTCCGGATGCCACCGTAATGTCCTGGCATGGCACCGAGGGTGGCCTGAAGGCCATTGCAGAAGGCCATGACGTCATCTTCACCCCTACGCACTCTTATTATCTGGACCATCATCAGGATCCGGAGCAGTATAGGCCTGCAGGAAAGCTTCTGACCCTGGAAAAGGTCTATTCGTTCGATCCTCTGGAGGAAGAGATTTCCGAAGCCGACACACACCACGTCCTGGGTGTTCAGGGCTGCCTCTGGACAGAACACGTGCGCGAGGCGTGGCATGCTGAAATGATGCTCTATCCGCGCACCTTCGCCATTGCCGAAACCGGTTGGAGCCCGGCATGCAGGAAGGACTATTCAGACTTTATCCGCAGGGCCTCTGCCTTTTCTTCTATTGCCCGGTCAATGGGCTACAACGTCTACGGCAAAAAGCCGACTGCACCCTGACACATCACGGAATCCGACCTTCCAACAAATCAAGCGATATATCTCACCGGACTACCATTCCGAAGTCGAAGCCTTGATTGATGACTTCAATCTCGAATTACTAGGCGTCGGTTATGAACAAGAACAATAGAAAACTGCCGCCATCCCGTCATTGACAAAGGCCGGCCCAACGTTCTGCCAGGCCGACCTCTATGTATCCAAGAAATATGTGTGATTAATCCGAGACGGGACGGATGGAGTACCCCTAACTCTATATGAAGGCGGAGAATGCCTTTTTAAGCCTTATTGACTTTTGGTGCAAATGTTGGCGGAACCCTCTTACTGGACTACTTTGAAAGGTGAAAAGCAGGGTAGTCCCACTCCACAGTGGTAACATATCGCTCCACACAAATGTCGGTAGCTAGTTCCTCGCGGATTTCGCGCACAAGAGCCTCTTCCGGAGACTCTCCCGGCTCAATCTTGCCCCCTGGAAACTCCCAGTAATCTTTCCACTCGCCATATCCCCTCTGCGTTGCGAAGATACGGCCGTTATCTATGATTAAAGCTGCTGCTACCTGGATGGTTTTCATAATTCCGCATCTTTATGTGTTTACAGACCGGTTGCGCGACATGCAGGAGTGGCGCTGGGTAGGGGAGAGTGGATCGGACATGGATATGTGAATGTATCAGTGACAAAAATAATAATTATCGTAATTGAAGCAATGGTGGAGATACAGTAAATATGTCTTTATCTTCGTGAAGGTTCAAAAAACTCTACGAAGAGCAGGTGGCGCAATGGGAAGGAGCGGACAGAAAAACGCGAGGCACGAAACCCAAGAAGCCGGCACAGTCAATGCTCATCATCCCAGCCAACACCAGTGCAACCGCCGTTTATCAACTCCTCAAGGAGAACGATGAAAAGGGACTCATCTTTGAGACCGAGGGCGACACCCTTGCCAACACCTTTGAGACCGATTTCGGAAACTTCAGTGACGGATTCCGCAAGGCTTTTCATCACGAGCCTATCACTTATCACAGAAGGACGAATGACGAAGACGTGAATATTGATTGCCCACGGCTCTCCACGGTTCTTACAGGTACTCCGCGTCAAGTCATAGCACTTATCAAGGATGCTGAGAACGGACTGTTTTCCCGTTTTATGTTCTACCGTCTGGAATCAAGACTCGCCTGGAAAGACGTTTTTGCGGCTCAGGACGGAATGCTATTGGATGAACAATTCACTCAATGGGGACGAGAATATATGGACTTCTACGATTGTCTATTAAAAGAGAATTCGATGCGTTTCCGCCTCAGCGCAGAGCAGTCAAAGCGTTTCAATGCCCATTTCGAACAGATGCAGCAGCGGATGTACGCAGTTTTCAAGGATGATATTCTGGCATCAGTGCGCAGGCTTGGCCTCATCTGCTTCCGTATCGCAATGATCATATCAGCGTTGAGGATAAAGGAGACCGGGGATTTGAGCCAGACATTCTACTACACTGACGAAGATTTCGACGTGGCGCTGACAATTATCGATGTCCTGTCCGTTCATACTGCAAGGATATTCGGCGAGATGTCCCAGACCGATGTCGAGAAAGCCGATGTGTTCTCCAAAGGCATCAAGCGTCAGAAGTTTCTTGAGGCGCTGCCCGCAGAGTTTGACCGTCAGGACTACATCGAGGTGGCCAAGCAGACGGGAACGTCTCCAAGTACGGCGGAAAAGTGGGTGCGCTTCCTCTGTTCAGACTCCGGTCCGCTGGAGAAGGTTGAGCACGGAAGATACCGCAAGAAATCAAAATAAGTCAATAGAAATAACCGATTACCTTTAGGGAACTAGTGAATATAACTGGTTCCCTTTTGTTAAATGGACGAATTCTTTTGTGCGTAGTGGACACGTATACAATATTGATGCTAACTATAGTATGTTGATAACTTTAGTAGGCATCTATAAATTTGCAAAAACAGGCATAAATCATATTTTTTTCTTTATGAAAGAATCTATTTTACTCAGATTTGGTGTTGCTGTACAGAGCAGGCGCAAGGCGCTAAATCTTTCTCAAGAACAACTGGCGGAGTCGGCTGGCGTACATCGAACATATATAGGAATGATAGAAAGAGCGGAAAAAAATATCACATTGGTGAATATTGAAAAAATCGCTAAAGCATTGAAAGTTTCGATATCAGAGCTTGTAGAAGGAATCTAAAAGTATCATAATATCATGAAAACAGAACTTAAAATTCTACACCTACCAGAAGGTGATTTCGCCGCAAATGTAGACATTTATGATCCAAAAGACAGAGAAGCACTCAAGCAAATATATTCTAGCTGGAGGATTCTTTGTAACCAACTTACCGCATTGAAAGCACGCAAGGTAAACCTACCTGATGGCCTATCCGAATGTGGTTTCTGCTATTTCTTTGACTGTTGGAGAACCAATGACGGAGTTCCAGGAGCGGAGCATTCATCCTTTGATGCTTACGACCCCAAAACACATGCAAGAATACAAATTAAAGGTGGAAGTGTAGAACAAGATCTTACATCATTTGGTCCTAATTCAGTATGGGACGTATTGTACTTTGTTGATTTTTACAAAGATGGAAATTGGGACTATACTTTTGATGTATACGAGATTCCAAATGATGATATCTATAACATGAAGGTAAATGGCACTCAGACTTTCAAAGATCAGCAAGCTGAAGGTCGCAGGCCTCGTTTTTCTATCAAAAAAGATATAATCGCAAAGAAAGGTATAAAGCCATATTGTACATGTAACATCGAAACTGGTAAGATAACAAAATACTAGCAATGAGTAAGATGCAGCAGAATGGCAACGTCTACATGAATACATCTAGACGTTCGTTCGTAGGAAATACAATACCTAGCAATCAGCTCGAGAAGGTGAAAAATTTCGCTTACGAAATGTGTTTTGGAGAAGGACATCATCGTAACCACCGAACAGGTGGTCAAACGCACAGACGTGCCGGAGAAAAATTCTGCAATACATTTCAGGGAAAGCTTGCTGAAGTCTGCCTTAGACAAGTTTTATTAGATAACGGTATTGCTTGTGGTGAGCCTGACTTTGATGTTTATGGTGTTGGAGTCTGGGATGACACCGATCTTGTTGTAAATGGAAAGACTTTAAGCGTTAAATCCGCCGCCTTCTTTTCAAATCTACTTCTTCTTGAAAGTCAAGATTATGATATGGATGGTAACTATCTGCCTAACCTTGCGATTGGAGCTACAGCATCCTATGATTATTACATTCTGGTAAGGATTAAACCTGATATTAAGTCCCTGTTTAGACAGAATAGGTTGATGTATTCAGATAACATCGATAAATCGACAATTGACCGCATCATAACCTCAGAAACGTGGTCGTTCGACATTGCCGGTTGGGTTACGAAGGAGGAATTTGTTTCAGTTATTAGGCAGAGGCAGATTATTCCGCAAAGGGCTCTTCTCAATGGAAAAATCCCGATAGATGCCGAGAATTTTTACATCCAATCGGGAGATATGCATAACGCTAGAGAACTTATTACGCGGTTAAAATAGTAGCATCTCTTGGCAGACTTGAACTCCGTTTAGCGCCTTCATGATATTGTCAGCAATGGCATAAATCACTGGAACGCTTACGGAGTTTCCTGCTTGTTTATAGAGGTGACTATTAGCAATGTCTGGTAGTTTATATTCACCAGTCTTTACCGGAAAACCCTGGAATGCAAAACACTCATCTGGAGTCAGTTTCCTGAAACCATATTGCGTAGTTATTATTGGGACATTGTTTCCTCCGGTTCCCATGTTGGCCGTTAGTGTCGGACAGCATTCATTCTTATTCTCACGAACATATTTTCTTCTCCACTGATAAACTGTATTGGGGTCGTTAATTAATTTTTTAAATTCTTCGTGAAACCATTTATCTTCCCGGTAATAATATGATTCATCGACCTGCTCATTTGAAATTATGTCTTTGATTCTGGTGATCAGCGGTTTCTTTTCAGGGAAGTCAAATAATCGCCAAGCATCGCCCGTTGATTCTTTGTCAAAAGCAACGATGAAGATTCTTTCTCTGTTATGAGGTATGTTTCCATAATCTTTAGTGTTTAGAACCTTGTATGAAAACGAATATCCTCTATCCTCAATTGATTCGCGGATAATTCGAAATGTTTTACCGCCATCATGGCCAACCAGATTCTTGACATTCTCAAGAAATATGACTTTAGGCCTCATTGTGTCAACAAAATCCATGACCTTGAAGAAATGATTGCCTCGATGATCATTAAAACCTTTTCTATATCCGGCGACAGAGAACGGCTGACACGGAAATCCGGCACAAAGGACATCAACAGCCCTTAATTCTGAAATGTTCAGATTGAGAACATCTCCTTCTATCAATTTGTGTTTAAAATTAGTTCGATATGTTATGCAGGCATATTTGTCATACTCGTTCGCCCATTCGAGTGTGAATCCGGCTTGCTGGAAGCCGAGACAAATACCTCCAACACCGGCGTATAAACTGCCAACTCGGTAATCCATATTCGTAATGTCTTTCGGCTGAAATTAATGGTTATTTCTGAGAAGATAAAACTTCAACAATCTGTTCAGCAACTCGCGTCATCATCGGTACAACTACAGAATTGCCAGCCTGCATATATTTTGCACTCTCAGAAATGGAATTTGGAAAAGCGAATGCTTCAGGGTAACCCATAAAATTTAAACATTCCTTTGGTGTGAGTTTCCTTATTCCTTCCGATGTCTTAATTAGAGGGACATTGTGGCCCCCGCCACCCATATTTGCTGTCAGTGTCGGGCACAAATGCGTCTTGTTTTCTCGGACATAAATTCGACGCCATTGATAGATTGAATCAGATGAGGTCATTCCTTCAACTAGCTTCGGATAGTATATCTGACCATCTCGATAATAATATTTTTCTTCCATTTTGCCCGATTCAATACAGTCATGTATTGTCTTGGTCAGAGGAATTTGGCCTGGGAATTTAAATGTATCGTGATTTTTAATCTTGGATTTATTGAATGCTACAATCAAAATCCTTTCTCGACACTGAGGAATATTCCCGTATTCGCTTGCTTTGAGAACTTTATGGTATACTGCGTATCCAAGTTCTTCGAGAGTTGCGCATATTACCTTAAATGTTTTTCCCCCATCATGACTTTCAAGATTCTTCACGTTTTCTAAATATGCCACCTTGGGCTGATGTTTCTTGATGATTTCAGCAATGTCGAAGAATAATGTGCCCCGTGTGTCTTCAAAGCCCTTTCTATATCCTGCAATCGAAAAAGCCTGGCACGGAAATCCTCCACACAAAACGTCAAACTGTTCTGGTATTGATGCTTTTGTCTCAGGTTTTGTTATGTCTCCAAATGGCACTTCGCCATAGTTGAAAGTATATGTTTTTTGAGCGCACGGATTAAACTCTGATGAAAAAACACATCTCCCACCATATTTTTGCATTGACAATCTGAATCCTCCGATTCCAGCAAACAAATCAATAAACGTAAATCTTGATTCCTTTTGCGGGGTAAAATGAAAAAGTAATGAATCATAAAACTGTTTACGATCCTCCTCAGAAACGTCCGCATCAACAGGCCTGCCAAGCATGGTATTATAAATCATTTTGCCCTTACTGTAGAACGGCTCTTCTGGTTTACCCATATTTTCTAAGTAATGAGTGACGAAAGCTAGCTGTTCCTCAATAGAAAGGTTTTCGAATTCCGGAAGACTTGCATTCTTTTTGAAAAGATAATCAGTGAGCTTCTTTATAGTATTCATATCATCAGAAATCAGATTAAAGGTCATTTGAATGAATAAACTTAATTATTGTTCCATTGTCAAGAAATAAAGAACGAGTAGATGAATTTGTATACACCGAGTAAATGCGAACATTATTTATTGTTATGTCGTCCTTATACTTGACAATACCACCAGACTTGCGAGCGATCTCGCCAGCAATTGTTAGGCAGTCAGGCAACAAATGTTCTTTGTATGGAATCATGTATACCCCTTGGCATACACGGACAAGTTCATTTTTTTTGCATAGTCTGACAATCGCAGAGCGAATACAACTATAGTCTCCAAGGTGCTTGAAATCATCGTTTATGAACGTTGCGCCCTCCTTATGTGATTGAAGAAAACCACGGATTTTTTCCTGTGTACTAAGCGTGGATTGCATAATTATTGGGATTTTGATAAAAATTCGTTTATTGGAATCTTTGTTAGCCCTGAATCAAGTGCTTTATACATGTACCTTGATGCCAAAGATGCGTACGGATGCCAATTTTGGCATTGTTTCTCTATGCTTGACGGTTTAATGTCATCGGTATCATATAACCACTTGTAAGCCTGGATGAATGCCATATCTTCAACAGGGAGTATGTCGTTTCTTTTCAAGTAGAATAGTAAATACATCTTTGCCGTCCATTTCCCCACTCCGCATATTTTGAGAAGTGTTTTGAAAACCTCTTCGTCACTCTTATTGTCAAGCTCTCCAAGATTGAGCCTACCTTCAGATATCTCTTTTGACAGATTAATTATATATCTACTTTTTGATGTCGACAAACCGACATCTCTCAATTTTTCGATGTTGAAAGCTGCAACTTTGTGCGCAGTGATTTCGCCATCACACAAAATGACAAAACGGTTATATAATATTTTTTTGACTTGGGCGGAAATCATTTGCCCCACAATCTCACGGACGAGAAATGTGTATCCGTCAATGTCGGAATAATAGTGAATGTCTATATCACCTATTGAGTCGATAAGCTTACATAAACGGTGGTCTGACTTTTTAAGATGGTCTAGTTGCTCTTTGACATCTGTATTATTTAGCATTGAGGTCATGTAATGTTGGCCGCATTTATATGTTTGCGGCAAATATACTCCATAATTTTGATGAATACAAGTTCTATTAGGATGCCTATTCGTATTTCATTGTTGAAAAATTATACAAGCATTGGGATTCTGACGGTAAATATTCGCTACTCCTTCTGTTTATACCTAGATGGACTGCCTGTATTCTCTTTCCCAAACCTACCTCATATGAAACCAGCGACTTGAAACAAGGTGATTTTACAAACCCCTTGTATGAATAGGGAGGAATGTTGACAGGAGTAACTTTACGACAATAAATGAATCCAAATCTTTTCTTAAATAAATAAGAGTAATACCAAGATGTATCAACTGCAACAGTGTGCTGTGCGGCATCTGACTCTGACACAAATGAAAGATACAAATCCAAGCATTCCAAAATGATGGATTTATTGTAAATGCGAACATCTTCGATATCGAAATTCTTAAACACAAGAATCTTCGATATTTCCTTCTTGCAAGATAAGCCCCGAAGAAACAATAGATTCATAACTGTTAGCCGGAGATAAATTGCCTCATCGAAGTCCCATGTATAAGAGGTAATCAAGTCAAGTGTGTTGAAGGCAATGTCGTTAAAAATAGTTGAAATCAGAGAATTGTTTTCATTAAACAATTCCTTGTTACCTGCATACAATAAAGTGAATCTTCCAAAGAGTTCTATAAGCATTCGCTGGTACCGACCCGGATTGTGTCTAAGGGATAACTCTTTTAGTATTGCAAGAAATCCTCTAAAGAGGAGAAATATTGAAGTATTAGGAATTTCTTGCAGTGCATATTGGGGATCGAACTTCCGTATCTCCTCGGCTTCATCAAACAGTCTGCACTTTGAATTATAGAAAGAGAAAAGATAATTTGACAATTCATCAAGTGCATCAGTTATTTGCTCGTCAGAAATGGAAGCTAATTCCTCGTGTGAAAATAAACAAGCAGAGGACAGTTCAAAATCACAATTATTTTGAATGTCAGATACTGTCTTGATGAAATCGGCCTTCGTCATTAAAGCTATTGTCTGCGGGAAGATTATGAATCTTCTGCAAAAATAGCACAATAATCCCTAATCAACGTGCAATTGAGCTTCCTTTATTTCCCAGTGGACGATAACTCCCTCGGCATTTTCATAAGTGGCAAACATAAAATTGACGTCCAGTGATGCTTTGATGATAGAATCGATGTCGCCTTGAATAACAAATTCATTGTAAAGAGCTTTGAGTCTCGCTTTGGCTTTTGACAAATGTTCGAACGCTTCAACATAGACATACTCGGTGTCTGTGTTTTCAGTTTCTGTCAGCACATAGATGTTCATACCGCACATAATATCAAGTTTCACGATACAAATATACAACATTTGTTTATGATGCAATATACATAATCAACAAGTTTTCAATAATTGTGTCATTTTGCTATATTTGCATCGCAAGACAAGCAATGCTTAAACAAGACAGGACAGTTATTCACGTTGAGGTGAAAGACACTCACGACCACTTTTACTTTGGATCAGTAGCGGCTATGTACGAGGATTCCAGAGTAAAATATCTATTGGGCATTGCATATCAGACTTTCAGAACGAAGAAACTGTCCGAAGATAACCCGTTCGAGAATGATTTGGTAATCGTACGAAAGGGCAAACTCAATACAATTCTCCACGAAGACCAGTAATGTATGCCAGACAAGTTTTCACCTGAGCAAAGGAGCAGGTGTATGTCCCAAATACATTCTGCAAACACGAAGCCCGAAATCAAGTTGCGGAAAGCCTTGTTTGAGAGGGGTTTCCGGTATCGCGTGAATGTCAAGACTCTTCCGGGCAAGCCCGACATCGTTCTGCCGAAATATCGTACCGCAATATTCGTGAACGGCTGCTTCTGGCACGGTCATTCAGGTTGCAAGTATTACACTGTCCCAGAAACGAACGTCGAGTTCTGGGTTGAGAAGGTGGCTCGCAACAAGGAACGGGATGCCGTCAACAATCAGAGGCTGGAATCACTGTCCTGGAGCGTTGTTACCATCTGGGAATGCGAGCTGAAATCAAAGGCGTTCGCCGATACCGTTGCTCGCGTTGAGGCTGAACTTGCTTCCAACAAGGAGAAATGGGAGGCATATCAGGCAAAGAGGAAATCCGACCGCGAATTTGCCAGAGCTGAAGCCAGACGGAAGAGGCGGATTCGAGAAGAGGTCGAGAGAGAGCTGCAGGAGCAGTTTCATTTGTCTTCAAAGGTCATCAGGATGTCGCACGAAGAGCCTGAACTTTAGGCTATCTCCCCAATAATCACTATCTTTACGTTCGGAATCGGTAGAGCTGCAGTTATGACTTTGCAACACTATGAAGATTCTTCTCGACAACGGCCACGGCATCGAAACTCCTGGCAAACGCGGCCCGGACGGGCTCTTTCTCGAATATCAATACAACCGCGTCATCGCCTCCCGCGTCATAGCAGAACTGCTGGATTATGGCTACGATGCTTCGCTTTTGGTACCGGAGATTTCAGATGTGCCACTTGCCGAAAGATGCCGCAGGGTGAATGCTGTTTGCGATGAACTTGGTGCGTCCAATGTAATTCTCGTTTCAATTCACGTCAATGCATCCGGCTCAGATGGCAAATGGCATTCCGCATCAGGTTGGTCAGCATACACAACACCAGGAATCACTCGTGCAGATTTGCTGGCTTACGACCTATACGAAGCAGCAAAGAAATATCTGGTCGGGCAGAAGATTCGTCTATTCAACGGGCCAAAGGAACCGGATTTCGAAAGCAATCTGTACATTTTGAAGCATACGAAATGCGCGGCAGTACTGACGGAAAATATGTTCCAAGATTGCTTATCTGACGTTTCCTTCCTCCAAAGTCATAGCGGAATGGAAGCAATCACAATGCTGCACGTGGAAGGAATTATGGAGTTTTTGGCGAGATAGGTCAATAATCCACCAGCCTTCCGAAATCATCCCAGCCGGGCCGCATCTTTCCTTTTCGAGTATCATCGATAAGAGTTTGGAGCATATGCATAGCATATTCGGGACGTTTGGAGTTATTGTAGTGCTGGATGCGGTCAACCTTGATGCGACGGTATGCGCCGGGGAATGAATTGAAGTTCTCCCAAACAATCGGGTCAGCCTTCAGGGCATCGACAACCCACTGCTCAAATACGAAATTGTCAGGATTATGGTCAGGCAGCACGGCGAGTCCTGCCGCTGTCATTTCGCCCAAATCTATAAGCCGCCTGCATCGCTCGATGTTGTTCCAGCACCAGCTGCTTCGTTTGCTTCTGGGAGTGAAATGCTGAATCGGCTTTCCATCGTCGATGCGTTTCTGCGTGCTGTCAATCCATCCGAAACACAATGCCACTTCCACCGCATCCACATAACCGACAACGCCGGGATATGGTTCCTTTGCACGGTTGACACGAAGCCAGAAATCTGATACCTTGTCGTGATTTTCAAGGTACCAGGCATAGAGTTCCTCTCTGGTGTGGATGTTGAGAAGATTGGTGACTTCCATTGATTGCCGTTATTTGAGGAAGGAAATCACTTCGTCCAGGCTGTCAGTGACGAGGTCGAAGAGCATATACATCAGTTCAGCCTCTTGCATTTCCGGGATATAGACAATGGTTTTCTTGCCCTTTCCTGCAAGCCAGCCAGCCTCGGTGTGAGCGCTACGGCCACAAGGCAATACCAGCAAGCAAGTGTCAGCCCAGGTCAATGCCTCGATATCGTTGGCAAACTGCTGCTCGGCTTTCTGGCTTTTCAAGCCTTCGCGATATTGGGTGACATTCCAGTTCATATAGTTGGCATCCACGTCAGACCAATGGAATCCGCCCGTTCCCTGAGGAGGGTTGCGGAAGTCATAAACCTCGTGACCGGCTTCTCTGA
>JAKSKH010000016.1 GCA_024401855.1 Bacteroidales bacterium | reverse complement strand
CAAGGGCGGGATTTGAACTCAGATCGATATCAGTCAGTGAATTGCCGCTGACATTGATGCTTTCGAGCGCAGGATTACCACTCAGGTCGACATCTGTCAGTGAATTGCCGCTCAAGTCCACATCCACAAGGGCGGGATTTGAACTCAGATCGATATCAGTCAGTGAATTGCCGCTGACATTAACGCTTTCTATAGCCGGATTGCCGCTCAAGTCAACTTCTGACAACTGATTGTTCGAGGCGGCAAAAGTCTCCAGTTCCGCACAGGCGGAAATCTCCACAGAAGCGATTTTATTGCCTGAACATTCAATTGCTTTCAGTTTGCTGCAGTCTCCTTCAGGGACATTTGCCTTGGTTTCTCCCGTACCGCAAAGGACAAGCGATTCCAGATTGTTTCCGGAGCAGTCCAAAGTTTCAAGATTTGAGAAGCAACGGATACCCTCCAGAGAAGAAATTCCAAGATTCTTACAATCGATTGTTTTGACCGCCATCGCCTCGGAATCGTCAATGCCTCCGTCCTTGTCCGCGTCAAAATTGTTCAGGATGTAAGATTTGAAGTTTGCATCACTAATCATGACATAGATTTTCTCCACAGGCTCCGGTGGGACAGGGGTCGGTGGAGTCGGCGGCGACAGCGTTACCGGCTGCAGTTTCGGGTCACAGCATGACAAAACTACTGACAAGAGCATCAGAATTAGAATTCGTACATGTTTCATGTATTTGACAGTTATTTTTCGACCCCCCCCCAAGCCGAATATGCACACAAAAGACGTGGGAGTCACACCGTTACCATAACTTGAAAAACGCCAAGTCTTCAATCAGAAGGTAAACGTCGTGAAACGTCCTTATTTCTATTGTCCGTACTGTCCTGCAATCTCCCCTTGGAGTCCGATTGAGTGGACAGTCAGTCTTTCAAATATATAAAATTTTATTTTAAAAACACATTTGAATGAAAATGAAATGAAAAGCGGCCGATAATCGCTTATCAGCCGCTTTTCTTCAGTCAGTCCGTTGAACTTTATTCTGCAAGCTTCTCTGCTACCTTGTCATATGCATCTTTTACTGTTGCAATTGTACTTGTCTCCTCATCGGGTATCTTGATTCCGAATACCTTCTCGAACTCCATGAGGAGCTCTACGGTATCAAGAGAGTCTGCTCCAAGGTCATTTGTGAAATTTGCGGTTTCAGTAACTTCGGAAGGTTCCACACCAAGTTTGTCAACTATGATGGCCTGCACCTTCTTTACGATTTCTTCGTACTCCATAACGTGTTAGATATTAAGTTTTATTGCTTTTATTCTCAAAAATCGGATTCACAAATTTAGCAAAAAAAAATCTTAATTACAATAAGCCCCATCCTTCCCTGCAAGACCGTACCAGATGCGGATTCCGTTTATTCCGTTAATCAGATAAAAGACATATTTGACGAGAGGGATCACGGCATACCCGGACTGAGGATCCTTTATCAGTGTAAGGGTCCAAAGGACCACCGAAGAGATATTGACAAGAGTCCACAGATACCACTGTTCCACATAAGCGAATGCCATCATCACCAATGCGACGATGTTTGCGGTGGTCACCATGGCATCCAGCGTCATCTTCGACCAATTGCCGGAATCGCCCGTCTGTTTGAGGACAAAATACGAGACAGCGAAGGCTATTGCATAAACTCCGACAAAGAGCAGCAGATACAAAAGACCTTTCTTTCCCTTTATCAGTTGAGGTTTGACCTTGCTTTTGGATCCTGCCCCCCTTTTCCGCCATTGCACGAAACCGACAAATTCCATGGGGATGAAGTAAAGGACATGAAGAAGGAACTGCCCCGGCATCCTGCTGTCGTAGAGGATGTACGAATATATGCAGACATCTATGAGTCCGAAAAGAAAACTCCATATACTCCCGTTTGCAGACAGAACAGTACTTGCAACTCCCATAAGGGCTCCGAAAGCGGAGACGGCCAGAAGTATTCTTCTTGCATCAGGCTCTTTCATCTTTGTCATACAGGAAAGAATCACGCAAACCGCCATTCCTCCCAGGATGAATACATTAAACCATTTGTTGAATTTTTCTTCGTTCATAGACTATTTTTTATTCTGCCGGCAAGTACCGGACCTACAAGTTCCGCTATATCTTCAAAAGAGGCGGCAGAAATTCTGGCAACACTGCCGAAATGCATCAGCAGGCGCTGCTCCGTCTGTTCTCCGACCCCTTTTATCGAGCGCAATGCACCTACCAGCGCACTCTTGCTCCTCAAAGAACGGTGAAAGGTAATTCCGAAGCGGTGAGCTTCATCTCTGATATGGGTCAATACCCTGAATGCATGTGAATTACGGTCAAGAAACAACGGATACGGGTCTTTGACTCTTATAATCTCCTCCATTCTTTCCGCAAGGCCCACAACTGTAAGCCTGTCCTGAATTCCGAGTTCACAAAGGGCCTGCCAGGCAAAATTCAACTGACCCTTCCCTCCATCTATAACTACAAGTTGCGGAAGATCACCGGGGTTCTCCTGCAACATCCTGGAGTACCTCCTGTTTACGACCTCTTTCATCGATGCGTAATCATTCGCCCCCACTACGGTCTTTATCTTGAACTTCCTGTAATCAGACTTACAGGGCACACCGCCACGGAAGACAACGCAGGCTGCTACCGGATTTGTTCCCTGAATATTGGAATTATCAAAACACTCGATGTGCTCAGGCAGAACATCCATCCCCAGAGCTTTGCGTATCTCCTCAAGAACCGCCGCCTTATATTCATCAGGATTGCAGCGTTCCTTCTGCTTGAGGGAATTGAACCGGAATTCCTTGGAATTCTTGGCGCTCAGTTCAAGCAGGGCGAGTTTGTCCCCCCTGACCGGAATTCTGAACTCGACCCCGTCTATACGGACATCAGGCATGAAGGGAACCAGGACCTCCCTTCCAAGATTTCCGAACTTTGATTCTATCTCTGCGATGAAGGTACTGAGCACGGAAGATTCCTCCTCCTCGATGTTCATCTTGAAACCGAGGTTCAGAGACTGGATTATCGCTCCCCCACGTATTCTCAAGAAATTGCCGAAGGCTTCCTGCCCGTCGAAAACAAGAGAAAAGACATCGACATCCCTGTCTCCGGCTGAAGTTATTATGGATTTGGAATAATGTTCCTGAAGCGCCTCGATACGGATCTTATAATTCTGGGCATCCTCAAACTCCAGATTTTCCGAAGCTTTCAGCATCCTTTCCTTATATTCTTTGATTATGGAGTTCACCCCTCCACCAAGCAGCCTTTCTATCTCGGAAATATAAGACTGGTATTCCTCCTCCGAAACAGCACCGATACAGCATCCCCTGCATCTTCCGAGGTGCAGGTCAAGACAAGGACGGAACTTATGTCTCAGAACGGCATCCGAATCTATCTTGTACTTGCAGGAACGAAGCGGATATGTCTTTCTGAAAAACTCTATCAGGGTACGGGCATGCATCACGGAACTGTACGGACCAAAATATCTCGACCCGTCCTGAACCACCCTTCTTGTCATAAAGACCTTAGGGAATGGGCCGGGGGTGACGCATATCCAAGGGTAGGTCTTGGAATCCTTGAGAAGTATGTTGTACTTGGGCTTGTACTGCTTTATGAGATTGTTCTCAAGCAGGAGGGCGTCGGCCTCGGTATCAACTACGGAATACTGCAGGTCCGCTATCTTGGAAACGAGTATCCTGGTCTTGGTGTTCAAGCGTTCCGGATTCACGAAGTATTGTGAAACACGCTTGTTGAGATCCTTGGCCTTGCCTACATAAATCACATTCCCCTCGGAGTTATAATACCTGTAAACTCCAGGGGAATGCGGCAGCAGACTTATTTTATCCCTAACGCCCAAGAGCTTCGGAAACAGCCTTTTCTATATCTGCTCCCCGGAGATCCCTCTTGAGGATAGTTCCGTCCGGACCTATAAGCATTATGTGAGGAATTCCGTCAATGCCGTAGATATCCGTGGGTATCTTCTGGGCATTGATTATCTGATCCCAAACTACGCCATGCTCTGCAGCGGCCTTGACCGTATCTTCAGGCTTGTCCCAGACTGCAATGCTGAGAACATTGAAATCTTCTCCGTGATATTTCTCATAAACGGCGGCAATATTGGGAATCTCCCTTTTGCAAGGGCCGCACCAGCTTGCCCAGAAATCAACGAGCACATATTTCCCCTTGCCTACAAAATCGGAGAACTTTACTCCATCAACCTCGAAATCAGTGAATTTGCAGCCCTCGGCCGTAGCCTTCTTGCTGGCTATCCCCTGCTTTACCGAAGATATGAACTGGTCTTCGCTGATTTTTGCACCAAGCATCTTTACCGTTGACTCGAGCTCTTCAGGATCCAAAATCTGGAAAACCTCCTTGAAAGCCGCAAGACCGAGTTCATTGTCCTTGTTCTTTCTGATGACAGAAAGGCATTTGTCCTTCATTTCATCATAGAACTTCTCTACGAAGGCATCCTGCTCTATTTCATCGGTGATAGCCTGATACGCTTCAGCCGCATCATCGTTCATCTTGGCAACTTCATCCATGAACTGGGAAACCTGCTCATCAATAGGCGCATTCTTGCATCCGACAAGCACGCTCAATGCAAGAGAAACAACAAAAAATAACTTCTTCATGAATTCTGGAATATTTATTAAAAGTGCCGGTATCGGAATCCGAAACCGGCACTAATATAGCAATTTTTTTAAAAATTACTTCTGGTTGTCACGGCGGGGGCGACGGTCTCCATCACGACGGGGACGACGGTCTCCACCACGGTTTCCACCACGGCCCTGACCTGCTGCCTGAGCATTTGCGGCTGCAAGCGCCGCAGGGGTGAGATCCTGCTTGCCGTAACGTTCTCCGTTGCAGATCCAAACCTTGATTCCAAGGCAACCTACCTTGGTGTGAGCCTCTGCAAGTGCATAATCAATATCGGCGCGGAATGTATGGAGAGGAGTACGTCCTTCCTTGAACATTTCGCTGCGGGCCATTTCAGCTCCACCTACGCGGCCGCTGATCTGAACCTTGATACCTTCTGCACCAACTCTCATAGTGTTGGCTACAGCCATCTTGATGGCCCTGCGGTATGAAACGCGGCCTTCAATCTGACGTGCGATGCTGTCTGCTACGATATTGGCATCAACCTCGGGGCGCTTGACCTCATAGATGTTGATCTGAACGTCCTTCTTTGTGACCTTCTTGAGCTCTTCCTTGAGTTTGTCAACCTCGGTGCCACCCTTTCCGATGATGAATCCCGGACGTGCGGCATAGATTGTAACGGTTATGAGCTTGAGAGTTCTCTCGATGACGATCCTGCTAAGGCTTGCCTTTGCAAGACGATTGCCGAGGTATTTGCGAATTTCGAAATCCTCTGCGATTTTCTCGGCATAGTTTCCACCACACCAGTTAGAGTCCCAACCACGGGTGATACCGATTCTGTTGCTGATAGGGTTAGTTTTCTGTCCCATATTATTTGTTCTCTACCGGTTGTTTAACATCGAGAATGACAGTAACGTGATTTGAACGCTTGCGGATACGTCCGGCTCTACCCTGAGGGCAGGGGCGGATACGCTTGAGCGTACGTCCTTCATCAACCATGATGGTCTTTACATAAACGTTACCGTTATCCAATTCCTTTGCCTTGTCCTGATTCTTTGCCTCCCAGTTCGCAATGGCGCTGCGGAGAAGTTTCTCAAGACGGATGGACGCCTCTCTCTTTGAGAATTTCAAAAGATCAAGTGCGTGGTTTACCTCCACTCCGCGAACAGTGTCCGCTACGAGACGCATTTTACGGGGAGATGTAGGAACATCATTCAGCTTTGCAACAGCTGTAACCTTCTTGGCCTCCTTGAGGCGCTCAGCCATAAGTCTTTTACGCTTTCCCATAATGATTACTTCTTATTGTTACCTGAATGTCCTCTAAATGTTCTAGTAGGGGCGAACTCGCCGAGTTTGTGACCTACCATCTGCTCAGTTACGTAAACAGGTATAAACTTGTTTCCGTTATGAACTGCGATAGTATGGCCGATAAAGTCAGGAGAGATCATACTGGCGCGTGACCAGGTCTTGACCACTTCCTTCTTCTTGCTACCATCATTCATAGCAAGAACTCTTTTCTCCAGAGCTTCCTGGATATATGGACCTTTTCTTATAGAACGACTCATAATCTCTAAAGTTTAATTCCTGTTATTTCTTTCTTCTTTCAATAATGAACTTATTTGAAGATGCCTTAGGATTACGTGTCTTGTAGCCCTTAGCAGGCAATCCCTTGCGAGAGCGAGGGTGTCCACCGGATGCGCGGCCTTCACCACCACCCATAGGGTGATCAACAGGGTTCATAACGACACCTCTGTTGTGAGGACGCTTGCCGAGCCATCTGCGGCGGCCGGCCTTTCCGTGACTCTCCAAATTGTGGTCTGCGTTTGATACCTCGCCGACTGTTGCGCGGCAGGAAACCAGAACCATACGGGTCTCACCGGAAGGGAGACGGAGAACGGCGTGGTTGCCCTCACGTGCAGCAAGCTGTGCGAATGTTCCGGCGGAACGCGCCATGGCGGCACCCTGACCGGGACGGAGCTCGATGTTGTGAACGAGAGTACCTACAGGAATTTCACCAAGAGGAAGAGTGTTACCGATTTCGGGAGCCACTCCGCTTCCGGAAGCGATAATCTGTCCTACCTGAAGACCTTTGGGAGCGATGATGTATCTCTTCTCACCATCCTCGTACTGAACGAGAGCGATGCGTGCGCTGCGGTTAGGGTCATACTCGATGGTAAGAACCTTTGCCGTGCACTCGTCCTTGGAACGCAGGAAGTCGATGATACGGTACATTCTCTTGTGACCGCCACCGATGTAACGTACGGTCATCTGACCGGTGTTGTTACGTCCACCTGTGCTCTTGAGAGGCTCCAACAATGATTTCTGAGGTTTTTTGGTAGTGATCTCGCTGAATGCACTGATCACCTTGTTTCTCTGACCGGGAGTAACCGGTTTGAATTTTCTTACTGCCATTGTCTTGCCCTCCCTTAAATGTTAGCGTAGAAATCAATCTTATCCTCACCAGCAAGGGTAATGTATGCCTTCTTGTAGTGATTCATACGGCCACGAAGGATACCTGCCTTTGTGTAGCGGGCTTTCTTCTTTCCGTGATAATTGACTGTATTGACATCTGATACGGAGACGTTGTACAATTTCTCGACCGCCTCCTTGATCTGGATTTTGTTGGCCTTAACATCAACGATAAAGCCGTAACGGTTCAACTTTTCGCCCTGAGCCGTCAACTTTTCTGTTACGATTGGCTTAATAATGATTCCCATTTTCGTAAGTTTCTTTTAGCGCTGGTTTCTCTCGGCAAGAATGTCCTGGACGCCGTCGATGAGAACGAGTGAATTTGCATTCATGATCTCGTAAGTGTTGATCTCGTCTACGCAGATGACATTCACCTGGGGAAGGTTGCGTGATGAAAGATAGATATTGGTTGAATTTTCGGGAAGCACATAGAGAACCTTGCGGTCACCTGCCTTGATGGCTGAAGTGATGTTGAGGAGTTCCTTTGTCTTAGGCGCTTCCATGGTGAAGGGCTCGACAACTATGATTGCCTGCTCCTGAGCCTTGTATGTAAGGGCTGACTTGCGGGCGAGAGCCTTGACCTTCTTGTTCAACTTTGAATGATAAAAACGAGGTACGGGACCGAAAACGCGGCCACCGCCTACGAAAATGTTGGACTTGAGACTGCCGTGACGTGCACCGCCGCCGCCTTTCTGACGTCCGAGCTTCTTTGTACTGTGAGCGTTCTCGCTGCGGTCCTTGGTCTTGGCGTTGCCGTGACGCTGGTTTGCGAGATACTGGACTACATCAAGATAGATTGCGTGGTCATTCGGCTGAATGGCAAATACGCTATCCTCAAGAGTCACCTTCTTTCCGGAGTCTGTTCCGTCGATTTTCAAAACTGGCAATTTCATACTCTTAAGCCTCCAAAATTACATAAGAACCCTTGGCTCCCGGAACGGAACCCTTAACAACGACGAGATTGTTCTCAGGAATCACCTTGATGACGCGAAGGTTGAAAATCTTCACCCTCTCGTTACCCATGTGTCCTCCCATACGCATACCGGGAAGTACGCGGGAAGGCCAAGATGATGCACCCATTGAACCGGGGTGACGAAGGCGGTTGTGCTGACCGTGGGTCTGGCCGCCTACTCCGGCAAAGCCATAACGGTGTACAACGCCCTGGAAGCCCTTACCTTTAGAAGTACCGACAACGTCAACGAATGATTCACCCTCTGTGAGGAGATCCTGTGCGGTGATGACGTCACCGAGTTTGAGCTCTTTCCCAAAGTCTGCCGGGAACTCGACAAGCTTTTTCCTGGGAGTGGTTCCTGCCTTTTTAAAGTGCCCCTGAAGAGGCGCGCTGGCGTGCTTTTCTGTAGTTTCGTCATAGGCAAGCTGTACAGCGGCATAACCATCTTTCTCTACTGTACGCAGCTGCGTAACAACGCACGGACCAGCCTCGATAACAGTGCATGGTATATTCTTACCCTCGGCACTGAAAACGGAAGTCATTCCGATTTTTTTTCCAATTAATCCAGGCATTGGTTTGTTAATTAATTGTTTATAAATACTTTAAGTATATCCGCATACTTTTGCGGGCTGCAAATATACGCTTTATTTCCAAAATATCCAAACTCTTTCTTTGATAATCAGCAACTTATCCGATATATTCCAAAAAACGGAAGGGAGTCTGCACAAAATCGGACAATTTTTGTAACTTGCAGAGTTTGGCTGAATACGTTATTTTTGCTCATATTATGGTATTGAGTTTTCTAGGTTTTCTGAACCTGTCCCTGATAGATATTCTGGACATCATTCTCGTTGCCCTCATCATTTATGTCCTGTTCAAATGGATCAAGGGATCGTCTGCAATGAACATCTTCCTTGCCATCATTCTGCTGCTGGTTGCCCGCATTGTGGCGCTTGCATTCAACATGAAGATGATATCCAGCATTCTGGGAACAGTCATAGACGTGGGCGCCGTGGGAGTGATAGTAATCTTCCAACCTGAAATAAGGCGCTTCCTCAACAATATCGGAAGCAGTGCCGGAAACAAGCTCGGGAAGAGAGCCTTTCTGCAGAAATTCCTGAAGAACAACGTGAATGCCGTTTCCGACGGTTCCACATCGGAGATCGCTGATGCCTGCATGGAGATGGGCACACAGAAAACAGGAGCCCTCATAGTCCTGCGCAGGAACAACAGCCTGGAAGACATCATCTCTACGGGAGACACGATAGACGCAAGAATCTGTTCACGTCTGATAATGAACCTGTTCTTCAAGAACTCACCCCTGCACGATGGGGCGACGATAATAGGAGGAGACAGGATAATAGCAGCCCGATGCACTCTGCCGATCACCGACAGGCTTGACATACCGGCCTCTTTCGGAATGAGGCACAAAGCGGCCCTCGGCCTGTCGGAACAGAATGACGCAGACGTGATAGTGGTAAGCGAGGAGACAGGAAGGGTATCCTTCGTCCATTCCGGGAAAGTGACAGAAATAAAAAGTGCGAATGCCCTCAAACTGCTCATCATGGGAGGTAAGACGGAATGACGGACACAAGACTGGAAGGAAAATTAGGATTCGACAAGATACGGGCGCTTATTTCTGACAGGTGCCTTACGGACTATGCCGCGGAAAGGGTCTCCGGAGAGGAATTCTCAACGGACCCGGACATTATTAGGACAAGACTGTCACTTACGGAAGAGATGCGGCTGGTGATGATGTTCGAGGAGAACTTCCCTACAACAGGATACATAGATGCAATACCCTTTCTGCAAGCTCTGAAAAAGGAGGGCTCCTGCATAGATGTCCTTTCCCTCGGCAAACTCAAGACCGTAACTGACACTACCCGGCGTGTGACATCATTCCTTTACGGAATCAAGGACGGCGTGTATCCCTGCCTCAAAAGGCTGGCAAAACCCGTAAGGACCTTCCCTGAAGTCCAGCGGCGGATTGAATGCATCCTTGACCGTTACGGAGAAATAAAGGACTCCGCCTCGGATTCTCTTTTTGAGATAAGGAAAAGCATACACGCAAAGGAAAATGCCGTATCGAAGCGTGCCGCGGCAATTCTTCACCAGGCTCAGGAAGACGGTATCGTGGACTCCGACGCCAGTGTTAACCTGCGAGACGGCAAGTACCTCATTCCTGTGAATTCTTCCGCAAAGCGCAAGATTCCGGGATATGTATATGACGAATCATCCTCCGGCAAGACCAGTTTCATACAGCCTGCTGAAATACTGGAACTTGAAAACGAGATAATCGAGCTGCACTTTGCCGAAGCAAGGGAAATCCAGAGAATCCTTCTTGAATTCTCAGCTTTTCTGCGGCCATACATCCCCGAAATAATGGCGGGAGCCGCTTTTCTCGGGGAGATAGACTTCCTTATGGCCAAGGCAAGGACGGCCCTGGATTTCATTGCCGGACTGCCGGTCATTTCCGAAGAGGGAGGACTGTTCCTCAGAAAAGCGCGCCATCCCCTGCTGGAGAAGGCCCTCGGCAAGGAGGGAAAGAAAATCGTCCCTCTTACGGTCACCCTCACTCCACAGAAAAGGATTCTTCTCATTTCCGGTCCCAATGCCGGAGGAAAATCCGTATGCCTGAAGACGGCGGGACTCCTCCAGTACATGTTCCAATGGGGGATGCTGATTCCCACCTCGGAAACATCGGAACTGCCGATATTCGAAAGGATTATCGTAAGCATAGGTGATGACCAGAACATAGAAAACGACCTCAGCACATACAGTTCGTTCCTGGCCGACATGAGAGACATGCTCGCCTGCGCCGACGAAAAGACACTGGTGCTGATTGATGAATTCGGCTCCGGAACCGAACCGGCGGCAGGCGGCGCAATAGCCGAAGCCATACTGGGAGAGTTGGACAAACGGGGAGTTTACGGTGTAATCACGACCCACTACACCAATCTCAAGCTTTATGCGGCATCCGCGGACACCTACGTCACGAACGGGGCAATGCTGTACGATTCGTCCAGAATCGAACCTATGTTCAAACTGGAGATAGGCCTGCCGGGAAATTCATTCGCGTTCGAACTTGCCAGAAAGATGAGGCTCCCCGAAAGCATAGTCAAGGATGCCGAAGCCCGTGCGGGGGAAGAATTCGTAGGCATGGAACGGAACCTGCGCAAGATTGCAAGAAACCGCCGGGCTCTTGACCAGAAACTCCAGAAGATAAAGAACACGAACCGCACTCTGGAAGGCATAACGGAAGAATACCAGAAGGAGCTTGAAGATATAAAAAGTCAGAAGAAGGCCATACTGGACGAGGCCCGCAAGGAGGCTGAATACATAGTGAAGGATGCGGGGAAACAGGTGGAGAAGACCATACGCGTAATCAAGGAGGCCCAGGCGGAAAAAGACAGGACAAAGGAAGCCCGCATGGAACTCCAGGGGTTCCTGGGCGCGCTGGAAAAGCGCAAGACCAAAGAGCAGAAAGCCCGGGATGAATACATAGACCGAAAACTGGCGCAACTTGAGAAGCGCAGCGGAAAAGACAAGGCGGAACAGCAGCCACAGAAGAAGGATGAGGTTCTCAAGGTCGGGGAGAAGGTGCGCATCAAGGACAGCGGAATGGTGGGAGAGGTCTGCAAGATATCCAGCAAGTCCGTCACGATAATTGTAGGCAGCATAAGCAGCACAATGTCTCCGGACAAGGTGGAAAGAATTTCATCGAATGAATTCAGGGAAACCTCAAGAAAGATATTCGGTCCGGCGAGAGAACGGGTTGACAGCGCCATAACGGAACGCAAGCTGTCATTCAAGCCGGAACTTGACGTAAGAGGAGAAAGGCTTTCTGACGCGCTTGACATTGTAACCCACTTCATCGATGACGCCGTGATGCTCAATGTCGGAACAGTCCGCATCATACACGGCAAGGGAACGGGTGTGCTCAGGGAGGAAATACAGAAATACCTGAGGACCTTCCACTTCCTGTCCGTCGCGGACGAAGACATACGTCAGGGAGGTACCGGCGTGACCATCGTTAAATTCTGAACACTATGAAAGACATAAGGCAAAACGTAGGGAAGGCAGGGGAAGACGAAGCCTGCCGTTTCCTTTCCGGACAAGGACACACCATTCTTGCACGGAACTGGAGGAATTCGCATCTGGAACTGGACATCGTGTCCCTTTACGGAGAGGAACTGCATATCGTGGAAGTGAAATCCCGGACAGCCCCGGTGGCGGCGGACCCGGCTTTCAATGTGAACAAGACAAAAAGGGACAGACTGGTCAAGGCCGCAAACGCTTTCCTTAATTCTGCGGAGATGACCCCTCTTCCAAAGAACCTTGACGTTATGTTTGATGTCATAAGCATAGTTTTTGACAGAGGAAAGACCGTCATAGATTATTACCCTCAAGCATTCATTCCGATTTATGCTTAAAGAACATTTCTATTGCGTGATAATGGCCGGAGGAACAGGATCACGTTTCTGGCCCATAAGCAGGACTGACAAGCCCAAGCAGTTCCTGGACTTCACCTCAACCGGAGAATCGTTTCTCAGGTTGACGTACAACCGCATGAAGGCTACAATACCGGAAGACAACATTCTGGTAGTTTCGCTGGAAAGGTACAGGGACATCGTCATGGAGCATCTTCCCGAATTGAAGGAAAGGAATCTCCTGCTTGAACCATACGGGCGCAACACCGCCCCATGTCTCACTTTCGCCACGTATACCCTCCTCAAGAGAGATCCTCTTGCAGTCATGGTGGCCACCCCTTCGGACCAGGTCATCGGCAACGCCGAAGTGTTCAACCATTCTATCGAGAATGCACTTTCATACGCTGCAGGAACAGATGCAATCATTACACTGGGCATAGTGCCAACAAGGCCCGACGCCAACTTCGGATACATTCAGACGGCAGGTCCTTTCAAGGGGAACAATCCTGTCAAGGTCAAGACTTTCACCGAGAAACCGGGGGTTGAGCTTGCAAAGGTGTTCATAGAAAGCGGAGAATTCGTATGGAATTCCGGAATATTCGTCTCGAGGGCCTCTGCAATGAGGGATGAGCTGGAAACGCATGCCCCCGACATCACCAGATTGTGGAAAGGGTGGAGAGACGCACTGGACTCGGAGAACCAGAAAGATTTCCTCAGAAAGGTTTACCTTGACTGCCCGCGCAGTTCAATAGATTATTCCGTAATGGAAAAAACGGCAAGCGCATGGGTATATCCGACTGAATTCAAATGGGCAGACATAGGGAACTGGGAGTCCCTGTATGACCACCTGTCCCATCATGACGAAGAGGGAAACGCCTCCAATTTCACCGGAAAGAGTCTGCTCAAGAACAGCCACAAGAACATCCTCTATTCGTCAAAGAAAGGCAAGCTCACGGCAATCAACGGACTGGATGACTATATTGTCATTGATACGGATGACGTTCTCTTCATCTGTCCCAGGGACGATGCATATTTCAAGAATTTCCTTTCGGAGCTCGGAATGCCGGAATACAGTGATTACAAATAACATTATATATGAAAGCAGTTATAAGCGGATACGGCAAGATGGGCCATATGATTGAACAGGTGCTGATACGCAGGAATATTGAAACGGCCTGCGCCACTGAAGACGTCTGTTCCATAGACCCGGGAGTGGCAAAGGAATGCGTATGCATAGATTTCACTGCTCCGGATGCATTCAGAGCCAATTACCGTTGGCTTGCAGAACATTTCAAGGCCGTGGTCGTAGGGACAACGGGATGGAACGACATTGAGGATGAGGTAACCGGATATTTCCGCGCATGCGGGACAACTATGGTTTATTCCAGCAATTTCTCCATAGGAGTGAACGCCGTGTTCGCCGCCCTTGAAAAGGTTTCCTCCATTCTTGCCGGAAACGGATACACGGCCGGAATTGAAGAAACTCACCACATCCACAAACTCGACGCGCCAAGCGGAACGGCGAAGACCATGGCGGAAATCGTCTCATCTTCTATCGGTCACAAGCCGGAAATCAAGTCCTTCCGCATAGGAGAGGTGCCGGGAACCCATGTGGTGAAATTCGACTCGGAAGTTGACAGGATTACAATATCACACGAGGCTTTCTCCCGTCAGGGATTTGCCGAAGGAGCCGTTCTGGCAGCGCAGATGACAGAGAACATAAAAGGGGTATATACATTCAAAGAACTGATAATAAAATGATTAAGTTAAAAGGTTGCGGTACGGCATTGGTAACCCCGTTCATAGATGGGGAAGTTGATTACGAAGCCTATGCATCTCTGGTTGACAGGCAGGTGGAGGCCGGGGTTGATTTTCTGGTTCCTCTTGCCACAACTGCGGAGACACCAACACTGACCAGCGAGGAAAAAATAGCTCTTCTCATGCTTACCTACGGACACGCCGGAGGGCTGCCGCTGCTTGTCGGCTGCGGCTCCAACTCAGTTCAAGGAACTTTGGACAACATGAAACTGCTGGAGCCATACAACGTTGACGCATGGCTGGTGGTGGTACCTTATTACAACAAGCCGACCCAGGAAGGAATGTATCTATACTTCAAGACAATAGCGGAATTAACAGACAAACCTGTAGTTATATATAATGTCCCGGGACGGACAGGCGCAAACATGAAAGCGCAGACCTGTCTCAGGCTGGCAAGAGAGGTCGGGAATATCATAGGAATAAAGGAAGCCTCGGGGAATCTGGACCAGGTGTTCGAAATTCTGGACGGGGCGCCGGAAGGATTCTCCGTTCTGAGCGGGGATGACGACCTTACTCTCAAGATGATGAAACACGGGGCCGCAGGCGTGGTCTCCGTTGCATCAAACCTTGTTCCGGAAAAGGTGGCGGAGATGACCCACTCCCTGTCCGACGAGATCGATGCCAGACTTCAACCCCTCTTCAGGAACTGTTTCGCAGAAAGCAATCCGATTCCTGTCAAAGCCGGTCTGGAGATACTGGGGCTGGCCACCGGGGAGGTACGTCTTCCGCTTAGCGGAGCCACCCCTGAAACGATAGCCCTGATGAAGGAAACTCTAGACGAGCTTGCCGATTAATTCATCCCTTTCTCCGGGAAGGAAATCTATCACAGGTATCTCCACCGTCGTATAGCAACCGGGGCTCTGCTTTGTGGCGGCACGGGCGGCTGATACCAGAATCTGCCCAGTAAGCGCGGGATTGTTGATTCTCATATTGAAGTCTATCTGCTGACCTTCTGTCTTTCCGGAAAGACCTGAACGTTCAAGTTTGACTCCATGCATGTGGGTGTCTATTGCCCCCACGTCAGGAACCTGGAATACCGCAGTCTCGTCATTGACAAAGTACGGGTCTTCCCTGACAGCTTTCTCCACCGATGCGAAGTCGCATCCGGGCTCCAGTTCAACATATACCTCCCTGCGATGGATTCCCTTACCCACCGGGATTGTCATGCTGAGAGCCTTGATGACACCTGGTTTTGATGCCGCAACAACGGAATGGCCCATTGAGCGGCCGGGGCCGAAGTTGGTGTAGGTATCCCCCTCCGGAACCATAGCTTCGACAAGAGCGCGTATTATCGAATCGGTTCCCGGATCCCAACCGGCCGATATTATGCTGACGGCATTGTTAGCCTTGGCAACAGGCATCAGGGATGAGCGCAACTGCCTTATACCGCTATGGATATCAAAACTGTCAACCGTGCTGATTCCCATTGACAGATACTTGAAAGCATTCTCCCCGACACTGCGGGACGGTGTTGCGAGGATTGCAACGTCAACCTGCCCGAGCTCGGAAATGTCGGAAACCACCTTATAACCTTCCAGTTCCTTGATTCCCTCGGAACATCCACATCTGCGAACCACGCCTACGCACTCCATGTCCGCAGCCTTTTCAAGCGCGGAGAGGGCATATCTGCCTATGTTGCCGTAGCCGACAACAGCCACTTTTATCCTTTTCATATCAGTTCAGATAAGTCTTTCTCGGGAACTGCACGAAGATTGTTCCGAACTATGGCATCCCTCGCCTTGTCTGCATTGTCGGTACGGAATATGAGCACACCCTTGCCTCCGAGAAGGAAGGAGTACAGATAAGCTATGCTGATCCCTTCATTTGAGAATATCTCTATGGCATCGGCGGCCCGGCCCGGAACGTCATCCAGCTGCAGCGCGAAAACCTCGGTAAGGGTGACGGCCACGCCAGCAGACTTGAGCACGTTGAAGGCACGTGCCGGCTCACTGCATATAATCCGGCATATTCCATACTCCGCCGTATCGGCAATGGTAGAGGCAATAAGCTGTATGTTCTCCTGCTTGAGCAATTTAAGTACCTTTACAAGTGTGCCCGACTTGTTTTCAAGAAAAACTGAAAGCTGGTGGATTGTCATAACTGAATGTATTAATATTGTTTTCGTAAATCTTTAACTCTCACCGCCTTGCCCTCCGATTTCGGAATAGAGCCGAAGGGTACCAGACGGACCTTGGGTGTAATGAGGATTTCATCCCTGAGACACCTTGTAATCTCCTTCTCGAGTTTTTGCAGCGCGGAGTAATCGTCTGTGAGGACCTTTTCGGATATCTCCACCTCAACTGTCATGCCGTCATTGTCGTCGAGTGTCTGCAAAGTGATAAGATAGTCCGTTGCAAGTTCAGAGAACTGCATGAGAACCTGTTCTATCTGTATGGGGAAGATGTTGACACCCTTGAGAATAATCATATCGTCGGAACGGCCTTTCATTCTGTCCAGTCTCCTGTGAACACGGCCGCAGGGGCATTCGCCCGGGAGAATCCTGGTAAGGTCACGGGTACGGTAACGGAGGAGCGGCATAGCCTCACGGTTGATTGTCGTGAGCACGAGTTCTCCCACCTCTCCGTCGGGAACCGGCTCCAGAGTCACGGGATCCACTATCTCCACTATGAAATAGTCCTCCCATATATGCATTCCGTTCTGCCCGGGGCACTCGAATGCCACGCCGGGACCCATCATCTCACTCATTCCGAAGGAATTGTATGCCTTGACACCAAGCATATCCTCTATACGTCGCCTGGTATCTTCCGAATGGGGTTCCGCCCCTATCACGAGGGTTCGGAGCGAAAGATCGCGGCGAGGGTCAATCCCCTGCTGGCACATCACCTCATAAAGACGGGCCGCATACGAAGGTATCGCATGGACCACGGTGGTGCGGAAGTCCTTGAAGAACTTGAGCTGACGCAGTGTGTTGCCCGCAGCGGCAGGGACGGTGAGCATTCCCAGTTTCTCGGCCCCATACTGAAATCCCAGGCCACCTGTAAACATTCCATACCCGGAGGTGTTCTGAAAGACATCATCCGGACGGCATCCCACCATCCAGAGGCAGCGGGCGACTGCATTGGCCCACTGATCCAGGTCACGGGCCGTATGCAGGATTACCGTGGGGTTTCCGGTAGTGCCTGAACTTGAATGCAGACGAGTGCAGTCCCCGAGGGGTACGGATGCGATTCCGAAAGGATAGGTGTCACGAAGATCCTGCTTTGTGGTGAACGGAATCTTGTGCAAATCGTCAAGAGAACGAATGTCGTCCTGACTCAGGCCGGCACTGCGGAACCTCTCCCTGTAGAAGGGGGAGTTCATGCAATGTTTCACCGTGGCTCTGAGGCGTTCCTGCTGCAAAGCCTCCAGTTCGGACCTTGAGTATGCCTCTTCCGCATTGAAAAATCTTTCGTCTGTCATTCTATGTTTCTTCTGTCTATTACGAACTTGCTCTTGCCCTGGCTTCTCTCTATGGAATTGGGGGCCTTGACCTGTACTCTGGCACTTATGCTGAGCACACTCCTCAGTTTGGATGCTATTTTCTTTTCAAGGTCGGTGATAGGTGTAAGAGTATCGAATCCCTGGTCGAAGTACTCCTGACGGACTTCTACCTGAACTGTAAGAGTGTCCAGATTGCCTTCCCTGTCAACTATTAGCAGATACCTCGGCGCGCACTCGGGCATACTCAGGAGCACACTCTCAACCTGGCTCGGGAATACGTTTATTCCGCGTATGATGAGCATGTCATCGGATCTTCCAACAATCTTTGACATCCTTGCGAAGGTACGTCCGCAAGCGCAGGGCTCCCTGGTGATTGAGGCAAGATCGTGCGTACGGTAGCGGAGCAGCGGCATTCCCTGCTTTGTAAGCGAGGTGAAGACAAGCTCCCCCTGTTCTCCGTCCGCCTTCGCCTCAAGCGTGACGGGGTCTATTATTTCCGGATAGAAATGGTCCTCATTTATATGTGAGCCGTTCTGCTCCGTACATTCATAGCTTACGCAGGGCCCCATTATCTCGCTCAGACCGTATAAGTTATATGCCTTGACTCCAAGGCGTGACTCTATCTCGGAACGCATGTTTTCAGTCCAGGGCTCCGCGCCGAACACCCCCACCTTCAGTCTGATCTCTTCCCTGGCGATTCCCATAGTCTCCATCGTTTCTGCAAGATGAAGGGCATAGGATGGGGTGCAGGCTATTCCTGTTGCTCCAAGATCGCGGATCAGACGCACGTGCTTCTCCGTGTTCCCCGTAGATGCGGGAAGGACGGCGGCTCCCAGATTCTCCACTCCGTAGTGAACACCCAGGCCACCGGTGAAAAGTCCGTATCCGTATGCGACAGAGAATATATCGTCCCTGGTGATACCGTAGGCGGTAAGACAGCGCGCCATGCACTCACTCCAAACACCTATATCCTGACGGGTATATCCCACAATGGTGGGACTGCCGGTGGTGCCGGAAGATGCGTGTATTCTTATTATCTCGCTCATTGGCGCGGCCTGAAGTCCGAAAGGATAATTTTCCCTGAGGTCACTCTTGCTCGTGAACGGGAGCTTCACTATGTCGTCAACCGTATTGATGTCGTCCGGTGTGATTCCCATCTGCTGAAGCTTGTCACGATAGAAGGGGACATTATGGTAAACATATTCCACGATTCTGTGAAGACGCTCGCCCTGAAGGGCACGCATCTGCTCGCGCGGCATACACTCATTCGTCTTGTTCCAGATCATAGTCCGAGAGTTTTCAGGTTCGCCTCCACAACTGCGTCGCCTTTAGATGAAAACACCGCTTTCACGGCATCCCCGAGTTGTTCGGGGGAAAGGATTTCAAGATATGGAGCGGCGGCACCGAGAAGAGCCATATTGGCGCCCTTGGGATTGCCGCTCTCCCGGGCAATGGACTCTATGTCCACCCTCACGGCATTGGGAAGCCTGTCATACTCCGCATCCAGCGCCTCCATCGGCGGATAGTCCGGAATGTTGACGAAAGGCGAGGATGCAGTGACCACGGCTCCATCCTTCGACAGACATGGCAGGTATCTGAGAGCCTCCATGGGTTCCATTGAGATGATGATATCCGCCTCGCCACGGGGTATGAGATCACTCCAGACGGGTTCTGTGGAAAGACGCAGATGGCTCTGGACATCCCCTCCCCTCTGGCTCATCCCATGAACCTCGGCCTGTTTGATGAAAAGTCCGGCACGCACGGCCGCCTCACCGATGACGGTGGCTATCGAAAGAATGCCCTGTCCTCCGACACCGCAAAGTATGATGTCCTTCTTCATTTCCTGTGTCTTTTTAGAGTTTGCATGCACTCGCGCCTGGGTATGATTACGGAAACTCCGTCATATTCTATCTCCTCCCTGATGATTGCCGTGATGCTGTCCATATTCTGAGGGAGGGGGACAACCGTCCTGACGTGTTCAGGCTCCACCCCCAGTCCGATGCAGATTGACTCGAACCTGCTGGTGCCGGCAGAATCCTGTCCTCCTGTCATTGCGGTAGTGAGGTTGTCAGAGATGATGACGGTAATCCGCGAATGGTCATTGACGGCATCCAGAAGTCCCGTCATTCCGGAATGAGTGAACGTGGAATCTCCTATCACTGCAATGGAAGGGAATATCCCGGCATCTGCGGCACCCTTGGCCATAGTGATGGATGCTCCCATGTCAACACAGCTTGCAAGAGCGCGGAAGGGTGGAAGCGCACCCAGAGTGTAGCACCCTATATCTCCGAATATCCTGGCATCCGGATACTCCGCCGCCACCCTGTTGAGCGCAGCATACACGTCGCGATGCCCGCATCCGGGGCACAACTGCGGCGGACGGGAGGCAACAGAAGCAGTACCGGCCTCTCCGGCAGATTCCCCCAAGGCGCATCCCAGAGCTTCAGCAATCACATCGGGAGTAAGTTCTCCCGTTCTCGGGAGGTCTCCCGTAAGACGGCCCCTGACGGGGTAGCCGCTTCCGAGCATTCCCCGGACCTCCTGCTCAACCATGGGCTGTCCGTCTTCCGCGACCAGGATCTTCCTGCACCTGAGAGAGAGAGCCTTGACCGCCGCCTCGGGAAGAGGATAACGGTTGACCTTGAGTATGGAGACATCGGCTCCCGTCTCCTTGACGTAATTATATGCTATTCCGCAGGCGATGACCCCCGTTTTTCCGGAGCCTTCGATTGCAGAAGACGACTCGCTGTATTTTTCAAGAGAAGGCTGCTTGTCCACAAGCGCATCATACTGCCTGCGCGCTATTGCAGGAAGCAGAACCCAGGATCTGTCGGAAGATGGAGACAGGGCATTGGGCTGACGGCTTCCGGAGAACTGCACCGCAGAACGGGAGTGCGCCAGACGCGTCACCAGACGCATAACGACAGGAAGTTTCACATTCTCCGAGAGTTCGAAGGCCTCGGACACCATATCATAACACTCCTGCTGGTCAGAGGGTTCGAAGACAGGGACCATGGCAAACTTGCCGTAAAAGCGCGAGTCCTGCTCATTCTGTGATGAGTGCATGGAAGGGTCGTCGGCGGCAACAACCACCAGACCCCCGTTCACCCCGGTTATGGCCGAGTTCACGAAAGCATCCGCACACACATTCATGCCGACGTGCTTCATGCACACAAGGGCTCTCTTTCCGGCATAGGACATGCCCAGTGCGGCTTCCATCGCGGTCTTCTCGTTGGTGCACCAGCGGCTCCTCACCTCCGGAGCGTATTTCTGAATATACTCCGTTATCTCAGTGGAAGGAGTTCCGGGATAGGCATATACCCCGGAAAGGCCCGAATGGAGAGCTCCAACGGCAAGAGCCTCATCTCCCAACAGCAATTTCTTTTCTTCCATAAATCTATATCTCATCTGCATCGTGAAGGACAGGGAATTTCTTCCTGAACTCCACAAGCGAATTCATATCAATCTCTGCTTCAAACACTTGTTCCACGTCCGACCATGCCGTCATCTCCCTTCCGTAAGGGTCTATGGCGGCGGAGCCCCCTGCATAGTGGCAGGAAGGGTCATCTCCGGTCCTGTTGCAGGCCATGACATAGCACTGGTTCTCTATTGCACGGGCCTTCAGGAGCGTCTTCCAGGCATCAAGCCTCGACTCCGGCCAGCTGGCCACACAGAGCAGGACATCATAGTCTCCCCGGTTTCTCAGCCATACGGGGAAACGGAGATCATAGCATACCGCCAGACGGAACCTTATCCCCTGCCATTCCACCACCACTTTTTCATTTCCGGCACGGTAGTGCCTGTCCTCTCCGCTGTATGTGAAAAGATGGTGCTTGTCGTAGATGAATACGGATCCATCCGGTTCCACAAAATAAAAACGGTTCCGGAAGTCTCCGTTCCCGGAAACGGCAACGCTGCCGGCCACTGCACCATTCAGCCGTGCCGCCTGCTCCTTCATGAACGAAAGCGCAGCTCCTCCCCCCTTCTCGGCATGAGCCTCCGGAGTCATGGAGAAGCCCGTGGACCACATTTCCGGAAGAAGGTAGAGCCCGGCGCCGGGATGAAGCATCCCTGCGAGCGACTCCATATTCTTTTCCGGACTGGCCCAGGATATGTCCGTCTGCAGGATATCTACTTTCATTTTCTTGTAATATGTGCCCCGAGAGCATTCAAACGGCCGTCTATATTTTCATAGCCGCGGTCTATCTGGTCTATGTTGTCTATCTCGGACACTCCGCTTGCAGACATTGCCGCCAGCAGCATGGCGATACCGGCCCTGATATCGGGCGAGGTCATCTTGTTCCCCTTGAGAGACATTCTGTGGTCGTGCCCGACAACTACGGCACGGTGCGGGTCACAAAGTATGATCTGAGCCCCCATGTCAATCAGCTTGTCGACGAAGAACAGACGGCTCTCGAACATTTTCTGGTGAATAAGGACGCTGCCCTTGCACTGGGTGGCCACAACAAGCATGACGGAAAGAAGGTCAGGCGTAAGGCCCGGCCAGGGAGCATCCGCGATGGTCATTATGGAACCGTCCAGAAAGGACTCTATCTCATAACTTTCCTGGGCCGGGACGAATATGTCTTCTCCCCGCTGTTCCAGTTTGACACCCAGTTTTCGGAAGCAATCGGGAATGATGCCGAGGTTGTTCCAGGACACATCCTCTATTGTAAGCTCGCTTCTGGTAATGGCCGCCATGGCTATGAAGGAGCCCACTTCAATCATATCAGGAAGAAGCCTGTGCTCTGCACCATGGAGTTCACCCACTCCGTCGATGGTAAGAAGGTTCGAGCCGATTCCCCGGATTTTCGCTCCCATGGAAACAAGCAGACGGCACAGCTGCTGGACATAAGGTTCGCAGGCCGCATTGTAGATTACAGTCCGGCCTTCCGCCATGACAGCCGCCATCAGAATGTTTGCAGTACCCGTGACGGACGCCTCGTCAAGAAGCATGTAACAGCCTTTCAGCCCATGCGGAGCGGTAAGTTTGTATGCTCTTTTACCTGAATCGTAAATACAGTCAGCCCCCAGTTTGACAAGACCCTCGATATGGGTGTCCACCCTGCGGCGTCCAATCTTGTCTCCTCCCGGTTTTGGGAACCATGCCTCACCGAATCTTGACAAAAGAGGTCCCACAACCAGAACGGAACCCCTCAAAGAAGCGCATCTGTCTATAAAATCGTCTGTTTCTATATATGACGAATCTATGTCGGAGGCATCGAAAGTGTATTCTCCCTTTGCCTTCTTCTCTATGATGACTCCCATTCTTTCCAACAGCAGCATCAGATTGCGCACATCCAGAATTTCCGGAACATTGGAAATCGTAACCTTGCCTGAAGTCAGCAGAACGGCGCTGATGACCTCGAGAGCCTCGTTTTTCGCTCCCTGGGCCCTTATGCTTCCGCTCAGCCTGTATCCTCCTTCTATTATGAATTTTCCCATACTTCTTTTTTTCGTTACTAAATATGCTCCACTTCCGGAACAAGTTCAACACCGAACCTGTCTTCAACGGCCGAGACTATACGCATTTCAAGCCTGAGAATATCCTCAGGCGCGGCATCTCCGCTGCTGTTGACTATCACCAGAGCCTGCCTGTCATAAACGGCCGCCCCTCCTTCTTTCTGCCCCTTCAGCCCACACTGTTCTATCATCCAGGCGGCAGGAATCTTCACAAGCCCTCCGGGAAGCAGATAGTGCGGCACGGTATCGTTCTGAAGGGCTATCCTTGCAAAGGTGGCGGCATCAACAACGGGATTCTTGAAAAAGCTCCCCGCGCTGCCGACCTGTGCCGGATCGGGAAGCTTGCTCCTTCTGAGCGAGCATACGGCCTCCCTGACCTGCATGGGAGACTCCGGCTCCTTTCCACCGAGAGCATCCTTAAGGCCCTTGTATTCCAGATTAGGCTTATATTTCCGGGAGAGCTTGAAAAGCACGCTGGTAACTATATATCTTCCACCGCTGCGCTTGAACATCGAGTCGCGATATCCGTATCCGCACTCACCCACCTTGAAGACCACCTTCCTGTGTTCCCGGGTATCAAGGCATACGACACCGGCAATTATGTCCTTGACCTCAGCTCCGTAAGCCCCTACATTCTGCACCGCTGCCGCCCCGACCTCACCGGGAATCAGGGAAAGATTTTCAGCTCCCCAATAAGGGGCCTTGCAGGCTTCCTCCACGAAACGGTCAAACTCAACTCCCGCCCCCACGGCCATGTAAACTTCATCGAGACCAAGGTCGATATACTTTATATAGTCGACTGACGAATGCAGGATAGTTCCGGGGAAATCTTTGGTAAACAACAGATTGGAACCCCTTCCTATGTGTTTTACAGGATCCGGGAGAGTTGAGAAATCCAACTCTTCCAGTTCCTTTACACTTTCATATTCAACGAATCTGGCGCACTTCACCTTCATGCGGAAGGTGTTCAGCGCAGACAAGTCATAATTGGAGAAAACTTTCAAACCGGGCAACGTTTTTATTTTTCCTTCACTGTGGTGGCAAGGCAGAGTTCGTCCATCTGCTCCCGGTCAATCCTGCTCGGAGATTCTATCATCACGTCCCTTCCCTGATTGTTCTTGGGGAATGCGATGTAATCACGTATGGTCTCCTGGCCGCCGAACAGGGCGCAGACACGGTCAAAGCCGAAAGCGAGACCTCCGTGAGGGGGTGCACCGAACTTGAACGCGTTGATTATGAAGCCGAACTTGTATTCGGCATCCTCCTTGCTGATCCCGAGTACCTCGAACATGCGGCTCTGCATTTCCGCATTATGTATTCTGATCGAGCCACCTCCCAGTTCCGTTCCATTGAGGACGAAATCGTACGCATTGGCGCATACACGCTCAAGATCCTCTTTCCTGTCTGAATAGAACCATTCCTCATGCTCCGGCTTGGGAGCGGTGAAGGGATGGTGCATTGCATAGAAGCGCTGGGTCTCGTCATCCCATTCAAGCAGGGGGAAGTCAACAATCCATAGAGGGGCGAAGACATGAGGATCCCTGAGGCCCAGTCTGTTGCCCATCTCTATGCGGAGTACTCCCAACTGAGTCTGGGTCTTGCGCCTGGCTCCGCAGAGAACGAGTATGAGGTCTCCTTCGTGCGCCCCCGCCCTTTCGGCAACGGCCTGCAGCTGTTCCGGAGTATAGAACTTGTCTATGGATGACTTGACACCATCTTTGCCCAGTTTGATATAAACGAGGCCCTTGGCTCCGACCTGCGGGCGTTTCACCCATTCAGTGAGTTCGTCAATCTGCTTGCGGGTATATTCAGCGCATCCCTCCACGGCAATCGCTCCTATGTATTCCGCTCCGTCAAACACACTGAATCCGTGTCCCTTTACTATGTCGGAGATTTCATGGATCTTCATTCCGAAGCGCACATCGGGCTTGTCGGAGCCGTAGCTGTCCATTGCCTCGTACCAGCTCATTCTCGGGAGAGGGTCAGGGATGTCAACACCGAGAGCATTCTTGAACATGGTTCTCATCATGCCCTCGAATGTATTGAGGACATCTTCCTGCTCAACAAAAGACATCTCGCAGTCTATCTGGGTGAACTCGGGCTGACGGTCAGCACGCAGGTCTTCGTCACGGAAGCATCTTACAATCTGGAAGTAGCGGTCATATCCGGCAACCATGAGAAGCTGCTTGAAAGTCTGCGGAGACTGAGGCAGGGCATAGAATTCACCGGGATTCATCCTTGAAGGAACGACGAAGTCGCGCGCTCCCTCCGGGGTTGACTTGATGAGATAGGGTGTCTCTATCTCCATGAAACCCTGTCCGTCGAGATAGGTGCGGATTTCCTGGGCAAGACGGTGACGCAGGGCGAGCGCACGCTGCAGAGGAGCGCGGCGGAGATCGAGATAACGGTATTTCGCACGTATGTCCTCACCTCCGTCAGAGACTTCCTCAATTGTGAAAGGAGGAGTCTGGGCCTTGTTGAGAACATTTATTTTTTCCACTTTGATTTCAATGTCTCCGGTGGGGATCTTCGCATTCCTGCTTTCCCTTTCCACCACTGTTCCTTCAACCTGGATCACCCATTCGCGACCGACTTCGGAATCCTTCTCAAGAACAAGCTGCGTGATACCATAACGGTCACGCAAATCGATAAAGGTCATTCCACCCAGTTTACGGGCTTTCTGCACCCATCCTGCAAGTGTTACTTTCTGACCAGCATTACTGATACGGAGTTCTCCGCAAGTATTTGTCCTGTACATATCAATATTATTTAAACCTTTCTTTATACAAGTTCCGCGCTGAAACCCAAATCCCTGAGACGGTCCGGACATCCGTCCGGCCCACCGTTCAGGCATATGCGGAATGCCGCAGGTTCGCGCCTTACTCCGTAGCATCCGCGAAGATGCTCGAAGGACGACACAGCGGAGAGCAGCGCGCCGCTGTCTGAGCGTACATCATAAGTATGGAGCACCGCCTCCGAGAGAACCTGCCCCACAGTCTTTCCGCGGGCATCGATTTCGAATTCCGCAGCCACGGAAGGCCCGGGAATATCCTCCACCTTCCACCCTGCAAGAGGAAATCCGAGATTCTCCGCAACGGCATGCACGGCCATTTCCGTCCCCGCCGCCTTTCCGTCCGCGCTGTATCCCGCAATATGCGGAGTAGCCACATCCAGAAGCGAAGCAAGAGAGGCATCTATCGCCGGCTCGCCCTCCCACACGTCGAGGACAGCCCCTTTCAGCGAGCCATTCTCCAATGCACACTTCAAAGCCATGTTGTCAACCACCTCCCCCCGTGAAGAATTGATGAGGATTCCTCTTTTTCCAACAGAGGCTATGCGCTTTTCATCAAAAAGATGATAAGTCGGGAATTCACCTTCACGTACAAGCGGGACATGCAGGGAAATGATGTCGGACTTCCGGACAAGCTCATCCAGGCAGACAAAGCCGTTCTCTCCCTCATTCCTGGCACGCGGAGGGTCATTCAGAAGAACCTCCATGCCGAAGGCACGCGCCACATCCGCAACCTTCTTTCCCACATGCCCCACTCCCACAATGCCGAGGGTGGCTGAGGACAGGTCAATCCCATGCTTTTGCGCAAGCACGGCAAGAACAGATGCGACATAGTGGGAAACTGACCCCGAATTGCATCCGGGGGCATTATACCAAGCGATACCTTCAGATTCAAGCCAGCGGGTGTCAAGATGATCGTATCCGATAGTCGCTGTAGCAACCACCCTTACCCGGGAGCCCTTGAGGAGGGCTTCGTTGCAGGTGGTGCGCGTCCTTACAATGAGGGCATCGGCATCCCTTACATCATCAGGCCCTATTCCCGCACCCGGCAGATATGATACCTGCGCGTACGGTTCAAAAACTCCCCTGACAAAAGGAATCTTATCATCTATGACAATTCTGGCATCCACTGCTTATATTTCAAAAAGGCGGCCTGTAACAAGCCGCCTTCCTTATCCTTTGCGATTGTTACTCTTCCTCGTCCTGAGCAGCGTATTCTGCGAGGAGCTTGGTCTGAACATCTCCGGGAACAGGCTGATAGTCTGCAAATTCCATTGAGAATGTTGCAGAACCGGCTGTGAGAGAACTCAATGTTGTAGAGTAACGATAGAGTTCTGCGAGAGGAACACGGGCCTTGAGGATGGCGAATCCCTTGTCTGCGCCCATATCTCCAAGCATACCGCGACGGTTCTGGAGATCGCTCATAACAGCTCCCTGATATTCTGAAGGAGTCATGACCTCAACATTGTAGATAGGCTCAAGAATCTTGGGTCCTGCATTGCGGAATGCCTCCTTGAATGCGTTGCGTCCGGCAATGATGAAGGCGATTTCCTTGGAATCAACCGGGTGCATCTTACCGTCGTAAACGAATACGCGGATGTCACGAGCATAAGAACCGGTAAGAGGTCCTTCATTCATCTTTTCCTTGATACCCTTGAGGATGGCGGGCATGAATCCGAGATCGATGGCACCACCGACAACGCAGTTATAGAACTCAAGCTTTCCTCCCCACTCCATCTCACTTATATCCTGAGTCTTGACATTGAGCTGGGTGTCTTTTCCGTCAATCTTGAACTTGGTGTTGAGTTCTCCTTCTGCAGGGCATACAAGAAGGTGAACTTCTCCGAACTGACCGGCACCGCCGGACTGCTTCTTGTGACGATACTGGGCCGTTGCCACTTTGGTGATGGTCTCACGGTAAGGAACCTTGGGTGCAAAGAGCTCGACATCAAGCTTGTACTCATTATTGATGAGCCATTTTACAATATTGATGTGCTGCTCGCCGTTTCCGCTGAGAATGGTCTGGCGGAGTTCCTTGGAATATTCCACGATGACGGTGGGATCAACGGAAGCGATCTTCTTGAGAGCGTCACCGAGTTTCTGCTCATCCTGCTGAACCTTTGCCTTGATTGCGCAACGGTACTTGGGTGCGGGATAAACGATTTTGTCATATTTGAGACCGGAACCGGGCTGAGAAAGAGTTGTGCCTGACTTTCCTGCCTTGAGCTTGACAACTGCTCCGAAATCTCCGGCGTGAAGTGCGGTCACCGACTCCTTCTTGAGTCCTGCAACAGCATAAATGGCTGAAAGGCGCTCCTTGTTTCCGGTTGCAGGGTCCTCAAGATCCATTCCGGTAGTGATGGTGCCTGTCATGACCTTGAAGAATGACACTTCTCCAAGATGCTGCTCGACATCATTCTTGTAAATGAACAGTGAAGCGGGGCCGTCTTCCTTGACTGCGGGAACGGGAGCCACATCCTTGATGAACTCCATGATTCTCTTGGTACCGATATTCTTCTTTGCGCTTGCACAGAATACGGGATAGAGCTCTCCAGCGGCGATTCCCTTGTTGAGTCCGCTGTGGATTTCCTCCTCTGAAAGGGTTCCTTCCTCGAAGAATTTCTCCATAAGGGCATCATCGAATTCAGCGGCCTTCTCGATAAGAGCCTGGCGGGCCTCCTCAGCCTGGTCTGCGAACTCTGCGGGGATTTCAAGTTCCTCGCGTGTGCCGTTGGCATCCTTGAAATGATAATATTTGTTTGAAAGGACATCAACGAATCCGTCGAAGTTCAGACCTGCGTTTACAGGGAACTGGATGTTGATGGTTTTTCCTCCGAGAGTCTCCTTGATGGAAGCGCAGACATTGTCCCAGTCGGCCTTCTCGGCATCGAGCTGGTTGACTGCGATGATGAGGGGAAGTTTCTTCTCTTCGGCCCTGCGGACGAATCCCTGGGTGCCGACCTCGACTCCCTGCTGGGCGTTGATTACCAGAACTCCGCTCTCACATACCTTGAATGCGGAATATGCACCGCCGATGAAATCGTCGGAACCCGGAGCATCAATGAAATTGATCTTGGTGTTCATGAACTCGGCATAAAGGGGAGTTGCATAGATTGACCTCTGATTCAGTTTCTCAAGTTCATCGTTGTCGGAAACGGTGTTCTTGTCCTCAACAGTTCCCCTGCGGTCAATCACCTTGCCCTCGAAGAGCATCGCCTCTGCCAATGTGGTCTTACCTGATTTGGATGAGCCCAGAAGCACCACATTTCTAATGTCTTTGGTAGAATATTCTTTCATTTTATCTGGTATTATTAATTATTGTCGCGACAATTCGCAAAATTAATAATTTTTATCTCCAATACCAAAACATTCTTAATTGCGGGACCTGCACTTTCCAACTACCTCCTCCCCGCTCATTCCCAATTCCTTGCGGACAACTTCATCAAGATCCGGAGGAGACACCCGCAGCATCCTGCAGACAAGTCTGAAATCAATACCGGGACGGGAAAGGACCTCATCACTTTCCATCAGGACACCGAAGCGCTCATAAATCTTTTTCATCGTTCTCATAAGCATGTCATTTTGAAAACCAAATATGACCAAAAGAGGCGTTTGTTGCAAACTGCAAGTTATCATAAAGGGGGTATTTCCCGAATTTGATATGTTTTTATTTGCCAATATATCAATATTTATAAAATATATTTGAAGTTCATATTCGCGGAAGCATATGGACAACGGATCAATTGGTGAAAATCTAAAGAAATACAGAGAAAGCCTCGGACTCTCGCAGGAAGTCTTTGCCGAAGAATTGGGAATATCCCGGGTCGCTCTCGGGAAGATGGAAAGAGGGAAGACAAGGCTCATCAATGAAAATCTTGAGAGAGTTCAGCATACCTTCGGGAAAAAGCTGGAAGAACTCCTGACAGGATCCGTCGTTCTTCCCCCTGACTATCTGTCGGAGAACTCCGGGAAACTTGCAGAAATAAAAGAACTGACCGGATACTACGAAAACCTGCTGGATGCCGAGAGAAGCCGCAGGGCCGGATTGGAACAAATTATTCAAGGTCTTGAGAAAGAGCTTGATATTCTTAGGTCAAAACTCAGCAAAAAAGATTAAATTTGTGGCACTATGCCACAGGATATCCATCTTCTTCCGTATATGAACCAAGGGGTCGTGGAAGCCGGATGCGATGAAGCGGGCCGGGGGCCGCTGGCAGGTCCCGTTTTCGCCGCAGCCGTCATTCTACCCGCGGATTTCCGTCATCCTCTGCTGAACGATTCCAAGCAGATGAGCGGAAAGGCGCGCGACATGCTCAGGCCGGTTATAGAGAAAGAAGCCGTATCCTGGGCCGTCGTGGCTGTGAGTGCGGAGGAAATAGACCGGATCAACATTCTTGCGGCATCCATCGCGGGAATGCAGAGAGCGGTGGAAAACCTCACGGTAAAACCGGATTTCCTGCTTGTCGACGGCAACAGATTCCGTCCGTTCGGCGGATACCGGTACGCCACCGTTGTTCACGGAGACGCCACCTATGCGAGCATAGCCGCCGCATCCGTCCTTGCAAAGACACACAGGGACGAGCATATGCGGAGCCTGGCCCTGAAATATCCCGGTTACGGTTGGGAAAAGAACATGGGATATCCCACTGCAGGGCACATTGCGGCTATCAGGAAACTCGGATACACTCCCGAACACAGAAAAAGTTTTCACCCAAAAGAATTGGAACCAGTTTTATTTTGAATATGAAAAAGTTTATAGCCGGCATAGCGGTATCAATATTGATTGCCACCCCGGCCCCGGCAGATGAAGGAATGTGGCTGCTTCCCCTCCTGGAGAAGATGAACAGCGATATGATTTACAATCTCGGATGTCACCTCACCCCCGAAGAAATCTACAGCGTGAACAATTCATCCATAAAAGATGCGGTTGTAATGTTCGGAGGCGGATGCACAGGAGAAATCATATCGGACAAAGGTCTGCTTGTGACAAATCATCACTGTGGCTATTCAAGCATACAGTCTCTGTCAACCCCCGAGCACAACTATCTCGAAGATGGTTTCTGGGCAATGGACAGAAATGAGGAAATGCCGGTTCCCGGTCTCAGCGTAAAATTCCTGCAGAGCATGGAAGACATCACCTGGAAGCTTGAAAAGCTGGAAAGGAGGGACGAATCGGAGTTCAAGAAAGAAAAGGAGGAGATAATCGCCGCCGCAGAGAAAGAGAACCCGGGATGCAATGTGGAAATTACAAGTTTCTACAACAGCAATGTGTATTATCTTGTCATTTCCAAGACATACCGCGATGTCCGTTTTGTGGGAGCCCCTCCCGCATCCTGCGGAAAATTCGGAGGAGAAACGGACAATTGGGTATGGCCCAGGCACACCTGCGACTTCTCAATGTTCCGCGTTTATGCAGGCAAAGATAACGAACCTGCGGATTATTCCGCTGAGAACGTTCCTTTCACACCCCGCCAGTCCCTCAGGATTTCACTCAAGGGAGTAAAGGAAGGCGACTTTACAATGATCATGGGCTATCCGGCCCGTACGCAGAGATTCCAGACTGCAAGACAGCTGGAAGGCATGATCAGAACAAACGACATCCGCATTGACGCACGCACCGTAAGGCAGGACATCATGTGGGACGCCATGATGGCGGACCCCGTGGTACGCCTCCAGTACGCAAATAAATTCGCCGGGTCTGCAAACGGATGGAAGAAATGGATAGGAATGAAGGAAGCGTTCGGAAAGCTCAATGTCATAGAAAGAGAGAAGCAGAAAGAGGAGGATTTCATGAAATGGGTGGGTTCCAACCGCAGAAGGGTGTCCGTGTACGGAAACGTATTAAGTGACATAGACGGAATTTATGACAAGCTTCAGACACTTACAGAAGCCTCGACCCTGCTGGTCGAGACTCTTTACAACATAGAGTTGATCAGCACGGCCGGAATCATTGACTACTACACCTCAGGCCACAGGGATAATGACGCAGACTTCCAGGCGGAATTCGACAAAGCGCTGGCCGGCATGGACAAAAGGTTCAGGAACTATGACGAGAGCCTCGACCGTAAAGAGGCCGTCGCCATGCTGGACCATTACCGCAAGAACGTGAAACTCGACGACATCATCCTCATTCCGGGACGCATCCTTTCAGATATGGACCTGAATGAGTTTGTTGACAGGTTATTCTCCGAGAGCAGGTTCTCCTCGCTTGAAAAGGCGAAAGGGAACTGGACAACCGCGGATTTTGACGAAGACCCCGCCGTAAAATTGTACAAGGTCATAAACGACAAGTACATGGGACTGATTGCCGAGCAGGCAGGCCTCAAGGAAGAACTTGCAAAACAGAACAAACTCTTCACCGGAGGACTTCTTGACTGGAAAAGAGGCGCTCCCAGTTACCCCGATGCAAATTCCACCTGCCGTCTTACTTTCGGAAAGGTATCCAGCTATTCTCCCAAGGACGGACTGGTCTACAGGCATTACACCACCCTCAAGGGAGTGATGCAGAAAGAAGACCCGGACAATTACGAATTCAGGGTTCCCGAGAGGCTCAAGGAAATATACAGGACAAAAGATTACGGAAGATATGCCGATGAGAACGGAGAGATGGTAACCTGCTTCCTTACCAACCTGGACATCACGGGAGGCAACTCCGGAAGTCCGGTTCTCGACGCGGACGGATGCCTTATAGGCCTGGCTTTCGACGGAAACTGGGAGGCGATGAGCGGAGATGTGATTTTTGAACCCGAATTGCAGAGATGCATCTGCGTTGACATCAGATACGTTCTTTTGATGATGGACAAATTCGGCGGCGCAGGATATCTTTTGAAAGAAATGAACATTGTAAAATAATGACAGAACACGAGATATACACATTCCTTCGGGAAGTTCATCACCCGGGAAAACAGGACAGGGACCTGGTCGATCTCGGGATGGTGGACTCCATAGAAATTGAAGATTCCAAAGTGACGGTGACCCTCGGCTTCCCCAAACGCAGAGACCCCCTCACTGAATACCTTGTAGGTGCGGCGAGGGCCTGTCTTGTCAGACATCTTCCGGAAGGCGTGACATCAGAAGTCAAGGGAGTCGTAACGGACGAACAGTCTCCCAAAAAGAAAAAACTCGAACTCAACAAGGACCAACTGGCAGAAGTCAGGCATATAATAGGCGTGGCTTCCGGCAAAGGAGGGGTGGGTAAATCAACCGTAGCAGTGAACCTTGCCTGCGCGCTTGCCAGACTGGGATTCAAGGTAGGACTCGCCGATGCAGACGTTTACGGACCTTCCGTACCTACCATGACCGATACGGAAGGAATGGTACCGGAAGCGGTGAAGAACGGAGAGGAGGAGCTCATCATACCCATAGAGAAATATGGCGTGAAATGGATGTCCATAGGCTATTTTGCAGAAAAGGGACAAGCTCTCATCTGGCGTGGACCCATGGCCTGCAACGCCCTCAAACAGATGATTCTGCAGGTCAAGTGGGACGAGCTTGACTTCCTTCTGATAGACATGCCCCCGGGAACGGGAGACATACACATAAGCCTTGTCCAGGACATTCCGATGGACGGAGCGGTAATCGTGACGACCCCGCAGGCGGTGGCTCTCGCAGATGTGGAGAAGGGAGTGAACATGTTCCGCAACCCCAACGTCAGCAAGCCCATTCTAGGTCTGGTTGAAAACATGGCCTGGTTTACTCCGGAAGAGCATCCGGATGAAAAATACTACATATTCGGGAAAAACGGCGGAGCGGAGATGGCCTCCGGCCTGGGATTGGAGCTTCTCGGACAGATTCCGCTCGTGCAAAGCATACGCGAAAGCGGCGATGCGGGAGAACCGGCTTCGCTGAGCAACCGTCCGGACGGAATCGCCTTCGTTGAACTCGCAGGCAGAATTGCAAAAAAACTGTCATAGGATGGAAGTCAGGGCAAAGAAGGCTCTCGGTCAGCATTTCCTTACGGACCAGAGCATAGCACGCGGCATAGTGGAGGCTCTCAGCACCGGCGGGGCAAGGGATGTACTCGAGATAGGTCCGGGAATGGGAGTGCTCACGCAATATCTTCTCCAGAGGGATGACATCAATCTGAAAATGGTCGAACTCGACGGGGAATCGGTGGACTATCTTCTGACTCATTTCCCCGGAATGCAGGGCAGGCTGTATATGGCCGATTACCTCAAACTTGACGTGCATAAACTCTTTCCGGCCGAATACCGGGTAATAGGGAACTTTCCCTACAACATTTCCTCGCAGATATTTTTCAAGATACTGGAAGACAAGGACATAGTACCGGAAGTAGTATGCATGATCCAGAAAGAGGTAGCTGAGCGCATTGCAGAAAAGCCGGGAAGCAAGACCTACGGTATCCTTTCTGTCCTGCTGCAGGCATGGTATGACATAGACTATGTGATGAGCGTCGGTTCAGGGGCTTTCGCCCCTCCTCCCAAAGTTCAATCCGCCGTGATAAGGCTGAGAAGGAACGGACGGAAAGACCTGGGCTGCGACGGAAAACTCTTCAAGACCGTTGTAAAGACAGCGTTCAACCAGCGCAGGAAGACGTTGAGAAACGCACTCAAGCCTATGATAAGGGAGGGATTTGACACTTCAGACCCCATCTTCGACCTCAGGGCCGAGAGGCTCGGAATCGAGGATTTCGTCAGACTTACCCTTATGTTTCAGAAACCTGTCCAGCAGATTCAGGACAACAGAGGCTAATACCAGCACAAGCAACAGGATGGAACTTGCCATCGACACGGTCTCTCCCACAGCATACGAAGCGGGGGCGAACCTCATCACAAGTTCGTGTTCTCCTGCCGGAACCACAGCCGAACGGAGAATATCGTCATATACTTCAATGTCAAGACTTTCTCCGGTTTCCGTAGTCAGAGACCATCCCTTGGGATAGAAAACCTCGCTGAATACAAGTCTTCCGCCATCGGCACAGGAATACTTGTACCTCAGTTCGTTGGGGGCATACGAAGTAAGTTCAACCTTTCCCTTAACACCGTCAAACCAGGCATTGCCCCGGGCATATCTGTACCTCAACGGAGGGAGTTCTGCTCCGACAATGATGTAGCGGCAGTTCATCTCTGCAAGTCCGGGCATATTGGGAAGGGCTTTCTGGGCATCTTCCACCGTGGCGGCATTTTCTATGGATTTGTATATGCCGTTAATTTCCCGTGAAAGCTTCGAATCTATGAATTCCTGATATCTTTGGAGTTTTGCGGGAGAGTAACCGCCTATATTCTTGTGCCAGTAGGAAGGATGGGAGTCATTGAAAACATTGACCGTAAGGTCCAGAACTCTATAGGAGAGGTCCGGGTCTTCAAGAATCATCTCATCCACGGGTCTCTTGTTGAACTGGCTGGAGAAATTGCGGGGAGTCACGAAATCATCGGCATTCAGATATCTCTTCCCGACGGAAAACATATCCACAAGAACAAGGATTCCAATGAACAGAGCGGCAAGGCCCCTCTTTCCGCAGTTTGTCTTTTCAGGATTGCAGGCCCATAGAAGAAGGGCGAATGCCGCACAGATGAAAAGGCAGGAACGCAATGCATCCATAACCAGAAGGTGCCTTCTGTCCGCCGCCAGGGCATCCACCAGAACCTGGGGCTGGGATGCATCGGCATCTGAAGTGAAGGAGCCGGCAATTCCAGGGAACAGAACGCACAAGAGACAGAAGCCTCCTGTGATGCCCAAGGCGATGAGTCCCTTTTTCTTAAGCTCGGACCAGTCACCGCAGTCCCTGACTATCCCGTTCAGAACAAGAAAGCCGAGTACGGGAAGGGTGAACTGAAGTACCACAAGAGACATCGATACCGTCCTGAACTTGCTGTAAAGCGGTATGTAATTGTAGAAGAACCTGGTAAACGGCATAAAGTGGCTTCCAAGTCCGAGGAAGACCGCAAGCACGGTGGCCGCAACTATCCACCACTTTTCCTTGCCTCTGTACCAGAGCAGCCCGAGGACAAACAGGAAAAACGTTATGGCTCCCATGTACATGGGTCCGGCGGTGAAAGGCTGAGGGCCCCAATAAAGGGGCAGATGCCGGCATATCTCCTTGACGTTGCTCTGCCCGTTTTCCCTGAGCAGTTCGTAGGTTTTGGAATGCTTGATGTTCACGGCACCGGAGGAAGATCCTCCGTTAAAATTGGGGATCAGCAAGTTGGGAAGTTCCTGCCATCCGTAAGACCAGGCCGTGGCATAATCGAGGTCCAGGCCCTTGCTTCCCTTTCCCTCCTGAGAACCGGTACTTCCTCCGCGCATCGAATATGGTGTGTATTCGTAGGTGGGCAGAAGTTTTATGGCATTGGTGGCGATTCCGGCAAAGCCGAGAACCAGAAGAAGCCCGGACGCAATGAAAAAACGACCGAGAAGAGATTTCCCTTCCTTCTTCTTCAACAGCCACACCAGAATCACGATTGCATAGGCAATCAGCATCAAGGCAAGGTAGTATGTAATCTGCGGATGATTGGCCTTGACCTGGAAAGAAAGGAACAGGCCGAAGCCGGCGGAACCCAGAAGTGTCATCGGAATCCACCTCTTCCCGTCAAGAGCCTTGCGGTAGGTGAAGACGAAGGCGGCGACTGCCCAGGGAAGAAAAGCCAGAGCCTGCATCTTTGTATTGTGGCCCACCTGGATAATCTGGAAATTGTATGCGCAATAGGTGACGGCAATCGCTCCCGCCGCCGCAACGACAGGGTTGATTCCGAATGCAAGCATCATCAGGAATGCCCCCAGCAGGGAAATGAAAAGATATGTTGCAGGCCTGCGTCCGGTAAGAAGAGCGTCATAGACATATTGCGTCCAGTCTCCCTTTGTAGAAGCGTGAATCGTCGCTGTAGGCATTCCGCCGAACATGGAGTTTGTCCAGGCGGTCTCGTCTTCAGGATGCCGGTCGTTCCAGCTCATCATCTCCCTGGACATCCCCTGCCATCCGGAGATATCGCTCTGGTTTACAATCTTGCCGGCAAGAACCTGGGGCACCGTCAGATAAGAAAGGACCAGAAAACCTGCAATGATTACCAGACAAGTCAATATTTTCTTCTTCATAACAATTCAGTCAATTTCTCTGTTAAAGCCCTGCGGCTGTATTTTTCTATTCCGGCGCCTGCGCTTCCGGTCCTGCCGGACAGATGACCGCGCCATTCTTTCTCAATGAATTCCATCACCTCGGAGGTTCTGTTCCAACCGAGCATTTCCCCGGCTTCAGCCTCCTTCAGCACCGAGGCTGCGGCTCCGTCTTCCTGACCTATTCCCAGAACAGGACGGTGCGCGGCCAGATATTCGAAAATCTTACCGGGAAGGACTTTCCGGTATTCGGGCTCGCGACGCAGAGGAAGTATGAGGATATCGGCATTTCTCTGCTCACTTACTATCTCATTGTGAGGAAGATATCCCAAATTTTCCAGATTCGCTCCAAGTCCGCGTTCCTTTATGGCGGAGATTATCTCGGGGTCTGTCTTTCCCGCCAGACGGATTCTCAGCTGCTTGCCGAACCTTCCGTCGGTGGCGGCAAGTGAAGACAGGGCGTCCCACAGATTCAGCGGGTTGCCGTCGGAAGCGAAAAGGCCTGTATGTACGATACGGAATTCGTCTTCGCGGAAAACCGGTGGCTCACCCTGCGGAAAATCCTCTTCATCAAAACCGTTGGTGACAAGATGCACGGGGGTATGCGTCCTTGCCTGGAAATCATCGCGGACAAGGGGAGACACGCTGATCACCGCATCGCAGCTGTCAAGAACTTTCTTTTCCAGGCTGCGGTGCCTGCGTTCCGCAACGGGCCACAGGCCGAGATGCTTGAAGTAGAACATCTCCGTCCACGGGTCACGGAAATCCGCAATCCACCTCAAGCCGAGAGATTTCTTCAGGCCAAGGCCTATCAGGTGCATGGAATGCGGGGGTCCCGTCGTGACAACCACATCCACGGGATGTTCTTCAAGATATTCCTTCAGGAACTTCACGGACGGTCCCACCCAACCCACGCGAGGATCCGGAACAAAGAAGTTGCCCCTCACCCAGACAGCCAGCCTCTGAAGGAAACTCTTTTTCTGGGAATTGATAGGATTTACTCCGGCCCCCTCCTTCTTCTTCCCGAAGAACTTTCTGTAAATTCCGTAAGGTTCGGAAATGGGGAGCTTGACCACCTCCACCTCTGGTGGGATATCCGCAAGCAGGCTTTCATCCCTGGCAATCCGCTCGGGATTGGAAGGGGTGTAGATGACGGGCTGCCATCCCTGCGAAGGAAGATATTTGGCGAACTTGACCCAGCGCTGCACCCCGGAACCTCCGGTGGGAGGCCAGTAATATGTTACCACCAATATCCTTTTCGTAAGCATTGTTCAAAGATACAAAGAAATTCTTATCTTTGCGTTATGGCAAAGTCTGCTGAAGATACCCCGTTGCTGAAGCAGTATTTCAGCATAAAAGCACAACATCCGGAAGCAATTCTCTTGTATCGTGTAGGTGACTTCTACGAAACCTATTCAGACGATGCCATAACTGCCAGCAAAGTCCTCGGGATTGTCCTTACCAGGCGCTCGAACGGAGACAAGGGAGACACCCCCATGGCAGGGTTCCCCCATCACGCCATCGAGAACTATCTTCAGAAACTCATACGTTCAGGCTACAAAGTTGCAATCTGCGACCAGCTTGAAGACCCCAAGCTCACCCAGTCCAAGCTTGTAAAGCGCGGAATTACGGAAATTCTGACTCCCGGAGTGGCTTTCGGAGAAGGAATGCTGGAGCAGAAGGAACACAATTATCTCTGCGGACTCACCTTCGAGAACCAGACATGCGGGGCAGCGTTCCTGGATGTCAGCACGGGAACATTCCAGGTTGCCCAGGGCTCTGTGGACTATATCTCCACCCTTCTTGCTTCTCTTCAGCCGAAGGAGCTTGTCGTATGCAGGGACATAGTGAGAGCTGTCAGGGAGCGTTTCAGCGATTACTACATAAGCCCGCTGGACGAATGGGCCTTTGTTTACGAATCGGCAGCGGAAAAGCTGTGCAGGCAGCTCGGAACAGCAAGTCTGAAAGGCTTTGCGGTTGACGGATTCCCCCTCGCGGTCTGCTCTGCCGGAGCATTGATATACTACCTGGAACAGACTCAGCACAGCGGACTGAAGAATATCTGCTCCCTCTCCAGGATAGACGAAGACAAGTTCGTATGGATGGACCTCTTCACATTCCGCAATCTGGAGGTGTTCTCCTCCAATGCGGGAAAGGACGGGGTTTCTCTCGTGGAGACCATAGACAGATGTTCCTCACCCATGGGAGCCCGCCTTCTGAGACAGTGGCTCGCCATGCCGGTAATGGACCTTACGGAGCTTGAACTCAGGTACAACACCGTTCAGTTCTTCTTCGACAACGAAGAAGTTCTGGAAGAGATCCGCTCCTATATTGCAGACATAGGGGACCTGGAGCGCATTCTGTCACGCGCCGCCACCGGAAAGATACTCCCCCGAGAGATGGTCCAGCTCGGGAAAAGCCTTTCGCGGATGCAGCCGGTCACGGACATCTGCGCAGGAGCCGGGGTTCCCGCTCTTGACCGCCTTGCAAAGGGAATGAGAAACTGCGACAAGCTGCTGGGGCGCATCAGGGCTACTATAGCGGAAAGTCCTGCGGCCCAGATAGGCAAGGGGGATGTCATAGCGGCGGAGGTGGACCGGAATCTCGATGAACTCAGGAGCATCTCCCGCGGAGGTAAGGACTACCTGCTGCGCATGCAGCAGAGAGAGACGGAACGCACCGGAATCAGCTCTTTGAAAATAAGCTACAACAACGTATTCGGCTACTATATAGAAGTTCGCAACACATACAAGGACCAGGTCCCCCCGGAATGGGTGAGGAAGCAGACGCTCGTGAATGCCGAAAGATACATCACCCGGGAACTGAAGGACTACGAAGAGAAAATCCTGAGCGCCGAAGCGGACATCTACGAGCTCGAGAGCAGAATCTACGCCGAACTGGTGGCGGATGTGCAGAAGTCCATCCGGGACATCCAGCACAACTGCAACATCATCTCGCGTCTGGACGTGCTTCAGGGCTTCGCAAGACAGGCTATAGACAGGAACTACTGCCGCCCCGTCATGGACAGGAGCAATTCCTTCGAGATAAAGGAGGGACGGCATCCCGTGATAGAAACCCTGATGGCACCCGGAGAGGAATACGTTCCGAACGACATAGTGATGGACAGCAAAAAGAATCAGATAATGATTCTTACAGGCCCTAACATGGCCGGCAAATCGGCCCTCCTGAGACAGACCGCCCTCATAGTGCTGATGGCCCAGACGGGTTCGTTCGTTCCCGCAACAAGCGCCCGCATAGGGTACTTCGACAAGATATTCACCCGCGTGGGCGCCACCGACAACATCTCCCGCGGAGAGTCAACCTTCATGGTGGAGATGCTCGAGACGTCCATGATAATGCATAACCTGTCCGCACGTTCCCTCGTTCTTCTGGACGAGATAGGCAGGGGTACGTCAACCTATGATGGAATGTCCATCGCACGCGGTCTCGTGGAATACATCCACCGTTACGGCAAGGGTGCCAAGACGCTGTTCGCCACCCACTATCATGAGCTGAACGACCTTGAGCAACTTTACGACAGGGTAAAGAACTACCATATTGCCATCAAGGAGGAAGGGAAAGACGTGATATTCCTGCGGAAACTCGTTCCGGGAGGAGTGGCGCACAGTTTCGGAATCCACGTTGCACGCCTGGCCGGAATGCCTAAGGAAGTGATCGAGGCGGCAGAGAAAACCCTCCGCGACCTGGAGATGAAAGACAGGAAGGCGGCATCGGTCCCGGACGACGGCGTGCAGCTCTCGTTCTTCCAGCTGGATGACCCCACGCTGTCTTCAATAAAGGAGAAGCTGGAGAATGCGGACATAAACAACATGACACCGCTGCAGGCCTTCGACCTCATACGTTCGATGAAAAATGAATTGGGAATTTAAACTTTTTTAACACATTTATGAAAAAAATATTCGCTACCGTCGCTTTTGCCACACTGGCTTGCAGTTTTGCCGCAAAAGCCCAGACTAACCTTCAGGTCTTCTATGATTTCGGTGATGACAGGAAATGCGTCACCACCACTCTGGAAGGCTACTACGGAGACAAGTGGGGAGACACTTTCTTCTTCATCGACTATGATTTCAACGCAAAGAAGAACGGCACCCCCGGCTCCTACGGAAGCTACTTCGAGATTGCAAGGGGCCTGAACTTCTGGCAGAACTCCGCATTCAAGGACCTGAGCGCCCACGTTGAAATGAATGCGGGTGTCAACTTCGGAAACATAAACTGGCTGTTCGGGGCAAACTACCTCTTCCACAACGAAGACTTCAGCAACACTCTCACCCTCGAACTTATGTACAAGACTTTCAAGGGTTCTACCAGCGACTGCCCCTTACAGTTCACCGCAGTGTGGGGAATGAGGCATATCTTCGGAGTAAAAGGCTTCGTTTTCAGCGGGTTCGCTGACATATGGGGAGAGAACGGATACCTCGGATCTGCAGGAGACAAGTTCGTGTTTCTTTCCGAGCCCCAGCTCTGGTACAACATAGGTCAGCACTTCGGTTGCGATAACCTGAACATCGGCGGAGAGCTTGAGATAAGCTGCAACTTTGCCGGAGTTCACGGATGGAAAGTCCGCCCTTGCTTGGGCGCAAAATGGGTCTTCTAAAGATTTTATGCTGCTACTGCTGATTTTTCTGGGTTCCGCTCTGGGGGTTTCTTTCCTTTGCTCAATACTGGAAGCGACCCTCATGAGCACTCCCATCTCATATATAACCATGCTTGAGGAGGATGGCCATGGTCACGCCTCCCTGCTCAAGAAATACAAGCAGAACCCGTCCCGGCCCCTTGCCGCAATTCTGTCTCTGAATACAATTGCAAACACCATAGGAGCAGCCGGGGTCGGTCGTCAGGCCACACTGGTTTTCGGTTCACAGTGGTTCGGTCTGGTGAGTGCGGTCACCACGATTCTCATACTTGTCTTTGCGGAAATCATCCCCAAGACCATAGGGACATCCTACTGGAAGTCGTTGACGGCATTTGCAACGAATACCATACGCTGCCTCATCCTGGTTTTGTTCCCCATCGTTGTTTCAATTGAATTTCTCCAGAAGCTGATAGCTCCCAAAAACAAGGACATATCTGTGTCACGCGAGGAAATCGGCGCTATGGCAGACGTGGCGGAGGAGGCCGGAGAGCTCGAAGAAGATGAGAACGAGATAATCCAGAACCTTATCAACATTGACGAACTCTGCGTCAAGGATGCCATGACTCCGCGTGTCGTGGCCGCCATCGCACCGGAGTCGATGACAATAAAAACTTTCTATAAAGACCGCAGGTACCTGCATCACAGCAGGATTCCCGTCTATTCCACAAGCAGCGAATACATTACCGGATATATTCTCCGGATGGATGCCCTCCAGCTGATGGCCGAAGACAAATATGACGCAACCCTTGCAGAGATAAAGAGAAGCATAAGCTGCTTCCCCATGACCGAGACCATAGACAAAGTCTGGGACAGCATGGTTGCCAACAAGGAACAGATAGCCGCCGTGATCAATGAATACGGTGCCTTTGAAGGGCTGATTACAATGGAGGACATTATAGAAACCGTACTCGGAAATGAAATCGTCGACGAGCGCGACTCCGTTGTTGACATGCAGCAGTTTGCCCTTGAGCGCTGGAAAAAAGCCAAGCCCTGAACTCGTCAAGATGTAATTCGTTTGTCATTATTGAAATTTAAATACCCCTTTTTTTCCTTCATCTGTCGCCTCATCCCGAAGAGTCCCTTCTCCGCAGAGAAGAAATCTTATGTTATATCCGAACACCTCGTGCAAGCTCGCGGCCGTCTTTTTCCCGAAGCCCTGCCTGGAGGAAAGTACCGCTGACAGCATGACAGATATCTCGGTCTGTCGCTGGATGATGCGGGGGAGACGATGATCTCCGACGGCAAGACGATAGCCCTGCGCAAGGGAGACACCGAAGGCAGGTCCGTGTATGTCTACTTCAACACCGGGGGCGTCACCTCCGACAAGAACGAGTACGTGGGCCATGTCGACAAGTGGGGCGCGGACTGGAAACCCGCCGACGTGGCGCATTCCGCCGTGAAGGTCACGCTGCCGACCATTCCCGGGGCCACCGCGGTCTTCGACGAGAAGACCGGCTGGGACAATGAGCTCATTGAAAGGTGCTCCTCATACTATCCCATCAACGTGAAGTTCTACGGAAGCGGGGAGGAGTTGGATTACGATCATTATCCCGGAGCAGATAAATCAACTTTATTTGAAGCCATCAAGTTCAAGATCGACAGCAATCCGTTCGAGCCGATAACGGTCGATGAATGGATCGTGCACTGATTTTGGATAGATGACGCCATTGAATCCATCAATGCCCGTCAACTACCCACGAATGAATTCGTGGACTTGAGGTCGGAAGACCGAAAGCCCGGTTGACCAGACTCAGTGAAGCGGTTCAGCCGCCGAACTACGTTGGTTGAGAATACATAGGCACTCCGGGATGTTTATCCCAGTCCCGGACCCTGCGGTCAGTGATTAAACAGTTCTGAAGGGTAGGAACAGTGTTGCTGACAACCCAAGGAAACCTCTTCCAACATTGTCGAGGGGTACACAACGGGACTCCGTGACCCGGCTTACAGCGAAATTCACGGTATTTTGTTTAACAATTTAATTCGTCTTAAAAATAATCGACCTATGGGAAGTTACTCTAACGTGGCGCGTGAGCGCGATTCTTTCGGGGGCAGTTAAGTATAATTCGGCAAAAGAGAAGTTTGCCCGACAATCTTTGAATTTGCAACTTATAAGTTGCGAGATTTGATTCTTTTTCATACCTTTGTATCTAAACTGATGAAACAGAAAACATTGGAATTTCTGGAGGCTCATCAGAGCGAGATGCCTTCAACTTTTACAGAAGATGCCAAATGGCGTCAGGAGAATGAAGTGTGGCTCAAATGGTCACGGGGTGTCGCAATGTCGATTGTTGACTATATGCAGGAGAACGGGCTGAGCCGTTCGGACGTAGCCGCCAAACTCGGCGTATCCCCTCAATATGTCAGCCGCATCCTTTCAGGCAATACCAATTTCTCTTTCAAAAGCGTTGCTGATATAGAAGTGAAACTCGGGATATCGTGTATGAAGTTTGCTATGGCATAGTTCCGGACTTTGATGACGGGACCGTCAAGGAACCGAAGACTTCAGAGGCGGTGGGGATAAGAGCACCAATTTTTACCTTGACATATCAGTGACACCTGCGAAGTACGCAGAGATTCTGTCCGACACTGAAAGGTTCATCCATAAGGCCGTTTTCTCTCCGGTCCAGACCAAGAGCGGGTTCGGCAACGGCATTCGTCACCATCTCGCATGAAAAAGTCACGGAACCAGAGGTGACAGACGGTCTTTCTGCTGTCACAATAGAATACACCTGTGAATGTGGAGCAATGTATTATGTCACGTGTATGAATCCAGGGGCGCCTCAACCTGGAGAGGCTACTTCTACTGGAAGTTACTGGGTTCCGGTGGAAGAATCTTTCTGGTGGAATGAATGGAATGTGGAGATAGTGGAGAATGGAGATAAGGTGTTTTTTCCCTATTATGAAAATACGACTCATACCAGGATGTATTTCGAATGTTCTTGTGGGAGAACAAAACAATATTGCAGCAGTGATTTCTATACACAACCCACACCAACACCACACATTATACCTCATATTTGACAGAAAGCACCTCCGGCAGGTGCTTTTTTTGATGCATTCCAATCTCAGCATGTCCAGCAGACACACTCTGACCATGACAGGGCGGTGGTGAGCCGCAAACTTAGTTCGTCAGCCGGTTCCAATATCCGAGTAAGTTTTGTCCGCATATACGGACGAAACTAATTCGGTACAGAAAATTAGCGGACTATGCGTATTATAGCTTCCGCTATCGCCTGATTGTATTATCTTTGCATTGTGAGTCTTTGGCTATATATACCGGCTTTCGCAGCCATACTGGCAGTAACATATATCTTTGTTTCCTGCCCTTCCCTTCGCCGCTTCCATAAAGCAATGGGGTTCACATTTCTGTTCGAAGGGCTCACTTCGCTGTTGAACATATCTCTAATCTACAGGGCAGAGACATTCCATCTGCCGGTATATGTGCTGTATCTGGCTATGTTGCTGGTCACGCCGGCTTTTTACTATCTTGCCGTCCGGCCTCTTCTCCGGGAAGAGAGAATACGCAGCCGGAATTTGTGGATTTTTCAGACAGCTGTCATATTCCTGGCCGTCTATCTGCCGGTAGTGTCAGGCATAACCCCCAGTGACAGAGAAGTTTTCTTCCGTCTGATTCAGGGTCGTTCAGAGTCAGTAAGCACGGGAGTCTCAGTCCTGCTGACCCTGGACAGGACGGCATATGCCCTGTATCTGGCAGAGTATCTTTTCATACAGGTATTCAGCATAATAAATCTGTCCGGTTATCTGAAATCTCTTGAAAATTACTATTCCGACCTTAACGCACGTACATTGATACCTGTTGTCTCTATCCTTTCGCTTATGGGATTGCGGCTTATTATCCTTGGCGTGTCCGGTTTCATTTCCCGGAGCGTATTGCCGTCCTGGCTTCCGGTGTTGCAGGCTGTCGTGTCAGTCCTTTTCTATGCAATCGCCGCACTGTGCGTATGCCGTGTCCGCTATACTGCGGAGGAACTCGGGAAGATGGCGCAACAGCAGGCGGAAAGGATGAGAACTCCTGTCGCAAACGACGTAATCCAATCCCGCATCGGGAAATTGGTGGAAGACAAGTTCTATCTGGAACAGAATGTCAATCTGATCGACCTGGCAACGAGGATAGGTGTAAATTCGAAATATGTCTCGGATTATCTCCATTACCATTACGGGGAGACGTTCATGTCGTTTGTCAACCGCCTGCGTGTGGAGGAATCCAAGAGGCTCCTGCAGAAAGAAAACTTGTCGATGGAGGAGATTTCCGATATGGCGGGCTACTCTAACGTGAGCACTTTCTATAGGAATTTTACGAAAGTGACGGGTATGTCCCCGTCAAAATTCAGAGAATCGGCGGAATAATCGTGCATTTTCTGGAATTTTCCATTTTTTGCAGTCCAAATCCTGATTTCTTGTCTTACTTTTGCAACAGCCAACCGAGGAAAGTCCGCAATTTGAATAAACAATACAAACAATGGCAATGACAGAAACAAAGAAAAATGTATTCCTTGGGGTCCTGACCGGAACTCTGGTCGGTTTTGTCCTGGGAGTCGTTTTCGGCAATCCCGGGTCCGAGTTCGGAGTTGATAAAGGAAATACATCTGCAGATATCTCCAAGGCAGCCAAATTCGGGAAGTTCACGGATATTCCCACCGTCAGAGATGATTCCGCTCAAAGCAGAGACACAGTCAGATATGAGGCAGTTGATGATGATGGGAAAAGTATGGAAATAATAATTGTAAAATAAAAATTATCCACTATGAAAACCAATTCCAAATTGGCACTGGCCACAGTCATAGGCTTTCTGGTAGGAGGAGCGGCCGGCTTCTTCTTCAGGGGGGCAGAGATAACACCGGATCTTGCTCAAGGTGATATCTCAAAAGCGTCAAAATTCAATAAAAATGTAGTAAGTCCGGCGATGAGCGCTTTTCAGGAGAAAATCACCAGCAATCCCGAGGAACTTGAGAAAGCCACCGCTTCCCTCACCGTCCTCACTTCCCGTATGACGGAGTTCGACGAGCTCGTAAACATTGCCACAACCGTATCCGAAGGCAAAGAGGAACTCGCCACTTCTCTCAGGAATCTTCAAAGCGTAAGTCAGCTCGCCGCAAATGCGCGCACCAGCGGCAACCAGGCGCTTGAGGCTCTCAACGCAATCGCCGAGGGGAAGAAATCATCCGTCGACTATGAGCAGGCCTCCCAGA
>JAKSKH010000015.1 GCA_024401855.1 Bacteroidales bacterium | reverse complement strand
CCGTTACGATACCTTTCCTGAAGTGCGGGATATGTGGTACCGTAATCATTGTTGATGAAAGGAGTCTTCTCAAGATGATCGTCATTGCCGAAGCCGCACTGGAGTCCGTTGAATGCATAGGTTGCATCAATCTTGATGTCATCATCCTTTGAAAGCACTGACATTACGGGGATGTCATGCCTCATGAATGTGCAGTAACCTGTCTCCTTACGGTTGTCATAGTCACCAGGAAGGTTGAAATATGCGAGCGCGCGGGGATCGACGTATGTGGGAAGTCCATCGAAGAAGTATCCCTTGGTAGGGTTGTCGGTGTATTCCTCATAGAGTTTGCCTGCAGTGCCGGCAATGTGAACACCGAGATACTCGTGGGCGTCCTTGATGTAATCCTTGTAACGAGCAGCGTCGGGACTTGAATAGAGACGCCCGTCTACATCCTTAAGAACATCCTCAATCTTCGTTCCACCGAAGTTGGTTGTGAGGTTTGCGAATGTAGCTGAAAGCTCCTGCCAGTCCCATGTACGGCTCATTACGCCTGAAAGGTCATTCCAACCTGTGCTCTCAGCAACACGGAAAGTACCGTCGGTAGTGATGATACCTGTACCTGCAGCGGCAGCCTTTGCGAACTCGGCCTTTGCAGTTTCAGGCTTAACCTCTGAAAGACGCATTGCAATACGCATCCACATTGAAATACCGAAGTTTTTCCACTTTACAGGGTCAAACTGATAAGCGGGGTCTCCGTTCTTTTCAGTGTCTGATGTGGGGTTGACATTTACATCAATGGCGGCAACAGCCTCTGCAAGTTCCTTGAACATGAAGTTGTAGCACTCTTCAACGCTCTGATATTCAGGGGTTGTAGCAGCAAAGTCAGTTGTAAATGAACCGAATGAGTCAACGAACTCGGTCATGAGATATACTCTCCAGATACGGGCTGCCGCTTTTACATTGGGGAAGAATTCAGCCTCGTGTCCGGAAAGGGAAGGAAGCTGCTCATCAACAAGGTTGATGGCGTTGGTTGATGAAGTAACGCAGTTCTTGGTCAGGTTGTAAAGGCATCCTGCCCACTCATCGTTGGAACGGCCGACACAGCGTCCGCCTGAACCGCTCTCACCATCCTGACGTGCGATATCGGCCCAGTAGAGCACGAATACACGCTCAGCGTCATTAGGATTCTGCTGGTCAGCAATGATGGACTTGTTGAGTGCCCAGTAAGGCTTTGCATCGGCAGCATTGACAGCTTTCGGATTGTGATTCATTTCCTCAAAGTCTGAGCAGGCAACTGCAACGAGAGCTCCAAGAACGAAAGCAAGAATTTTATTTGTTTTCATATTCACGCAATTTTAGAATCCGAGTGAAACATTGAATACATAGCAACGTGAGGTAGGAGCAGCACCGTACTCGAAACCTGTTGCGTTGGTAGAGGTAGCAAAGATAGACTCGGGATCAAGTCCTCTCATTGCACTGTAAATCATAGCTACGTTGGTGCAGGAGAAACCGAATCTTACAGACTGGAATACATTTCCTCTGTTGAGAATTCTCTTGGGGATTCCGTAAGAAAGAGAGATGTTACGCAGACGTACGTTGGTTGCATCGTAGAGGTTCTCCTCAGTGATACCGAGGTTTGAACCGGCCTCACCGCTGATCTGACGCCAGTATTTCTGAGCGTCTGTCTTTACGGTGTTGACTGAATATGTACCGTCACCGTTCTTTACGACACCGTCGACAAGAAGGCTCTGTTCTGCACGGTTTTCAGTTGTCCAGGCAGCTGTACCTGCAGCCTCCATGGCCATAAGGGTACCGGAGAAGATCTTTCCACCGATACGGGCATCAATCTGGAAGCTGAGGGAGAGGTCCTTCCATGTGAAGTTGTTGTTCCAACCGAGGTTGCACTTTGAGTTCTGGTTTCCGAGATAGTACTTGTTACCGTCTGATGTAGGAAGACCGTCACCGTTGAGAACAAGCTTTCCATAGTAAGGGCTGGTCTTGTCCTCTACACGTGTGTACCTGGTACCGTAGATATCACCATACTCACCACCGACCTTTGCAACGATTGAGAGTTTGTCGTAACCGCCGAGGCTGTACTCTGAAACTCCGTCAGCAAGCTCGAGAATCTTGTTGGTGTTGGTAGAGAAGTTGAAGTTGGTGTTCCACTGGAAGTTCGTCCTCTTGACGGGAACTGCATTGATGACAGCCTCAAAACCCTGGTTCTGGATGTTACCTGCGTTGATCTTCTTGTTGGAATAAGCAACTGAAGAGATAGGAAGGTTGATGAGCTGGTTTGTAGCGTTCATCTTGTACCATGCAAGGTCGAATCCGAGTCTGTTGTCGAAGAAGCGGATATCTGCACCGACTTCCCAGTTCTTGATGAGCTCGTTCTTTACATCTTCGTTGTAAAGAGTGCTGTTGGAGTTGAGGGTCGGCTTGCCGTTAGGATCTGTACCCATCGTGTAAACGTTGTACAGCTGATAGGGATCCATATCGTTACCTACTTCTGCGAATGAAGCGCGGACCTTGGCATAGCTGAACCACTCGGGCATTGCACCATACTTGTTGACCATATCGCTGATTACCCATGAGAGGGAAACTGAAGGGTAGAGATATGAACGGTTCTTGGGGCTCAGGGTAGAGGTCCAGTCGTTGCGGAGAGTTGCATCGAGGAAGATCCAACCACCATAGTTGAGAGTGATCTGACCATAGAGAGAATTCATCTTGCGATGGCTGTAGCTCTCTGATACGCCGGGCTTGTCGCTCTTTGCGTTGTTGAGGTCGAATACGTTGGGAACGAGGAGAGTGCCCTGAGAAGCGGACATGCCGCGGCTCTCGCGGTCCATAAGGTTACCACCGATCTGAACCATTCCGCCGAAGTCACCCCAGAGATTGTCCTTGTGTGCCTTGAGGAGGAATGAGAGGTTGTTCTCGTGGAAACGGCTTTCGCCCATTCCGTAAGATCCTGTATAGCTTCCTGAAATTTTGTTACCTGCATAGTACTTGTTCTCGGTCTCGGTGAAGTACATATCGGTACCTGCCTTGAGTTCGAGATCCAACCACTCTGTGAAGTCATACTTCAAGGAAGCGTTCATGAGGAAACGGTTACGGACATCCTGGTTGGTGCTGTACTTTGCATACCACCAAGGGTTGGAACCGGTCTTGTCCTTGGGACCGAAGTAGAACATATCACCATTGGCATCAACTGCATCCTTGAAATCACGGATGTCAACTGAAACGGGAGTGGTGTACATCTTGAGCATGTAGTTGGCGTTGACGTTGGATCCTGAGATAGGACGGTTGTTGGCCTGGGTCTTGATGTACTGAACCTTTGCGTCGAAATGCCACTTGTCGTTCTTTCCGAATGTGGAAGTACCGCGGAGCATGAGGTTGTTACGCTTGAGAGTAGCGCCGGGAACCTGGCTGACATCGTTCATGCGGGTCCATGAAGCATAGATGCCGGTCTTGCCGTACTGCTGAGAGAAAGTAACGTTCTCAGTGTCGGTTACACCGGTTCCGAAGAATCCGTTCACGTTGTCATAAGCCTGAAGCTTGCCCATTGAGCCATCCCACTTCTCGACTGACTGACCGGTGATCTTGGGACCCCAGCTGAGGTATGAAGTATTGTCATACTCTCCGAGTGTACCCTGACCGTACTCGTTCTGCATCTTGGGACGTGTGAACTCTGTGGTGGCGGCAACAGTTCCGGTGATGGTTATACCAAGACCGGGAGTCTGGTGACCTTTCTTTGTAGTGATGAGGATGACACCGTTACCGGCACGTGAACCGTAAAGCGCGGCAGCGGAGGGTCCCTTGAGGACAGTCATGGATTCTACGTCCTCAGGGTTGATATCCTGAAGTCCGTTACCCATATCTGCTGAAGGGTTCCAGAAGTCGTTGTTGGTTGCACCCACGAAGTTGTCCATAGGAATACCGTCGACAACGATGAGGGGCTGGTTGAGTCCGGTGAGGGAGTTGTTACCACGAAGGGTGATCTTGGAAGATGCACCGGGACCGTTGGATGAACGGATCACACTCACACCGGCAATCTTACCTGTAAGGGCGTTTGCGATGTTGGTTTCGTGTGACTCAAGGATGGCGTCACCCTTGACATCCTGGATGGCATATCCCAGGGTCTTCTTCTCGCGGGCAACTCCGAGAGCCGTAACGACTACTTCGTTAAGAGTCTCAGAATCTGAGAGAACGATTTCCTGGAAAGGAGCGGTTGTGCCGATCTTGATTGTCTGAGGGGCAAAACCGAGGAAAGAAACCTCCAGATCCGTGTTTGCGGGAACCTGGATTGAGAAGTTACCTGATGCATCGGTTACAACACCGTTGGATGTACCAGGCACATAGACAGTTGCTCCCGGAAGAGGAGCTCCTTCTGAGTCTTTCACAACACCCTTGACCGTAAGGTTCTGAGCGAATACCGATGTTGCAAGCAACATGGCGGCCGCTACAAAGATGGAGCGAAGACCAATCATTTTAGCATTCTTCATACGTTAATGATTTAGTTAAAAATGAAATAATATTAGGTTTTTTGGACACTAAATTCAAAACAGTTTTTAAATATTCTTAAATAGAACACACTTAAATTGTACAAACATATACATTTTTTTCTAAATATCTGTAGAAAGAGAAAGAAAATTGCATATATAAACAACAAATTATTAATTTTACACCCGGATAACAAACATACCTATTTAATATGCAGAAACACTTGTTGACAATTCTCGCGGTGGCATCCGTTGTCGCTTGCGGACCAAAAACAACGGAACAGGCGGACTACAACGTCGTGCCACTTCCGGAAAGCATCACCCTGAACGACGGTGATTCATTCATCCTGAAACCCTCTACCGTAATTGTATCCGATGAGCAGAGCGCCCCTGACGCGGAATTCCTCAAGGAATACATAATGGAAATGACAGGCCTCGACGTAAAGAAGTCGGCAATGGCCCCTTCAAAGAATTACATTCTTGTAATGACAAGCAACGAAGGACCTGCAGAAGGTTACGAGATCGACATACGCAAAGAATCCGTAACAATCAAGGGAAATGACGTCAAAGGAACATTCTACGGCGTACAGACCCTCCGGAAAGCGCTGCCCGTGACGGATGAGCCTGTCAGAGTTGAAATGAAACCGGCAGTGATCAAAGACTCTCCCCGCTTCGCGTACAGAGGTCTCCACCTCGATGTCTGCAGGCATTTCTTCCCCGCTTCCTTCGTAAAGAAATACATCGACCTGATGGCTTTGCACAATATAAACAAATTCCACTGGCACCTGACGGAGGACCAGGGATGGAGGGTGGAGATTAAAGCATACCCCAAACTTACGGAAATCGGAGCCTACAGGAACGGCACCATGGTGGACAAGGACTGGGATTCAAACGACGGGGTGCGCTACGGAGGATTCTACACTCAGGAAGAGATAAAGGATATCGTGGCCTACGCTGCTGAAAGGCATATAGAGATAATACCCGAAGTGGACCTTCCCGGACACATGATGGCGGCTCTGGCATCATACCCCGAACTCGGATGCACAGGAGGGCCCTATGAGGTGAACACCAAATGGGGTGTCATGGACGAGGTACTCTGCGCCGGCAACGACAAGGTATATGACTTCCTCGAAGCCGTTCTGAATGAATTTGCAGAGCTCTTCCCGGGAGAATATTTCCACATCGGCGGAGATGAATGCCCAAAGGTAAGGTGGGAGAAATGCCCTGCCTGCCAGGCTAAGATCAAGGAACTCGGCATCAAAGGCAACAGGGAGCACAGTGCGGAAAGCCAGCTGCAGAACCATGTGATGGCATTTGCGGCAGACATAATGCACAAGCACGGCAAGAAAGTCATAGGATGGGACGAACTCCTCGAAGGTGGCGGAGTGGAAGACATAATCGTGATGTCATGGAGAGGTGAGGAAGGCTGCATCAACGGTTCCCGCACGGGACATGATGTAATAATGACTTCATGCGGCAACCTGTATTTTGACTATTACCAGGCAGATGAGGAAACGGAGCCCCTTGCAATAGGAGGATACATTCCCGTAGAGAAAGTATACAACTACGAACCTGTTCCTGCAGAAATAGCAGGAGATCCCGAACTGGTAAAGCATGTGCTTGGAGTTCAGGCAAACCTCTGGACTGAATACATTGCAACGGAGGAATATGCAGAATACATGGCAATCCCCCGCGTCGATGCGCTTTCAGAGCTCCAGTGGACTGACGGAAAGGATAAAAATTACGCATCCTTCCTCGTAAGATTGGAAAAGATGCGTAAAATATACGACAAGCTTGGCTACAACTACGCCAAGCACGTGTTTAACGGACAGTCTGAGTAAGACCTTCCTTCAACGAAGTGTTATAGCCCTGTGAAAAATACAGGGCTTTTTCATTTGCATTCCTGAGAACGACGAAAGGAAGGTAACGGACATCACCGCTGCACTGTTTCTGAATGTTTTCAAGAACCGTATTGTCAGCATCTACTGAATAGGAGACATTCTTGAGTTCTGAAATGAAACCCTTATAGAAATCAAGGCTTGCCTCAGTGGGACCGTAAAGTCTTATTTCGCCACCCCAGGCATTGAGGACTTCAGCGGCTGACTCCAACTGACGGAGGGCATGTGTAGTAGGCTCGCCGTTCTCTGCAAGGCGGGCGACGATGAAACTCCCCTCTCCGGCCTTTTCGCCCTGACCTTCCGCAGGCCAGAGGACAAGCTTCTGGGACACGGTCTCATTCTCGACGACGTTAAAGGTCTGCACGTGACAGAGAACGCTGCCGTCAGAAAGGCGTGTTCCTGAAACGAGCATATAGTATCCTTCTTCGAGAGCGGTCCTGTCCGAAGGCTGTTCTTCAGAATACTCGTAATCCATAAGGCGGCAGTGACCGTCTTCTATCTTGGCGATGGAGAAGCGTCCGAAATATGCGTCCTTCATAGCTATTCCGGCATCTGATGCATCCAGTGCAAGATATCCGCGGGGATTTGCCTTTGCGACCTCCTCATCCAGATTGACGTCAAGCCACTCCCCGTCGGGGCATACCTGAACATTACCGTTATGCCAGGAAATGCGGGCGGGAATGCCTATCGCGCGGCAGACTGCAACGTAGAAGATACCCAGCGAGTTCCTGTCGCAGACACGTCCGCGCCATACGGCAACGGGAGGAATGCGCAACTTCTGGGGATTGCGGGTCTCATTGATGCGGATGTTGGACTTAACCCACGCAAGCGCCTCCTGATAAGTTTTCACGCTGCCCGCAAGACCCTCACGGATTTCGCTGTGGAAAGGAATGAGCTTTTCAAGTTCTATGCGGGGCGAAAGAACGTAGCGGTCGGGATTGCTTATATCTGAGACAGCATCCTCGAGGACATCGATGGTGATGTCCCTGCGGTCCTTGGGGGTGATGCTGCGAAGAACGGTATTCGCCGCCGCGGCCTTTGCGGGATCATCCTTGAATTCATCGATGAACGCATCGAGCACATCCTGATTCACAACACCCTGATGCATGGCGTTGCGGATGGCATCCTCCTTCTTGAGACGCTCCGCATTCTGTGCAACCTGCTCCTCTGTAGCATTGGCCGGAAGAGGATTGTCAACGGGAGGGACGATATGGAAGTCCATGCTCACGCTCTCTCCGAACTTATGGTTGAGAACAACCTCGGCAGACTCGGAACTTGCCTTGGCAAGGCCGAACGAATCGCCTTTGTAAGCCCAGACCATCATGTCTCCGAGGCCCATGTCAAGAGCGGCCTGCCCCTTGTCATCGGCGGTATATTCAGCCACAGAATAGAATTCGGCGTAATTGTATATCTTGAATTCCACGGTAGCGCCGGGGACTGCATTTCCTTCAGTATCCCTGACTGTTACGACAGTGCGTCTTGCGGGAACATAATTGCGTATGAGGTTGATTTCGGAATATACGGCATTCCTCCGAATCACATCCTCGGGTCCGTCATAATCTCCATATACGTTCGTATGAAGGAGCATTGCGCGCGAAACAGGTGAATTGAACCATCCCATATCCAATGCAGGCTCCGGTTCACAGGCCCCGAGGAAATGCCAGGTACCGTCGACCCATGCCTCAACCCAGGCGTGGTTGTCATCGGTATGTGCCCATCTGGGAGTATAGACCTGACGTGCGGGGATACCTGCCGCGCGGAGAGCGGCCACGGTAACAACGGATTCCTCACCGCAACGTCCGAATCCATACCGTATTGTTGACATGGGAGCGGAGGTACGGCCGTCGGAAGGCTGATAAGTGACATGCTCGTGGCACCAGTGGTTTATCTCAAGGACCGCCTGTTCCATTGACAATCCCTGCACCCTGTCGCAAAGGGAATCGGCATAAGTGGTACGGAAGTCGTCAAGACCTTCGTTGTTGACTCTGAGAGGAAGCACAAAATGAACAAACTCCCTTTCCGGCACACCCCAGTTCATTTTTTCCCTTACTTCAAGTGTCTTGTCCACGTTGGCTTCCCACCAAGAACGCGGATATATAAGACTGTCGGGAAGCGGCATGCATCCGTAAAGGAAATCGACATACTTCTCCTTCGGGGACTTCGCCGGCCCGCAGGAAGAAAGAGAAAGCAGTGCGCAAAGCGCAAACAGCAGTGAAAATCTTTTCATACTATGACAGATATAGAAATATCTTCAAATATAGACCTTTTTTGTCTATATTTGTAAATCAGACATATAATTATGCGCAATAAAACCCTTCTGCTCGCCGCACTTGCAATCATCTGCGCCTGCACCCCCGCCAAGAAACCGGAAAAATTGACATCCTACGTTGACACATCTATCGGAACAGGAGGCCACGGACATGTTTTCGTGGGCGCAAACGTTCCTTTCGGAATGGTTCAGCTCGGGCCCACCAGCATCCCCACGGACTGGGACTGGTGTTCAGGGTACCATGACAGCGATTCCAGCGTAATAGGATTCTCCCACACACATCTGAGCGGAACAGGCATCGGCGACCTCTTCGATGTAACCGTGATGCCGGTAACGGCGAAAGACGTTGAATATTCAAGGACCGGACTGGCGGACGTTGCAGACAGAAGCGGGGAAGAAAGCGTTCCGGGTTACTACAAGGTCCGGCTGAAGAAATCCGGAGTGCTTGCGGAAATGACCGCAACCGCACGTGTTGGTTTTCACTGCTACACATTCCCCGGTGGGAGCGGAACAGCATCACTCGTATTCAACCTCATGAACGGAGGCTGTTGGGACGAACTGACAGACGGAGACATTACGGTTATCGACAGCAGGCACATCATCGGACACCGTCATTCCACAGGATGGGCAGACAATCAGAAACAGTACTTCGCGGCAGAGTTCTCGGAGGATTTCACTTCCTCAGAAAAATGTGCGGAGGGTTTCTGGCGTTTCGAATTCCCGGAAGGTGCAAAGGTTATGGTGAAAGTCGCGCTTTCACCGGAAAGCACTGATGCCGCAGCGGCGAACATGGAAGCGGAACTGCCGGGATGGGATTTCGAAGCGGTCCGCAGAGCGGCGGACAAGGCCTGGGAAAAGGAACTTTCCAAAATCAAAGTCGGGACGAAGAACGAAGACACAAAGAAAATATTCTACACGGCAATGTATCACAGCATGATTGCGCCTTCGCTTTTCAGTGACTGCGGACAGCCCGACAAATACACCACATTCTCACTCTGGGATACCTACCGCGCACAGATGCCGCTGTACACCATAATACACGCAGACAGGGAGAATGACGTAATCAACACCTTCCTGGACATCTTTGACAAGCAGGGCAAACTTCCCGTATGGCATCTCATGGGTTGCGAGACAGACTGTATGGTGGGCAATCCCGGAATCCCGGTAGTCGCCGACGCCATTCTCAAAGGATTCGACGGATTCGACATCGAACGGGCTTTCGCGGCAATGAAGGCATCTGCAATGAGGCCTGACCGCGGACAGGACCTCAGAATGAAATACGGGTACATACCCTGCGACATCTTCAACGAGTCTGTCGCCTACGAAATGGAATACGCAATAGCGGACTGGGCTATTGCACAGGCCGCAAGGAAACTTGGCAGGACAGAAGACTACAAGTACTTCCTGCAGAGAAGCAAATCATACAAACGACATTTCGACCCCGAAAGCGGATTCATGCGCGGTGTGAGGGTTGACGGAAAATTCAACGAGCCCTTCAGCCCCTTCCATTCAAATCACCGTGCCGACGACTACACAGAAGGCAACGCGTGGCAGTACACCTGGCTTGTTCCCCACGATATCGACGGTCTTGCGGAATGCTTCAAGTCATACCGTCATCACGTTCACAACAATATAGACCGCCATTTCTCCGGACGGGAGGCCCTCATCCAGAAGCTCGACTCACTTTTCCTGGTAAGTTCCGTGCTTGAAGGAGAAAACGCTTCTCCCGACATCTCCGGACTCATCGGCCAGTATGCCCACGGAAACGAACCGAGCCACCATATCCTCTATCTGTACGGGATGCTCGGCCAGCCTTGGAAAACCGCTGAACTGGTAAGACGCACCTGCGACGAGATGTACCACGCAACAAAAGACGGTCTGAGCGGAAACGAGGACGTAGGACAGATGTCCGCCTGGTATATCCTCTCATCTATGGGCTTCTATCAGGTGGAGCCTGCCGGAGGCCGCTATTGGTTCGGTTCCCCCCTCTTTGACAGCGTGGACATCGCGGTAAAGGAAGGAAGGACCTTCAGAATCGTGGCTCAGGACAACTCCGAAGAGAACAGATATATCCAGAGAATATATCTTGACGGTCGCCCCTATACAAAAGGTTATATCAGCTACGAAGACATAATGGCGGGAGGGGAGCTCACCCTTGTAATGGGAAGCGAACCCGCTCTGTGGTATTGCGCTGAAGAACCGGAAGAATACATTTGCCAGCGTCCCGCTCCGGAAGACAGGCTCTTCACAGATGATTCCATAGAGAACACTATCAGGGAAGTTCAGGCGCAGCTCACCAACCCCCGCCTTGCGTGGATGTTCAGTAACTGTTTCCCAAACACTCTGGACACCACCGTACACTTCACCGAAGATGACGGCAACGGAAACCCCGACACCTTCGTCTATACCGGAGACATTCATGCCATGTGGCTTCGCGACAGCGGGGCTCAGGTATGGCCATACCTCCGCTTTGCGGACGACCCCGAAATAAAGGCGATGCTTGAAGGGACAATACGCAGGCAGCTCAAATGCATATGCATAGACCCTTATGCAAACGCTTTCAACATAGGTCCCACCGGTACCGGTTGGATGGATGACAATACGGAAATGAAACCGGAACTGCACGAACGCAAGTGGGAGATAGACTCGGACTGCTATCCCATCCGTCTGGCGTATGCATATTGGAAGAAGACCGGAGACGGTTCAATCTTTGACCGGACCTGGATCGAAGCGATGGGCAAGATTCTCAAGACATTCCGCGAGCAGCAGCGCAAAGAGAACCGCGGGCCGTACTACTTTACCAGAAATTGCGACGCTCAATACGACATGAAGAGCAATTACGGATACGGCAACCCCGTAAAGCCGGTAGGGCTTATCGTGTCGTCTTTCCGTCCTTCAGATGACTCCACAGTCATGGATTTCCTGGTTCCGTCCAACTTCTTCGCAGTCACAAGTCTGCGTAAGGCTGCTGAAATCCTGGAAACGGTGAACGGCAATTCAGAAATGGCAGGAGAATGCCGCAGTCTGGCGGACGAGGTTGAGAAAGCGCTGAAGGAATATGCTGTGGTGGACACTCCGGAATTCGGAAAGGTTTACGCTTATGAGGTTGACGGATTCGGCAACCATCTCCTGATGGATGACGCAAATGTTCCTTCGCTCCTCGGAATGGCTTATCTGGGAGATGTTGACATTAACGACCCCATCTACCAGAACACCCGCCGCTTCGTGCTCAGCGGAAGCAACCCCTATCATTTCAAGGGAGCGGCCGGTGAAGGTATAGGCGGACCGCACATTGGAAACGACTATATCTGGCCCATGAGTTATATGATGAGGGCATTCACCTCACAGGATGACAAGGAAATACAGGACTGCATAATCAAGCTCATGACAACGGATGCCGGATGCGGATTCATGCACGAATCCTTCCACGTGGACAATCCGGCCCACTTTACAAGAGAATGGTTCGCCTGGCAGAATACTCTGTTCGGCGAACTCATCCTGAAAATCATAGACGACGGCAAGATAGATCTTCTGAACGGGATCATCTAGCCGTCAGTCCCTGTATTACCAAATTACGACACGCTCCTCTTCGGGACGCCACATTCTGTCACCTTCCTTGATTCCGAAAGCATCGAAGAAAGTCTGAAGGTTGCGGACAGAAACGTTCACGCGGTTCTCCCCTATTGAGTGAACATCCACAAGTGTCCTTCTCTGGATTTCCTCCTTGGTGATGTTCTGGGCCCATACCGTAGCATAGGCAATATAGAAACGCTGTTCGGCGGTCAGACCGTCAACGGGCTCGGGGTGATTGCCGGCAAAAGAATTCTGCATTGCGGTGTATGCTATGCGAAGACCGCCCTGGTCAGCTATGTTCTCGCCGAGAGTGGCGGCACCGTTTGCAAATACTCCGGGGAGGACTTCAACCTGGTTGAACTGCTCAACGAGTTTCTGTGTCTTGGTCTTGAAGGCCTCGGCATCAGCTTCTGTCCACCAGTTGTTCATATTGCCGTCTTTGTCGAAGAGACGTCCCTGGTCATCGAAACCATGGGTCATCTCATGGCTGATAACAACGCCTATCGCTCCGTAATTGACTGCATCATCTGCAGCGGAATTATAGAAAGGAGACTGAAGAATACCTGCGGGGAAGCAGATTTCGTTAGTGGTGGGATTGTAATATGCGTTGACTGTCTGGGGAGTCATATGCCATTCTTCCTTGTCCACAGGCTGTCCGAGCTTGGACATGTTGTCACGGACATACCAGGCGGATGCGTTCAGCAGGTTTTCGTAATAGCTCTTGGAAGAATCGATGTCAAGAGTTGAATAATCCTTCCATTTGTCCGGATATCCTATCTTGATGGTAAAGGCGGAAAGTTTATCCTGAGCCTTCGCCTTGGTCTCATCACTCATCCATTCGAGATTGTCGATGTGCTCAGAGAGAGCGGCCTGGATGTTCCTGACTATCTGAAGCATCCTCTCCTTGTCAGCCTCGGGGAAATACTTGTTCACATACATCTCACCCACAGCCTCTCCAAGAAGGGAGTTGGGAGTCCTCATAGCCCTCTTCCAGCGGGGCTTCTGCTCCTGGACACCAGCCATCTGCCTTGAGAAGAATTCGAAGCTGGCCGCATACATTTCATCATTGAGACTTCCGCACGCATCACTCAGTAGCGAGGCCTGTAGATAGTGTCTGAGCTTGGCGGGATCTATGGTCTCCAACATTTCGTTGATGGCGGCAAAATATGAGGGTTCTTCAACAACGAGCTTTTCCTGTGCGGGAATTCCAAGAACCTCGAATACCGTATCGAAATGAATGTTGGGGTATGCCTTGAACAGTTCCTCGCTTGACATGGGATTGTACTGGGCTTCCACGTCACGCTGCTGGACCATTGACCAGAAAGGAACAGCGATCTCCATCTCTACATCATAGGCATCGGATGCCCTCTGCGCAGCGTCTTCACAGCCGGCGAGGGAGAATATTTTCTCGAGGAAATCCTTGTATCCATCCCTGAGGGCCTGATGTTCGGGGAGAAGATAGTAATCACGGTTGCGCATTGCAAGTCCGCTTTCGCCTATGTAAAGAATCTGATTGTTGCTGTCCATCAGATCGGCCCCGACATAGGTGCCGTAGATGCTGCCGACTCCGTATCCGGCACATTTGGCGGTAGCATAAGCAAAGTCTTCGATGGTCCTTACAGCCTCGAGCTGATTGAAGTAAGGCATAACAGGGGCAACACCTTCGTTATTGAGACGGACGGAGTCCAGACCCATGAGATAAAGGTCGGCAATCTTCTGTTCCACGGTACCTTTTGCGGCTTTTGATTTGGAAAGACCGTCGAAAAGTTCGTTGAGCCTGATTTCGTTATTCTCGGCAAGGACATCGAAAGCGCCATAACGGGAATACTCGGGTTTCAGAGGATTGTTCTTCTGCCAGCCGCCCGTTGTGTACCGGTAGAAATCTTCACCGGGAGAAACCGTAAGGTCAAAATTCTCCTGATTGATGGCAGGAACACTTTCCTGCTGATTGCAGGATGAAACAGCGGAAACAGCCATTATCATCGCTAAAGATTTAAAAATTTTGTTCATTGTATCTTGTTTATAAGATTGACGTTTAAACGTATAGGTCCATAGAGGAAAACGCGTGCAAAAATAAATAATTTTTCCTATCTTTGAAGGATAACACGATTCAAATAAAGAAGTTTATATACTATGGGTAATTATTTTCATGACCTGCTTCCCAAAGAGGAACTGGCACAATTACACTATATCCCGACTATTCCGGAATTCGTAAAATGGATTGAGGAGAAATGGACCTCCAGACCTGCGCTTTCTGATTCCGTCAACAACTACTCATACAAAGAAATGGCGGATAGAATTGCAAGAAAAAGGTCATACCTGAATGACCTCGGTTTGCAAAAAGGAGACAAAGTGGCCATTTGGGAGCGATCATCCATCGATGCTGTAGAAATGTTCCTTGCAGTCACATCCGCAGGTTATGTCGCCATCATGCTTCCCGCACAGCTTCCGGCCCCTGCCGTCGCCGGTTCCTGCGTAAAATTCGGGGTAAGCGTTATTGCGGTCAGGGATGAATTCAAGGAGGCTGCTGCAGGAGTACCCTGCAGAATCATTCCATCCTCATCCATGGCAGACAGCCCTGCTCCTGTTGCAGCGGTAAGCAAGGATGATCCCGCCGCTATTTTTTTCACAGGAGGTACGACGGGAGCCCCCAAAGGGGCCGTCCTCCCGCACAGGGCACTTATGAGAGGCGCGCTCAACGGTGTATTTGCACCCGGAAGCGTACTTGGTGAAGGACACAGGTACATCGGTTTCCTTCCGCTCAGCCACATATTCGGAATTGTCCGCGGAACACTTGCGGTTCTGTTCTCGGGAGCCCAGTGGTTCGCCGCAGAGGACATGAAGGCCACGATAGGCAGAATTCCGGTAATCCAACCTACCGACCTTGTACTGGTGCCCGGTCTGTGCGACATACTTTACGGACTTACAAAAATGTACGGTCCGCAGTTCCTGGGAGGAAAGTTGAAGATGATAATATCAGGAGCTGCAAACGTTCCGCCAAGACTCATATCGGCATTCGATGAACTTGGAATATCCCTGCTCGCGGGCTATGGTATGACAGAGGGGGCCAATCTCACATCCGGGAATGTGAACGTAAAGGAAAAGCCGACATCAGTAGGAAAGATATATCCCGAACAGGAAGTAAAAATAGTTAATGGAGAAATCTGGTTCAGAGGAGACAACGTATTCCTCGGTTATTACGGAGAACCGGAGAAGACAAGGGAGACTCTGACCGAAGACGGTTGGCTTAAAACCGGGGATCTCGGACGTTTTGACGAAGACGGATTCCTTTACATAGTCGGACGAATCAAGAATCTTATAATCCTCCCTAACGGAGAAAACGTGTCACCGGAAAGCATCGAGGAGCCGTTCTACAAATGCAATGCGCTCAAGGACTGCCTTGTAAAGGAAGACAGTTCCGACGGCAATCCCTGCATCGCAATAGAAATACTGCCTCAGATGGCGGCTTTTGAAGGCAAGGGATGGGACGAAGTGGAGGCTTTCTTCAAGAATCTTGTGGCAGATATAAACAAGACGCTCCCCACCACTCACAGAATAAGCAGGATAACAGTAAGAAAAGACGATTTCAAGCGTACCGGCGCAATGAAGGTTTCACGCAATCAATAGCAATTATGAATAAAGAAGAAATACTGGAAGGACTGAAAGAGGTGCTTGGTACTGTCAAGCCCAAACAGGACATGAGCGGTGTAACAATGCAGACGGAACTGGTTTCGGAACTGGGCATAGATTCTCTCTCAATGCTCCTCGTTTCCCTGGCCGCAGAACAGAAATTCAACATCCAGTTTGAAACGGCCCAACCTTTTTCAACAGTTGGAGAGGTAGTTGAATTCATAGCCGGAGCAATCAAGTAGAATGCATTTTCGTCAGATGCATTTCAGAATTCCGGCAGTGATTTCCTTAATGCTGTTAATTCCGGCTTTCTCTTTCGCACAGGAAAACGCCGTGCAGGAGAAAACGCCGGAGGGCTGGCAGTTCATCCCGCTTCCGGTCATATCATATAACAGCGACCTTGGCTTGCATCTGGGAGCGAACCTCGACATTTACGACTACGGCCGTAAGCCATCACTTTTCCCTGATTACCTTCATAAATTCCGCCTGGAAACATCATATTTCTTCGGAGGTCGCAGTATGATCCATACCAGCTACGATTCGGAGCATCTGATTCCGGGAGTGAGGATAGCGGCAGTCATTTCCTGGCAGAAGGATCCGTTATACAATTTCTACGGTTTCGGAGGAGACGTTGTCACTTATGACAGGAGCCAGGACCTGCGGAACGGTGTCGCCTACTACAGCCACGGCCGGGATATGGCCAGGATAGTCACCGTGTTCCAGGGAAAAATCGTCAGGAACTTCAACTGGGTTGCGGGGCTTTCCGTATCATACTACGACACATACGAAACCATAAGCAAGAAATATGACGGAGAAAACAGCCTTTATCATTTCTACAGACAAACAGGTGTAATAGGCGACGATGAAATAAAAGGATGGATTGCGGAAATCAAGGCTGGAGCAAATTACGACACGAGAGATTTCGAACCGGCCCCTACGAAAGGCATATGTGCGGACGTATATCTCAACGCATCTCCCGACATATTCCGTACAGGCTATGCATTTGCAAAACTGTGCGCGCATTTCAGGCACTACATAACCCCGGGGCCTGACTGGTTCACCCTGGCCTATCATCTTGCATACCAGGGCACCGTAGCAGGGAAGGCTCCGTTCTTCATACAGCAGAACATTTACTCGCTGGTTCAGAAGCAATCGTTCACTGACGGTCTGGGCGGACAGAATACGATAAGAGGCGTGGCGGGAGGAAGACTGGTTGGAGACGGATATGCATGGGCCAATTTTGAGGCCAGATTCAGACTGTTCAAATTCAAGATAGCTGGAATGGACTTCTTCGTAGCTACAAATCCTTTCTATGACATAGGAGCGATTGTCCAGCCATACAAACTGGAAGAGATTTCAAAAGCAACCGGAGAGAGCCTGTCAAAACTGAAGGAACTTTCAGGAAGGCTGCACCAGAGTGCCGGTCTGGGTTTCAAGCTTGGAATGGACAAGAATTACATACTCTCCTTGGAAATTGCCAAGGCATTCAACAGAAATGACGGCCCGTTGGGCATAGCGACATCCATAAATTACATTTTCTGATATGAAAAGAAAAATGATGATACTTACCGCAATGATCCTGGCGGTATGCAGTTGCGGAAAAAAACAGGAAAAAGGAGAAGAAGTACAGCGTGAACCATCCATTTACGGTTTTTTTACGGAAGACTTCCAAATAGACAGCTCAAGTGTGAAGGAAGGGGAAACTTTCAGCAAGCTTGTCAACCGTCTTGGTATGACGAATGCCGACGGATACAGACTGACCAAGCTTTGCGACACAGTATTCGATGTCCGGAAACTAAGGGCAGGTAACCGGTTCGAGGCATTCTACAGCACAGACTCACTGCACACTCTGGAGTATATCGTTTATCATAACAACATGGTACGTTCCACGGTCTTCCACTGCAATGATTCACTTTTCGTCAAGAACGTGGACAAGCCTACGGTGCAGGAGAAAAGATTTGCAGACGTCATAATCCGGGAGTCACTCTGGAATGATATGATCAAGGCCGGAGCCTCTCCCCTGCTGATTGCGGAACTGGCGGATATATATCAATGGAGCGTCAACTTCTTCGGTCTGCAGGAAGAAGACAGGTTCAGGATATTCTTCACCCAGACCTTATGCGAAGGAGAGGTCTTCAAAGTTGATACGATTCATTTCTGTCTCTTCAACTCAGGCAAGCACGAGGTGGCCGCCATGAGGTATGACATAGGCAAAGGAACGACATATTGGGGCAAGGACGGAGCCAGCCTGAAGAGAATGTTTCTGAAAGCCCCTCTGAAATACAACAGGATAAGCAGTCGCTTCACATATGCCAGAAAACACCCGATAACCGGAAAAGTAAAGCCTCACACGGCAGTTGATTATGCGGCGCCCAAGGGCACACCTGTACATGCCATTGGCGAAGGGAAGGTATCCGCATGCGGATGGGATCCGTCCGGAGGCGGAAACAGAATAAGGATCAAACATCCACAGGGATACGAGAGCTGCTATATGCACCTGTCCGGGTTCGCTAAGGGAATACGCACGGGATCTCTGGTCCATCAGGGAGACCTTATAGGATATGTAGGTTCAACAGGTCACTCTACGGGGCCCCATCTTGACTTCAGGATATGGAAGAACGGCAAGCCTCTCGATCCCCTGAAACTCGATTCTCCCAGCGCAGAACCGCTCGAAAAGAAATATCTGGAAGAATTCAACAGACAATATGACTGTTATATGAAACAGCTTGACAGTCTTTCAACACCTGTTGCGGAGCGGAATGGAAATTAGACCGGTTGCATTCTTCCGCTCCCCTTTCAAGGAAAAGTTCGGTATTCCGCGTCAGGCAGGACTTGCGCCGGGACTGAAGGGCAGAATTGAATTCACATCTGAATTCTCCTCTCCGGATGCAGTGAGAGGTCTGGAAGGATTTGAATACATATGGCTTGTCTGGGGCTTCAGCATGAATGAAGAAGGTGGACTGACGGTAAGGCCCCCGAGACTGGGAGGGAATGAGAGGGTCGGAGTATTCGCCTCCAGATCCCCTTTCAGACCGAACAGATTAGGACTCTCATCCGTCAGATTGGAAAAGATAGAGAACAATTCAATACTCGTTTCCGGAGCCGACCTTGCGGACGGGACTCCGATATATGACATCAAGCCATATATAGAATATACCGATTCCCACACAGATGTCCGCTGCGGATTCGTAGAAAGGAGGGAGTGGGAGAAACTGGAGGTTTTCCTGCCGGAGAACCTGCCTGAAGATCTGGAGGATATCGAAGGACTTGTTCAGGCGCTTGAACAGGACCCGAGACCTCACTATCAGAACAGTCCCGAAAAAACATACGGAATGAATTACAGCGGATATGAAATCCGCTTCAGGGTTGATGAAAAAAAACTTTCCGTTCTTGGAATGACCAGGAACGGAAAGATCTGAATAAATTTTATCTGAGGTATAACTAAGCATGAAGGATTGGCTGACGGGCTGCCGTAGTCTCATCAGGACGTCCTATGGGAGTGTTGTGCGGGGCGTTGTGAAGCATATCCGGATTTTCCTCCGCTTCTTTTGCAATAGTCCTCATGACATCAATGAAAGCATCCAGGGTCTCTTTCGACTCAGTTTCCGTAGGCTCTATCATTATAGCCTGATGGAAAAGCAGAGGGAAATAAATGGTAGGTGCGTGGAACCCGTAATCGAGAAGACGTTTGGCCACATCTAGGGTGCTGACTCCATTGTCATTCAGAAGACCATCAAAAACAAACTCATGCTTGCATACACTGCTTATAGGAAGCTTGTAGCAATCCTTAAGGGATTCCTTGATATAGTTGGCGCCTAGCGTTGCAAGTTTTCCGGCCATTCTGATATTCTCACGGCCAAGCATAAGTATATATGCGTATGCCCTGAGAATAACCGCAAAATTGCCGTGGAAACCGCTTGTGCGCGGGATGTTGAGATAAGGTACAAGCTTATCGGCAACACCTACGGGACCTGAACCTGGTCCTCCGCCTCCATGAGGGGTGGAGAATGTTTTGTGAAGGTTCAGATGCATGATATCAAATCCCATGTCTCCGGGCCTTACAACGCCCAGGAGAGGATTCATGTTGGCGCCGTCATAATAAAGCAGTCCGCCACAGTCATGTACAAGAGAGGCAATCTCCCTGATATCCTTCTCAAAAAGACCAAGAGTATTGGGGTTGGTCATCATTATTCCTGCAATGTCAGGACCAAGAAGAGGTTTAAGGTCCTCAACATCGACGAGTCCGTTCTCATTTGACTTCACCTGAACAATTTCAAGGCCGCAGACAGCCGCGCTGGCAGGATTGGTGCCATGAGCGCTGTCGGGAACTATAACCTTTGTCCTGGCAAGATCCCCCCTGTTCAGATGGTATTCGCGCATCAGCATGAGACCGGTAAGTTCTCCGTGGGCGCCCGCACAGGGAAGGAAGGTGAAATGCTTCATTCCGGTGATGGCCGCAAGAGAACTGTCCATCCTTTCATATACCTCCTCTATTCCTGACACGGTTTCAACCGGCTGGAGCGGATGAATGCCATTGAAAGCGGGGACAATCTCCTCATTGATCTTGGGATTGTATTTCATCGTACAACTGCCGAGAGGATAGAATCCCGTGTCGACACCGAAGTTCATCTGGCTGAGGTTTGTGTAATGCCTGACAACATCCACCTCACTTACCTCGGGAAGTTCAACGGAAGACATCCTTGAAAGTGAAGCGGGAATCCCGCAGGATGTCTCACTTTCCGGAAGGGAAAAACCTGTTCTTCCTGACTTCGAGAGCTCGAATATGAGTTTATCGTAGTACTTCATGGTCAAATTTCCTCCACTAATTTAACAATCCTGTCAAGTTCTTCCCTGGAATGTCTCTCGGTCACGCAGAAAGCGACATACCCCTCCTCAGTCTGGAGCGCGGCGAAATATCCGGCATCCAAAAGCTTTTTCTGGAGCACGTCAACGGGGCACAGAGGCTTGAGAACAAATTCTTTCAGGAATTCTCCATCAACAGCCTTCTCGAACTTGCCGGTTGAAAGAAGGGCATTGTAAAGATAATGGGCGCCGGACCAGCAGAGATCGTTAACTCTCTTCATACCCTGGGGGCCCATGATGGAAAGATATACAGTACACCAGAGAGCCATCAATGACTCGTTGGAACAAATGTTCGAAGTAGCCTTCTCCCGACGGATATGCTGTTCACGCGCCTGAAGGGTAAGCACATAACAACGTCTGCCCGAGGCATCGGATGTCTGGCCGACTATACGTCCCGGGAGTTTCCTCATGTATTCTGAACGGCATGCCATGAACCCCACGTAAGGTCCTCCGTAACAGAGAGGAATTCCAAGACTCTGACCGTCACCTACCGCAATGTCGGCTCCCCACTCGGAGGGAGTCCTGAGAACTGCCAGAGCGGAAGGATCGCAATATTCGACAAGCAGCGCACCTGCCTGATGAACATAATCCGCAACACCTTCCAGATTGCATATTATTCCATAACGGTCTATGGAAGGGACGATGACTCCTGCAAGATCGGCAGCATTTTCAGCGACTGATTCCTTGAGATTGTCGGTTTCAACAAGCTTGATTCCCGGATATTTGGCATAAGTCCTTATTGTGGCAAGCACATTCGGAAGGAGCCTTTTGGAAACGATGACCGTATTCCGTTTCCTTGTGCATGCAATGCACATCCTGACTGCCTCCGCCGCTGCGGTGGGACCGTCATACATTGATGCGTTGGCAACATCAAGACCGGTAAGGCGGCATATCATCGTCTGCCACTCGAAGATGTATCTCAAAGTACCCTGGGAAATCTCACACTGATACGGAGTATAGGCGGTGAGAAACTCCGAACGGGATGTGATATACGGAATCACGGAAGGCACATAATGGTCATATGCCCCCTGTCCCACAAGGACTTTCAACTTTGTGTTCCTTGAAGCGAGGCTTTCGAAATAATCGCGGACCTGCTGCTCGCTCATCGCGGCAGGAAGGTCATACTCCCCCTTGTAAATGAAATCCGCAGGTACGTCAGAATAAAGGTCATCGAGAGAAGCGACGCCTATACGTCCCAGCATATTGCGGATATCTTCCCCTGTCTGGGGAAAATAGCAGAATGCTCCCATGATATTTACTTTGCTACCTTCTCGTATGAAGCGGCATCGAGGAGAGAATCAAGTTCGGCGGTATCCGCCATCTCGACCTTGATTATCCATGCAGTGTAAGGAGATTCATTGATCATTTCCGGTTTGTCCTCCACCTCGGAATTGCAGGCGACAACTGTTCCGGATACGGGAGAATACAGCTCGCTTGAAGCCTTGACACTCTCAAGAGCGCCGAACTCCTCATTGCGGGAAACGGTGTCACCCTCATCGGGCATATCAACATAAGTGATGTCCCCCATTTCCTCCTGTGCAAAATCGGAAACGCCGATGATGGCAATGTTTCCGTCAACCTTTACCCATTCGTGTGACTCACTGTAAAGGAGTCCTTCCTGAATCTTGCTCATAAGTTATTTCTTGTAGTTTGTTTGATAAAATCTTTTTCTGACCACTCTGCCCTTGAAGACATGCTTGCGGATACGGACATAAAGCTCAGTGTCGAGCGCCGAGCATGAAGCATCCACAAGTGCGAAACAAATGCTCTTGTCAAGGCTTATGGAATGATATCCTGTCGTAACTGTTCCAACCTGTTTCCCATCTTCAAGCTCCACAGGGTAACCGGCCCGGGGTATGGCATTGTCCTCAAGTTCAATGCCCACAAGCTTCCTTTCAACTCCGTCGCGTTTCTGGGCGACAAGCGCCTCCTTCCCTATGAATTCCTCCTTTTCCAACTTGCAGAACATGGAAAGTCCGGCCATCACGGGGGATATCGTTTCCGAGAGCTCATCACCATAAAGCGGAAGTCCGGCCTCGAACCTGAGAGTGTCACGGCAACCGAGACCGCATGGAACAACACCGTTTTCAAGAAGTTCCTTCCAGAAAACGCAGGTCATGGCGTTCGATGCATATATCTCGAAACCATCTTCTCCGGTATAACCGGTACGGCTTACAATAAGGCGGTTGCCTTCATCGTCAACGGCATCGAGGAAAGTGTAGAAAGAGAGGTCCCTTATCTCTTCTATTCCGAGAAGGTCAACGACGGCCTGTTCCGACTCGGGACCCTGAACTGCAATCTGCCCCCATCTGTCGGACTGGTTGTCAATGACGACATCGAATGAGGAACTGTTGTCAATGAGCCAGGCATAATCCTTTTCTATACTGGAGGCATTTACAACCAGAAGATAATGGTCCTTCGAAAATTCCTTATATACGAGGAGATCGTCAACCACCCCTCCGTCGGGATAGCACAACATACCATAGAGAATCTTCCCGTCCCCGAGGTCTGTTACATCATTGGTGAACACATGGTTCACAAAACGCATGGCGTCAGGACCTGAAATGAAGATTTCTCCCATATGCGAAACGTCGAAGACTCCGCATGCATTCCTGACAGCGTTGTGTTCATTGACTATGCCACTGTACTGAATGGGCATATCATAACCGGCAAAAGGACTCATCCTGGCGCCAAGCTCCAGGTGAGAGCCATGCAGACAAGTCGTTTTCAATTGATTATCCATCTTGCTTTATTTGAGTAGTTCCAAATCTCTTTTCAGCACCATCTTCGGATCCATCATGGACACTTTCTGAAACAGTCTGAACTGATTCCCGGGAGAAAGGTACACTTTGTCTTCATGCTTTCCTTTCCGCCACCATTTGTAGAACCCCACGGGATCATTTTCAAATGGAATCTTTGCAACGATTCCGCTCCCGTAGCCCGGATAGTCTATCACCAGCCTTAGACCCATGAATTTCTTGAAATATTCCGGATCGGCACGTCTGAGTTTGCTCACAAGGGGATCAAGGACCTCGAACTGGTCAACCTTCAGGATCTTGTCCTTGATGATAAGTTTGTGAATTCTGACAGGATCCTGTCTTATCCATGCTCCCATCTTCAAAGTCAGAGGACCTTCATCAGTTTCCAGAGTAAGGTCATCCATGGAAAAATAGACTTTGTTCGGATCGATATAGTTTGCGTCTGAAGACATTTTGTGTTGTAAACGTAAATCATACAAAAATAGTTAATTTTTGAAAATTTACCTACTTTTACGCACTCAAACACAACAAAAGTCGCGTTACATGGCAAGAGAAGGCCAATTTCTGAAATATCCGACGGTCACCAGCGATTTTTCGGCCCTGGAAGGGACGGACTGCTATTGCAGCGAAGACGCGGCCGGGATCATCAGGCATTCGATAGAGGCTTTACCATTGAAAGCCGTGCACCTGCTTGGGACGGGCGACTATCACTACATCTCTCTGTTCTGGCTTGAAAGGATGAAGGAATCATTTACGCTGTACCTGTTCGACAACCATCCGGACAACCAGCCCGGCGCCTTCGGAGAGGATCTTCTCAGCTGCGGGAGCTGGGTTCTTAAAGCCGCCGCTCTTCCCCTCTGCAGGAAGGTGGTCTGGATAAGGGATGAAGCCGACTTTACAACTGAAGGGGGCTGCGCATATATTTCCGTAGACCTGGACGTGCTGTCGGAGGAATTTGCGGCCACAAACTGGAATCAGGGGAACCTCACGCTTCAATCTCTTGCAGAAATGATCAGGAACATCAATGCGGCCTGCAGGGTTGCAGGAATGGACATATGCGGCGGACTGAAAGACAACCCGGAAGTTAACAGGGACGTGATGGACATCATTGCTGGAATCATCAACAAATAACATGAATATGGAACACGAGGAACTGAAAGACAAATGTATAGAATGGATAAGGGAATGGTTCGACAGGAACGGACGGGGCTGCTGCGCCGTCCTCGGAATGAGCGGCGGAAAAGACAGCACCGTAGCCGCGGCACTCTGCGCTGAAGCTCTCGGAAAGGACCGTGTTGTCGGAGTTGCAATGCCTGCGGAAGGACAGAGCCTCAATGGAGCGGATGAAATATGCAAGTATCTTGGGATACGGTACATCTGCGCTCCGATCGGGAAAATAACAGAAGCATTCGACTGCGTGAGAGAAAATCTTCCGGAAGGATTCTCCGAACAGACGGAGCAGAACATACCTCCGAGGGTGAGGATGACTGTTCTGTACGCCATCTCCCAGACCTTGTCAGGAAGGGTGGTCAACACCTGCAACCTGTCCGAAGACTGGATAGGATACGCTACGAGGTGGGGAGACAGCGCGGGAGACTTCAGCCCGCTGGGAGGGCTTGTGGTACAGGAGATAAAAGGGATAGGTCATGCCCTTGGCATTCCGTCGGAATGGGTTGAGAAAACTCCGGATGACGGACTGCCGCACAGTTGCTCCGACGAGGAGAAATTCGGATTCACATATTCATTGCTGGACAGATATATCCGCACCGGAGTCTGCGAAGATTCATCTGTAAAGGAAAAAATAGATTCAATGCACAGAAGGAATCTCTTCAAGATGTCAATGCCCGAGTTTTTCAAGCCTTGACCGTCTCCACTCCTGGGGAGACATGCCGACAATATGTCTGAACTCCTTGCGGAAATTTGACTTGTCAGGAATACCGACAAATTCACCGACGGAGCTGAACGGAAGATGAGGGTGCTTGTCGAGTATCTCCATGGCATACGTGATACGGAGGTTTGTCCTCCATTTCACGAAACCGCCTGTCTTCGTCCTGTTGAAATACCAGGACAGCTGTTCTTTTGACGTGCCGAGCTCCTCTGCCGCTTCTTCCATCCTGCATTGACGGCAGAATCCGTTTTCCTGAACCCAGTCATAGAGGGCGACGGTGATTCTGGAATCAACGGCAGTGCAGACAGAGTCTTCAACTTTTCTGTTTTTGCGGAATCCTTTGATGATCCACCTGCGGATAAAGAATTTGTTCATTGCTTATAATTTTAATAAATTCGCATAAAAATACCAAGAAAGATGTTTGAGAATCTATCAGAAAGACTGGAACGCTCATTCAAGATACTAAAGGGCGAAGGGAAAATAACGGAAGTGAATGTCGCGGAAACCCTCAAGGAAATTCGCAGGTCACTGCTCGATGCGGATGTAAGTTACAAGGTGGCGAAGGAATTCTGCGACAGGGTGAAGCAGAAGGCAATGGGAGCCGATGTCCTCACCGCGGTGAAGCCCCAGCAGATGATGGTCAAGATTGTCCATGACGAGCTTGCATCGTTCATGGGGTCCGAGCACACGGAGATAAACGTGAAAGGTTCCCCCGCCGTAATTCTCATCGCAGGACTCAACGGTTCCGGAAAAACGACCTTCTCCGGCAAACTTGCGCACATGCTGAAGAGCAAGAAAGGAATGAAAGTCCTTCTGGCGGCATGTGACACGTTCCGTCCGGCAGCTATAGAGCAGTTGAAGACACTCGGAGACCTTGCAGGAGTACCCGTATACTCCGAAGAGGGAGAGAAAGACCCTGTAAAAGTTGCGGTCAATGCCATAGCGGAAGCAAGGAAAACAGGAATAAGCGCTGTAATCATAGACACGGCGGGCCGCCTCGCGGTTGACAACGAACTGATGGAGGAGATTTCGAGGATGCACAAGTCGGTGAATCCTTCGGAAAGTCTCTTTGTGGTCGATGCAATGACAGGACAGGATGCCGTAGAATCAGCCAAGGCCTTCAACACCGCCATAGATTATGACGGAGTTGTACTCTCAAAAATGGATGGAGATACCAGAGGCGGTGCGGCTCTCTCCATCAGGGCGGTTACGGGCAAGCCTGTCAAGTTCGTTTCCAACGGAGAAAAAATGGAGGCTCTTGATGTCTTCTATCCCGCACGTATTGCGGACAGGATCCTCGGCATGGGAGATGTTGTTTCACTCGTAGAAAAAGCCCAGGAACAATATGACGAGAAAGAAGCCCGGGCGCTCAAAAAGAAGATTGCGCACAACCAATTCACTTTCAATGATTTCTACCAGCAGCTGCAGCAGATTCAGAAGATGGGAAGCCTTAAGGACCTGGCAGGGATGATTCCCGGAATGGACAAGGCGATGAAAGACGTGGACATACCAGACGACGCCTTCAAACCGACCGAGGCAATCATCAGCTCGATGACCCCCTACGAGAAAGAGCATCCGGAATGTCTGAACGGATCACGCAGAAAGAGGATCGCGGACGGTTCAGGCACATCCATAGCAGATGTGAACAAACTGATCAAACAGTTCGAACAATCCAGAAAAATGATGAAGATGGCTGTTGACGGCTCTCTGGCGGCAAGGCTCAAGAACCTGAGGTAAGCAAGCTAGAAAACAAGTTCAAGGTCGTCCCTTATCATCCTGCCGGACTTATCTGAAGGGATGAACTTCCACTCCCCTATCAGACCGGTGTTTCCTATAAGCTGAGGGGTGATTGTGCTGTGTTTCCTGAAATAGTCGTACACCAGATCCCGGATTGCAGGATAAACGGCAATCAGACGTTTCTGCATTTCTTCATTGTCTATTCCGGCTCCCTTGGCAAGGAGTTCCCCTCCACCGTTGGCCCTGTACGAAGTAAGGGCCACGTTGTACAGGGTATCGGGATTGAAATCACTGCCGTCCGCCATGGAAATGATGCGGACGCGTTTCCCCACAGGCTTGCGTACATCCACGGTATATCTTATACCGCCGGCTGAATCAAAATTGTAAGTACGTCCTGAAAACGACCATTTCTCCGAGGAAGTGCGTGCGTCAGCTTTCTTTTCTATCCTGAGAACGTGCTCTCTGCCGGGATTGATCCATGTGTAATATGAATATTCAAGATAGCGCCTTATTTCGTCACCGGTCATCCTTATGACGAAAAGCTGGTTCTCGAAAGGATAAATGGTGAACATGTCGTTATACACGACCGTACCTTCCCTGACGGTTCCATTGAACGTAAGCGGTGCGGCGAATGATATGTCCGCTTCGGGGACGCTTAACTGAACGGTGTGGATAAGATTCAGATAATCGCACATTCCGGCATAAGCATCTCTCGTGTACAGGGGAACCGACAACTCACCCACATTGTGGTTAGTGAATTCCCTGACGGCATCAAACTCCTTCCGGAATTTCTCTTCCATGGCTTCATCTGCAAGTTTCTTGTCAAGACGTACCGTTTCCGCATGCAACCCGGAACCGTCAAGAACAGCATGTCCCACATAGCCGGCCCTTGCCCCGCCGTCCATGAGAATGACACCATCCCTGCTGACGACAGTTGGAATATGGTCGTGACCGGAAACGAGCAAATCGGCTCCGCGCACAGATGCAAGCAGGTCCAATCCCTGACTTTCAAGAGACTTTCCGTCTCCGTCACCTGTTCCGGAGTGCATGATCACAATGGTGAAATCCGGCTTTTCCAGAGGGAGGACACGGTCCAGACACTCCTGGGCGAACGGGACAATAGACTCGAAATGCATTCCCTTCCAGGCATGCTCGGAAAGCCAGGATTTTATGTTCGGGTTGCCGAACCCCATTACAAGTATCTTCTTTCCGGCCTTGTGAAAAACATGATAAAGGGGAAAATACGGAGTTCCGTCAGCGTCCCTGATGTAATTGCCGGCAAGCCAGGGAATCCCTTTCTCTCCAAGTTCCGAGAAGACCTTGTCGTATACCTCATGCCCGGTCTCAATGTCGTGATTGCCCACAACAATTGCATCATACCCCATGTACGACGCGATGCGGGGGAAGAGGTGAGGTTCTCCGGGAACCACATAATTGAAATAATATGGGGCATTGTCTCCCTGCAGGCAGTCCCCCGCATCGAGCAGCAGGACATTGTCGGAGCCGGCGGCATTGCGGACACTGTCAACATAATGCTTGACTGACATGAGGCTGGTTTTCAGTTTTCCACCATCAACGTAAGGCTTGTCAAACCACGAACCGTGGACGTCTCCGGTTGTAATAATATGCAGCGACGGCTGCTGGGCGGAAAGGCCTATGCAAAGAAAAAAAGCGGTAAGAAGAGCAAATAATCGTTTCATATCCTCAAAAATAATAATTTTGCAAACGGATATGAAACTTTTCACAAACATAGAAATCAGAGAACTCGCGACATCGCTGTCCTTGAAGGACAGGATAATGGTTCTCGGAAGCTGTTTTGCAGACAATATAGGAGAGAAACTTGCCAATGCGGGCTTCAACGTATGCATAAACCCTTTCGGAACACTGTACAATCCGGCAAGCATAGCCTCCGCAGTCGCCAGACTGGAATGCGGAGAATCTTTCACGGAAGAAGACTGCGTCATGATGGGCGCCGGCGCGGACCTTGTATGTTCCTTCTCGCATCATACTAAATTCGCAAGGAAAACCGAGTCGGAGTTTCTGAAGGATGCCAATGCGGCATTGAGGGAGGCATCAGATTTCTGGAAAGACTGCACAAAAGTGATAGTCACCTTCGGTACCGCGAGAGTATGGAAACATGACGGGAAAGTTGTATCAAACTGCCTGAAGCGCCCCGCATCCGAATTCACCGGAGAAATTCTGTCTATGGAAGAGATTGAAGCCTGCCTTGACGGAATGGAAAAACCGGATAAGGAATACATATTCACAGTGTCTCCCATACGCCATCTCTCCGACGGGGCGCACGCCAACACGGTCTCCAAGGCCACCCTGCTGCTTGCCCTTGACAAATGGCTTGAAAATCACGGACATTCATATTTCCCGGCATACGAAATAATGATGGACGAGCTGAGAGACTACAGGTTCTACGCGGAAGACCTCTGTCATCCTAATCACACGGCCATAGAATTGATCTGGGAGAAATTCCAGAAGGCTGCAACCCTTGATAGCGAGGCCACGGCTATCAGGAAGAATGAAAAGGACAGCATAAGAAATTCTCACAAAAAAATTCTTCAAAAATAACAGATGCGGATTTGGAACTTAATATAATTATTGTATCTTTGCGTGTACTATTAAACTAATACACTATGCACTTATGATTGAAATAAACAATCTGGGGTTCAGTTACGGGCAGACGTCCGTGCTGGACAATATCACAATGAAACTTGAACCGGGACGAATCTACGGACTGCTCGGGGAAAACGGAGTTGGAAAGACGACGCTCCTCACCTTGTTGTGCGGTTTGAAAAAAGCTCAGACCGGAACAATAGCCGTAGACGGAGCCAATCCTTACAGGAGGGAGCCTTCTCTTCTTTCAAAACAATATTACCTTCCGGACGAAGTTGCCGCAATCCCGGACAGGGCCATCAATTGGGCAATGACAAGCGGAAAATTCTGGCCCGGTTTCAGTCTTGACAAATTCAGGGAGATAATGGGAGTTTTCGAGAATGACTGCTCAAGGAAAATGAATCAGATGTCTTCGGGACAGCTAAAGAAAACCCACATATCATTCGCGCTCGCCTGCAGTACAAGTTTCCTGTACATGGACGAGCCGACCAACGGACTTGACATTCCCGGCAAGGCCCAGTTCCGCAGCGCACTTATGAAATACACTTCAGAGCAGTCAACAATCGTGATATCCACACATCAGGTAAGGGACCTTGAGAATATAATAGACCCTATCATCATATTGGACAAACAGAGCGTCCTGCTCAACGAGAGCATGGAAAACATCTCCAGGAAACTGTTCTTCGACTATGGGACCACGCTTCATCCGGAAACTCTTTATACAGAGCAGCTTCCCGGAGGGTTCATCCAGGTTTGCCCGAACACGACGGGAGCGGACAGCAAGGTGAACATTGAAGCTCTCTTCAACGCCTGCCACAAGCACAAGAATCTTATCAAAGGCATGTTCAACAATAATCAGGAATAGATATGGACAATATTTTCAATATAAAAAGATTCTGGCACTACCTGCTTTATGACCTTAGGAACGCAAGGAACAGATACTGGCTTTCATCGTTGATCCTCGGCCTTATTCCGGTGAGCATGTATGTCATATACGAACTTATGTCAGTGGTCATTGCCGGAGAGTGGATGCCATACAATCCCGTCAGCCAATGGGCGGCATTCGGCATCTCGTTTGTTACGGTAGTACTCAACTTCCCTGTAAAGGTATACGGCAAACTGACCGAGAAGAAAACGGGATCCGACTGGCTTATGATTCCGGCATCAGCCTTTGAAAAGTGGCTGTCGATGATATTGATTGTTTGCATCGTCATGCCTGTCTGCATCGGCCTGATGCTTTTCGGTTCGGATGCAATCCTGAGCGCGGCAATCCCGAACTACGGAAAGAGTCTGCTTACATACTTCAAGGATGTGAACAGAATGATATCAGACAGCTCAAACGGTATCCTGAGCATCAATTTACATCCGGTTCTATTTCTCAACTGGTGTGAAAACATCCTCATCTTTACACTGGGAGCAATATATTTCAAGAGATCCAAGGCGGCAAAAACCATACTTGCATACTTTGCGCTGTCAATGATACTCACACCTGTCATGATGATGGTCGTAGGGAGCGACCACATTTCTTCGGAGGACATAGAATGGATGCTGAACGGCAACACCCTCACTGTGGAGACCTTCATTTCCAAAGTCAATGCCGCCGTAAGCATCATTTACATTCTGATTCTGGGAGGTCTTCTCGGAGGTATATTTGCACGTATCAAAACGCTTAAACACTAATCCATGAATTTTGACGAGAACAAACCGATTTACCTGCAGATTGCCGAAAACATCTGTGAAAGGATACTGTCAGGAGAACTGAATCAGGGGAACAGGATTCCATCCGTGAGGGAATGGGCGGCAACTATAGGGGTCAATCCGAACACGGTTGCGCGAAGCTACGAAACCCTGACGGAGAGGCAGGTCATCTATAACCAGCGGGGAATAGGCTTCTTTGTCTCTCCCGACGCAAAGAATACGATAATGCAGGACGAAAGGAAAAGATTCATGGAAGAGGAACTTCCCGCTTTTCTCAAAAAAGCGGAACTGCTTGGAATTAACATCAAAAACATAATCTGAAATGAGAAGAATCATACTCACAGCATTGGTCCTGCTTGGACTTACATCATGCAATTTCATTAAATTCAATGGAGAGACCTGCGGAAATGTACTTTCCGCAAAGGAAACCATAACCGCATCTGCAAACTATGTTACAGAAACGATAAATACAGACATATTCGAAAGAATACATACACAGGGAGCGTTCGACATCGAATATACCCCCGGCGAACAGAACGTCAGGATTTATGCGCCGGACAACGTCATACCGCACATAATTGCGGAAGTGTCGGACGGCACACTGAAACTGTCCACAGCCAGAACAAGGATAAGAAAACTGGGCAAGGTCAAGATATATGTCAGTTCCCCGAAATTGAACGGGGTTCAGATAAGCGGTTCGGGAGATTTTGAAGCGGAAAACGGAATGGTTGCCGACAATCTTGATATCAGGGTAAGCGGATCCGGAGACATAAACATAGAAGGTCTGACCGCTGGAGATATTGAGATTCATGTAAGCGGGGCAGGAGACATAGATATCGACAGGCTGGACTGCAACAGCATAAACGCTAAGATCAGCGGTGCCGGCGACGTTGAGCTTTCAGGAAAAGCAAACACCGCCGATCTCAGGATCAGCGGTGCCGGCGATATAGATGTTTCTAAACTGAACTGTCCGGAAATCAGCTCATCGATAAGCGGAGCGGGGAATGTGAAGAAATAAACTTCCCCCTCCTACTCCTCTGCGGGCTTCATTGTGGTATAGACGTTGGTAACATCCTCGTCATCCTCAAGGAGCCCGATTAATTTTTCAAGAGTTGCGCGCTGCTCCTCGGTCACTTCCTTGAGTTCCGTATTTGGAATTCTTTCGAATCCACCGGAAACGAGTTCATACCCTTTGTCCTCGATGTATTTCTGAATCTGTCCGTATGAAGTGTAATCACCGTAGATTACAACAACACCGTACTCCGTTCCATCCTTGGTAAGCTCAACATCCTCGAAAAGCTCCTCGGCGCCGAAATCTATCATCTCAAGCTCCATTTCCTCGAGATCCATAGCATCTGTCTTCTTTATGCGGAAGACACACTTGTGGTCAAACATGAAACTTACTGAGCCGCTGGTACCAAGGTTTCCGCCGCACTTGTTGAAGTAGCTGCGCACATTGGCAACGGTACGTGTATTGTTGTCGGTTGCGGTCTCTACGAGATATGCTATGCCAAAAGGACCGTATCCCTCATAAAGAACCTCCTTGAAATCTCCCTGCTTGCTTTCAGTAGCCTTCTTGATGGCGCGCTCCACATTCTCCTTGGGCATTGACTCCGAACGGGCCTCCGCAATGAGTGCGCGAAGACGGGGATTTCCGGTAACGTCGGCACCTCCCTGTTTTACTGCAATGGTAATTTCCTTTCCAAGTTTGGTGAAGGTGCGGGCCATGTGCCCCCATCTCTTCATCTTGCGTTCCTTTCTGAATTCAAATGCTCTTCCCATGGTTATTCTGCTACTCTTTGGATATATCTGTCAATGTCATAAGCCTCAACTGACTGAGGATAGTCTTCCTTGATTGTCTTGTAGCAATCAAAAGCCTTTGCATTTTCTCCGAACTTCTCATAAGCGAGACCGGCCTTCACGAGATAACCGGCACCAAGTGCATTCACGCCGTTCTTTGCGGCAGCGTTCATGAAGCATTTTGCGGCGGAGCCGTAATCCTCAAGACCCACATATGCGTCTCCCTTGCAGGACTCGGCGCGGGCTGCGAGAATGACATCCTTTCCATCATACTTCTTCAAGTAAGTGATGGCGTCATCGAAATTGCCGAGCTGGAGTTCGCACACTCCTGCATAGAAGTAAACGGCCTTGCCGGCTTTGGCACCGTATTCGTCGATCACCTGAACGAAACCGTCAACATTTCCGTCTCCGTTGAGAGCAAGGTCATACTCGCCCTTCTGGAAACTGAGCTCTGCAGGGAACATATGCTCCATAGCCTCGGCGCACTTGGGCTGATAAACGTACTTGCTGTAGGCAAGAACACCGAGACCTATCACGAGAGCCGCAATGATCACACCCCAGATGGCCTTCTTGTTTTCGTTATAAAACTGTTCTGTCTTTGAAACGGTTGCCTCGACATTCTGCTGTCTTTCCATTTCCTTGGTCTTCTGATTAACTTTTGCCATATCTAAAACTGTTATATTGCTTTTTACAAAGTCCGCAAAATTAGGAAAAATACTTTAACATTACAATAATAATCGTTATATTCGCAGTATGGCAACACTCATTAAAAGTGTCATACGGAACTTCCGCAACATAGAGCTCCAGGAATTGGAATTCTCCCCCAACATCAACTGCATAAGCGGAGGAAACGGAGAGGGAAAGACCAACCTTCTTGAAGCGATATGGTACCTTTCAATGACAAAAAGCCCCTTCACCACATCGGACAGATTCAATTACAGATACGGCTCGGACAGCTTCGCCATAGGCGGAACGTATATGATGCACGGAGGAGTGAGTTCGAAATTCAGCATCCAGGTCAACGGAGCGGGAAAAACCATGAAGAGAGATGACAAGACCTATTCCAGAATCTCGGAGCACATAGGCATCCTGCCGATAGTGATGGTCTCCCCTTCCGACACGGCGATGGTCAGCGAATCGGGGGAGGAAAGAAGGAAATTCACCAATTCCGTCCTTTCGCAGATGGACAGGAATTATCTGTCGGGCATACAGCAATACACCAAGGTTCTCCTGCAGCGGAACAAAATTCTGAAGGACGGAATCACCGATGATGTTCTCCTGTCAACGTTCGATGATATGCTCTCGTCGCTTGCCGGACCGGTTTTCGAAAGACGCGCCGAATTCTGCAGGAACATAACTCCCATTGTCAGAAAATACTACGGACAGATTTCGGGAGAGAAGGAGGAAGTGGGGATAGAATACAGGTCAGACCTCTCCGACGGCAGGCTTTCCGATATCCTCAGGGAAAACAGAGCCAGGGATGCAGCCCTGAAATATACCGCGGCAGGCATACAGAGGGACGATTTCATATTCACGATGGACGGACATCCGATAAGGCGTCACGGGTCCCAGGGACAGCAGAAGTCATTTCTTGTAGCGCTCAAGTTCGCGCAATATGAACTCATGAAAAGCAACTGCGGGTTCCCTCCCATGCTGCTGCTTGACGACCTTTTCGACAAACTGGACATGGAGCGTGTCTCAAACCTGCTGAAGATGGTGGCTGACAGTGATTTCGGACAAATTTTCCTCAGCGACTCAAACAAGGTCAGAATAAAGGGCATCGTGGACTCGATAACAAGCGACAGGGCTTATTTCGAAACGAAAGGAGGCGTTTTCACACGCAATGAGTAGAATGGAGAGGAAAAACGCCGTTGCAGTGGGCGACCTCCTGAAAGAATACATCAGGAGCAACAACCTGGCAAAGAGCATCAACACCCGCAAGGTGTTTGAAGCATGGGACGAGGCTTCCGGCGCCGGCAGATACTCAGAACGGAAATTCTTCCGCGCGGGCAAGCTTTACGTCACCGTAAGCTCCTCCGTGGTAAGGAGCCAGCTTCAATTCCAGAAAGACATCATTCTTGAAAAGATCAATGCCCTCATTCAGAAAGACGAACTCTTCACAAGGGAAGACAAAGACACAGGCGCTGTGACAGAACTTATAATAAAATGATTATCGTAGCGGACAGGAGCATTCCCTTCATCGAAGGCGTATTCGAGCCATATGGAGAAGTACGGTATCTTGACGGACATTCCATCGGGCGGAAAGACATTGCCGATGCCGACGCGCTGCTCATCAGAACGAGGACCAAATGCAATGCCGGGCTTCTTGAAGGGAGTCCGGTCAGAATCATAGCTACAACATCCATCGGCACCGACCACATAGACCAGGCTTACTGCAGGAAAAAGGGCATCTACATAACCAATGCTTCAGGTTGCAATGCAGGCGGAGTCATGAACTATGTGCTGTCTGCCCTGTACGGCACCGCAGCAAGAAAAAGCATTTCCCTCGAAGGAGCCACACTCGGCATAATAGGCGTCGGTAACTCAGGAAAGAAAATTGAGCATGCCGCAAGGCTGCTCGGATTCAAGCTGCTGTTATGCGACCCTCCCAGAGCCGAGAAAGAAGGAAAAAGCCAGTTCTGCAGCCTGCAGACACTGCTCGAAAATTCCGACATCGTCACGATGCACGTCCCGCTTACGGAAAGTACGAGGAAAATGGCCGACGCCGCATTTTTTTCAAAAATGAAACCCGGCGCCTTCTTCATCAACAGTTCGAGAGGAGAGATCGTTGACGAGGATGACCTGGAAGAAGCGCTTCCCAAACTCGGTCCCGTAGTTATAGATACCTGGAACAATGAGCCGGACATCAACATAAGGCTGATGAATAAAATTGACATCGCCACGCCGCACATAGCCGGATACTCCCAGTACGGCAAGCAGACAGGGGCCGCATATGCAGTAAGGTCCATTGCAAGATATTTCAACATACAGCCTCTGCTGGATTATTTCCCAAAGACGGAAAATGATGAGCTGGAAGTGGTCAAACTCGACATCCAGGGGAAAAGCCAGGGACAGATAGCATCCATCATACAGTACAACTACCCGATATTCACAGATGACTTCATGTTCCGCATGAATCCGTCCGGATTCAAGGAAATGAGGTCAAGCTACAAATACAGAAAAGAATTTTTCATAGACTTCTGAAATGGACGGAAACAAGATCAATGCTCAGATAGAGCATTTCCACAAGGGTTTTCCCTGGTTGGATATCGTAGCGGCTGCAACACCGGAAAAAGGTATTAAGGTTCTTTCCGAAGAACAGGAAAAAGAAGCGGAGGAATACTTCAGTTCCGCGGAGGTAAACGGCAAATGCAAGTTCGTTCCCGCATCAGGAGCCGCCTCACGCATGTTCAAGGACATATTTGCAGGCATCAAGGAGACCAATGATGCAGTACGCAAGCTTGCCGACAACCTCCCCAGATTCGCCTTCTATGATGAAACCGTGTTCGGAAAAGCTCCTTTTGACCCTCAGAAAAGCGCGTCATCCCTTCTGGAAGACGACGGACTCGGTTATGGGAGCAAGCCGAAGGGTGTGCTGAAATTCCACTCATATCCGGAAGAAAAAAGAACCGCCCTGGCGGAGCATTTTGTCGAAGGACAGAATTATATGCGCAATGCGGACGGAACGGTCAAGCTCATCATAACCATATCGCCGGAACACCGCGCCCTGTTCGAAAAGGCCGTGGAGGAAATCCGGGAAAGGTATGAAAAGAAATACGGGGTACGTTACAACATCGAATTCACCTTCCAGGACAAGGAGACCGATACCGTTGCAGTGACACCGGACAACAGACCATTCATCAAGGACGACGGTACAATGCTCTTCCGTCCCGCCGGGCACGGTGCGCTCATCTTCAATCTAAACAAGGTCAAAGAAGAACTCGTTTCCATCAAGAACATAGACAACGTATGTCTGGAAGGGATGCAGGAAGCGACGTACAAATGGAAGAAAATCCTCATGGGATGCGCACTGCAGCTGAGAGACAGGATTTTCGGATACATCTACGCGCTTGACCAGATTGCATCGTCGGAAATAAAAAATGCGATGTCCTCCACACTCCAGGCATATATGCCTCTGCAGGAGGACGTATGGGCCAGCGATGAAGTTCAGGAACTTTGCAACGAAATAGAAACCTTCCTCAGCGAAGAACTCTGCGTAAGCATACCTGAGGCTAAGAACTGCAGGGAACGTGCGGCGCAACTCAGGAAAAAGCTCGACAGGCCCATACGCGTGTGCGGAATGGTCCGCAACCTGGGCGAGCCGGGAGGAGGGCCCTTCGTAATCAGGGCAAAGGACGGAAGCACCTCTCTGCAGATTCTTGAAAGCGTGCAGATAAACCCTGACGACCCCAAAGCGGTCAAGGCATTGAAAGAAGCCACCCACTTCAATCCTGTAGATATAATCTGCTGCCTGCACAACTCGAAGGGAGAGAAGTTCAACCTGCCGGAATATGTAGATGAAGAAACAGGGTTCATAAGCTCCAAAAGCTGGCAGGGCCGTGAGTTGAAGGCGCTTGAACTGCCGGGGCTCTGGAACGGGGCAATGTCCGACTGGAACACAATGTTCGTGGAAGTGCCGATAGAAACGTTCAATCCCGTCAAGACAGTGCTTGACCTTCTGCGTCCGGCACACACTCAAGCATAAAGGCAGGAACAATTGCTGAAAATTTTATATACATTTGCAATCCCATTCTATTTATACCTATATGAAAAAGTTAATTACAATCATCTCATTTGCAGTCATGCTTGCCGCAACGATATCCTGCGGAAAATATGACTACGAGACCGTCAAGGGAGATCCCACGGGGACACGCATCTACACCCTTGACAACGGGCTCAAGGTTTACACCATCGTAAACAAGGACAAGCCCAGGATCGACGCCCAGATAGCAGTGAAGGTCGGAAGCAAGAACGACCCCAGGGAGACCACCGGTCTTGCCCACTATTTCGAGCACCTCATGTTCAAGGGAACCGAGCAGTTCGGAACACAGAACTACGCGGAGGAGAAACCTCTTCTCGACGAAATCGAGGCTCTGTTCGAAGTCTACAGGAAGACTGAGGATCCCGCAGAGAGAAAAGCAATCTACCACAGGATCGACTCCATCTCATACGAGGCATCCAAGATTTCAATTCCCAACGAGTATGACAAGCTTATGGCGGCCATTGGAGCAAGCGGCACAAATGCATATACGAGCTATGATGTCACCTGCTACGTGGAGAACATTCCGTCAAACCAGATAGAGGCATGGGCAAAGATCCAGGCTGACCGTTTCCAGAACTGCGTGCTCCGCGGATTCCACACAGAACTCGAAACTATCTACGAGGAGTTCAACATGTACAACGCAATGGATCAGGACAAGACAATCAACGCGTTGTTCTCAGGCCTCTTCGAGAACCATCCCTACAATACCGACGTGATAGGACTTCCTTCACACCTGAAGAACCCTTCCATCACCAATGTTAAGAAATATCACGACGAGTGGTACGTGCCCAACAACATGGCCGTTGTACTTTCTGGAGACTTCGACCCCGACAAGGCCATAAAGATTGTAGACAAATACTTCAGCGCCCTCAAGCCCAACGAGAACCTGAAGAAGATGGAATTCGAGGCCGAGAAGCCCATAACCGAGCCTGTAGTCAAGGAAGTCATAGGAAACGAGTCACCCAACATGTTCCTCGGATGGCGTTTCCCCGGTGCCAACGACCCGCAGTCAGTTGTGCTCAATGCTTTCTCAAACGTTCTCTGCAACGGCACAGCAGGTCTCATCGACCTGGATGTGAACCAGCAGCAGAAGACTCTGGGAATGTATTCCGGTGTAGAAGACCTGGCAGACTACAGCGTATTCCTCATCATGGCCGAGCCCAAACCCGGACAGACTCTGGATGAGGTTAAGGACATAGCTCTTGCGGAAATTGAAAAGATAAAGAAGGGCCAATTCGACGAATCACTCCTCGAGGCAACAATCAACAACCTCAAGCTCAACTCTATGCGCAGGTTCGAAAGCACCGGTGCAATGGCAAGGATGGCAGTCAACAGCTTCATCAACGACGTTCCCTGGAACGAAGTGATTTCAGAAGCTGATCGTCTGGCGGAGATAACCAAGGAAGACATTGTCAAGTTTGCGAATGAGAACTTCAAGGACAACTACGTTTTCGTGAAGAAACTCCAGGGCAAGGCTGAAGACGGAAGCAAGATAGACAAGCCCGCTATCACCCCCATATTCACAAACCGTGACACAGCCAGCGTATTCCTTCGCCAGATTCAGGCGGAAGCCGCTGCAGTGAAGCCCATCGAACCCGTATTCGTTGACTTCTCAAAGGATCTTTCCACACTCACTGCAAAAAGCGGCATCGAGGTTCTCTACAAGCAGAACGTGACAAATCAGATATTCGAGATTGACTACATGTTCGAAACAGGAAGCTATGCCGACAAGGAGCTCCCCTACGCATGCGACTACCTCAATTATCTCGGAACAAGCACAATGAGCCCTGAAGAGGTTCAGAAATACCTTTACAGCCTTGCATGCAGGTTCTCGGTATCATGCACAGGTGAACGCACCTACGTGACCGTAAGCGGACTTGCAGAAAACATGGACAAGGCAATGGAGTTCATGGAGAACTTCATCAAGGATGCCCAGCCGAACCCGGAAGCGCTTGCAATGCTCAAGGCCAACACCATTCAGGAAAGGCTCAATGCAAAATCCGATCAGAATTCCAACGCCGCACGCCTCAGGGCATACGGACAGTACGGAGCTGAGAATCCGAGCAGGAACATCCTTTCGGAAGAAGCCCTGAACGGGCTTGAAGATGCCGCACTCATCAACAAGATACACAACATCTTCAACCTGAAGCACTCAATCCTTTATTACGGTCCTGCAAAGGCTGACGAGTTTGTTGCCAAAGTCAACGGAATACACAACTGCCCCGAGACCCTTGAAGACGTGGTAAGCGGAAACCCGTTCAAGTATAATGTGACTGAAGAGAATACGGTTCTCATTGCACCCTACGATGCAAACCAGTCCATCATCTATTCCATCTCATCAAAGGGCGAAGCATATGATGCAGCCAAGGAACCCATCATAGACCTCTACAACGAATATTTCGGTGGAGGAATGAATTCCATCGTATTCCAGGAGATGCGCGAGGCCCGCGGTCTTGCATACAGCGCAGGAGCACGTTACATGCAGCCGGGAGACCTGGACCACACAGAGATATATCTCAACTACATCCAGACCCAGAACGACAAGATCGTTGACGCGCTCACCGCATTCGATGACATCATCAACAACATGCCACAGTCGCAGAACGCCTTCGACATAGCAAAAGAAAGTCTGATATCCAATCTCCGCACCCAGCGCACGGTGAAGTCCAATGTTCTCTGGAAATATGTCAACCTCCGCAGGCTTGGTCTTGACCACGACATCGACAAGGACATTTACGAGAAGGCCGGTTCAATGACACTTGACGACGTTGTCAAATTCCAGCAGGAGAATGTCAGGGACCGCAAATACACCATCTGTATCCTTGGCCGTGACTCCGACTTCGACATGGAAGGAATTTCCAAGTTCGGAACCATCAAGAAGCTCACCACAGAAGAGATTTTCGGATATTGATAATCCGGATTTGAAGAAATGCCGCAAACCGGACTTTCCGCTGTCCGGTTTGCGGCATTTCTTTTAGCGGTTAAACTGAGGATTAACGTGCGTACAGATAAAGAATCTGGCCCACACGTATCTTGTCAGATTTAAGATGATTCCACTTCTTGATCTGAGCGACTGTAACATGGTTCCTGGAGGCAATCTTTCCCAGATAATCCCCATTCTTGACCCTGTAGACCTTACGGGCAGGTTCAGCTGAGGTAGCTTTGTGATTCTCCGCAGCCTTGAGGACATCGTCGCTCATAAGTTCCTTGAGCCTGTGGTTGTAGAGAGAATCCTGATCTGCATCAAGGAAAGGTCCGGTCCACTTGTACGGCAGTTGAAGCACGCAGGCTTCCTTATCAGTACCTGGGATGATGTCGTGAACATACTGGGGGTTAAGATTCTGAAGATCTTCCATTGGAACTCCTACAACTTCATTGATCTGCTTGAAATGAAGTTTCTTCCATATATGAAGAGTATCTGTCTGAGCCGGCATTCCAACGTCGTTGGGATGCAGGCCGTACTCCTTGTAATATGTAAATGCGTACATCGCTCCGACGAAAGCGGGAACGTAGCCTCTTGTCTCGCGGGGAAGATAGGGATAGATGTCCCAGAAGTAACGGCTTCCGCCGGCTCTGCGTATGGCCTTGGTGACATTGCCGGGACCGCAGTTGTATGAACTGATTGCAAGAGCCCAGTCACCGAACACCTTATATGCGTCCTTCATGTACCGTGCGGCCGCATCAACCGCCTTGGGCACATCCATTCTTTCATCTATGAACGAATCCACGTTCAGACCGTAGGACTTGGCCGTACGGTACATGAACTGCCATATTCCCTTGGCACCGACCCTTGACGTTGCCGTAGGGTTGAGCATGGATTCTACGATGGACATATATTTCAGTTCGAGAGGAAGGTCGTACTTCGCCAGAGTCTCTTCAAAGATGGGGAAATAATAGGCGCTCAAACCAAGTACCCTGTTCATCCTGGTAGGCATCTTTTCCGAATAAAGGACCATATAGTTGCGTACCGTCTCATTGAAAGGCAGAGTAATATAAGCGTTCATGTCGGCCAGACGGCGTATCATCACGGAATCGGGAACATTGGAAGAGAAAGTAAGCGAATCCATATTGTACTCGTGAACAGTATCGAAGTCCTTGAGCTGATTGCTCTGATACCAAAGGCTCAAAAGACTGTCGGTAACCTCAACTCCCTGATTCTCAACCCGTGGAATATCAAAGATATGAGCTTCGGCTTCCTGCTCGGCCTCCTTTTCCGCAGCCATGTCATCCAGGAGAGCCTGGAGAGAATCAACCTTGGACTTGAGCTTGGTGTTCTCCATCTCGACGGCACGGCGTGCAGGATGCTTGAACAGATCGGAAAAAGGCACCTGTGCCCCGGCAGGGATGATGGAAAACAGAAGGAATGAGGATATGATAAGTCTCTTCATAATGATTGATATATTCAAAAAGTGAATCCCATCTTCAAGCCGAGTGCGGGAGAAAGGGACGAATTGCTGGCCAGCTGCATTTCCGGAATCATGACTGTGGGGCTGACCTTTACGGCAAGCTTTTCATCAACCTCAAAATTATGCATGTAGGAAAAGACGTTGGCATCTATGATTTGTAAAAGATATACTCCGAGTATGGCAACAGCCGACCAGTCCCTGTACCTTCTGTAAACATCCCTGTAATACTTGGCCTTCTCCGCCGAAAGAGGGCCGGAATATCCGCTGTCGGGATCGGAAGCTTCTATGTACATGTTCCTGTATCGGTTGTAATTCCTTGAATTGTTGATGAAGAGGTGGGTGGAAAAAGCCATCCCACCGAGATATATAGGCAATTTATACCATTCCTTATTGTAAATCTGCCCCAGTCCGGGAACAAGAATGGAAAAGATGGTAGCCTTGCCGGCATGGGGATAAACACTGGGCTTGTAGCACAGGACACCGTCCATCAATGTGGCCCAGTACCAGACACCGGCACCTATGAAACAATATTTGGCGGCATCCTTGTTGCCGTGGGTATTGAGGTACACACCCGTGCCCACAGCCCCGGCAAGACCTCCGTAAACCAGCGGGAGCTTCCAGTACTGGCGGTTATAAATCTGCTGCCCGCCGATGAAGAGGGCGGAACCGCCGAATACGGTACCAATCTTCAGGTCCTGCTTGTGGGAAAGCCCTGCAAAGTATTCCTTGAACGAGAAAAGAACGTCCGTGGAGTCCTTCTGTTTCTGCTTGTCGCTATTATACTGCTGCTTGAAGGCCTCGCTCTTGAACTGGGCTGCAGCGTCAACGCTCACCAGCACATTGACGGACAGGAGAATGAAAAAGAGGAGTCCCTTGAATCTCATCAGTCTTCCCTTCCCTCCAGAGCATTAAGAAAACGGGTGACTTCCTCATCGGAATTGAACCTTATGGTCATCATTCCCTTGCCGGAAGAAGTCCTGCGCATGGAAATGTCGCTGGAAACATATTTTCCGAGATGTTCGGCCAGACGCCGGTACTCTTCCGGTACCTCCTGTCTGCCGGCTGTCTTGGAAGGCTTGAGATTCGGATTGATGAGCATCTTCCTCACAAGGGCTTCAAGCTGCCTTACGGAAAGGCCCTCGGAAATGGTAAGGTCGCAGAGCTGTTCCTGCGCAACGGGGTCTTCCAGGCCAAGCAGAGCCTTGGCGTGTCCGGCGCTGATGAGACCTACCTTGATGTCATGCTGAACCTTTGCCGGAAGCCTGAGAAGGCGCAGGGAATTGGCAACAGTCGCGCGCTTCTTGCCCACCCTGTCGGCCATTTCGTCCTGGGTGAGCGAGCATTCGTCAATGAGACGCTGATAACTCAGTGCAAGTTCTATCGGGTCGAGGTTCTCCCTCTGTACGTTCTCGACTATGGCCATCTCGAGCATTCCCTGGTCGTTCGCCTCGCGGATGAAGGCGGGAATCGCTGTCATGCCGGCCTGCCTGCAGGCGCGGAAACGGCGCTCACCGCTGATGATCTGGAATCTGCCCTCGGCGACTTTCCTCACGGTGATGGGCTGGATGAGGCCAAGCGTCTTTATGGATGACACGAGTTCATCCAACGCACTCTTGTCGAATGTGCCTCGGGGCTGAAAAGGATTGGCCTCAATCATATCCACAGGTATTCTGAGGATATCGGCGGTATTCTCCCTTTGACGGGAACCCACAAGTTCCTTGTTTACATAACCTACCGGCTTGCGGAGCTGGTCCGCGTTCGGAACCGTTCCGAGAATGGCGTCGAGACCCTTTCCGAGTCCCCTATTTTCCTTGCTCATCAGTATCGTTGTTATGTTCCATCACTTCCTTGGCGAGATTGAGGTAATTTGTGGAACCGTTGCACATAATGTCATAAAGGATAATGGGCTTTCCGTGAGAAGGAGCTTCGCTCAGACGGATGTTCCTCTGGATGATGGTCCTGAAGACCATATCCTTGAAATGTTCCCTGAGTTCTGAGAGCACCTGCGAATGAACCTTGGTGCGGCCGTCGAACATGGTAACCACGAAACCTTCTATGCGGAGGTCCGGATTCACTCCCCCCTGGACAAGGCGTATTGTCTGAAGGAGTTTTCCAAGACCCTCCAGCGCGAAGAACTCGGGCTGTACGGGAATTATTACGGAATCGGCGGCAGTCAGTGAATTGATGGTGATGAGCCCGAGGGAGGGGGAACAGTCTATGATTATGTAATCATATCTGTCCTTCACCGGAGCGAGGGCCTTCTTGAGCACTGATTCGCGTTCCGGCATATCAAGCATTTCAACCTCGGCTCCTACAAGATTGATATGGGACGGAATCATGTGCAGCCTCTCTATTTCCGTCTGTATGAGGACATCCTCGACGGAAACACTGCCTATCATCAGTTCATACAGAGTCCTCTTCTGATCATCGTCAGGAGAGAAGTTAAGACCGGAAGTGGTATTGGCCTGAGGGTCGGCGTCGATTACAAGAACGTTCTTCTCGAGAACCGCAAGGGAGGCGGCAAGATTGATTGCCGTCGTGGTCTTTCCCACACCGCCTTTCTGATTGGCAATTGCAATGATTTTACCCATATCTTCAACTGAATGCTAAGAGGTGCAAATTTACAAAATATTTCCTACATTTGCACTATGCTAGAGACCAAGACCGAATTGTATTTTATAGTGAACCCCAGGGCGGGTTCCGGCAAGACAATGTCAAAATGGGTTCCGGCCGAAAAGGAACTGGACAGGCTTGGAATAAGATACGTCACCGAATTCACAGACCATAAGCGCCACGCAACTTCACTTGCATACGAGGCGGCGGACAAAGGATACAGGAAGATAATAGCCGTCGGCGGAGACGGATCCCTCCACGAGACGTTCAGCGGAATCATAAAATGGTGCGACGAGAATTCAGGAAATCCTGAAGAATTCCATCTCGGCGTGGTTCCGATAGGGAGCGGCAACGACTGGATAAAGTCCTTCGGCATACCCAACGATTCCGAAGAGGCCGTAAACCTCATAGTAAAGGACTCGTACACCAGGATGGACATAGTACGCGTGAAAAGCGCCGACGGAAAGACATACTGCCTTGCCAATTGCGGAGGTGTCGGGTTCGACTCGCACGTGTGCAAGAGGGTGAATTTCCTCAAGGAAAGGGGTTTCCGCAGCAAGCTGATCTACCTTAATGCACTGAGGCATACCGCTTTGCACCTCAATGCCATAGAAGTCAAGGTCATCGCGGACGGAAAGGAAGTTCACAGCGGCCCCGTCTATTCCATAGCTATAGGTAACGGAAAATACAGCGGCAGCGGAATGAGGCAGGTCCCGCTTGCGGAAATAAACGACGGGATGATAGACGTGATGATTGTGCCCAAGATTCCTCTCACCACGGTGTTCCGCCAGATACCAAGGCTTTTCAACGGTACGCTCACAGAATCCAGGGAGGTTAAGTTCGCAAGATGCAGAAACCTCGAAATCGTGCCTATGAATTCGGCGGCTGCGGATTTCCTGGAACTCGACGGAGAAGTCGAGGGACGCCTGCCCGTATCGATTTACGTGGAAGACGGCTTCATCAACGCCTTGAAAGCCTGAAAACCGAAATGGCGATATCCGCCAGGGCGGCGAAGATACAGGCGAAGACCACTCCGGCGACGAAACCCACGAGCACGTCTCCGCAGAAATGCTTTCCGACGAACACCCGGCTGACACCAACGAGCAAAGCCCACAGAATCATAATGGTTCCGTAAAGTTTGTGCCGGCCCCGCACTCCCCTGCAGAACCCCTTGTACGAACAGACGGCAAGTCCCATGGCGTTTGCAGCGTGGGCTGAATAGAAGCCGAACTGCCCACCCTTGTCTTCAAGTATGCGCAAACCTCCGTCCTGCATAAGCTGATCCCAGCAAGGACGAAGCCTCTGCACCGTATCCTTTACAAAATTGCCTGTCTGGTCGCAGGCCACCACCGTAAGAGCGCAGGCCACAACGTAAACGAGTCCCTGCTTCCATCCGAGCCTCCACACAAGTCCGAGTGCAATGAGAAGATAAAGGGGGTACCAGACCTCCTTCATGGAAAAGAACTGCCATATCTGGTCCGTCACCGGGCTTCCGTAAGAATTGACAGCCAGGGTAACGTCCCTGTCAAGATATTGTAGATATTCCAGTACCGTCATTTCTGCAACGCTTTCCAAAGAAGATTCTTCAATTCGGGTATGCCTTCACCCGAACTCGATGAAATAAATACGTGAGGGATGCCTTTCGGCAGAGTGGGTTCTATCTCTTTCTCGATGTCGACATCGATTATGTCGCATTTGGTTACCGCAAGGACCCTCTGTTTGGTGAGAAGTTCGGGATTGTAGAGCTTGAGCTCGTTCAGAAGAGTCCTGTAGCCGGACGCAATGTCCTCGTGCTCGCAGCTGACCATGAACAGCAGCACGGAATTACGTTCGATGTGCCTCAGGAACCTTATTCCTATTCCCCTTCCCTCGTGGGCGCCCTCTATGATTCCAGGGATGTCCGCCATCACGAAGGACCTTCCGTCATGATAGCTCACAATGCCCAGGTTCGGTTCCAGGGTCGTGAATGCGTAATCCGCTATCTTGGGCTTTGCAGCCGACACCGTGCTGAGCAGGGTTGACTTTCCCGCATTCGGGAATCCAACCAGACCCACATCCGCAAGAAGCTTGAGTTCTAGAACGAAAACGCCCTCCTCCCCATCCTCGCCGGGCTGGGCGAATCTTGGGGTCTGCATTGTGGGGGTCTTGAAGTGGTCGTTCCCCCATCCTCCGCGGCCTCCGCGGCAGAGAATCCTCTCCTCTCCATCCTCCATCATCTCGAAAAGGACCTCCTCCGTCTCCGCATCCTTCACAACGGTTCCGACAGGCACGTCGAGGAATATGTCCTGACCGTTCTTTCCGTGCATGAGGGCTGCCCCGCCTTTCTCACCGTCCTCCGCCTTCACGTGCTTGCGGTACTTCAGATGGATGAGAGTCCAGAACTGCGAGTTCGCCTTGAGGATGATATGGCCTCCGCGCCCACCGTCACCGCCGTCGGGACCTCCCTTGGGTATGTATTTGGCCCTGTGCAGATGCATCGCACCCGCCCCTCCGTGACCGGAAGCGCAATAAATCTTTACGTAGTCTATGAAATTAGAATCGGCCATAACCCTTTGTAAATCAATTTTGTTTGTTCTTCAAAACCGCCCGGAGTAACAAAATAGTAACAAAACTGTCATAAGTAACCATTGACAAACCTGCTTACAAATTGAAAGTGGATTGCATAGAAAAAAGTGTTTTTCCACTGAATTTTCTCCGCCGATTTCAAAGATCTGTTGTTTCGTAAACCAAATTATGGCCTAACGACTTGCAAATATAGCGATTCTTTTCTGATTTAGCTCTGATACCACGGTGGGCATCTGGTCGAAGCTGACTTTCTCTTCTGTAA
>JAKSKH010000014.1 GCA_024401855.1 Bacteroidales bacterium | reverse complement strand
TGTGAAGCAACTCGTAGGCTCATTATGCAAAAGGCACGCCGTCGTCTCTCGACTCCGACCGCTTGTAAACGAACGGTTTCAGGTTCTATTTCACTCCCCTGTTCGGGGTGCTTCCCACCTTTCCCTCACGGTACTGGTCCACTATCGGTCTTTCGGTCATATTTAGCCTTGCGGCATGGTCGCCGCAGATTCAGACAGGATTCCACGTGTCCCGCCCTACTCAGGTGGTCATCTCGCCACATCCCCGTTACCCGTACGGGCCTTTCACCCTCTGCGGACCGACTTTCCAGACGGTTCCGGTTCCTGGATGTGACTCTGTGATAACTCCTACAACCCCGACCCCGCCTTGACGGCGCCGGTTTAGGCTCTTCCCATTTCGATCGCCACTACTCTGGGAATCGATATTTCTTTCTTTTCCTGCAGGTACTAAGATGTTTCAGTTCCCTGCGTTCGCCCCAACTGGTGTTGGCGTGCAGTCTTCATCTGCACGGGTTCCCCCATTCGGATATCGCCGGATCATTTCCTGTTTGCAGATCCCCGGCGCTTTTCGCAGCTTACCACGTCCTTCCTCGCTTCCGAAAGCCTAGGCATCCTCCGTTCGCTCTTCTTCTCTTTCTCGTACTTTGTGAATCATATGCGACTTTGATTTCTCTCGTCCCATATTCTCTTGCCTATGAAATTGCAGTCCCTCTAAACGAAAAAATCCATTTATTAAGACTAATCATTTCTTTTTTACCTCGTTATCTCTCTCAGTATTCTCAAAGATCGTTGCCCTTCGTTTCGTAAGGGGATGCAAAGGTACAAACTTATTTTTAATCTGCAAATCTTTTTTCATTTATTTTTTATTTTTGTAGAAAAAAGTATCGAATGAGTCAACGCAGTCTGCTAATACTGGCCCTGCTTCTGGTTGGATGTACGCCGAAAACATTCACAGAAAAAGCCGAATATCCCCCCATATTCCCTGATTACACGGGGGTTACGATTCCAGACGGCATTGCACCCATTAATTTCGAACTTGAAAACGGAGAAAAATTCGTTGTTGAGAAGAAAATCTGCTCCGACACGATATGGTATAAAGTCAAGTCCTGGAAAAAGGGAGAAAGGACGGGGACATCGTACAAAGCCTTTCCTATATATATATCGCACGACCCGATTGACCCGTACATCGCATACCGGCTCATTGAGCCCGGATACGAAAGCTGGCACAATATGGGAATCTACCAGAGGGAACTTTCTTCTTTCAGGGAAAAGGCGATTGTCACCAACAGGGTGAACAGCCTGGGATGCGTCAACTGCCACTCTTTCTGCAACAGGAATGCCGACAGGATGCTTTTTCACGCGCGCGGAAAAGGAGGAGGCACGGTCATAGTCAAGAACGGGGAGGCTTCCCTTACCGACCTGTCAAAAACGGAAGCGGCAATGCAGGGCACCTATCCGGCCTGGCATCCCGGAGGAAGATATGTCGCTTTTTCCTCGAACACAACGCAGCAGTGCTTCAGCATCAACCACGAACAGCCCATAGAGGTATATGACACCGCCTCCGACATTATGATTCTGGACACGGATACCGGGAGAACCTTCACTTCTCCCTTCCTGAAAACGGAAGACAAACTTGAGACGTTTCCCGGATGGTCGGAGGACGGGAAGACCCTTTACTACTGCCGTGCCGACAACATAAGAGACGTATGCTCCGGAAGGGGGGACATACATTACCTCCTGGAGGCCATTGATTTCGAAGACGGAGAATTCCGGGGAGAGCCCCGCATCATCTACGGATCGGACAGCAGTTCCGTTTCCTTCCCAAGAGTGTGCGGGCGGTACCTCATGTTCACGGAATCCGGGTTCGGTACATTCCCCATCTGGCACAAGGAAGCGGATCTGAAACTTCTAGACACTGAAAGCGGCAGACTGCTTCCGACGGAAATCATCAACAGCGGGGACACGGAAAGCTATCATTCATGGTCCGGGAACGGGAAATGGGTGATTTTCAGCAGCAGGAGGGATGACGGGCGCTACACTCGGCTTTACATTGCGCATTTCGACGGCAACGGAGTGTTCGGAAAGCCTTTCATGCTCCCGCAGAGACGCCCTTCCCATAACAGAATCAGGCTCAAGTCATACAACATACCGGAATTCGTAAGTTCACCTGTGGACATCAGGCAGTCCGAATTCAAGAAACTGTTCCAGAAATGAAAAAGCAACTGATACCGATAGCTCTGTCCGCAGCTGTTTTTGCGGTAAGTTTCTTCTTCCAGCGCAGAACCCTGTCCGAGGAGGAATTCAACGGACTGTTCCTTTTCAGCCGGGACTATTTCATGGAAACGCTGACCTCACCGCTGCCCGTTTCCAGGCTTGTAAGCGACTTTCTTCTTCAACTGTTCTACTATCCTCCCGTCGGAGCTGCCGTGGAAGCGCTTCTGATCTGCGGAATATTCATCCTGCTGAGAAGGCTGACAGCATTTTCAGGGACATCCATACCAGCCACGGCCATTGCCTGTACAGTCTGGTATTTCATGGCTTTCAAGGCCACACCGGCAATAGCAGTTACATCGCTTATCGTATCGGCCGCATTTTGCGCGCTTGTCTTACCTTTTATTAAAGGAAGAAAAAAAGAAAACAAGCTGAGCATTGCAGCCTCCCTGATTATTATATTTGTATTCGGCATTTCCATTCCATGCAACGGGAAAGTCAAGGAGAACGAAGAATGGGCCGGGATAGAATACGCCGCACGGAAACACGACTGGCAGATGCTGCTGGATATCGCAACTCCCGACAGGGCCTCCGTCGACAGGGATATGATACCTTATGCCCTGCTTGCGCTGAACGCTACCGGCAGGCTGCAGGACGGAATGACGGAATATCCTGTCCGCAGCACGCAGGACCTGGACATGGCGGGACAGACGAGCAGGAAGGCATATTATTTCAACAGCATACTGTACGAAATGCTGGACGTGCCCAATGAAGCGATACACTGCACCTTCCAAGCGGCCTGCACCCTGCCCCACGGAACCGGCAACGGCATGCTGAGGCAACTGATAAAATTCAACATAATGCGCGGAGACGCTGAAATGGTAAAGAAATACAGTTCCGTTCTTTCCCGCAGTCCGATGAACAGGCGTCTGGCATTACAGGCACTCAGGATTGCAGAGGAGCTGGAGCCCCGTACAGATGTTGACAGCAGCTTTCTCGCCCCGGTCATGGCACGGGACCCTTTCTTATCCTTGCTGAGGACAGGTGCGGCGGGGAATGACAGCCGCTTCCTGAAAGACAGAGTCTCCGCCTATCTGGAAACGAGTCCTGAACTTAGAAAAAAATTATTGGATAATCATGAGTGAAAAGAACAATTTCTCCCTTCCGGAGAACGCACACCGCGAACTTAAACCGGGAGAGCGCTACAAGCCTCTGCTGAGCCCGGACAAGACTTACCCTGAAGTCACCCCTTATTCCGTGACAATGGGCATCATCATGGCTGTCGTCTTCTCGGCGGCCGCCGCATACCTTGGTCTAAAGGTAGGTCAGGTTTTCGAGGCGGCCATCCCCATCGCCATCCTTGCCGTGGGAATAACAGGAGCTCTCGGTAAAAAGGGAGGACTTGGGCAGAACGTGATCATACAGTCGATAGGCTCATGCTCCGGAGTCATTGTTGCGGGAGCTATATTCACACTTCCGGCCATATATATCCTCGGTCTGGATGTCAGCTTCACGCAGATGTTTCTTTCTTCACTCCTGGGAGGTGTACTCGGAATTCTGTTCCTCATTCCTTTCCGCAAGTATTTCGTAAAGGAGATGCACGGGAAATATCCTTTCCCTGAGGCCACTGCCACCACCCAGGTGCTCATAAGCGGAGAGGCTGGAGGCAAAAGCGCCAGAACCCTGCTGGTCAGCGGCCTTATAGGAGGAATCTATGACTTTGTCATCGCCACTTTCGGCGCGTGGTCCGAAACCGTCAGCACCACGGTCCTTCACTTCGGACAGGTGGTAGCCGACAAGGCCAAGCTTGTACTCAAGCTCAATACCGGAGCTGCCGTGCTCGGACTCGGGTATATCATAGGCCTCAAGTATTCTTTCATTATCTGCTGCGGTTCCCTGCTGGTGTGGGTTGTGATCATCCCGCTGATGAACCTTATCTGGGGAGGAAGCGTAATTGACCTTATGGGAAGCGGAATTTCGCAGACAATCTCCCAGATGGCTCCCGAACAGATTTTCAAGGAATACGCAAGACATATAGGAATAGGAGGAATAGCTACCGCCGGAATCATAGGCATCATCAAGAGCGCCGGAGTAATCAAAAGCGCCGTAGGACTCGCAACAAGCGAATTCAAGAAGAAACCCGGCGCAGCGGTGGCGGAGGTGGAACGCACCGACAGGGACCTCCCGATGAAAACGGTGGTTCTGGGAATCACCGTCGCCCTTCTGATGATATTCGCCTTCTTCGCATTCGGAGGAGTCGTGGCCAATATCTGGCAGGCGATAACAGGTGTACTCATCGTAGCGGTGATAGCCTTCCTGTTCACCACGGTGGCGGCGAATGCCATCGCAATCGTGGGAAGCAACCCGGTGAGCGGAATGACGATAATGACTCTCATAATCACCGCCCTCGTCCTCGTTGCGGTCGGGCTCAAGGGCAATGCCGGAATGGTTGCCGCAATGGTTATAGGTGGAGTTGTCTGCACGGCCCTCTCTATGGCGGGAGGATTCATAACTGACCTCAAGATAGGATACTGGACAGGTACAACTCCGGCAAAGCAGGAGGGATGGAAGTTCCTCGGCACTCTCGTGGCAGCCGCAACTGTAGGAGGAGTAGTTCTCGTCCTCAACAAGACCTACGGCTTTACCGGAGACGGGGCCCTGGTGGCTCCACAGGCAAACGCCATGGCCGCAGTGATACAGCCTATGATGAACGGAGGCAGCGCTCCGTGGCTTCTGTACGGCATAGGTGCGGTCATCGCTCTTGTGCTTAACTTCTGCGGAATCCCCGCACTGGCGTTCTGTCTGGGAATGTTCATTCCTCTGGACCTGAACCTTCCTCTCCTCGTGGGCGGAGCGGTCGCATGGTTCGTAAGCACGCGCAGCAGGGATGAGAAAGTCAATGCGGCACGTCAGGAGAAGGGAACCCTCATCGCAAGCGGGTTCATTGCCGGAGGTGCGCTCATGGGAGTGGTAAGCGCCATTCTCAAGTTCGCAAATGTGGACTGGTGGATGGAAGGATGGAACACCCCTCTTGCAGGAGGTTCATCACCGGCACAGATTATCGCAATCCTCCCCTTCATCGGGATAATAGCATATATGATTTCAGCAACACTTAAAAAAGAGAAATAATGGAAAACATAAAAGACAGATTCCTGCGCTACGTTGCAGTTGACACCCAGTCCTGTGAAGAGTCCGGGACACAACCTTCCGCAGAGAAGGAACTTGACCTGCTCAGGATTCTCCGCGACGAGTTGAACGCCATGGGAGTTGAGGCGGTTCTTGACGAATTCGGATACGTAATGGGAACAATCCCCGCCAATACGGATGCCGATATTCCCGCGGTAGGTTTCATTGCACACGTCGATACAGCCCCGGATGCTTCCGGAGCGGACATCAAGCCTCAGATAATAGAGAATTACGACGGCTCGCCAATAGAGCTCAAGGGCGTACCAGGGCTCCTGCTCGACCCGAAGGAATTCCCGGAGATTCTGGCCCACAGGGGAGAGACCATCATCACCACGGACGGAACCACACTGCTCGGCGCGGATGACAAGGCCGGCGTTGCGGAGATAATGAACGCTGTACAATACATAGTGGAGCACCCTGAATTCAAGCATGGCACAATCAGGATAGGTTTCACCCCCGATGAGGAAATAGGACGGGGTGTCGCGAAGTTCGACGTAAGGAAGTTCGGTGCGGATTATGCCTATACCATGGACGGAGGCGAGGTTGGAGAACTGGAGTTCGAAAACTTCAATGCCGCCGCGGCGACGGTACGTATCCAAGGACGCAACGTACATCCCGGATACGCAAAAGGCAAGATGAAAAATGCCATAAGGATAGGAATGGAGCTTGACTCACTCCTGCCGTCGGACCAGAAACCTGAACTGACCGAAGGATATGAAGGATTCTTCCATATCATCCATTTCGGTGGAAGCGTGGAGGAAGCGGAATTCTCCTACATAATCAGGGACCACAGTATGGAGAAATATGAGGAGAAGAAAAAAGTGATACAGGAGTGTGCAGACAAGATAAATGCAAAGTACGGGGAGGGAACAGCCACCGTTGAGATAAGGCACCAGTACTACAACATGCGTAAGCAGGTCGAGCCCCACTACCATATAATAGAGAAAGCTGTGAAAGCAATGGAAATGGAAGGGATAAAGCCTAAGATACAACCGATACGCGGGGGTACGGACGGTGCCAATCTCTCTTTCATGGGACTGCCCTGTCCCAATATCTTTGCCGGCGGTCTGAACTTCCACGGCAAGATGGAGTGGATTCCTGTTGAATCAATGGAGAAGGCGTCTGCGGTGATTCTCAACATTATCAGGCTCTTCGCCGGAGATTGACGCACCTTTCTTCATCCTCTTTTTCTGATAGCGCTTCATATACTTCTGGAGCTTGGCCTCATCTCTGGCCTCCTGCTTCTGCTGGCGTATGAGCGCTTTTTTTGTGGCGGCGCGTTTCTTTGCCCTGGCTTTCTCCGCCTTGACAGCGGCTTTGGCCGCATCCAGGGAATCCCTGCGGGCCCACTCCGCATCACGCCTGGCAATGGCCAGTTTCCTTGCCTGCTCGCGCAGTTCCTTCCTGGTGACGGGGGATGTGTCCTCCACTACGGAAACAGTATCTGCGGGAGCCGGAGTTTCCACCTTGACGGAGTCCTTCAAGGCAAGACTGTCCGAGGAAGCAGACAACTGCAGAGGCTTGTGCCCGGTACTGTCAATGCCGACCGTGACAGAGGAAGTGTCCGAAGGCCCCGGCCTGGGTGTATTCTTCCTTATTCTGGCCTCCTCAAGGTCTTTGTAAACCTTGTCCATATATCCGGGGAAGTATATGTCGGTCTGTTTGAACCTTGCCTTGGGACGGCCTTCGTAATAATCCCTTTCCGAAGGCTTGACTTCAAGTGAAGTCACATCCGTCCTGTCTTCCGGACGGCCTTCCGGCTTCCAGTCGAAACCTTTCAGGAAGTGTTCACCCTTGGGAAGCTGAACCACGGGATATGCATCATTCTTGGGAGATTCAAAATAAAACACCCTTTCTACATTCCCATCCTTGAATGTGGCCGACATCATCTTGCAGGCCACTTTATTGACCGTAGCAACAGTTCCCTCCTCCTTGAGATAAAATACTGCATTCGCGCCTCCGAGGGCATCGAAACGCTTCAGAGCGGAAGTGGAATCAAAGAAAGCCATAACGTCCGTTCCGCTTATCTGGTTGAAGTACTGATCGCTTTCCTTCGTGGCTATGAAGGCATTCGACATAAGACTGGCCCTGTCTATCCCCTTGCTGCGGACAAGAAGGAAAAGACTGTCGGCGGTATATTGGCGGTTTCCCTCATGCCATACAACCGGTTCCCTGTAAAACCTGGCTATAGAATCAAGGTCGCAGTAGACCAGAGAATCGCTCCTTGCCTGAATATCCCTGCGGAAGACCTTCACATTACTGATTCCAAGCAGGAAACCGACTTTGGTTGTATCGGGAGGAAGAGCTATTGCAAGGCTGTCGGCAACTGCAAGTGAATCTGCAAGAGCAAGGGTATCGGCGGCTGCAAGCGCAACAGTGTCGGCAGGGGAGGCGTCAGGACCGTCCGTATTCTGGGGCGGCGAGGTCTTGCCCTTCATCCTGTTGCGCAGATTGGGGTCGTCCTTAGCCTTCTCCTCCATAGCTCTGGCGGCGGCTTCAGCGGCCTCTTTTGCAGTTCTTTGCCTGTAGGCCTGCACGGCATCTTCCCTTATCTCCTGCAAACGTGCCCGTGACGCCACCAGCACAGAATCTTCAATGTCACACATGCGCCTGCTATTGAATATGAGGGTATCCGCACCGAAATATATGGTGTCCCTCTTCTCCCCTTCGGCTGTCTCGAGCGCAACCGCGGCCTGCTTTTTCATTGTTACCCTGGACAGGGAATCCTGATACAGGATATAGTCGGCAAGTGCCGCCATCTTCCTGGATGAATCCTGAACATGGGCCCTTCCCCGGAGTATCACATTATTCGGCTTCCTGTAATAATACAGGCTGTCGCTCCAGCATTCCTGTTTCCGCGTCAGTCCATGAACGTCATCACGGAAAAAGAACAGTTCCACATTCCTGTTATACCATCCGTTTCCGGCGGAAAGCATGTTGTCATCCTTCCAGAAATCGACATACGCCTTGAAATCCACAAGGTTATGTTCTCCGTCGTACTCAAGATGCGTGGTCTTTACGAAGGCTGAGTCCGTGAACATGTTCACATTACCCTCGAAGGTGAACAACTTGCCTGCGGATTCATATTTTCCGTTATCGCACTCAATCACCTGGCCGTCCTTATCCTTCATGGCCGCGCCACCGCGGAAAAACGCCACACTGTCCTTTGTGTTGTAGTCGAGATTCTTTGTCCTGAGAGTATTCTCCTTCTTGTTCTGAAGTTGTACGACACTTCCCCTGAACTTGGCAAGGTTGTCGTCTATAAGGTAGTCAAGATTATCACTCGTAAGAACGGTCTCCTCCTGCAGAAGCTGCACGTTACCCTTGCAGTTTATAAGTTTGGAGTCGACATTCCAAAGGGAAGTGTCGCAACTCAGATACGTTCCATTGTGGAGGAACGTGGCCTTGTATGCTTTCCTGTAGGTTACACCGTTCTGCTCGGAGAACTCTATCGACTCCGCATTCAGCAGGCGCACGAGAGAGTCGGCCTGCTCGCTCATCTGGGCAGACGCCATGCAGAAAACCGGCAGCAACGCCAGTATCGCGCTTATTCTTCTCTTGCTTTTTCCGCCCATCCTTTGCGGGAGAAATCACAATCCTTGAAAAGAGGATCCAGGATAATGTAAGTGGTCTTTATCTTGTCATCTATGAACTTGGAAATGGCTTCAGCCTGCTTTCCTTTCTGGACGATATCCAGAAGTTCATTATAGTCCGTCTCGAACCTGGCGGTATGAGCGTCGACAATCTTGTCCAGTTTAACGATCTTATATACCAGGTTTCCGTTCCTTCCCTCGTTGTCAAGGGATTCGATGGGCTCTGAAATCTGACCCACCTCAAGGTCCTTGACTGCAATGTAATCCTGAGGCTTCAACTGGTCGACATCAAAATAAGCCGAACCGGTGTTGGGATCGGCCATCTGGCCTCCGTTCGTGCGGGTGACCGGATCCTGAGAAAAGAACCTGGCGGCGAGGTCGAAGGTGTAGGTGCTGTCTATTATCTGGTTGCGAAGACTGTCCAGAGTCTTGAATGCCTTCTCGCGGTCTTCCGAACCATACTTGGGCCTGATTAGAATGTGCCTTGCGTTGAACATGTCCCCCTTCTTCTCGATAACCTCTATCAGATGGAAACCGTCCGGAGTTTCAACTATCTGGGAAATGACGCCCGGCTTGAGGGCCATGGCCGCATCTGCGAACGCGGGCCAGAAAATGGACTTGGACGTCATTCCGAGCTCTCCTCCCTTCTTGGCACTGCCGGGATCCTCCGAATACAGACGGGCAAGTGTGGAGAATTTCTCCCCGTTCAGAATCCTCTCACGAATTGAGAGCAGCCTTTCCTTAACGGCAATTGCGGCTGCCTCGCGGTCGGGATATACGCAAATCTGGCTCATCTTGTATTTCATGGGAATGACGGGAAGTGCGCTCACGTCGGCCGTATCGAGGAAGGCCTTCACGTCGAAAGGTGTAATCTGGGGTATATCCTTGGCTATCTGCTGCTGTTCCGACTGCGTGAGGCTGCCTTCCTCCAGCTGTTTCCTCCATTCCTGACGGAGCTTGTAAAGCGGTTTGTGGAAATATTCCTCCACACCTTCGTCTCCACCGAGCGCGGACCTGACCTGATCCAGACGCTGGTTGAGTTCCGAATTCACCATCTCGGAGTTTACGGTAAGTGAGTCAACCCTTGCCTGCATGAGAAGCAGTTTTGACTGCATCATGTTCTCCAGAATCTCGCAACGTGCGTTCCTGTCTGACACATATCCCTGGGTTTTTGCCATCTGCACCTCCGCCTCTATGTCCGACAAGGTGATGAGCTCATTGCCCACAACTGCAACGGACTTGTCTATGATTCCGTTGTAAACCTGAGCGTAAGAGGATGCGCAAAGCCCGGAAAGGGCCCCGGCAAGCACAATTTTCAGAAAATACTTCATTCTGCAAATTTAACAATTATATTTCTTAACTTTGTTTTATGAACACATTTATTTTAGCCATTTGGGCAGTCGTTGAGCTATCTTCAAATTTCGTGCGAGAAAAGCCGGATTACGAATCCCCCCTTGTAACCCAGTCCCTGATGGGACAGGTCTTTGAAGTGACGGAGACCAGAGGTTACTGGAAAAAAATCAGCGATCCCTGCTTTTACACGGGATGGGCGACCGATCTCGGGCTCGTACTGATGGATGACAAGCAGAAAGACGCCTACATAGCAAGTCCGAAATACATTTGCGTCAGTGAATACTGCCGCATCTACGCCGAACCCGATGATTCCGCCGACCGCATCTGCGACCTCACAATGGGTGACCTTGTCCTTAAAACACGGGCCGACAGGGAAGGATGGCAGAAGGTGATGCTTCCTTCCGGACGCACGGGCTGGGTTCACGACAAGGACGTTGAGGACTTCCGGACGTGGGCGTCCGAAGCCGGGCCCACGGAGGAAAACGTTGTGGCAACCGCCAGGAAGTTTCTGGGGACCCCCTACATGTGGGGAGGCAACAGCATCAAGTACTTTGACTGCAGCGGCCTTTCCTATTTCACATACAGAATGCTCGGAGTCCTTCTCCCAAGGGATGCCAAAGAACAGATAAAGACCGGAGTGGAAGTCAAGCCCGATGTCAGGTCCATGAGGCCGGGAGATCTTGTATTCTTCGGCAGGAAAGCCACGGCTGACAGCCCCGCACGGGTAAGCCACGTTGCCATATACATAGGAGGGGGCAAAATAATCCATTCGTCCCACATGGTCAGAATCAACTCTCTCGTAAAAGGGGAGCCCGGGTACTACGAAAGGGAAATCGTCGGTGTGAGAAGAATAATCGGCCACACTGACGATGGGAAAGGAATACGGAGAATCATCAACGATCCGTCATATTTCAAACAATAGAAAATTTTTCTATATTTGCAGAATAGAAACATAATCACTACCACTATGAATTTAAGAGACATAAAAAAGGACATCGAGTATGTATTGAGCGCATTCGTTGAAGACTGCTCAATCGTGGCCGCAGTCAACACAAAAGCCCCCGAGGACAAACTCGCCGGACTTATGGAAGAAGCTATTGACCTCTACAATGAACTGAGGGACAAGGTTAACGGCAAGATCGAGGGTTCAAAGAAGACATATTACACGGAACTCCGCAAAGAAATCCTCACCAGGACAGACGCGCTTTATGAAAAACTCAGCGAGACAGTGAAGAGCTCCTCTGAAAAGAAGAAACCCGCCGCCAGGAAGAAATCAACAGCAAAGAAAGCCGAGTGAACAATCTTGTAAAAACCATAATCGTCGCGCTTCTGTCATTCACCGGGAGCGCGACTGTTGCATTATGCCACACATCGGCACAAAGGGCAATAGAAAGAACCGGAACCAGAGAACAACTGAAGTCCGCCGCCTGGGGAGTATTTGCGATGAAGATGAACGGAGACACCATAGCCGACATCAACCGCAGGCAGAAAATGGTTCCGGCTTCAAATGTCAAACTACTCACCACGGGTCTTGCACTGAAGACCCTCGGACCCGATTTCAGATTCGAGACCGGGATAGGCTACAGCGGGGAGATTGAAGGGAGCACTCTTCACGGAGACCTTTACATCATCGGAGGAGGAGACCCCACAACAGGCTCCAAGGCCGATTGCGCGGAACAGACAGCCAGCCTGTTCTCAAAATGGGTGAAATTCATCAAGAATGCAGGTATAAAGAAGATAGAAGGATGCGTAGTGGGCGATCCCAGGTTCTTCAAGTGCCTCTGCGACGAAAACGCGGGATGGCTGTACGAAGACATAGGCTCATTCGACGGAGCCGCTCCTCTTGGTCTGAATTTCTATGAGAACACTCAGAAAATTACAATAGAGGCGGGAAAGACGGCGGGCGTCAGGCCCGAAATACATGCGGTTTACCCGGAAGTTCCCTGGATGAAATTCATCAACAACGCGCTTACCGCCGAACCTAACGAGCCCAATACGATATTCTTTTCCAATACGGACCTGGGGCCGTTTGCGGCCATCAACGGCAAGATTCCCGCAAAGAGGGGATCCTTCGGTTTTGACTGCGACAACGAATTCGGTTCATACACCTGTGCCGCATATTTCCACAACTACCTCAAGAAAAACGGAATAAGCATTTCCGGAGGCTATGCAGACATTGACAGGGACGGATGCATACGCACGGATCTTGAACATTCCGGAGAAGGAAAGAAAGCCGCGGAAGACCTGAATATCCTCGGGACCACCTTGTCGGCCCCGCTTTCAGATATCATCGACGACACGAACAGGTACAGCAACAACTTTTTCGCCGAAACGCTCATCCACACGATAGCGCAGAAAAAAGAAGGCACATCCGAATACAAGGACTGCATAAAAACAGCCCAGGCCATATTCGGGACCATGGGATTGAAAACCAAAAACAGCTGCAAGATGGTGGATGGAAGCGGACTTTCACGCAAGAACTACATTTCTCCCGAATTCTTCGTGCAGTTCCTTTCCAAGATGGCGAAGGAGCAGGACTTCGATGTCTATTTCTCCTCTCTTCCCCAACCCGGTGTCAAGGGGACGATGATGAACTTCATGCCCAAGCAGCCGGATGAGGTCAAAACCCGGGTGCACTGCAAGACAGGCTCGATGGACGGAGTCCTCTGCTATAGCGGTTACATCTGCGCGAGCAACGGCAACCCCGACGACATGATAGTCTTCTCTGTCATGACAAACAATTCAACCTCAGGGTTCTGGGGTATGCGCGCCGCGATAGAGGAAATCGTAGGCGCCTTGTGCGCCGAGAACTGATTATTCCTCAGTTCTTATCTTTTCATCTACAGACACCAATGCCTCGGAAGCCGGTTCATATCCTGCTTCCAGGGCCATTGTGTAATATTCTCTGGCTTTTCTGTAAATCGACTGGGACATCTCGTCCAGTTTCTGTCTGTTCTTCTTCCAGCTGACCTGAGGGGCGTCATCCGCAATCTGTTCCAGGGTGACACCGGCGTCAAAAAGCGCCTTGGCCTGCGCAGCAACCATCTCATCAAGGTTCTTCTTCTGAATTCCTATGGTCTGCTGCTGACGGTCTATGGTAGTCTGCTGGTCTGCTATCAAGATATCCTTCTGACGGATTTCCTCCTTGAGAGAATTGATCTGCTGTTCCTGCTGGGCGACCACCTTCTTGAAATTTTCAATCACGGTCTGGAACTCCCTGTCCTTTTTTGACGCGGACGAACCGGCCTTTTCCAAGTCGGAGATTCTCTTTTTTATCGCAGCTATGTTCTCCTCTATCTGCTGAGCCTGGGAAATGCTGGCAGAGCCTGACTCGACATCCACTTTAAGGCTTGACGTCCTGCCGGAAATGGCGGCAAGTTCGCTGAGGATGATGCTCATCTCCTGATTGCGGTCGTAAATACGGTCCTTGAGTTCGGCCTCACTGTTCCTGCTTGAAACCAGTTCGGACTGAATGCCTTCAATAGCTGCCTTACTCTCGGCAAGCTCCTTGTTCTGCCTCACCAGATACACCAGGGTAGTGATGAACAAAGCGAAAAGAGCCGCGGCAATAACAATCATTAAAGAACTTTTCTTCATAATCTTGATTTTTCCTTTTTTTACCTTATCTTTGCAGTCCCAATAGTGATGGCGGGGTAGCTCAGCTGGTTAGAGCGTCGGATTCATAATCCGGAGGTCGTGGGATCGTGACCCACTCCCGCTACTGGAATTTCAAGACCTGGCAGCAACGCTACCGGGTCTTTTTCTTCAACCATTCCATTGAGAAATTCATATACCACATCTCAAATCCCACATTGGGATTTTCTTCTATGTATGCACCTATCGTGCCATCCGGCAGTTCCGCAATTGAGGAATATACGGACTCATAGCGGCATATCGATTTTGAATACGGCCAGCTGAGACCGTTGTCGTCACTTATGAATATGCTCACGTTGCGCCTGTCCATATCGTTGGGAACGGAATGGAGAAGCTCTCCGTTGCCCAATGTGATTATATCCCCATCGCATGCGTTCACGCAGATATCCTTCCAGAGTCCCTGTTCCCCCCAGGTAGCGCCTCCGTCTTCGGAGATATTATATCCTCTCTCCCCGTGGCGGCGCACGCTCATCAACACCCTTCCATCGGACAGCTGAGTGACTTTTGCCTCATCACCTCCTATGAACGCACGTTCCGACACCTTCCAGGATGCGCCGCAGTCATCTGAATAGAATGCATAGTTGTCGAATCGCCCGAGTTCGCGGGAATGCACCGCCGCAACGAAGATGATGCGTCCGGCATGCTCTCCGCGAGTAAGTGTCAGGCCACGTCCGGAGCCGAAGAATGCACTGTGGGAAGTACGGCATTCAGGGTTGGCGGCATCGGGTCCCCAAAGCATGGAAGTGCAGTCGAAAGGCTCGCTCCACGTGCATCCGCCGTCGCTGCTGGAGGAAATATAATTTCTCTGCGGATTCTCAAGATCAGACGCCCATAGGCCGGTTCCCCCGCTGAAAGCGCAGAACACCTGCCCTGAAGGCGCAACCGCAAGCGCGGCGTCGCCGTAGCCGTTGTTGTACCCCCTGCCCTGTATGACATAAATCGGATCGGACCAGGTCCTGCCTCCGTCTGAACTCCGCTGCGCAATGATATCTATATCTTCGGGCAGATCAAGGTCGTTGAACTTGCGCCTGTCCGCCGTGGCAAGCAGTGTGCCGTCCGGAAGACTCACCAATGCCGGGATGCGGAAACCCACAGACTGGAAATCCCCGGGGCTGAGCAGACGGGTGCGCCTGAGAAGAATTTCCCTGCTTCCGGACTCGGGAACCATGACTTTCTTCCAGACAAGGCCGTATCTGACTTTGACGATATCCGCAGAAACCTCATTTCCTTCCTTTGCATCTTCGGCAATATCCACACATACATCAATGTCTTCGAGGTCATCCACCGTCATCCGGCAGGGAATGCTGTATACCTTTTTCCCGCTCCTCACCCTGGCGGAGCCCAGAACTTTCCCGCCGCACTCGACACGGAGCGCGGTAACGTCAGAGGCATCGGCGTCAAGACTTATCCTCATCCGGCGGAGATGCATTCTGCGTGACGGAGACACGGTCAGGGTAGTCAGGACTTCATCCCTGTTGCCCCTGCCGGTAAAAGCGGTGTTTCTGGTAACGACAGTCACCGGGACAGGATCGATTCCAATGTTTTCAGCAACAAGACGGCTTATCTTGAGATATCCCTCTCCCGTGACATAATTGCCCCTCACATATTTGTCACCGCCCTTCTTCAAAGGGGAGTAGATGTCAAGATAATCCGCTCCGCATTCTTCCGCTATGCGTGATATCCTGGAATTGACATCCTCCTGGTCCGTAACTTTCTGATGATGCTGAAATACCGGCTGCACGGCCATCAATACGAGCCTGCTGCGGGGAGACGCCTCGGCCACGGATTTGACAAGTCTGCGGTAACGCGCCTCAATGGTATCTGCGGGCACATTCGAGGCCACCTCGGAGGAACCGGCGTGTATGAAGACTTTTGACGGAGACTTTCCGGAACCGAAGATAACGGGGACCTCTCGCGCGACAAGTTCTATTCCCGGATAGCCGAATCCCCAGCCCGTACCACGGTTCTTCACCCTGTCGCAGGCAAGCAGTTCGTGCCATTCCCCGCTGTGGATCATTTCGTCTCCGAGCATGACAATGTCATCCTCCCCAAGCGGAAGCTGTCCGAAAGCCGCCAGCCTCATTCCGAAACTTCCCTCTATCCCGCAATCATCGAAAGGAGCATCGGGATACACGCATTCCGAGCCCACATATTCAGCTATTCTGTTGCACCAGACCCGGTATCCGGAAGGATAAGGATGGAGCCCGTCCTTGGTATAGGCAGGATTTATATGGTTTGTACCAGGCTCCACGAACTCGGACCACAAATCCACATACGTAAGTCCTTCACGCCGGCAGAAATCTCTATACAGCGCGTTGACTTCCATTATATCCTCCGCTTTGCGGCTGTTCTCTTCAGAAACAGGAAGTACGCTCTGTATGTAAATCTCCGTTTCCGGACTTTCATCCCTGAAGCGTGACACGATACTTTCTACATTTCCCAGAATCTTCTGAGGATCCTCGTGGCCGTCACGGGCCAGGTCATTAGTGCCGACCATCAGGAAAATCTTTGCCGGATGCCCCTTGACGACGGGGTCGATATTCGCCAGCGTCTCAGAAGAGATGCATCCGGACACCCCTCTGTTAAGGATGTTCCCCCGGCATCCGAAAGCTTCCCACCACTCGTGCATGTTGGTTATGCTGTTGCCGACAAAGACTATGTCGCCCGCATGTACGGGCATAACGTTGACGGCATCGAAGCGATGAGCGCGGAACGGCCCGTCGGCAGCGGCGGGAATGCAGAAGAACAGAACTAAAGATAGAATGAGCGACCTTGATAGTTTCATATATGATTATTTGAAATGTTCATCCCTGAAAGTGGAGGCCGGATATCCGGCAGCATTGCGCAAGTCCGCGCCGACCGGATCCGGAGTCCACCCGTAGCGCACGGCGCAAGGGGAGCTGACATCGTCCGAACGCAACAGAATCGCATCTCCATCCACTACGGCAACGGCGGGATGGTAGATGCCATCCTGCCCTGCAATCTCAAACCCTCCGGTCACGCTCATCCCCTCCGCATAGTCAAAATGCAGGCGCAGACAAGTTCCTTCAACATCAAATCCTTTGTAAACAGGCCCGGAGGGTGTAACATTCCCATATCCGTACACCCTGTTCAGAACGCAGGCAGCCGACCTCTCCCCCACAGGTTTCTTGTTGCGTGGATGCACGTCGACAGGATGCCCCAGATCGGAACATACGGTAAGTCCGACGTTATCCATGCTTTCCGCCAGACGGCGCTGCGAATCCCTGAACGACGGCCATGAGGGCCGTGTGCCTATTCCCGAAAGCTGGATGACCTGAATTGCGGGACCGGGATTCCAGTATCTGCGGAACCCCTTGACCATAAGGCGGAAAAGATCGGCATGGGTTTCTATGTTATGCGCATTTGATTCGCCCTGATACCAGAGCACTCCCCTGATGTTCCACCTGTCAAGAAGGCGTATGCCCGCGTCAAAGAGATACCCCGGCTGATAGGGATGACGCTGGAGCGGATTGGAAGCGGCTTCTATGTTCTTCAGAGCCCTTCCCCTCGCCCAGGCCTGGCCGAAGTCTCCCTGTGCCCAGTTGTACAGCACCTGGGGATATTCCCAGCGAAGAATGTCGGGATCAACCCACGATTCGGTGGTGGACCCTCCCACGGAGCAGTTTATCAAGCCCACGTGGCACCCGAGGCTGTCTGCAAGAGTTCTTCCGAAATGATAGCCTATGGCTGAGAAATCCGATGCCGAAGAAGAATCGCTCATTCTCCAGCCCTGAGGAGTGAGATATTGCAGGCGGTTCACGGAATCAAGCGCGGACTCCGGCCAGACGCAGTCATACGTGAGCCAGTTCTCCTTCATGTTGAACAGATGAAGTCTCTCCTGCTTCGGAGCCTCCTCAATATCTTCGGAAGCGGTGGAGCATCCGGAAAGCTTGAATTCCATATTCGACTGCCCTGCACAGAGCCATACTTCGCCCACCCATACATTGCCGAACTGGAACGAAGTCTTCCCTGCAGAAATTTCAAGCTTATACGGGCCTCCTGCAGGCATTGCGGGGAATTCCACCCTCCACCTGCCGTCTGAGCCGGAAACCGAAGAAAGCTTTCTGCCCGCAAAACGGACATTCACCTTGTCGCCACGGTCGGACATTCCGCTGAAACATATGGGTTCGCCACGCTGGATCACCATGTTGTCTGTGTACATCGGCGAAAGGGAAAGACCTCCAAAATCTCCGGTAACAGCTTGATATACAGTACGGGCCATTATCCCGGCACCTTCCTCGTCGGGGTGCAGGTTGTCGGCGAACAGGTCTGGACGGCAGAACAGCGGGGTATAGAGATCTATAAGCCCGGCTCCGGCACCTTCCGCCACCTGTTCTATGGCTTTCTGCTCCTGCGCATGCCAGTCGCGCGTACCGCTCAGGAAGCGGTGATGACCGTGCATTATGGGAGTCATCCTGCATATCCATACCTCCGCGTCCGGATTCGCAGTGCGGAGAGTGTCTATGAGAGCCCTGTAGTCGGGTATGAATTCTTCGGAATAATTCGGCCAGTTGCGGGGGTCCGTATCGTTCAGGCCAAGATGAATGACCACTATGTCCGCCTTGTATTCCAGGGCTTCCCCGAACTCGGGAAGAGTGATGTAAGGCCTGTGTCCGTGAGAGAGGAGCGTTGCCCCGTTATGCCCGAAGTTGCGCACTTCATACGAGCTGCCGAGCAACTTCTGGAGTTGGGACGGATAACTGTCGTTTTCCCTGTCTTCTATGCCGTAACCGTATGTCACGCTGTCTCCTATGCATGCCACGCGTATCCGGTTCCGGCCCGGGGACGGAATCACGGCAAGAAGAAAAACAAGCAAAAAGAAGAATCTGCGCATAGCCCTGTTTTTATGTACAAATTAAGTAAAAATTACTCATATTTGCATATACCAACATATTATCGGAAAATGGAAAAGATTATCGGACTCATAGATGCGCCCTTCACCCCTATGAAGGCCAACGGTGACGTAAACCTGGAACCCGTCCCGGCTTACGCTGCAATGCTCGCGAAGAACGGACTCAAGGGCGTTTTCATAAACGGCTCGTCGGGAGAGGGCTATATGCTCACTACGGAAGAAAGGATACAGCTTGCCGAGAAGTGGGTTGAAAGCGTCCCGGAAGGATTCAAGGTAATCGTCCACGTAGGGAGCTGCTGCCTTCGCGAGAGCGCGAAGCTCGCCGCTCACGCTAAGGAGATCGGCGCATGGGGCATAGGGGCGATGGCTCCCCCGTTCCCGAAGATAGGGCGGGTAGAGGAACTGGTGAAGTACTGCGAGACCATCGCGGCCGCGGCTCCTGACCTTCCCTTCTATTTCTACCATATTCCGGCATTCAACGGATGTTTCCTCCCGATGCTCGATTTCCTCAAGGCGGTTGACGGAAGGATTCCCAACTTCGCAGGCATCAAATACACCTTCGAAAGCCTTTACGAATACAACCAGTGCCGCCTTTACAAGAACGGGAAGTTCGACATGCTCCACGGGCAGGACGAGACATATCTGCCAAGCCTTGCACAGGGAGGCGCACAGGGAGGAATCTGCGGAACCACCAATTACAACGGACGGGTGCAGGTTGCCATAGGAGAGGCCTGGGCCGCCGGAGACCTTGCCCGGGCAAGGGAACTGCAGGATTACAGCCAGGAGGTGATAAACGTCATCTGCCACTACCGCGGGAACATTGTGGGAGGCAAGAGGATAATGAAGCTGATAGGCCTTGACCTCGGCCCCAACCGTGTTCCCTGGCGCAACATGACGGACGAAGAAGAGAAGGCGATGAAAGCCGAACTCGAAGCGATAGATTTCTTCAACAGATGCAACATACTATGAACGCGGAACAGAGACAATACCTTGAAGCATGCCGCGAAAGATACGTGAGCGACCTTTGCAACGACATAATGCCGTTCTGGCTCAAGAACGGCCTTGACCGCGTACACGGAGGAGTCTACACCTGCCTTGACCGGGACGGAACGCTGATGGACAGGACAAAGTCCGTATGGTTCCAGGGGCGTTTCGGCTTTGTTGCGGCATACGCATACAACAATGTAAGGAAAGATGCCGGATGGCTTGAAGCCTCCCGTTCCTGCATAGACTTCATGGAGAGGCATTGCTTCGACACCGACGGACACATGTTCTTTACCGTAACCGAGGATGGCCGCGGAGTGCAGAAGCGCCGCTACGTCTTTTCCGAATGTTTCGCCATCATGGCGATGGCGGAGTACTCCCTCGCCAGCGGAGACCGCAGCTATGCGCAGAAGGCCCTGGACCTTTTCAAACGCACGCGAGAGATGCTGTCCCGTCCGGGTTTCCTGCCCCCGAAAACCACGCAGAAAGGATACAGCCATTCCATAACGATGATGTTCTTCAATGTGGTGGCGGTCCTAAAGAAAGTCATTGACGACCCCAGCCTCGACGAGCAGCTGAACACATCGCTGGACCTGATTGAGAACAAACTGATAATCCCTGAGTACAGGACAATCCTGGAAAGCGTTGACGAAAACGGAAAACTCATAGACACCATAGCCGGCCGCACGATCAATCCGGGTCACTGCATAGAAACCTCGTGGTTCCTCATGGATACCGCACACCTTTTCAACGATGCCGCCCACGTCCGCAAGCTGGCCCTGCAGATTTTCGACTGGGACTTCGAATGGGGATGGGACAAGGAGTTCGGAGGTGTGATAAACTTCAAGGACTGCAGGAACTTCCCTCCTCAGGACTACTCCCAGGACATGAAGTTCTGGTGGCCTCAGTGCGAAACCGTCATTGCCTCCCTTTACGCATATAAAATCACGGGGAACGACAGGTATCTGGAAATACACAAGGCCGCGAACGAATGGGCCTTCGAGCACTTTGCAGACAGGGAATACGGCGAGTGGTACGGATACCTGCATCGTGACGGCTCCGTGGCCCAGCCCGCAAAGGGCAATATTTTCAAAGGCCCCTTCCATGTTCCGAGAATGATGATTAAAGCCGGTATACTATGCGACGAAATTCTGAAACAGTAAACAGGATATATCCCTGGACAGTCGTGGCCCTGCTGTGGGTGGTGGCCCTGCTCAATTATATGGACAGGCAGATGCTCTCGACAATGCGGGACGCAATGCAGGTGGACATCCACGAACTGGAGTCGGCGGTGAACTTCGGAAGACTGATGGCAATCTTCCTCTGGATTTACGGATGCATCAGCCCGTTCGCCGGCGCCGTGGCGGACAGAATCAGCCGGAAGTGGCTTATAATAGCATCTCTCGGCGTGTGGTCCACAGTGACTCTGCTTATGGGACACTGTACCTCTTTCAACCAGATTTACTGGCTAAGGGCGCTGATGGGAGTAAGCGAGGCCCTTTATATTCCGGCAGGACTTTCCCTCATTGCAGATTATTTCACGGGATCGGCCCGCAGTCTCGCCGTAGGCATACATATGACGGGCCTGTACTTCGGGCAGGCCGTCGGAGGGTTCGGGGCTACGCTTGCGGAAGCATTTTCGTGGCAGCAGACCTTCCACTGGTTCGGCATCGTGGGAGTGACTTATGCCGTCATTCTGGCATTTGCCCTGAAGGACAAGGCACGCGCCACCGGCGAAAAGGAGGAGGTCACAATTGCCGGAAAAGAGCCTGTATGGAAGAGTTTCGCCCTTGTTTTCTCCAACATTGCGTTCTGGGTTATTCTGTTCTTCTTCGCATCTTCATCTCTTCCCGGATGGGCCACGAAGAACTGGCTTCCCACCCTTTTTGCGGACAGCCTGGGCATTCCCATGTCTGAGGCAGGCCCGATTTCAACGATAACGATTGCGGCATCGTCCTTTGTGGGGGTGATTCTGGGAGGATTCCTTTCCGACCGCTGGGTGAAGAAGAATCTTAAGGGAAGAATCTATACCAGTGCCATAGGACTTTCCCTGATGATTCCGGCCCTCGTGCTCATAGGAGCCGGGCACGGAATGGCCGCCGCCGTCGGGGCAGGCGTGTGCTTCGGTATAGGATACGGAATGTTCGACACCAACAACATGCCGATTCTCTGCCAGTTCGTCCCGGCAAAAAACCGTGCCACCGCCTACGGAATAATGAACATGACCGGAGTATTCGCCGGCGCCGCCATCACCCGCGTGCTCGGCAAATGGGCCGACAGCGGAAACCTCGGACTAGGTTTCTCGCTCATGGCGGGAGTCATAGCTCTGGCCCTGCTGCTTCAGCTCTCCATTCTGAAGCCTGAAACAGACAACAGGGTATAATTTCTAGTAAAGGTCCTTGCGGCACAGGTCACAGACAAGCTTGACATACTCTGCAACCACCGCGGCGGCGTATTTCCCTCCTTTCTCCGGCGTTGATGCGGAGGGGTTTCCTATGCCCGTATCCCTCGAGACTTTTGACCAGTTGCGGGGTGTCCAGCCGACCTTCCCGTTCAGGCCCTCCACTGCGAAGGGCTTGCTTTCTCCGCTGCCGGCATACTCCATTTTAACCAGGTCGGGATAATAGTGCATTATGACGGATGTCTCCTGTTCGCCGGCATGGTCATCTATCTCCGCCTCAAAGAAACCCTTGCGTGGAATGAAGGCGAACCAGTCGCTTGACACTATGAGGAAGTCGGGTTTTTCAACGGCAAGGTCGCGGATCATCCCCTTGAATGTGTTCCCTCCGTGGCCGTTGATAATCAGGAGTTTCCTTATTCCTTGACGTTCAAGCGAAGAAACTATGTCACGAAGTATGGCATTCTGCGTGACCTGGGAGGTGTGGATGCAGAAAGGAAGTTCCTTCTGGCCCGGGTTCTGGGAGCCGAAAGGGACGCCGGGAAGAACCATAAGCCTGATACCCCTGCGTGACGCGCCCTCCGCCACATCGAATGCTATGGCCTGTGAAGCGAGGACGTCGGTGCAGTAGGGAAGATGCAGATTATGGGGTTCCGTGGCTCCCCAGGGCAGAATTGCGATGTCATATTCGGGGGCCTGTCTCACATCGCCCCATTTTGCGGTTGTAATGTCAAATTTGGAGTACATTGTTCGAATATATGGTTAATATGTAAATTATTGAATGGTAAACTTAGGCTTGTCCAGACAAGCCCCCAGGTTGAAGCGCTGGTTGTCCGGAAGCTCGATGTCGGTACGGGCTGCACCCATGGTCATAAGTTCCTTGAGCTCGGGAAGATATTTCCTGTAAACGTCCCGTGGTTGGACGTTGTGTTTCCGGCATATGGAGGCGGCCATACCCACAACCTCCCCCATCATTCCTATGGTACGCATCAGACGGGTTGAGCCCAGGGTGACGTGAGTCACGCTTATGTTGCGACCGGCCATGAAGAGATTGTTGATATTGCGGGAATACAGCACCCGGTACGGCACGGCATAAGGATAAATGAGGTTGTCTTTTGTGGCGGCGATGAACTCATTCCCGGGGAAGAGCCTTGAATTCTCGGGATCCGGGAAATGAAGGTCGAAATGCCAGGTGGTAGTAAAGGACGCATCTTCGTGGAAGACCTGCTTGTCAACATCGTCCTGCTTGAGGACATAATCTCCGAGAAGGCGTCGGGACTCACGTTTTCCTGCCGTATATGCCACCCATCCCAGTTCCCTTGAAGCATATTCGGACTTGCCGCTGTAATGGTTTTTCAGGAAACTCCAGTTGGAATACACCACGAGCATGCCGTAGTCGCGGATGCGCTCGAAGTCACGTATCTGGTCACGGTTCATTCCCGTCTCCCAAGTCCACTCGCCCATTGTGACAGCCCGGCAGTTATCTTCGTTGAATTCCACTCCGTAACTGAATTCGGGGAATGTCGATTTCTTCCCCTCTACGGAGTACCACTGCACAGACGAGCCCATCGTGAGCTTGTCTGAGTGTTCGGGGGCAAGCGGTTCGCCGTACTCGTCCCTGCCCTCGCGGCCCATGGTCCAGTCCGCTCCGGCCATGTAACCCAGGTTGGCATCTCCGGTGCAGTCGCTGAATATGGGTGAACGCAGTTCCATCTCGCGTCCTGTTTCGACATGGCGGACGATGACCGACTCTATGGTGCACGGGTCTTTCATCCTCACCCTCACGGCCCTCCATCCGGGATAGTAGTCGAGGCCCTCCTGGGCTTCCAGAAAGGCGATTTTCTTTTCATCCTCATAATAGTCCGCAGTCTGGGCGTTGCCTATCCTGCTGTGCCCGAATTCGCGCTGCATACGTCCGAGGGCTTCGTAAGGAGGCATTTCTATGTATCCTCCCAGATGGACACGGACTTCCGCGCTGTTGTTTCCGCCAGGGACAAAACGGTCATTGACAAGCGCCACCCTGCACCCGAAACGAGCCGCGGCAACGGCGGCACACATCCCTCCTATACCTCCTCCAATGACAACAAAGTCATAACTGCCTCCGTCTGCAGGTTCGGAGGATATTGCCCCGTGGCTGCGACGGAATTCTTCAAGGGCCCCGACATCGGACGGGGGAATGTCTCCGTCTTCGGAAGTGAGATATATGGCATCGCACCGGCCGTCAAAGCCCTTGAGGTCACACAGCGACAGCGTGGTCCTGCCGGCACCGAGCTTCATGCTTCCGGCATCCTGCCAGCACCAGGAGTCTCCGGAGGTGCCGAGCACGGGCTTGAGCGCCCTGCCTCCTATCTTTATCCTGAATGCACCCGGGCCTTCCTTTTCCGTGGTCCAGGGAGACACCCAGTTATAGGTCCTTGCATAAACGTGGTATGTACCGGGGCTTTTCACTTCAATTTCAGTTGACGCATCCGAAACAGGCTTGCCGTATCCGTGCGCGATGAGGTAGGGAGAGCCCATCAGATCCATGAACTGCTGGTCGAGAGACCAGCCACCCTTGTCCGAGAAACTTTCCGCCTCTACAAAAATACCCTGAGCTCCTGCGCATACGCATAAGGATGCCCCCAATACTGCAGCGAGAAAATTTTTAATCATTTTTGATTATAACACATTTGTTTCTTACGGTGGCGAGCACATTGTCGGTTCCTTCCAGAGGATTGTGTATTACAGCCTTCCAGCCTTTCACACGACCTCTTATGACAAGACTGTGCTCATCACATATTATCCTGAAGAGCCTGTCCCGCAATATACTGATATATAGGGTCGCTGCCGAGCATCCTGAATACAGGAACGTCAATCTGACCTTCCTTAGTCTGCGCCGGCATATACAGGCAGCTTTTTGCCGGATCTGCAAGCGCATCGTATTGCAGGAGGAAGGTTGTGGGGAAAGCATATTCTTCAGCTATGCGCAACGCCGCCCTCCCTGTTCCATTCCTGAATTTCATTTCTCCGCCTTTATTCGCATGATTGTGTATGAGTACGGCTTCAGGTTATAGGTAAAGTTCCTGCCGAAACCTTTCCAGACACTTTCCTGCGGATGAATCCTGAGAGGCTCCTCAAAGCTATTCTCCTCTGTTCCGCAGTCGGCGGCAAGGGTGATCACACGACCTCTGCGCGCAATCCTTGCAGCACCGTCGAGAGTGATGTTCAAGGGGAACACCGCATCCGCACCGTTCACTATCTTCAATACAATCTCAGAGTTCCGCTCATCGTATCCGGCACAGTAATACGCCGCCGATACCGTAGCAACATGATGTTCCGTAATTTTCCGGCCATCTATGTACAGCACACTGGAATCGCCATTCACGTCCAGTCGGACATCCTGCCACTCCCCATCCCGGATAACGCTGCAATCGGCCCGGCTTCCCTGGGACAGGCCGGATCCGTCCAGCACCCTTTCGATGGAAGTGATTGCGTCATCCCAACCGGCAATCGAGCAGCGGTATCCGTTATCGGCTTTGTCATTCATGGAAAAGCCCAGGTAACAGCCCTCACTGCCTTTGAACCTGCGGAATTTCATATCAATCGAATATGAGCCCCCGTACACCCCGTCGAATGTGCACAAAGTATGCTCGCCTGTACCGCTCTGCCTGAGCACGCCGTCATTGCAGCTCCAATCTCCCTTCTTTGCATCGAAAGAATTCAGGTCTATGACGTGCACCTGCCCATCGGCGGTCGTGACTTTGAGGTCCTTGAACTCTGTTGCCGTGACATTGGTGCCGAGCGATATCTTTCCGGGCATGTAACCGGGATTCTCCGTCTTGCTCTCATATGCGCTGCATGGCAGATTGTAATCCGGCCTGTTCTCGGAAACCATCTTCTGCACATAGTAGGAACTGCGGCCGAACACGCCGGCGGAGTTGACACTTATCATGTTCACCGGCCAGTCACGTTTATTCGAGTTCTCTATCAGAGGGGCATACGATGTCATTGTCACCAGATCACCGTTGCGCTCCATCCCTCCTATCCACGCCGCCTCCGCGAGCGCTCCAAGCATGGCATTGGAGCCGTATCCGCTGTTTACCGCATATTCGCCGACGTAGGCGTGGTACTTCCCACGCTCCAGATTGTCGAGCAGGTGGGTGTTCTGGAAGAAGAATTCAGGGGAGACGTACCAGTGCGGGTCAATCATATCTGTCTTTTCTATCACTCCCGTGCCGTTTATGCTGTTGTTGCAGATAACCGTGATTCCGGGATATCTCTCCTTTATCGCCTTGTGGAATATGTTATATCTCCTTTCGTATTCGGTACCCTCATTCTCATTGCCGACCTCCACGTATTTCAGGGGCAGGGGTTCCGGATGTCCGGCGGCGGCCCTGAGCGACCCCCATTCGGAGTCCGCGGGGCCCAAGGCGTACTCGATGGCATCCAGACAGTCATCAAGGTAGAACTGGATTTCATCCTCGCGGCAGAAATCCCCCTCCCTTCCATGGCAGGCCATGCCTGCGTTGCACACAAACATAGCATCGGCCCCTATGGCCTCGCAGAAGCACAGCATCTCATGGTAGCCTAATCCGTTGCTGGTATGGTATCCCCAGACATCGTAAAAGCCCTGCCTGGATGCCGGGTCGCCAAGGCTCTTCTTCCACTCGAAACGGTCTTCCAGAGAAATGCCCTCAACCACGCATCCGCCGGGCCAGCGGATGAAAGCCGGCCTCAGGTCTGCAAGCAGGTCTGCGACGTCCCTTCGGAAAGGAAGAACGCCACCGGCATAGGAGAAAAGGTCCACCGGCATCAGTGACACATAGTCAAGGAATATGTCCCCCCTTCCTTCAACGGCAAGCGCGAGGCTTCCCTTCACCGATGCGGCGCCGGGAGAAAGGACAACGGCGGTGTCGTTCCATTCACCTTCCACGGGCGCCTGCACGGGAGCTTCCGCAAGCACTTCCCCGTTCTCGTCCAGCAGTCTGGCAATTATACCGCCCCCCTTACAGGGCTTGACAATTGTGCGCAGCCTGTATTCCACGCCCGGACGGAAATTCATTCCCCAGAAGCCGTCATTTTTCAGCACGGCGCTGCCATCTACGCTGACTTTCAAGGAGGTAGGCGCAGACTCGAACATCGGCGACTCCTCAGTCAGGCCCATGGTGGCCGCTCCTTCGAGAGTCCATCCCGGAACAGGATCGGTTGTCCACGGGTGGCTGGTCTGCACCATTTCGCCCCTGATGCCGTGATACTTCCAGGGAGCGATGAGACGGTCTCCTTCAGCACGGTAGCCCTCGGGCATCACAAGGTCCTCGAAGCTCCTGTTCTCCACAAGTTCGGCATGCAGACCCCCGTCGACGGAGTGGTTGATCTCTTCAAGGAAAATACCGTACATGGAGGGGGATATGTCAGCTCCCCTCCGGGCCACGCTTACAACAATCGAATCCATAGGTTCCTGAACGCCACCCTGCCGGGTGCACGACGCCGCAAGCAGGAGAACGGCAGGAATAAGAAAGAATAATTTTTTCATACGCAGGGATATTTCAATAAATATAGTGCAATAACATAAAATATCGATAAAAAATTATATTAACTTTACAAAAAACAGTATATGAAAACATTTAAAATCATTCTCGCAGCATTGTTCATTTCAATGGCTGTTCCTTCCGTCTCAAAAGCGCAGACATCAATTCTTTCAGATGTGTCATCCCTTCTCACCAACAAGAACGGCAACACAGCAGGCAGCGCACTCCTCTCCCTTTACACCAACTACAAGGCGGACGGCAAGATAGACCTGAGCAATACAACGAACATTCAGAGCATAATTACCCTTGCCCAGAACATCAAGGGAATAAAGGAGCAGAAAGACAACACCAATTTCCTGAGCGGGCTCATCAGCGGTTCAAAGAACCTCATAAACAACAGCAATTCCTCAACGGCTCTGGATGCACTGGGACAGATTTCCTCCCTCGACCTGTCATCTCTGGGAAAGCAGGCGGCATCCGCCGCGGCAACAAAGGCGGTTTCCGGACTTTTCTCAAAAATCGGATCCAAGAACAACTCAACAGCTTCTGCATCAGAGACAAAAGACGCCAATGCAACCCAGGCATCTTCCATTCTGTCCGGTCTTTTCAAGACCCTTGGCGGTAAATAGCATCTTTCAAAGCAGACACCGATATGAACAGAAAATTCCTGTTTGGAGCAATTTCGGCGGTCGCTGTCATAGCGCTCTGCGCATTTGACGGTGACGGAACAAGCATCGTCGAAGACATTCCCACCTGCCAGGCCTTTCTCAAGGATCCGGTTCCAGACGCCGACCTCCAGAGAATCGTGCGCGCAGGGGTGAATGCACCGAGCGCCATGAACATGCAGCCCTGGCATTTCACCGTGGTCACGGACGAAAACGTAATCAACGAGCTTGTGGCGGCGCAGAGAAAGTCGATGGGCAACATGAAAAGGCCTCCCATGCCAAAGGATATGCCCAAGGGCATGCCGAAAGGCGGGTCCAAGCCTCCCACCGGAAGAGGTCCGCGCTCCGGTCTCGGCGACAGTCCGGCCGTGATATTCATTTCATGCAAGCCGGGCAGCGAGTTCGATGCGGGACTGGCATGCGAAGCTATGAATGACATGGCGAACATCCTCAACTACGGAACCAAGATTGTAAGCTCCGTGAAAATGATATTCGGCGGGGACGACAAGAAGGCTCTGTACAAAATGCTTCAGGTCCCCGAAGGTCAGGAGATAGAAGCCGCCATACTCATCGGAAAAGCCGACACCGCCGCTGTCGATGCCGTTTCGTCGGCAACCCCGAGAAACCCCTTTGAAGAAGTTGTATCCTTCCTTGGCAAGTAAAATCCAATAACTCCGAAATATGAAAAGAACCCTCATGCCCATCCTTTTAACAGCCGCTGTGCTGTGTGGCTGCAAGGAAACGTCTCCCCGTGCCGACCATGTCGTATATATGTGTTTCGACGCAATGAGTGCAATCGGCATCCAGAGGGCGGACACTCCGAATTTCAACTATATGATTGAAAACGGAGCCGTCTCCCTGCATACAAGATGCGGTCTGCCATCCAACAGCCGCCCCAACTGGATGACAATTGCCAGCGCCGCCCCCTTCGAGATGACGGGAGTGCTGGACAACGGCATATCTCCCCTCAACGGCACAGTGGTGCCGGCATTGGTGAACGGAAAAGGGTTCTTTCCTACCATATTCGAATCCATAAAGGCTCAGAGGCCCGATGCCAGGATTTATTTCTACGGAGACTCGTTGTGGCCCTGCAGCATGTACGAAATGTCTGCATTTGATGTCATTGTCCCTGAGCCGGAAAAACACCGGCACATCTCAGCAGATGAGGCTATTCACAGAGCTGCGGATGCATTTGTCGCGGATAAGCCCGAACTTATGTTCATCGGCATAGGTACGCCCGACCACGAAGGTCATACCTGGGGGCATGAAAGTCAGGGATACTTTGACTGCATCCACCACATGGATGAGCTTGTCGGGGATTTCGTAAAGAAACTTGAAGAGAACGGGCTCATCAGGAATACCGTGATAATTATCACAGCAGACCACGGAGGCATAAACTATGCCCATGGGGGAAGCACGATGGCGGAACTTGAAGTGCCCGTCATCATGTACGGAGGAAAGGTGACCAAGGGAAAGGTGATGGAGCATTCCAACATGAACTACGACACCCCGGCCACCGTAGCCGGTCTGCTTGGAGTGGAGCTCCCATGGGAATGTCACGGCAAATTTCTCAAAGAGGCATTCGAACCCGGGACGGACGTTTGCTATGTGCCGGTTCCCCTCGTACATCCCTTCCGCGGCATTGTGCCTGAAGGAGACAAAGTCAGCATTTCCGTAAATGTGGACGGTGCTGATATATACTATACTTTGGACGGCACCAAGCCCACATGCGATTCCCAAAAATACACAGGCCCTTTCGAAATCAGCCAGCCCTGTACCGTCAGCGCAGTTGCCTGCAAGAACGGGAATTATGGAATGACAACCAGCAATTTCCTGTTCGCAGCACTGCCCGAAGGCGAAGCTGCCGTACAATACAAGCTCTATAGGAACATATATGACGAGGTCCTCCCCAACTTCTCCAGACTCGGCAAGCCGGATGCCCAGGGGTATATATCCGCCTTCTCTCTTGAAGATGTGCCGTTCTCCGCGAACGAGGATGACTTTGCCATAGAGTTCACATCCAAGTTCAAAGTGAAAGAGGCAGGTATGTACAAATTCGAACTGTCTTCAGATGACGGGTCAAAGCTTTTCGTTGACGGGAAATGCATAGCGGACAATGACGGATCGCACACTCTCCAGACGAAATTCGGTTTTGCCCAACTGGAACCGGGAAGCCACGATATAAGGGTGGAATATTTCGAGGACTGCGAAGGTCAGTATCTCTATCTCAACTATGGGCTTGACGGAGGGGTTCTCCGTCCGTTCTTCCCAAACGAACTTGTAAAATAAGGACTTGACTCCATCTGCCGGGAATCAAAGATCGTGGTCATCCCTTACGCACAGGCCGCTCCATGTCCTCTGTGAGGACCAGCGGGTTGCGGGGGCGGACCAGAACGGATTGTCGGAAGGAAGGCCTAGAGGCAGGAAGATGAAGGTACACAGATATGCGCTGCCGGTGGTTACATAGCCGTCTGCGATGCTTGGCTGATGACCGCAGAATCCCAGATTGAGCCAGCCTCCGTCGTCGAATGTTCCGGGGCCCAACTGGCGCCTGATGACTGCGGTAAGGGCGCTCCTCACCTGTGCGGGCTCTATGTAGAGTGGCAGTTTCTCGAGCAGGCTGACCTGAGAAAGTATCTGGAAGTTGCCGAATCTGTATCCTGAAGAACGCCCGAGCACGGGATATGTTCCCTCCGGGGAGATGAGCCTCTCCTGCTGCTCGGCAAACCTTACGATGCGCGGCAGCTCGATGTCGTAGAACTCCCCCCACTTCTTGCCATGAGCCTTGAGAACGGCACTGATGTCGAGCAGCATCGGCTGAATGACATAGCTGTTGTAGTAGTCAAGATGGAACTCCCAGCCGTCGCCATACCAGCCGTCACCCTTGTACCATTCAGCGTGCTTCCTGAAAGCATAGTCCACCGGAGCCTCTTCATACTCTCCTGTGAGTTCAAGCAGAGCCGCTTCAACCATTGCAGAGAACAGCAGCCAGTTGTTTTCATACGGTTTGATATGGCGGGATGCCTTCAGTTCGTTTACCAGTCTTTCACGGGTGAACTCATCAAGTGCAGGCCAGATTACGTCCTTTGACCTGAGGAGGCCCTGAGCCAGGAAAGCGGCATCAACAAGAGCCTGGGCATCATAGTCAAAGCTCATATAATCAGGGCTCTGCGGATCCACAGCGTTAGAGAATGCCTTCACAACCATATCAATCCAGCGGGCGCGCAGCCGGCCTTCCTCGCTTTCATCGGCACCGAGGTTGAGCCAGGGTGCAATGCCGTCGAACGAACGTCCGAGCCCTTCAAGGTAAGTGGACACCTTCTTGCCGTCACCTGTCATCGTGCTGTCGCGATGCTCCACAGGCATATTAGCCTTAAGAGTGCCCCGGCTGAGATTGGTGTAGAAAGGTTCGACCATGCTTGTCATGGTCTCAACCCAGTACTTTCTGTCGGAGAGATCCGGAACGTACTCCTGAATGACGGGGGTCTTTACGGGCTTGTCGGACATCTGCATCATCTGAGTACCGGCAAGAAGGAATGCGCCGACGCCATAGACTTCGGTCTTGTCAGGACCGGTCTCACCGGGTGCGGCACCTATAGGTTGTACGTTGCCGAGGAATCCATCCTCATGCACATATGACTTGAGGGCTGTCCAGCCTTTCTCTGCGGCTGTACGGTATTTCCGTTCTGCAAGGAACCCGTGGTTGACGCCCCAGGCCAGGCCGAAGGTGAAGAAGCCTGAAGCGCTGTTCTCGGCAATCGGATATGAGTCCGGATCCAGCAGGCTTGCATGCCATGAGCCGGACTCGTCCTGGCAGTCAACTATCATCTCCGCCATCTCTTTGTAGATATTGAGATAATATGCGTAGTTATAGTAGTCCCGAGGCATGGACTCCAGTATCAGCGCCAGGCCGGCGAACACCCAGCCGTTACCGCGTCCCCAATACACGTTCCTGCCATTGGCCTCCTTGACGGGCTTGAAAGTCCTGTCCCTGTAGTAGAGATGGTCCTGGCGGTTGTACAGCGAGTCTGTCGTGAGCTTGAACTCCCTGTCGACGAACTGCAGGTATTTCTCATCCCCGAAGATCCTGTACATCTCCACGAACACCGGGGGCGCCATGAAGAGGGCGTCGCACCAGCTCCAGCGGTCGGTGGCATCGTCATCGCCGAAGTAGAGTTCAACCTCGGAAGGGTGCTGCACGATTTCGTCGACTCTTCTCTTGAGCCTCTCCATCATGGCGGGCTCGCCGAACTTCCCATACATCCTTGCATAGGTCTGTCCAACGCACAGATCGTCGGCGTGATACAGACGGTCCAGGAATGTCCAGCGGTTCCTTTCACCTATCTGCTTCAGGAAATCGAAGTATTTCTGATCCGAAGTGTACTCCGCCCATTCGAACATTCCCCGGTAAAGGGCTCCGTTGGTCCAGTCCCGATCATCGTGAAGACATTCGCAGTGATGCTCTATCTGCCAAAGGGCCACACGGTCTATGATTTCTCTGTCGTCCTTACGGCTGCCGCGTGTTTCCGAACAAGAACAAAACAGGAACAGGCAGGACGCAGCGATGGTTATGGAAATGATATGTTTCATGGTAAAATATTGTAATACGCTAAAATACTTCTGTTATGAGGTGATGATTTGCCAAAGGATGATTCAGCATATATGGAGCCGCGCCGGGAGCGTTTACCATAATCTGCGTGCGGCACAGATTCCGTTCATTCAGATTCCGTGTTATGACTGCAGGGATGGCCACCTCGCAGTCAAGTTCCGGAGACACTTTGTAAATCAAAGCCTTTCCAAGCCGGATTGTCCCCTTTATGGCAGTCCCCAGACCGGATTCAAAATGTGTATCGTACTCATATCCGCTCAACATATCCAGCGGAGCCGTACAGTGGGCGAACAGCAGGTCATCGCCGCAGACTCTCGAAAGGTTGCACTGAAAGCCCATACATCCCGTCTTCCTCCCGGATATCATCATGGAAATGAGTGCCGGAATATCTCCTTCACAACCGGATGCGATTCCCTCCGCATTAAGACGCGCAAGCGCAAGACATCCGGTATTGTGCACGGCATCCAGAAGGTCAAAGCACCTGACAGTAAGACCGGAAAGGGAGTATTCCCCCACAATGTCCTTCAAAGCGTCGTATATCGCAAGCGAACCTTCGAAAGAACGCAGGTCAACCCCGGAATTCCTCACCCTTGACAACAGCTCTTCCATAGGAATGTCCGTAATTTCAAGTCCGAGCAGTTCCCTTGTTTTTCCATAATCCACAGCAGAAGCTATCAACCAGTCGGAAGGATGTCCTATTACTCCGAGCCTTGCCCCTTGAAAGTTGAGCCTTGTCAAAGGACGTATGAACCTGTTCCGGGAGACCCCGTCCGGTTCTGTTCCGTTTTCAATGGATTCCGCTATCTTCTTCGGATCTCCGTGAAGAATTGTACCCTTCCGGCCTTGAGAATAAAGCCAGGCAAGGATTTCCATCGATGCGGCCAGAGAATTGCTCTGCCCGGATGTGAGAAGCGTTATGTCTCCATCAAGGCCAAGTGACTTGAAAATTCCCTCAGTTCCGCCGGTTCTAATGTAGATGACGTTCCTGTTCCCGGCCGTATAACGGGAGAAATCGCTTCCGGAATGAATAAACGGTTCTTCGAGATAAGATTCTATATCCTGAATGAACTTTTCCTCCAAAGGAGAAAGCGGGACTTCCCTGTGCAATGATGAAGTTATTGAAAAGAGTGCGGTTTTCATTCCTGCTCCGGATATCATTATTGACGGTAAAGTTAATGATTCCAAATTAATTTCATTAACTTAGTAGTGACATTACACACAAACTGCCTTCAGTATGAGTCCTTTCTTAATCCTATTCCTCGTTTCCATGGCTGTTTCCGCCATAGGTTGGAAATATTTCATCTATTTCTTCAGTCTTGGTTACGGCTTCAGCATTGTTGCACTTGGTGCGGCCATAGCCATCATGTTCTGCGGGACCGCCTCCATTCCTTCTTTCGTTCTCTGCGCAGTGCTGATTCTGTATGGCAGCCGGCTTGGAATCTTCCTGTTCAGAAGGGAGAAAAAAAGTGGAGCTTACCGCAAAATACTGTATGACAAGTCTTTGCAGCAGAAAAAACCTTTAGTGGAAGTTCTTGTGGTATGGGTCTTTTGCGCACTGCTTTACGTTGCAGAAGTGAGTCCTGTATTTTTCCGTGCCGGAAACGAGGCTGCCGGTATTCACGTGAACGGTGTATGGGCCATAATCGGAGCAATCGTCATGGTTGCAGGAGCAAGTCTGGAGGCGGTTGCAGATGCTCAGAAATCGGCGGCGAAGAAAGCGGATCCCAACAGATTCGTCAGCACCGGAGTATACCGCATAGTCCGCTGTCCCAATTATCTGGGAGAAATAATATTCTGGACAGGATGCTTCATCTCCGGAATCGGAGCGTCCATGAACCTGTGGCAGTGGGTTGCGGCGGCCGCCGGCTATGCAGGAATAGTTTTCGTCATGTTCAGCGGTGCACGCAGGCTTGAACTCAGGCAGAACAAAATATACGGAGATGATGACGAATACAGGAAATACGTCAGGACAACTCCCATAATCATTCCTTTGATACCGCTCTACAGCGTTGAAAAATACAAGTTCCTGGTGGCCTGACAGACAGATGCAGTATCAGATGTCCAGGAATGTCCAATGGTCAGTGATGGTTAACCACAAAATTCCTGATAACGCATCCTCGACGCTCTCCTTCCGTGGGCACTCTGAGTTCAAGACTGTGGGAACCCTCGGGCAGGTTTTCGCCCAGCATATAAACCCAGGGGATGTAAAGGTCTTTGCTCCACTCGGTAAAAGTGTCGAGCGACTTCCATTCGCCACAGTCTATGCGATATGATATAACTGCGGCATCGGGACCGGCGGCGCAGAGGATGCCAACCGCATTGCCGCTGAAGTCGAATCTGATCGAACCTCCCGAAGATGTGGCAAGCATGGGGACATCAACGAAACCCTTGCGGGTAGACGCTTCGATTTCCGGAGTCCAGCATTCGCAGTAACGGAATCCTTTGACTGCGGATGCCATAGAAGACGGAATAAGTTTACCTGCGTAATAGGAAGCCTCGTCAAGAGGCTCGGGTATGGCGTGGGCGGAAGAAGAATATGAAGCTTTCGTGTTTGCATCAAGTACGGAATTGATGGAAGCGGTATAAAACTTATGCCCATACCATGCAGGATGGCATCCGCCGAACTGGTCCCAACTGAGTTCTCCGGCCTCCATCCTACTGTAAATTTCCTGAACTTCGTTGATAGAGGTAACATGGTAACGGTTCGCAACACGCTCATGGTTCAGAACAACATCGGGAATCTCCCCGTTCTCCATCATGGAGACGAACGGTTCGTAGATGAAATACATCTGTATGATATCCATCATTGGATTGGCCTGAAGCGCATGACGTATCACACCTTCCACGCCACGTACCTGAGCCTGAGGGCTGAAACCGTTTGTGTGGTCATTCACCGCAGCCTCGAAGAACATCAGGTCCGGTGTGCCGTGCTGAAGGATATCCTGCTCGAAACGGAAAGCATGAGGAGTAGAGCCGAGTGAGCCGATGCCAGCCTCGATGAACTGGAATTCCGTATCAGGGAAACGCTGCTTGAGATCCTCCTCTATCTGGTCGCGCCAGCCGCGCATCTCAGTGATTGACCCGCCGAAGAATGCGACACAGGCCTTCTTGCGCACGGACATGGCATTCATTGCATTGTCAAGATTGCCGCGGAAGGTGATGCTCTGTCCGCTCCGGAAATCCGGATTATAACGCTTGATGAAGTCAACCACCGGTTCCGCATCTTCAAGACTGTGCGGATGATGTCCGCACTCCGGCTTCAATATAAGTTCCACTACGCCGCCCAGGTCCTGATACCGCTCGCGCACAAGCTTGAAGTTCTCTTCAAAAGGCACTGTGGTATCTTTCCCGCCGCAGACTCCTATGATGGGTATGCCCGCTTTTGCTACAGCCGGCAGGTGAGACAAAGCATTGCCGGCAAAGTCGGGGCCTACATCACTGTCCTGAAGATGCCAGCACGTCAGGAAGTCTTTCCACAGAGACTCATCCTTTCTGCCCGGCCAGGAATTTATGTCGCACACAGGAGCATCGACGTATATTGCGGAAACAGTCTCGGGATAAGCCTCAGCCCATGCGAAGCAGAAATATCCGCCACGGCTGAAACCTTCAATGACAGCCTTGTCGCCAAGGCCGAAACGAACCCGGGCGTCTTCGAAGAAGTCATGCGCCCATTCAATGCTCTCAGGGCAGGCATAGCAATGCGTCACATCATAGAATGCAACATGCCATCCCTCCTTCAAAAGGGCGACATCCACAGAAGGGAATGCATCAAAGAACGCCGGCCGCCAGATCCAGGGATTCCCGGGTGCGGGATTATCGGGCACGACAACGGTAGCATTCCTACCATCTATTTGATAATCGTACCGTTTGCCCCCATTCCATTCCGACGTTTCCTGTCCGGTTAAGGAAACTGCCGTAAAGAACAGCGGCAGCAAGAAAAAACATATTTTTTTTACCATTACAGAAACTGTTCAAATATCCAGGACATATATGTAATCGTTCATATAGAACCCTTTTCCGATGGGAAAATCACCCTGACGGTCACAAGCCATCCCCATATGCCTGTAGAAACCCACAGCCGGATTATCCCTGTTGACGTTGAGTTCCATACGACATCCCATGGGATTCCAGTCGGACAGGAGTCCCTTCACAAACTCAAGCATCTGCCTGCCGAGACCGGAGCGCTGGAATTCAGGCATCACGTACAGCTTCTGAAGGTGGAACAGTCTGCGTCCGTCCTCAGTGTCTCCTTCCGTCTCAAAAGAAACGTAACCGGCGGGTACATCTCCGCAGAAGGCAACGAAGAAGGCTTTGCCGGGAGTCTCTATCTGCTTTTGCAGGCTGTCTTCAGAATACATCCATTCCATCATGTATTCCATCTGCCCGGAAGAAAGGATATCGGCGTATGTACTGCGGAAAACGATTTCCGCCATTCCCCTGATAACGGGAATGTCTTCAACGGAAGCCGGACGTATGGAAAACATTGTCATATCTCAGGGCAAATATACAAAAATAAAAAGAGGAAAAATTTGTATCTTGCGTCTCCAATTATAATCGGAAATCAAGCAGATACAATACACATTTATGAAAAAGGCTATCATCCTTCTGGCGCTGACCATCGTATGCGCATGCGGCAAGACTGCCGGCAACAAGTACTTTTTTGACGGAAAGCCCTCTGACGAGGTGTTGAACAACTACCTTGACCGTGCCATCACCATGATGGGTCTTCTTACCGACACGTATCCTGACAAGGACGCCGACATCGACTTCATAGTCGAGACCGGCACCAAGTTCGTGGGCCGTGCGGTCTGCATATGGGGCGGTGAGGACAGGTTCAACAATCCCGAATGGCTTGCGAACGCAAAGGCCTATGCCGCAAAGGTGCATGAAGCCGCACCGGATGTTGTCCTCCAGGGATGCTGCTTCGAGTATATGTCTTCCAGGATCGAGACAATCACCATACCGGCGTGGACCTTCGAATCCCTCGGTCTCCCCTTCGAGCAGAGGACCTTCGACATGGAGGCGATGCTCTACCCCGACGGCTCATTCGTAAACCATTGGAGTGACGGTAACAGCGTCCCCGACATACGCCAGCCCGAAACACAGCTGTGGTACTCGTTCCTGATCGGAAACTTCGTAGAAATGGGCTGCGAAGCCGTACACCTTGGACAGACCATGCTCGTGGGTGACCAGGACAAGGACTGGAAGACCTATGACGAGTTCCTGTCCAAGATGCACGCCTACTATGACCCCAAGGCACGCCGCCACTATGTGATGTATGACGCCCACGCCGGAGAAGATGGAATGTTCACCCCGGACGGCCGCAGCGTGCTGGACTACAACGCATTCCCCATGCGTATTGAGGAGACTCCCGAGAAAGGTTATCTCAGCGCTCAGCTCAGGCCCGGCTTCACCGACGCAATGTACGGAACCTATCCCCACCCCTACCTCGTGGAGTTCGACAACTGGGGAGTAAGCGACCATCCCGGCCAACCCTCCGACAGGACCGACCCGGAACTCCCCTTCTGGGAGCAGATATACATATGGGGATACGACGAGATCACCTGGCTGTACGCCCTCCCCGAGCAACAGAGGCAGGACTGGCTTAAGTACGCATACCACTGGGTCAAGGAAAACGATCCCTGGTGCCACATCCAGATGCCGGGAACAAGAGGCATAGCCATCGGAAGCGGCCTGGCACGCTCGATCGCTCCAACGGACAACGTCCCCGACGGCATGAACCTCACCGGGACTATAAAGGATCTCTGGTCGGAGCAAGACTGATTCTGTGCGAAATAAAACTGTTTGATATATGATTAAAAAAAAGGCTATTATTTTGCTTGCTGCCATGGCTGTTTCCTGCTCTGAAGCTCCGGTTGTGACAGAAAACGGCAAGACTGCATCATGGGGAGATCAGGGCAACGGCACATACATCAATCCTATCCTCGCGGCCGACTTTTCAGATCCGGATGTAATACGCGTGGATAACACATACTATTTGGTGGCATCGGATTTCCATTTCATGGGAATGCAGGTGTTGAAATCCACGGACATGGTCAACTGGGAATATGTTTCGCAAATCTACGACAGACTGGACGCACCCCGCTACGACAGCTCCGAGGGTTATGGCAACGGCTCATGGGCTCCGACCATAAGATATCATGACGGAAAGTTCTTCATGTTCGTCTGCAGCCCGACGGAAGGACTGTGGATGAGCTGTGCAGACAAGCCTGAGGGGCCGTGGACCAAACCTGTAATAGTGCATGAGGGGACAGGCCGCGGCTGGGAGGACCCGTGCCCGTTCTGGGACGAGGACGGTCAGGCATACCTCGGGCACAGTCTGGTCGGAGCAGGTCCTATCATCATCCACAGGATGAGCCCGGACGGCACCCGTCTTCTGGATGAAGGCGTGGAAGTCTATCGCGGGCCGGTGGCTGAGGGTACCAAGATTCACAAGATAGACGGGACATACTATTTCAGCATACCTGAAGGAGGCGTAGGCGGGGGCAACCAGGTTGTGCTCCGCTCTAACAGCCTGTACGGCCCGTTCGAGAAAAAAGTTGTTCAGGAGCAAGGCTCGACTGACATCAACGGGCCGCATCAGGGAGCGCTGGTGGACACCCCGGAGGGAGAATGGTGGTTCTATCATTTCCAGGATACCGGAGCGCTCGGACGAGTCGTGCACCTGCAGCCTGTGCACTGGACGGACGGATGGCCCGTAGTAGGCGTTGACATTGACCGCAACGGCATAGGAGAACCCGTATATTGCTGGAAGATGCCTGTGGACGGCAGCACGGTTTCAAAGCCGGCTACGTCCGACAGTTTCGATTCCGCCGAGCTCTCGTTGCAGTGGCAGTTCAACCACAACCCCGTGGACGGAGGCTGGTCTCTCGACGAGAAACCGGGAATGCTGACCATACACGCCCTAAAGGCCGGAAACTTCAGGTCAGCGCGCAACTCGCTCACCCAGAAACTGATGGGATATGAAGGAAATGCAACAGTCCGCATGGACGTGCAGGACATTGCCGACGGTCAATACTGCGGCCTTGCCGTAATGGGCAACATCGACCAGCTGATAGGCATACACCGAACAGGGAATACTTTGGAATTATTCCGCAGTTCCTGCGGCGGAGACTCCCCTGAAGACATTTCCGAGACGTTCAAAGGCAAATCCGTCTGGCTGCGTTTCAATTTCGACACCCACAAGGAACAGTACAGCCTGAGCTATTCTCCCGACGGCAGGGAATTCAAGGCCATGGGCGGTCAGTTCGACATACACAACTGCTACTGGAAGGGCATACGACCCGCACTTTTCAGCTATAACGTGCTGAAAGACGAAGGTTCCGCCGCTTTCGACGACTTCACGATGGAGTTCAAATAACAATCATATCATGAAACACCTTTCTTTACTCTTCGTCATATTTGCCGCGCTCTTATCCTGCAGCCGGCCCCGTACCTCAAATCCGGAAGTTTTCACATTGGAGGGAAAAACGGACACTCTCCTGTTCAGGCAGGCGCCTTTCGAGTGGAAGGTCACCCCACGCTATGACTATTCCAAGATGCTCGTTACCAAGCTATTCCTCTGTCAGGCTGAATACAATGGTGATTTTCTCGGGAAATGCAAGATGCGCGACAATGGCGAGAAGACGGTCTATCTTACCATCAATCAGGCATACGACCTCATCAGGGGTATGGATCAGATATCTTTGGGCATACCGAAGGTCGTCTATCTCGTAGGATGGCAGTACAACGGTCATGATTCCAAGTACCCGGCTTTCTTCGAGGGGAACGAATCTGTCAAGCGTCCGGAAGATGAAGATGCCCTCCAGAGTATCCGCTGGCTGATGGATGCGGCGAAGGAGTACAACACTACAGTCAGCCTTCACATCAACATGTTCGATGCTTTTGACGACAGTCCCCTGTTCGAGAAATACAAGGATGCAGATGTGCTTGCAAGGAAGAAAGACGGCTCCCTTATGAATTCGGAGTGGGGATACAAGGTATGTTATCCTGCAGAATGGGAGAAGGGTCTGGCACAGGAAAGGATAGACAGCCTTTGCAGCCTCCTTCCCATCGCCGAGGCCGGAACAATCCACATTGATGCATTCCACCAGACTGCTCCTGTCCCGTTCATCAATGAGGACGACGAATATGAAGTAGGTCTTGTTTCCCCTATCAGCGAGTGGCACGGCTACACCGCGGAGCAGGATATGGAAGCAAGGGCGAACATAGTGAAGTATTTTGATTCCAAGGGTATTGACGTCACCACGGAGGGTGCATGGAACATGACCATCGGCGATATCACCGAGGGCTACTTCCCTATGTACTATCATTTCAATTCGGAAGAGATGTGCCTCTCATTGACCGCGTCGCAGGCAAACGGCGTGAACTGCGGCATCCGCGCATTCGGGAACAACGTCAACGGAGAGCAGACTTTCAAGAATGCCGAATCGGCCGAAGCCGGCTTTGAAGAATTCAAGAAGGGGTTCTGCGAGAAGAACCTTATATGTCAGTATCTTAACACCTTCGGCCGCAAGGCTTTGATAAAAGATGAGAAAGACAACAACATCGGAGTGTTCGAGGATGGCGTAAGGACGAAGTATGAAGAGGAAGAAGAGAGGATGTCTGTTGCAAAAGACGGTATTATCCTCGTTTCCGGAGGAGATGTCTTCCTTCCCGCCGTCTGGCTCGGCAATGAGAACATCGTCGCTTTCTCGGAGAACGGCTTCACTTCCAAGACCTGGACTCTTCCCTCGGGCGTGTCGCTTCCCCGCAATGCCAAGGCCTGGACCATTTCCCGGAACGGCAGGACCGAGTTCACCGACTTCAAGATCAGGGGCCGTCAGGTTACCTTGACGCTTGCACCGGGTCAGATGGTACTCATTGCGAAGAACTGAAGCTGGCGCAAACAATATTCCTTCACTTCAGTAATATTAAGACGCAATACACAGTAAAAACTCATCAGTTATTCAGCAGGGGTATAGCAAATTCCACTTTGCGAACAAGACAATATCGCTGTTTTTCTTTTCATTTTCTCTGTTTCTATCATGATAATGCTCCTACATAAAGGGGCTCCCTGACATTCTATTCAAGAGGCCGGATGAGAACTTTTGTCACATCCTTAAGGCTTTCCCGGAGGGCATCGATATCCGTGGGTATGTCGGTACCGCCGTAATGGTAAGGGATGAATATCCCGGGCCGGATAGCTTTCACCACTTTCGCGCACTGCTCAACAGTCATGGTGTAAGGCTTGTTGCAGCATACAAAGGCAATGTCTATGTTCTTTATGGCAAGGACATCCTCATTGTCTTCGGTGTCGCCGGATACATATATGCGCTTGCCCGCTATGGTGATGATATACCCGGCATCGCCCCTTTCCCGGGGGTGGAAATCAAGCTGTCCGGGACTGATATTGTATGCAGGAACGGCTTCAACGGAAACCTTGTCGAACGGTTCGATGACAGTTCCGACATCCAGCTTTCTATATCCATCAGCCTTGCCTGTCAGAATCCTCACGGCATTGGTGTCAAGGTGGTCGTAATGGTCGTGGGTAATGAGGACAAGGTCAGCCTTCGGCTCCCCATCCCAGTCTATGTTCTCCCCTACCGGATCAACATAGATATGCTTTCCTAACGCCTCTATACCGATCGAAGCATGACCGTAATATGTGAAAGTTATTTCGGTGCCGTCATCAGCCTTGAAAGTGTCCCGGGCATATTTTGACGTTTCTTTTGAGTTGCAGGAAACAAGTGCGAGCGCTGTCATGGAAGTAAAGATAATTTTGTTTGTCATATTAAAGGATAATTGCTTATTTGCAGATACACCTGCAAACTTAGCGCTTTTTTCGTGGTATTGCAAAAGAATTCCAGGTATCCCATTATTTGGAAAGCATGAGGGAGAGTTTGTCGAAACAGTTTGGCAATTTGCTGAATAAGAAGTAATTTCACCCTTGAAACAAGGGGATGTGTTTATTTTGTTTCAAAACCATCCTGAATTTCCGTAAATTCGCGTATTAAAACATAAAGCAGATGTCATCAATGAACAGTATCGCAGGTCTTCCCTACGCAGGCAAGTCCACTCTTTTCAATTGTGCAAGCACAGGAAAGCCCCGGCACACCATCGCCGGCCTTGTGAAAGGATCATCTCTCCTCGCATTGCTGGTAGTGGCGTGCATCGCCTCCGCCTGTGCCGACAAGATCGTCGTACCAAACAAGGTCCAGAAGGAATGGGCCGACGCCGAGATAGGTGTCATGTACCATTTCGACATGCAGGTATTCAACCCCGACTACGAATTCCGTCAATGGGGCACGCATCCCGATGCTTCCACATTCAATCCCACCGAGTTGGACACCGACCAATGGCTCGATGCAGCTTCGAAGATAGGAGCCAAGTATGCCGTGCTGGTGGCAAAGCACTGCTGCGGATTCAGCCTCTGGCCTACCGAGGCCCACGATTACAGCATCAAAAACTCCCCCTGGAAGAATGGCGGGGGCGACATTGTGCGCGACTTTGTGGAATCCTGCAAGAAATACGGCATCAAGCCGGCAATCTACGCCAGCACCAGCGCCAACGGCTACTACTGGGTGGACAATCCGGGTGTCGTGCAGCCCGGCAGTCCCTATACGCAGGAGGAATACCGCGCCGTAGTGGAGAAACAACTGACTGAACTCTGGTCAAACTACGGTGAACTCTTTGAGATTTGGTTCGACGGCGGAGTGCTGTCCATGGATATGGGAGGCGCCGACGTCCTCAGCCTCGTGCGCAAGCTCCAGCCGAATGCAATTGCGTTTCAGGGTCCCTACGGGCATCCTAACCTGATACGCTGGGTCGGCAACGAGTTAGGAACCGCCCCCTACCCCTGCTGGGCTACCGCCGACGCCACGACTGACGCTGACGGAACGAAGGCAATCTCCGGGCTGTACGGAAATCCCGACGGCGCATACTGGTGCCCCGGCGAGGCCGACTGCACCCTGCGCCACAACAGCACCCGTCAGGGAGGATGGATGTGGGCTCCCGGCGAGGACGACAAGATATACACGGTCGACGAACTCATGACCAAGTACGAAACCAGCGTCGGACGCAACACTAACCTGCTGCTCGGTCTCGTGGTCGACCAGAGAGGCCTCGTGCCCGAGGGAGATGTGGCCCGTCTGGAGGAGTTCGGGCAGGCCCTGAAGGCCAAGTACGGCACACCCTGCGCCACAACGTCCGGCACCGGAAAGAGATATGAAATCACATTTGACGAGCCTACTCCGATAGACCGCGTAGTCATACGCGAAGACATCAGTCTGGGCGAGCGTGTGCTTGCATATAAGCTGCAGGGCAAGACTGCCTCGGGAAAGTGGGTGGCCCTGTCCGAGGGCATCAGCATAGGCCACAAGCGCATCGATACTTTCCTCCCTGCGGAACTTAAAGCCATACGGCTGACAGTCACCGACAGCAGAGGCAAGCCGCATATATCCGAGTTCTCGGCCTTCCGGACAGAGCCGCGCTCCAGGCAGATGGCCTTGTTCGAGGACGGAAACTACGCCATGTTCATTCACTTCGGACTCTACTCCAAGTTGGAAGGCAACTGGAAAGGAAAGCCGTACTGGGGCATTGCTGAATGGATAATGAGCCAGGCAAACATCCCCGTAGATGAATACATGGCGGAAGCCGCTGATTTCAAGCCGTCTGAATTCGACGCCGGGGCAATCGTGCAACTCGCCAAGGATGCCGGTATGAAATACATAGTAATCACGGCCAAACACCTCGAAGGCTTTGCGATGTACGACTCCGACGTGGATGACTTCAACATCCACGACGCCGGCGGTTTCGGCCGCGACATTGTGGGCGAACTGGCAGATGCATGCCACCGTGAAGGCCTTGGCATAGGTTTCTACTACTCCCAATACGAAGACTGGACTGCTCCCGGCGCCGCAAACGGCCCCAAGACCGACAGGAACGGCCGCCCCGTCAGCTACGAAGAGTACTTCAGGAACAAGTGCGTTCCACAGCTCAAGGAACTGCTGACCAAGTATGGAGATGTCGAACTCATCTGGTTTGACATGCCCGGCGACATAGATCCAAAATACTCGAAGGAGCTTGTGGATCTCGTCCATGATCTGCAGCCGGGTTGCCTCGCATCGGGGCGAGTAGGCAACGGCATGGGCGACTACGAGTCGGTGGCCGACATGCAGCTGCCCCTGAAGAACATTCCGGGCCCCTGGGAGTGCATAGACGCAACCCAAGTGGGCTGGGGCTACAACAGCAACGACGCCGAATGGAAAAGCCCCGCATTCATCGTGCACAATCTTACTTCTCTCATAGCCAGGGGTGGCACCCTCATGCTCAACATGGGGCCCACGGCCACGGGAGCCATTCCTCCCGAGGCGGCAAAGACACTGCGCCGCGCCGGAGAGTGGGTACATAAGTATTCCGATACCGTATATGGCGCGGGTCCGTCACCCTGGGGCCACGCCCTGCCTTGGGGAGACGCGGTAACTCAGCCCGGAAAAATATATCTGATAGTATATGACTGGCCCGGGGACGGCAAGCTCTGGGTACCGGGCATAAGGTCGGCAATCAATGACGTCAAGCTATACGGCGGCAAGTCGCTGAAGTGGGAAAAGGTCAAGACATGCCGGGAGCTCATCGAAATGACCTGCATCGAACTGCCGTTCCCGCAGCCCGACGAGCTGGCATCAGTGATAGAGATTGACGTAACGGGAATAGACATCAACGGCATGAGCACCATCGACCCTTCAGTTCCCACTGAATTTTCGGTGGTCTTCGGTGACCATGGAGATTGCGGACAAGACTGGTGGGGATGGATGGACAAGTTCGGCGAGTGGAAATACGTCGACTTGCTGAGCGATTTCTCCAAGGACTGCTGGTTTGACTGGACCGTAGACATTCCCAAGGACGGATATTACGACATTGAACTCAATTACAAGGGCAAGGACTTCGTCCAGTGGCAGGTGGAACTCGACGGCAAGCCGCTGTTCATCAACAACCAGAAGGCCACCAACGCATATGACTGGCACAGATTGGGTTTGATTGAAGTAGCGGAACCCGGCAGGCACTGCATCTGCATCAGGCCGGTCGGTGGAGACTTCACCAACGCCGACGTGACCGCAATCCGTTTTACACATATAGACATTTAATATGAAATCACGCCTTATATGCCTGCTTTCAGCCGTTACCCTTCTTTGTGCCTGTCGTTCGCATGGAGAGAGTAATGAGGTTTCCGCTCCATTATGTTTTTCCGACGGCAGCAGCGGATGGGTCAAATACGAGGGTAATCCTGTTCTCGGGAATGCCGAGCTGGGGACGTGTTTCGATGTCAACGTAATAGATGAAGGCCCGGCTTCATACAACATGTATTTTTCCTGGAGACCTAAGAATTCGATAGCCGTTTCCAGAAGTGAGGACGGGATATCATGGAGCTACCCGGAAATCGTCCTCACGGAGAATCCGGAAAGCGGGTGGGAGGATATAGTAAACAGGTCCTGCACCCTGTACTGGAACGGACAATATCATATGTGGTACACCGGGCAGAAGATGCCCGACTTCTACAGCAGAATCGGATACGCCGTTTCCGATGACGGTGTGCATTTCAGGAGAGTTCAGGAAGAACCTGTCCTCATTCCTCAGCATGTGTACGAAGGAATCGCCGTGATGAATCCTTATGTCATGAGGGATGAAGAAAGAGGAGTGTTCAGAATGTGGTATTCCAGCGGTGAAGCTGTCGAGCCGAATGTGCTCTGTTATGCCGAATCCGCGGATGGCGTTCACTGGAACAGATCCCCCTTGAATCCTGTCTTCGTTCACGGAAAGGAAGGCGAGTGGGATGCTGACCGAATCGGAGGGTGTGAAGTCCATCGTCTGCCTGATGGCTCGTATGCTCTTTTCTATATCGGCTATTCCGACATAAATACCGCCAGAATAGGTGTAGCCATATCAAGGGACGGTATAAAGAACTGGAAGCGACTGAAGGCAAATCCCATAGCGGAGCCGGATGCCGGCAGATGGGATGGAGAAGCCTGCTACAAGCCCTCGGTGGTCCGGGATGAAGCCGGAAACAGATGGATGCTTTGGTATAATGGCCGGCTGGGCAGCAATGAGTTTATCGGAATGGTAATTCACGAAGGTCTTGACCTGGGAGAAACTGAATGAAATCCCCGGTCCGCCCGCACCTGATTCTGCACAGGACGGTGAAGAATATTTTCATAGTTGAATCGAATAATCAAACAATAGTTCATATGAAGAAACTTTCAATACTGCTTTTGACAGTCTCGATATGTCTCCTCGCGGCCTGCACGGGCTCCAAGGAGTACGAGTACCCTTTCCAGAACCCCTCGCTCTCGCCGGAGAAAAGGGCGGACAATCTGCTGTCCCTTCTTACCGTGGATGAGAAGATATCCATGCTGATGTCGGACCAACCGGCCATCGAGCGGCTCGGCGTTCCCAAGTTCGGCTGGGGCAACGAGGCCTGCCACGGCATACGTCAGGACAATGTGACCGTTTTCCCGCAGTCGATAGCGCTTGCCGCCACCTTCGACAAGGAGCAGAACTACGAAATCTTCTCCGCTATCTCCGACGAGGCCCGCGCTACCTGGAACCTTGGCTACGGCGGAATCAGCTTCTGGACCCCGAACATCAACATCGTTCGTGACCCCCGCTGGGGCCGCGCCCAGGAGACCTACGGTGAGGATCCGTACCTAACCGCTGTAATGGGCACGAACGTGGTCAAAGGCCTTCAGGGAGATGATCCCCATTATCTCAAGACGGCCGCATGTGCAAAGCACTATGCAGTCCACAGCGGTCCCGAGCCGCTGCGCCACCGCTACAACCCTTCAGTGTCGGACCGCGACCTCTACGACACTTATCTGCCGGCGTTCAAGGCTCTTGTACAGAAAGGGAATGTGTCCGAGGTAATGTGCGCTTATACCGCATTCGAGGGCAAGCCCTGCTGTGCAAGCAACAGGCTCCTTGTCGACATCCTGCGCAACAAGTGGGGATTCAAGGGCATCGTCGTGAGCGACTGCGGCGCTATAGGCGACTTCTACGAGTTCAACCATCACGAGACGCACAAGGATGCTGCTGACGCCAGCGCCGACGCCATCCTCAGCGGCACCAATATCGAATGTGGCACAATGGGCGGCACCACCGCTTTCAGCAAGCTCAGCGAGAGCATCGAGAAAGGCCTCGTGAAGGAGGAAGACCTCGACAACGTACTGCGCGACGCCCTTATTCTTCGTTTCAAGCTCGGCGATTTCGACCCTGATGAGATGAAGCCCTGGAAGAGCCTTGGCGCTGAAACACTCAGCTCCGACGAGCACCACCAGCTGGCTCTCAAGGCGGCACGCGAGTCAATGACGCTCCTCGCCAACGACGGAATCCTCCCTCTCAGCAAGGATGTCAGGAAGATCCTCGTTGTAGGCCCCAACGCCGACAACACAGTCATGCAGCTTGGCAACTACAACGGATATCCCACTGCAGAACATACTCAGTCCATCGTTGAGGCTATCAGGGCTGCCGTTCCCGGCACCGAGGTCCGCTATGTGCAGGGCTGCGGACACGCCGAGACTGAAGGCGCTGTATTCTACTTCGGTGACCATCATCTCAAGGTGGAGTATTTCGGCAACACTGAATTCGCCGGCGAGCCTGTCGGTACCGGCGAGGCAGGCTACATCAACATAAGCCCCAACACTGCGACGCCTTCCTGCGTAAAGGGCCTGGATGCATATTCGGCAAGATACACCGGTCAGGTGCTTGTGGATACCCCTACCAAGCTGCTCTATGTGATCAAGAGCAATATGCCTTACTCTCTTAAGGTCAACGGAGTTGAAGTTGCAGGGCAGAAAGAGATTAACAATGAAATCGGTTACGATTCGGTTCCCGATATGGACATGTCGATGGATATCCTTCCCGGCAAGAAGTACGACTTTACGCTTGAGTATGTACGTACCGAAGGGGTGGATGCACATCTGTACTTCGACCTTAGCGAGCAGCACGCATATCCTGCCGAGGATGTGAAAGTTGGCGACGAGGACGTCATCATCTATGTCGGCGGTCTGAACTCCGACCTCGAGGGAGAGCAGAACTGCGTGATTGCCGAGGGCTTCCTCGGCGGCGACCGCACCAAGGTCGAGCTACCCCGCGAGCAGCAGGATATGATCATGAAGATGCATGCCTCCGGCAAGCCCGTTGTGGTTGTGAACTGCTCAGGCAGCACCGTTACATTCACTGAGATTGAAGACCAGTACAACGCTCTGCTTCAGGCGTTCTACGGCGGCGAGGCTATGGGCCAGGCTGTGGCTGACGTTCTTTTCGGCAACTACAATCCTGCAGGACGACTTCCTGTTACGGTATATGCTTCAAGCGAGCAGCTTCCTGATTTCATGGATTACAACATGGAGGGCAGAACATATCGTTACCTCCGCGACGAAGAACCTGAATTCCACTTCGGCTACGGACTCAGCTATACAACCTTCGAGTATGGCGAAGCATCGCTCTCGGCGGGTGCCGTCAAGGCTGGAAAGGGAGTTGATATAACCATTCCCGTCACCAATACCGGTTCCATGGCCGGTGATGAGGTCGTTCAGGTTTATATCAAGAGCCTCGACGATCCCACCGCTCCTGTAAAGGAGCTCAAGGGATTTGAGAGAGTCGGCCTCCAGCCCGGAGAGACCGCACAGGTGAAGATCACTCTTGGCGGCGACTCCTTTGAAAGGTTTGACCCTGAGCTTGGCAAGGTTGCCGTTCAAAAGGGCCGTTACCAGATCCTATACGGCGGTTCGTCACGCGACTGCGACCTCACCGCCCTCGACTTCATTGTAATATAAACAATAACATTCAATACGGCATATCCTGCAAAAAGTCCTCGTCCACATAGTTGAAGATGCTCTGGCAGACATTCTTTGAGAATCTGCCGGCTGTTCCGACAAGAGTTTCCCAATCTTCTTCCGAGAGGTCTGAGATCCTGTCTTTACAGATATCCTGCGCAAGCAGAGAAAACAGGAAACCGGCATTGAAATTATCCCCGGCACCTATCGTCGATACGGTATCGTAGTCTTCCACGGGGAAAGACAGGTGCTTGTCCTCAGTGAAGATTTCCACAGGACCGGCGCCCTGTGTGCAGATAAAATTGCCGCAAAGCGGTTTCATATGCCCATCATATATCTCCTGGGGGTCTGTGGTGCCGAAAAGGTAACCGAAATCCTCAGTTGATCCGCGTACGAAATCGCTCAGGCGGCAGTTCTCCTCAATATTCCTGAACGTCTCGGCAAGGTCTCTTTGATGGTTCTTCCTGAAATTGATATCGTAAAAAATAACTGCTCCGGCTTTGCGGGCCTTTTCAAGCAGACTCCTGACATAAGAGCGTATGCGAGGATTGATAGCAAAGTATGATCCGAAAAGCACCAGGTCATCTTTTTCAAAATCTATCATGCTGACCACATTCTCCTTTAGTGAAGCGCTTGCGTGATCCTTATAGAATTCGTATTGCGCATTGTTGTCCTTATCAAGAAAGGCAAGGGAAATGTGAGTCTGTGTCCCGGGGTTGCGGGTAACAGCTTCGGAGCAGACACCGTTGGCTTCCATAAAAGTGGTGACTATGTCCCCAACGTGGTCTGAGCCCGTTTCGGAAACCATAATCACCTTTGTCCCCGGAAAATTCTTCCTGGTCATCCTTCCCAAAGAAATCATTGCATTGAATGTAGACCCTCCGGGAATGGCCGCATTCGGCTGATCCTCCCTGAAAATGATATCCAAGACCGTTTCTCCTATACCGAAAATCTTTCTCATACAATACATATTTCAAGAATACTGCCTTCAAATTTATGCAGCCCGGCATAAATTTGCAAGAATCTGTCATTCATGGACGCAATTTATGGCTAACCGAAATATCAGGTTGAAAAGCCATGCTCCCTCTTCTGGTGTTCATCGCAATTTGAGGTTGAAAACTAAATACGAATGAGACAACGTGTCATGGTCCGTATAGAGTTAGAATGTTTTAGATTACGTTTTATGAATAATCAGGCTCGAAACGGTCAAACCCCAAGAACTACAGCCGGTGATATGCCAAGATTCCGGCATATGTTTTGAGCCATCTCATATGTGGGATTGCATTTCCCGGCAAGGAGTTCGCTGATTCTTGACTGGCTTGTACCCAGCATTCCGGCAACATCCTTTTGAGACAGCCCCTGCTCAAACATACGCTCTTTGAGACATTCCTGTAAAGTGGGGGTTCCCAAGTCGAAATGCTCATCAGAATAATCGGCAACAAGATTGGAAAGAAGGCAATATTCCATCTTTCTGGGATCATTGTCAGGCATCTCTTCGGTAACGTCATTTACCAATGCTTCAATTCTGCTGAGTGCCCACTCATACTGTTCTCTGGATTCTATCTTTGTCATAATGTTGTAACGTCTTTTATTTTATCATATTCTGCATGTGTGCCAATCCATCTTACAAGGATGGTGTGATTGAAGAATTTTACGACTACAACCAGCCTGTGATGATTACCATGGATATTGAAAACATAATGCTGATTTCCCGGCATATCTGCATCACCGAAAGTCTGCCTGACATCTGCAAAACTATTCCACTGGCTATCTTCGACTTTTGCTATCCATTCCTGTAGTGCTGTTTTGCAATCAGGATGTTTATCCGCATATAACAGCAACGGTTCTTTCGTAATAATTCTCATACGATACAAATATACATACTTTATATAAATTATCCAAATTATAGAAACGTAGTTGGATATTGGATGACGTCAAAACGATTGAAGACGTAATCTAAAACATTCGAATATCCATATGAGTTTGGTCCGAGTGACCTGCTTAAAGAAAAAATAGTCCGACATTTGTATGTACGGAATAATGTACATATATTTGCGGCTATAAGATTATTTGACATGACAACAACGACAGCAACAAACTTCAGGTCCAATGTCAAAAGATATCTGGACC
>JAKSKH010000013.1 GCA_024401855.1 Bacteroidales bacterium | reverse complement strand
GTGATGCGGTCGCATCAGTATGGAGGAGGTTGCATCAATGAGGTGTGCATTCATCTTATGGTAAGGGGCGTCCCGTTCGGCGGAACAGGCCATTCCGGTATGGGAGCCTATCACGGGGTGTGGGGCTTCAGGGAGTTCACCCATCCTTCAACTGTTTTGAAGGGGTGCACGCGTTTCAACCTTCCGCTTCGCGAACACCCCTATGGAAAAGAATGGAAACTGAGGCTCCTGCGTCTTTTCGAGAAATAGTCTTATTCCGTCAGAAATCGGGGTTGGCTTTTTCCCTCACGACTCCCCACCAGCTTTTCAGTGATCCTCCAGGAGAAGCCCGGTACCAGAAATATGCCAGTCTGTCGCTGTCGTGCGTGACTACGTCCCACACAAGGGCTTTCCTGTATCTGAGATCTGCCGGATAATATTTCTGTCTTCTTTCTCCGTCAAGAGTGTAGGTGTATCCGTTCTGCTCGTCATTGATTGAACCCTTGACGAAAGGCATCCACCTGAATCCGGGGAAACTTGCGGAATTGTACGGATAGAAATCCATGCAGTCCTCCGGGCAGTTCTGTCTGTGCGAAACGATGTCTATCATCTGGACCACTTCGTTGTCCGGTGTTGCATTGCGCGGTATGGTTCCCACGAATTCAAGGACCGAGGCTTTGTCCAGTTCATATATGTCTTCGGTACTGTAGGCATTGCCTACATTCCTGTACCAGTCCCTGACAGTGATGTTTTCGAGGGAGAATATGGTGAATTCCCCGGTGTTCAGGTTACGGAATCCGGCGTTGTTGTCCGTTTCTTTCAACTCTGTCCTTTTGCCGTCCAGACGTAATTCGAATCCCTCCAGCCTGATGCTTCGCGCAGCTTCCAGCCGTATGGATATGGAATTTTCGGAGGCTCCGCTTCCATTCCAGAATTTGATCTCCGTAAAGCCGTCAAAGTTATAGCCTCCCGCTCTGAAGTGCCTTGAATCCAGCTTCTGAATGTCAAGGCAGGAAAGGCTTGATGATGCGTTCACGTCTTCGGAAGTCTCGAAAGTTATTCTGTTATATGGAGTAATGACCAGTTTTACCGGGTCTGCCGGGAAAGTGAAGCGGTAATCCGATGAATTTGATTCCCCTTCCGTAAAATTGACTGTCCCATCCTTTGCATCCTGTTTTAATTCTGCAAAGAAACGGTAAACGGAATCGGAAGAAATCCCCGGATGTTCGTCGCAGATGCGGACGGTGAACTGAGCGGAAGGAAGTTCGATGGCCGGGGGATTGTTGGTGTTCTGCATGTTCTTGTTGCATGACTGCACCGCAACAACGGAAAGAACCAGTGCCGCAGCACTGATTAAAAAGAAGTTTTTCATAGTTTAAGAATTTTTTAGATGTACATATTCACGATGGTCTCGTAGAGTTCCTGCTTTCCGGAAGTCTGCTTCGGCTCACCGTTTTTCTTTGCGTATTCGACCGCCTGCTCAAGCGTAAGCTTTCCTTCTTCGAAATCCTTGCCTATGCCTGCGTCGTAAGATGAATAGCGCTCCTTGAGCATTGCAGGGATTTCCGATTTCTCAAGAACGTCCGCAGCTACGAGCAGGGCGCGTGCCATGATATCCATTGCGCTTACGTGGGCGATGATGATGTCGTCAAGATCTGTGGAGTTGCGTCTTGTCTTGGCATCGAAGTTGGTGCCACCTGCAAGGCCGCCTGCCTTCACGATGACCATCATGGCCTGGGTGAGTTCGTAGATGTCGATGGGGAACTGGTCGGTATCCCATCCGTTCTGGTAATCTCCGCGGTTCGCGTCGATGGATCCGAGCATGCCGGCATCTGCGGCGCACTGGAGCTCGTGCTCGAAGGTGTGTCCTGCAAGAGTGGCGTGGTTGACCTCGATGTTGACTTTGAAGTCCTTGTCAAGCCCGTGAGCGCGAAGGAAACCGATGACGGTCTCTGTATCGGCGTCATACTGGTGTTTTGTAGGCTCCATAGGCTTGGGCTCCACCAGGAACGTACCCTTGAACCCCTTTGCGCGGGCGTAGTCGCGTGCCATTGTGAGCATGGTTGCCATGTGTTTCTTTTCGCGCTTCATGTCCGTGTTGAGAAGGCTCATGTATCCTTCGCGGCCACCCCAGAAGACGTAGCATTGTCCGCCGAGCTCTATGGTTGCGTCAATCGCGTTCTTGATCTGGACCATTGCGCGGGCGGCAACGTCGAAGTCGGGGTTGGTGCTTGCTCCGTTCATATAGCGCTTGTGACCGAATACGTTTGCAGTGCCCCAAAGCAGCTTGATGCCTGTCTCTTCCTGTTTTTTCTTGAGATAAGCGACTACCTCCTTGAGGTTCGCTTCGTATTCCTCGATGGTTGCGGCCTCATCCACAAGGTCTACATCGTGGAAGCAGTAGTATCCTATCCCGAGTTTCTGCATTATCTCGAATCCGGCGTCAACTTTGGCCTTTGCGCGTTCCATGGGGGTTGATCCCGCGTTCCAGGGGAATGTCTTGGTGCCGGGGCCGAACTGGTCCGCTCCTTCCGCACACAGTGTGTGCCACCATGCCATTGCAAACTTGAACCAATCTTTCATTTTCTTTCCCGCCACAACCTTTTCCGGTTCGTAGTAATGGAAAGCCATAGGATTCTTTGAATCCTTTCCTTCGAATTTGATTTTGTCGATTTCAGGGAAATACTGTGCCATAATTATTATGAGTTAGTTTGTTGATTTTTCCAGTTCCTGTTTCCATCTTGCATAGGAGTCCTCCAGAACTCCTTTCCAGGATGCTTCGGGCTCAATCACTTCAAGCCTTGTGAGGGAGGCGAAAGCCTCTTCGGGCGATGCATATATCCCGGCGCCCAGAGCCGCTCCCCTCGCGGCACCGAGCGAGCCGTCGGTGTCGAACAGTTCGATGCGTGCGCCGCACATGGTCGCGAGCGTGCTGCGGAAGACCGGGCTGAGGAACATGTTGGCCTTGCCGGCACGTATTACGTTTGGCTGCAGCCCCAGATCTTTCATTATGTCGATTCCGTATTTGAAAGAGAAGGCTATTCCTTCGGCCACTGCACGTACGATATGCGCCCTGTTCTGACGTACAAGGTCTATGCCTGTGAATCCGGCTCCGATGTTCCTGTTGCCCAGCACACGCTCAGCCCCGTTGCCGAACGGGAGAAGTATGAGCCCTTCCGAACCGGCGGGAACGGTGCCGGCCAGGTCGTTCATCTGCGGATATGACAGGTCGGGAGTGATGTTCCTCCTTGTCCACGCGTTCATTATTCCGGTTCCGTTGATGCAGAGGAGCACACCCATCCTTTGCTCCGTCGACGGGGTGACGTGCAGGAAGGTGTTGACCCTGGACTGAGGGTCGGCCTTCGGTGTCCCTGTGACTCCGTACACCACTCCGCTGGTGCCTCCGGTTGCCGCTATTTCTCCGGGATTCAGTACGTTGAGCGAGAATGCATTGTTGGGTTGGTCCCCGGCCCTGTAACTTATGGGGATGCCTGCCTTGAGCCCCAGTTCTTCAGCCGCTTTCCTGCTGATGGCCGCCTGTACGCCGAGAGCCTTGACGACGGGGCAGAACTTACCTTCATCTATCCCGTAGTATTCCGCAACGAAATCAGCCCGTCTGTTTTCCTTGAAGTCCCAGAGTATGCCTTCGGACAGTCCTGTTGCGGTTGTGGTGAGCTCACCGGAAAGACGGTATGCGATATAGTCTCCGGGAAGCATGAACTTATCTATTCTGGAATACGTTTCCGGCTCGTTCTTCTTAACCCAGGCCAGCTTGCTTGCGGTAAAGTTCCCGGGCGAGTTCAGGAGGTGGGACATGCATTTTTCGTATCCTATCTCCCGCAGGGCTTCCGCTCCCGTTTCAACGGCGCGGGAATCACACCAGATTATGGAGTCCCTGACCGCCCTGCCGTTCCTGTCAAGCGCAACCAGACCGTGCATCTGGTAGGAAATACCCACGGACACAACCTTGGACAGGTCGTTCGTACGGCCTATTCCGGCTATGCCGTCCTTCATATAGTTCCACCATGACTCGGGGTCCTGCTCCGCCCATCCCCTGTGGGAAGATTTGATGGGCGCTTCTGATCCCGGGTTAGTTGAAGAACTTATGCATTTGCCGCTTTCTATGTCCAGCAGCGATACCTTGACGGATGATGAACCGACGTCTATTCCCAGAGAATACATAAATCAATTACATTTATCATTTACAAATTTAAGAATTAATTCATATATTTGCAGTGTTAAATCGAACGAATTGCAGGATTAGCACATCGGTAGTGCATTGGCTTCCCAAGCCAAGGAGGCGGGTCCGACTCCCGTATCCTGCTCAAGAACCTCTGGGGCCGGCGGAAATGTCGGCCTTTTTCGTGTGAAAAGGAATTTCTCCAATATTCTGGATCAGCTGGAGCAGGACCGTCTGCACAGGTTGTACGCGAAGGTCCCGCAGTGGGCCTGCGTCGAGGGCATATCCGTTCCCGGAAACCTCGCCCTCGAACAGTGCAGCTCCTCTGCCGCCGCCATCTATAAGGCCTCCCTTGCCCCGGGAGGGGTGATTGCCGACCTCACTTCCGGTTTGGGAGTGGATGTGTGGGCATTCGCAAAGATTCCTGCCGCGAAGGTGTACTACAACGATATCAGACCGGAACTCTGCCGTGCCGCTGCGGATAACTTCAGGCTGCTGGGCCTGGGCAATGTCGAGATTTCCAATCTCGGTGCGGAGGAACGCCTGTCCACCCTGGGCAGGGTGGATATGATTTTCGCGGACCCGGCACGCAGGTCGGAAAGCGGACGCAAGCTTTTCCGTCTTGAAGATTGCAGCCCGGACATCACCGCGCTGATGCCTTCAATATGGGAGCATACGGATCTGTTGATGGTGAAACTTTCGCCCATGGCTGACATCTCTCTCGTGTCCGCCCGGTTGGAAGGCCTTGCCGAAGTGCATGTCACAGGCACTTCCACGGAATGCAAGGAACTGCTGTGCATACTGAGGAAAGGTTGGAATTCAGGGTATTCCGTAAGCGCAGCCGTCCTGGACAGGGAGTCGGCCCAAACTGTAAATCTTGTAAGGAAGGATGGACTCCGGGTTCCGCTGTCCGGTGAACCGGCAGAGGGCGATGTGCTGCTGGAACCTGTCCCGGTGCTGTCCAAGACCGGGATGTACCCGGAAATCTGTGAAACGTTCGGTCTCAGGCAGCTGGACCCTTCCGTTCATCTTTTCTCCATTGCCGATGACGGGAAGGACCATAAGCCGGCTGACAGGTTTTTCCGTAAATTCAGGATAAAGGAGATTGCCGGATTCGGCAGGCAGGCTTTCCGGGAGATCGGGAAGCGGTATCCCGTTGCCGATGTAAGCGCCAGGAACCTGCCTCTGAAGTCTGAGGAACTAAAAATGAAAATGGGCGTCACCGGAAGCGGCGACACCCATATTTTCGGGGTTGGCGTTCAGTCCCGCAGACTTCTGCTTGTAACTGAACGTGTATTCTGAGATTACTTTTTCCGGTTCTTCCAGAGGGCTGTCATGTCTTCCAGGGTCTTTCCCTTTGTTTCCGGTACCAGACGCCATACGAAAACCGCGGCTATGATGCAGAATGCGCAGTACAGTCCGTAGGTGAAGGCCGGACTCCATGTGTACATGGGTACGAAGGTGCTTGATACAACGAAGTTGGAAATCCACTGGAAGGCTACTGCAACGGCTACGGCCGCTCCACGTATGGTATTGGGGAAAATTTCGGAAATGAGAACCCAGCATATGGGACCCCAGCTGAACATGAATGAGGCTGAATAGAACATCACGCTTATCACTCCTATGACTCCGGGCAGTTCCGGGAAAATGTCTGCAAGGGCCACTCCCAGCGCACCTATGGCCATACCGAGCGATCCTGTTATGAGCAGGGGCTTCCTTCCGAGCCTCTCAACCGTGAAAATCGCCACGAGGGTGAAAGAAATGTTCACTATGCCCATGAGGACGGTCTGGGTCATGGGATTGCCCATGCCCATTGATTCGAATATTCTCGGAGCATAGTAAAGAACTGCGTTTATTCCTACAATCTGCTGGAAGACGCTGAGCATTATGCCGACAAATATGACAATCCATCCGTATGTGAAGAGTTTCTCCCGCTTTTCGGTGACGGTGGCTTTGATTTCGGACAGGATTTCCGCCGCCTTGCTTTCGCCGTTGATTCTCCGGAGAACGCCCAGTGCCTTGTCTTCCTGTCCGCTCATCGCCAGATATCTGGGAGTTTCGGGAACAAGGAGGATAAGAAGTGTGAACAGACCGGCGGGAACGCATTCGCTGCCGAACATCAGCCTCCATCCTGTGGTTACGCTCCAGTTGCCGTCAGAAGCAAGGGCATCAACGTTGACTATGCGGTTGATGCCTTCTGCCAGCGCTTCCATCTTAGGAGCGATATGGTCTCCCAATATCACCAGATTGACGAAGTAAACCACCAGCTGACCGAATATTATGGCAAACTGGTTCCAGCTGACCAGCTTTCCGCGCTTGTCGGCCGGGGCTATCTCGGCGATGTACATGGGGCATATTGCAGATGCCATGCCGACACCGATCCCTCCCAGCACCCTATAAAGGTTGAAAGCCACAAGAAGATTCAATGAAGCGACCCCTTTCGGGAAGAAAAGGAATTCGGGACAATAGGAGCCCGCGGCGGACAGGAAAAAGCATACTCCGGCGATGAACAGGCTTTTCTTGCGTCCGAAGCGCCCTGCCATGAGTCCGGATATGGCGCTTCCTATTATGCATCCCAGCAGAGCGCTGGAAGATGTGATTCCGTGCAGGAAACTTGTGTATGTGAAGTCCTCGGCATTCATGAAGAATGCCTGGAGTCCTCGTTCCGCTCCTGAAATGACGGCGGTGTCGTATCCGAACAGCAGTCCGCCCAGCACAGCGACCAGTACGATGCTGAACAGGTAGGCTCTTGATCCCTCGTTAGTGTTAGTTTTCATTATTTAGTCTGAATGTTGATTGTTGCGCTTGAATTGAAATCGGAAGTTACAGTGAGAACGGCTTTGCCTCCATTTCCACGGATTGAACGCACTACGGCGAGGGCCTTGCCGTTGAAAAGTGCCTTGTCGTTACCTTTGAGGCACATGGTGTCGGCGGCGTTGCCGTTGTCCACACCTGCAAGTTCGGCCTCTCCGGAAACGTCGAAATGAAGCATGTTGCATGCTGTGGGCACTGCGCGGCCCTGAGCGTCAAGAGCTTCGACGGTAACGTAGCAGAGGTCGTATCCGTCCGCTTTCAGCACTTTGTTGTCCGGAGTGAGGCGCAGCGATGCTGCCGGGCCTGTTGTCTCCACACTCTCCCTTGCAACTTCCTTTCCGAATTTGTACGATACCGCCTCGATCTTTCCGGGTTCATAGGGGACTCCGGACCATTGGGCCCTGAGCCGCTCGCCCGATTTTGAAGAACGTCCTGCGGACTTCCCGTTGACGAAAAGTTCAACCTCGTCAGCATTGTTGTAATAGCACCAGACGTCCACCTTGTCCCCTTCGTTCCAGTTCCAGTGGGGGAAAAGATGAAGGACAGTGCCTGCAGTCCATTCGGACTGATACATGTAGTAAATGTCCTTGGGGAAACCGGCAAGGTCGACGATGCCGAAGTAGGAACTGCGTGAAGGCCATCCGTACGGGGTCGGCTCTCCGAGGTAGTCGAATCCTGTCCAAACGAATGTTCCGGCCATGTAGTCCTTGTCCCTTACCGCAACCCAGGCATGCTCGTGGAGGTCTGCCCATGGAGCGCACATGGAGTCGTAGGAAGTGCACTGATGGTGAGGGGTTTCGTATATTCCGTCAGGTTCCCTGAGGGTGTCTGTTGACGGCTGTGGATAGAATCCGCGGCTGTTCAGGGAAGAAGCCGTTTCGGAACCGAGCATCGGGATTCCCGGATACCATTCCTTGAACTTGTCATAGAATTCGCTGTGATAGTTGAAGCCGTAGACGTCCAGGGCTCCGCTTTTGAGTATGTTGTTTTCCGGCCAGACATCATCGCATCCGGATGTCACGGGACGGGTTGTGTCCATGTCCCTTACAAGTCCCGCGAGATGGCGTGCGAGCTCTTGGCTCTCCGCCGATTCTTCCCACTGCTCCGGAATCTCGTTTCCTATGCTCCACATGATGACGCACGGGTGATTGCGGTCCCGTCTTACGAAGTCCTGGAGGTCCCTGACGTGCCATTCGTCGAAAAATCTCGAATAATCGCATTCTGTCTTGTTTTCGCGCCACATGTCGAAAGCCTCGTCCATGACAAGTATTCCCATGCGGTCGCACATCTCCAGAAGTTCCGGAGCGGGAGGATTGTGGGATGTGCGTATAGCATTGACTCCCATATCCTGCAGCATCCCGAGTTCTCTTTCAAGCGCTCTTCTGTGCAGCGCGGCGCCGAGACATCCCATATCGTGGTGCAGGCACACTCCCTGCAGTTTCATTCTCTTTCCGTTAAGCGAGAAACCGTTGTCAGCGTCGAATTCGAAACTGCGTACGCCGAATTCCGTGGAGTATTCGTCATATATCGTTCTGTCGCCGATCAGGTAAGTCCTGAGCGTGTAAAGGTAGGGGCTGTCGGTATCCCAAAGAACAGGCCTGTCGATAAAAAGCGTGTCGCCGCATCCTGTGGCTATGCTGTGGCCGTCACGGTCAAGGATTCTGTGCAGGACCCTGTATTCCCTTCCTTCCGGCGCCTCGATTTCCGTTTTGACCACAACGGCGCATTCCCTGCCGTTTATTTCGGGGGTTGTAACGTATGTGCCGTGGTATTTCACATATGTGTCGGAGGTGGTGACAAGGCGGACGTTGCGGTATATTCCGCATCCGGCGTACCATCTTGAGTTCGGCTGTTCGGAATTGTCACACTCGACAGTCACCAGATTGTCCTCTCCGGTGGGATTCAGAGCCTCCGTTATGTCATAACTGAAAGAGCTGTACCCGTACGGGCGCGTGCCGAGGACCTTTCCGTTGACAGTGACGGTGGAATTCATGTAGACTCCGTCGAATTCGAGGAAAACCTTCTGCGCCGCGGGGGTGGGGAAGTGCTTGCGGTACACTCCCTTTCCGCCGGGAAGCGCCCCGCTGGAGGGACCTGAGGGGTTCTCCTTGGAGAATTCTCCTTCTATGGCCCAGTCATGAGGCAGGTGAAGCCGGCGCCATGAGCTGTCCGTTTCGTGCTTGAATTCCCAGTCGAAGTTGAAATCACATACCGTGCGGGAGGATTCCAGTGTACATGAAGGCAGAATTGCCGTAAAAATAATCAGGATGAATAGTTCCGCTTTTTTCATAAGTTTACAAATGTAATAAAATTACTACGCATTTTTTACTATATTTGTAAGTTTTAATATCGCAGAGAATAGTATTATGGCATTAGCAGATGTAATAAAGGCGTTGTTCGGTTCCAAGGCGGAGCGTGATTACAAGGCTGTGAAACCAACCTTGCAGAAGGTCCTTGCAATATATCCGCAGATTGATGCTCTGGACAATGACGGACTCAGAGCTCGCTCCGCGGCCTTGAGGGACAAGCTCTCAAAGGTGGAGGAGCCCTTCGAAAAGCGCATAGCCGAGATAAGGGAGGAACTTGAAAAGGATATACCTGTATCCGAGAAGGAGAAACTCGCGGGAGAGTCCGACAAGTTGGTGAAAGATGAGGACGATGCAATTGAAAAGGCTCTGGACGAAATACTTCCCGAGGCGTTTGCAATCATAAAGTCAACTGCACGCCGTTTCGCGCAGAACGAAACAATAGAAGTCACCGCGACCCAGTTTGACCGGGACCTCAGCGCCGGACACGATTTCGTGAGCATTGAAGGAGACAAGGCGGTTTACCGCAACCATTGGGTGGCCGGTGGGAACGAAATCACCTGGGACATGGTGCATTATGACGTTCAGCTCATCGGAGGTATCGCCCTTCATCAGGGAAAGATTGCCGAGATGGCGACCGGAGAGGGAAAGACCCTGGTGGCCACGCTCCCGGTATTCCTGAACGCTCTTGCAGGCAAGGGTGTCCATATGGTCACGGTCAACGATTACCTGTCCAAGCGTGACTCGGAGTGGATGGGTCCTCTCTATATGTTCCACGGCCTTTCCGTGGACTGCATAGACAAGCATGATCCGAATACTGAAGCACGTCGCAGGGCGTATAACTGTGATATCACTTTCGGAACCAACAATGAGTTCGGTTTCGATTACCTCAGGGACAACATGGCTGTCAATCAGGATGACCTGGTGCAGCGCAAGCACCATTTCGCCATTGTGGACGAAGTTGACTCCGTTCTTATAGACGATGCCAGAACCCCTCTCATAATCAGCGGACCTGTTGCCCGCGACGAAGACGACGCCCAGTTCACTGAATACAGGCCCTATGTCGAAACCCTCTATCAGGCCCAGCGCACGCTGGTGAACCAGACGCTCAACGAGGCGAAGAAACTTATCGCTTCCGGAGATGAGAAGGAGGGAGGCAAGCTGCTGCTTCGTGCCCACAAGGGACTTCCCAAGTATCAGCCTCTCATCAAATTCCTTTCAGAACAGGGTATGAAGGTCCTTCTCCAGAAAGTGGAGAACTATTATATGCAGGACAACGAGAAGGAGATGCCGGTTGTGACCGACCCGCTTTACTTCGTTATCAATGAGCAGCTTCATTCCGTCGATATGACCGACAAGGGGCATGACATGCTTGCAAGGTCGGTGGGCAACGACAACTTCTTTGTCCTTCCTGACGTTGGCTCGCAGACGGCGGAAATAGAGCATTCCGGCCTGACGCTTGCCGAGAAACAGAAGAAGAAGGATGAACTCATGGCGGAGTTCTCCACCAAGAGTGAGCGTGTCCATACGGTCATCCAGCTTCTGAAGGCCTATACCATGTTCGAGAAGGATGTCGATTACGTCATCATGGACGGCAAGATCAAGATTGTGGATGAGTCTACGGGACGTATCATGGAAGGACGCCGCTGGAGTGACGGACTGCATCAGGCTGTGGAGGCCAAGGAGAATGTGAAGGTTGAGGGTGCCACGCAGACTTTCGCCACCATCACGCTGCAGAACTATTTCCGCATGTATCACAAGCTTTCCGGAATGACAGGTACTGCCGAGACCGAGGCCGGGGAGTTCTGGAGCATATATAAGCTTGACGTGATGGTCATCCCCACCAACCGTCCGGTTCTCCGTGACGATCAGGACGACCTCATCTACAAGACCAAGAAGGCCAAGTACAACGCAGTCATCGAGCGCATAGTGCAGTTGTCCGGTGAGGGCAGGCCGGTGCTGGTCGGAACCACCGATGTGGAGACCTCCGAGCTGCTCAGCCGTATGCTCCGCATTCGTGGAATCAAGCATAATGTCCTCAATGCCAAGGAGCATGCGAGGGAAGCCGAGATTGTTGCGCAGGCCGGTCAGAGCTCCACAGTGACCATCGCCACCAACATGGCGGGTCGAGGTACCGATATCAAGCTCTCCAAGGAGGTCAAGGATGCCGGAGGCCTTGCCATCATCGGAACGGAGCGGCACGACAGCCGCCGTGTGGACCGTCAGCTGCGCGGACGTGCCGGACGTCAGGGTGATCCCGGTTCCTCTACGTTCTACGTGTCTCTTGAAGACAAGCTCATGCGTCTGTTCGGTTCCGAGCGTATTGCCGGAATGGTGGACAGGCTTGGAATGCAGGACGACGAGGCTCTGGAAAGCTCCATGCTTTCAAGCGCTATCGAGAAGGCTCAGAAGAAGGTGGAGGAGAATAACTTCGGAGTCCGCAAGCGTCTGCTCGAGTATGATGATGTCATGAATTATCAGCGCGAGGCCATTTACAGCCGTCGCCGCAATGCCATTTCCGGAGAGAAGATTGAGATTGACCTCCAGAACATGATGGTCGATACGGCTTCCCTCATAGTGGACCGCTCGAAGGGGATGCCTTTTGAGGATTTCGAGGAGACCCTGATGGCGGAACTCTCCATAGATTCCGGAATGGATGCCGCATTCTTTGAAAAGGCACGCACGAACGAACTGGTTGACAGACTTTGCGAACATATGCAGGAAGTGTACAGGCGCCGTATGGATGCCCTGGTGGAGAAACTCAATCCCATCATCAGGCAGGTGTTCGAAAAACAGGGCAGCATGTATCAGAACATTGCCATCCCGGTTGCCGACGGCCGCAAGCAGATTAACCTCTCCGTCAATCTGGAAAAGGCTTACAACTCCGATGGCAGGGAAATTGCAAAGACTCTCAGCAAGAATATAATCCTCTATCAGATAGACGAACACTGGAAAGAACATCTCCGTGAGATGGATGACCTGAAACAGAGCGTGCAGAACGCTTCTTACGAGCAGAAGGACCCTGTTGTCGTTTATAAGCTGGAGAGTTACAATCTGTTCGCGCAGATGCTCGAGTCGCTCAACAGGGATGTGCTGTCCTTCCTCTTCAAGGCCTTTGTGCCCCTTCGTGACGCAAACGACCAGCCTCAGAGAGCGGCGCAGCGCAGAACGGACATGAGCCAGATGCGGACTCAGCATTCGGACCTCACCACCAACGGGGAACCTCAGTCAAGAGGACCGGTAAAGGTTGAGAAACATGTTGGAAGAAACGATCCGTGCCCTTGCGGCAGCGGTTTAAAATACAAGAATTGCCATGGAAAAGGACTTGTTTAAAAAGAAAGTTGTATCTGACATCATCGTCAATGTGAATGAGGTCAGCAGAATAGCCGAAGGTGCGGTTCTCAACGGAGACCTTTCGGCGAGGAACGACATAAGGGTTGACGGTGAGGTTCACGGTACTCTTCATTCTGCCGGTAAGGTTGTTGTGGGGGAGAGTGCCTCCCTTTCCGGAGCGATGTTGTGCTCCAATACTGATTTCTGGGGAAAGATGAAGGGGGACCTCTATATACGTGATGTGCTCTCCCTCAAGAGCAACTCCTGCGTTGAAGGGAACATCTATGTGCGGAAGTTCCAGGTTGAGATGGGAGCCCGGGTCAACGGCTCATTCAAGATGATAAGCGAGAACGAATACGACAAGTTCGTGAACGACGTAGTAAAGTTCAAGGCTCCCAAGGCTCCGGAGCAGCCGGCCAGGAAATCAAAGCGTTCCCCCGACCAGGCGGAGGAGCAGGGTATGGATGTAATTGAATTGTAGGCAGGACAATCAGGGTTACAGTATATTCATTGACTGTTCCCTGATTTTTTCCAGCTCATCCTTCATCTTCACGACACACTTCTGGATTCCGGCATGGTTCGCCTTGCTTCCGGTGGTGTTGATTTCACGGCCCATTTCCTGAATTATGAAGCCCAGCTTCTTTCCGGGACAGGGGTCGTTGTCTATTGTGTCCATGAAGTATCTGCAATGCTGGCGCAGGCGGACTTTCTCTTCGTTGATGTCCAGTTTTTCAAGGTAGAAAATCATTTCCTGCTCGAATCTCTCCGGGTCGAGCTTCACCCTGAGGTCCTCGGCCGCCTTGCTTATCCGTTCCCTCGCCGCACAGATGCGCTCAGCCTCAAACCCCTCAACCTCGTCATACAGGTCAAGGATAGTCCTGACGCGTGAGGTGACATCTTCATAGAGCGCCTTTCCCTCGGTCTCCCTGTAATCGCATATTTTCCTTACCGCCTCATCGATGGCCGCCGAAACTGCCGGCCAGTTGTCTTCGTTGATGACTTCCTGTTTGCCCGAATCCATTACGTCCGGCATTCTGAGAATGGTTGCCAGCAGTTGGTTGGGGTCCTGGGCATTCAGGCTCTCCGCACCGATTTCCTTTCCAAGGGCACAGACCTGCCGGTAATATTCGAGGGCCAGGTCCATGTTGATTTTCCTTGCGGACTCCGCGGCATTGGGCTCCCATGTCATGAAGAAATCTATGGTTCCTCTCTGAAGGCTTTCTGAGAGTTTCTTCCTCAGTTCCATTTCCCTGTCTTTCGGAAGGAGGTATGATTTAATGCTGATGTCGGCGTTCTTGCCGTTGATCGAACGTATTTCAACTGTGATTTTTCCGTTGGAAAGTTCTGCGCTGGCCTTTCCGTATCCGGTCATGGACTTTATCATCATTTGTTGGTATTGGTCCTGCAAAAATAGGCATTAATTTCTAATTTTGGTCCGGATGAAAAGAGCTGCGTCGATAATATTGTTCACTTTGATGTGCGCAGTCCGTGCTTTTTCCCAGGAAGCTGACACTACGGGAATCTACGGGGAGCGGAAGGATACTCTGGCTGCAACTGTGTTTACAGGGCGGCAGAGTACGAACTATCTTTCCCGGGGCAAGGACATACGTACGGAAGTCATCAGCGCCGCCGGCCTCTGCAAGATGGCATGCTGCAATCTTGCGGAAAGTTTCGAGAATTCCGCCAGCGTTTCGGTCGGTTATTCCGACGCTGTCACGGGGGCACGTCAGATCCGCCTTCTCGGCCAGAGCGGGATATATACTCAGATGCTTGACGAAAACCGTCCGGTCATGCGCGGACTCAGCGCTCCGTTCGGTCTGAACCTGGTTCCGGGACAGTGGCTGGAGAGCATACAGATAGCCAAAGGGGTTACCTCTGTCATCAACGGAGTGGAATCCATGACCGGACAGATCAATCTGGAGCACCGCAAGCCCACAGATGAGAAACCCCTGTATGTACAGGCTTCCGCCATGAATGACAGCAAGTGTGACCTTAATGTCATTTCTTCCCTGCAGCTTGATGAACTTTCAACCTGGAGCACCGTGATTCTAGCTCACGTTGACGGGAATTTCAAGAGCATGGACATGAACGGCGACGGTTTTATGGATGACCCGCGGCAGCTGCAGTTCAATCTTTCCAACAGATGGCTGTATTTCGGACAGGACGGTGTGCAGCTGCGTTTCGGTGTCAGGGCCATACAGGACAGGCGTAACGGCGGTCAAATGGAAAGTCTGGGCCCGGACAGGTGGAAGGCTGACATTCTGGACAGGTCTCTGGGCGGATACCTTAAGCTTGGAATTCCCCTGAACGCCGACAATACCAGAAATGTGGCTCTGGTTACCGATTACACGTATCAGAACATGAACTCGAAAGTCTCCTTCCGTAATTATGATGCAGGGCAGCACAGCGCTTTCGTGAACCTTCTGTATCAGGACCAGGATAATGAAAACCATCATTTCACACTCGGCCTGAGCGAAATGCTGGATGTATATGATGAGGCTTTCTGCACCCCGTATTCCAGGAGGAGCGTGTTGAGCGATACGGGAGTCTTCGGTGAATATACTTTCAGGGACGGGGACCGTTTCTCAGCCATCATAGGTGTGAGAGGCGATTATTACCTGGACGGGGGCTTCCGGTTCAGTCCGAGGGTAACCGTTAAATGGACACCCGTCGAGCAACTGGTATTCCGTGCGAACGGAGGCCGTGGAATCAGGTACAGCACTCCGTTGACGGACAATATCGGTGTGCTGTCCACATCCAAAAGCCTGGAAGGGGATTACCTGAGTCACCCGCTTGAAGATTCCTGGACATATGGAGCAAACCTGACATGGTATCTGCCGTGCGGTGAAGAAAAGAAAACATACTTGAGCTTTGACTGGTTCTCAACCAGTTTCAGGGAGCAGATGCTGGTCGATTACAGAGCAGATGCAATTGCTTTCTACACCATGGGAGAGGGCTCAAAGTCTTATACCAACAACTTCCAGCTTGATTTCTCCTCCGAACTCTTCAGGGGATTCACCGCTACTCTGACCGGGCGTTTTACCGATGCCCGCCAGACACTCAGGTGGCAACAGTCCGACATCAAGCCTATGACCAGCAGATATAAGGCTGTCCTGAACCTTCAGTATGCCGCAAGGCTCAACAGGTGGATATTTGATTTTACGGCATCTCTCAACGGTCCGTGCAGGGTTTGGGATTTCATGAAGGGACTGAACGGAATGTATTCTAATGGCTATACTCCTTCCTATCCTCTGCTTTATGCGCAGGTGACCAGGAGATTCAAGGGCTTTGACATTTATGCGGGAGGGGAGAACCTGACCAATTACCGCCAGAAGAACCCCGTTATCAATGCATCCGATCCGTTCTCGGGCAGTTTTGATGCAAGTTGCGTGTGGGGACCGCTTATGGGGATCAGGCTGTACGCCGGTATAAGGATAACGATTTGGAAAACGGAAAAATAATTTATGGCATATATGAAAAGAATATCAGTTGTATTTGCGGCTTTCGCCGTATGCGTGCTGCTTTTTACAGCCGCGAGACCGAAGACTGCCCTCAGGCAGGTCAAGTTCCATGCAGCGATGGATTGCAAGAATTGTGTGAAAAAGGTGGTTGAGAACGTCTCTTTCGAAAAAGGAGTGGAGGATTTGAAGGCCGAACTTTCCGACAAAAGCGTGACAATAGTCTATAATCCCGCCAAAACTGACACTCTCAAACTCGGAGACGCGATAAGAAAACTGGGCTATAAGGCCAAAGTTGTGGAAGACAAAGCATTGTAGTTTTACGATTTTTTGTAAATTTGTTGATTGTGTTCCCGCTACGGGGACACAATCAATTTTTATTTCAATGTATATGGAAGAATCTAAGAAGCTGAATTTTCTCGAAGAGATAATTGAAGATGATTTGAAATCCGGAAAGGTCAGTTCCATACTGACCCGTTTTCCTCCGGAGCCCAATGGATACCTTCATCTTGGGCATGCAAAATCACTCTGCATAAATTTCGGCCTTGCCCAGAAATATGGCGGCAAGACCAACCTCAGATATGATGACACCAACCCTGTAAAGGAGGATGTCGAATACGTGGACTCCATCAAGGAGGACATAAAGTGGCTTGGTTTCAAGTGGGAGAAGGAATGCTATGCCTCCGATTACTTTGACCAGCTTTATGAGTGGGCGGAGCAGCTTATCATGCGTGGTCTTGCCTATGTGGACGATCAGTCCCAGGAGGAGATATCAAAAGGACGCGGAACCGTGGAGACACCCGGAACAAACAGCCCTTACCGTGACCGTACTCCTGAAGAGAACCTGAAGCTGTTCAGGGAGATGAGGGACGGAAAGTACGCGGAAGGGGAGAAGGTGCTCCGCGCAAAGATCGATATGGCGCATCCCAACATGTTTTTCCGTGACCCTCTCCTGTACCGCATAAAACATGCTTCCCATCACCGCACCGGAGACAAGTGGTGCATTTATCCGATGTATGACTACACTCACGGCCAGTGTGACTCCATAGAGAATATAACCCATTCAATCTGTACTCTGGAGTTTGATGTCCACCGTCCGCTTTATGACTGGTTCATACAGACACTCGGCATCTATCCCAGCCACCAGTATGAGTTCGCCCGTCTGAACCTCACATATACTCTCATGAGCAAGCGCAAGCTTCTCGAACTGGTGCAGAAGGGCTATGTTGCAGGTTGGGACGATCCCCGCATGCCTACGCTCTGCGGTGTGCGCAGGAGGGGATACACGCCTGAGGCCCTCAAGATGTTCTGTGACAAGATAGGTGTGAGCAAGCGTGACCAGCTCATGGACATACAGCTTCTCGAATGGTGCGTACGCCAGGACCTCAATGCCCGTGCGAACAGGTATATGGTTGTCCAGGATCCTGTGAAGCTTACATTGACGAACTGGCCTGAAGGACAGGTCGAGTGGTATGACTGTCCTCTCAATCCCGCCGAGCCGGAAGGCGCAGGCAGGAAGGTTCCTTTCACCGGGTCGCTTTTCATAGACCGCGCGGACTTTATGGAGGATGCTCCTCATAAGTTCTTCAGGCTCAAGCCTGACGGAGAGGTGCGCCTTAAGTATACATACATCATCAAGTGCAACGAGGTCGTTAAGGACGAGGCCGGCAATGTGGTAGAGTTGAAGTGTACCTATGATCCTTCCACCAAGCCCGGATCCGGTGAGTGGCGTTCCGTCAAGGGAACCATTCATTGGGTAAGCTGCGAGCATGCCAGGAAGATTGAGCTCAGGAATTATGACCGTCTGTTCACTCTTGCGGACATGAGTCAGGTCCCCGAAGACAAGGATTACAAGGATTTCCTCAATCCGGATTCCCTTGTGGTCGGTGAAGGATATGCAGAACCTGCCCTCGTTGAAGACAAGTCCGGAATCGCCGTGCAGTTCGAGCGTACGGGATACTACATCATGGACAAGGACAGCAACGATGAGAAAACTGTCTTCAACAAGACTGTTTCCCTGAAAGATTCATATAAACCGGAATAATCCGATTCCGGTTTCTTCGCAGATCTGCAAGGGACTCTTTTTCCGGACCAGGCCCTCCCAAACTGCGTTTGGGCCCCTCACCTCTAGAGCCGAGGGCGGCTAGTCCTTCAAAAGAGTCCCTTGCAGATTTGTATGATTACATCAGGCCGAGAACCTTGGAGCGTGAGAGAAGGCAGTCTCCGACGGAGGCGGCGCGGCGGTCAAGACTTGACAGCCGGATGGTGGTGTCCGCGCTTACGCGGTTGAGGGAGAGTTTGTTTACCTCTGTTCTGATGGGAAGGAGCAGATAGTCTTTCCCGACAATCAGACGTCCTCCTATCACAACCAGACCGGGGTTGAAGATGTTGATGATTCCGGCTATTCCGCGTCCGAGCGTACGGCCTATCTTTCCAATACCTTCGATGGCGAGAACATCTTCTTCGCGTATTGCCTGAAGTATCTCCTCAAGTTCGATGTCTCCCTTGCTTTCGAACACTTTGGAAAGGGAGGACTTCCTTCCTGATTCAAGTTTTTCGAGAATCATCCGGTGAAGGGCCGAACCTGAGGCTCCTGTTTCCAGGCATCCCACCTTTCCGCATCTGCAGATGATGTCGTTGTCCAGCAGGGGGAAGTGTCCGATTTCTCCCGAATATCCCGACTTTCCGTAATAAAGGTGGCCGTTCATTATCATCCCCATTCCGAGACCCCAGCTGAGATTGATGAAAATCATATCCTTGTCGGCCTTTTCTCCGAGTGTCATGTACTCTCCATAGGCCATGGCCCTGGAATCGTTTTCAATGTTCACCGGTACGTTGAATTCGTTCTGGAACAGTTTTTTGAGAGGAAGGTCGGCTCCTACGAAGAACGACAGGCTGTATCCTTTCTCCGGATTTACCCTTCCGGTCAGGCTGACGCCCACACCAAGCACCTTTATCCAGGGGATTCCGCTTTCGGTTATTTTCTCCTTGACCATGTGGCACATGTTGCGGAATGAATCTTCGTCGGCCTTCAGCACGAACTCTATGTCCTGGATGAACCCTACCAGCTCTCCCTTGAAATTGCAGATGGCAATGTGGAAATGATGCCTTGCGACATCCACCCCAACGAAGTATCCGGCATCGGGGTTCAGACCGAATACACTGGGCCTGCGACCACCTGACGTGCCCACCTTGCCCTCATCCTGCAGGAAACCGTCGCTTATCAGCTCCCCTATCAGTTTCGTGGTTGTAGGTATGCTTGTACCGATGTTGCGGCTCAAGTCTGCGATGCTGTAATTCTGTCGCTGGATGCAAAGCCTGAGAATGTCTCTTTTAAGGGATGCATTCTTGCTTGTAATGTCGCTGAGGAAGGTATTTGTCATCTGGCAGTCGGTTATTATCACAAATATATGAATATTTTGTATATTTGTGATTATTTAATGAAAAATTTTAAAAACATATTCAACTTTCACCTGTCCATTGGTGCAAAACTGGGCCTGAGCCTTGCCTCGATAGCGGTTACGCTTCTGGTTTCCTGTGTGATTTCGGTCTTGGAGTATACCAGGATGGATGATTATGTCTCTACGTTGATTTCTGAGGATATCAACAGCATAAATGCGGCGAGCAAACTTGCTGAAATGAGCAATTCGTATAATCTTCAGGTGCTGTCTGTGATAGGGGAGGATTCCTATGAGGAGCTTCCTGAATTCGATTCCGGACGATTCAGCGACTATTGCAATTCTCTCAAGAACCCTATGCTTCCGGAGACCGTGGCCGCACTTGCCGATTCGGTGATGTATTCGTATACAGCCTACATGTTGACCTCAATGGAACTTGAGAATGTCCTTGAGTCGAGCTTCATAGATTCCAGGGACTGGTATTTTGAAAGACTCCAGCCCAGATACGACATGCTTCACAGCAATCTCGGAAAATTGTCGGAAGCCATTTATGACGATCTCGAAAAGAACTCATCCACTTTCGACCGGGGGTTCTACAGGAGCATCATACCCGGAATAGTAGCCGTTGGAGTAGGTCTTCTTCTCATTCTGATGCTGCTGTTTTTCCTGATGGCATATTATGTTCAACCTGTTTACAAGATGCTGGATTCGATGAATGCCTACAGGGAGAATGACAAGACATATTCTTACAAATTCGAGGGGGATGACCAGCTGGTTGAACTGAATTCCGGCATTTCGGAAATAGTGAATGAGAACCAGCAGCTGCGCAAGAGAATCTTTGCACTTCGCTCCAAGAAATGAATTGGAAAGTCATCAGCAGAAATATAGGCTATGCGCTTCTGGTGAGTGCGCTGTTCATGCTTTTGTCTGTCTTCGTCTCTGTCATTGAAGGCAACGACAGCGCTCTGGCAGCTCTCATCATCAGTTTTACAATCACTTTCACGGTTGGAATCTTTCCGTTCATCTTTGTACGCAAGACTCCCGCCATCACGCTCAAGGAGGGCTACGTGATCATTACCCTGTCGTGGTTCCTTTCCTTTGTGTTCGGCATGCTTCCCTATGCGTTGTGGGGAGGGCCGTTCACCCTGCAGAATGCCTGGTTCGAGAGCGTGTCAGGGTTCACCACCACGGGAGCCACTGTTCTCGAGAATGTCGAGACCCTTCCCGGGAGCCTTCTTTTCTGGCGGAGCTCCACCCATTTCATCGGAGGTTTGGGAGTTGTTGTGTTCCTTCTCCTCATAATCCCCAATTCGAGCCCCATAAGACTGAGACTCACAAACATGGAATTGTCGTCCCTGTCCAGGGGAGCATATTCTTCCAGGCCGAACAAGACTGTGTACATCTTCGCCTATGTTTACCTGGCAATCTGCCTCGGAGCGTTTGTGGGATATCTTCTGGCCGGTATGCCATTGCTCGATGCCGCGTGCCATGCAATGAGTGTGGGAGCCACCGGCGGATTCAGTACAAGGAACATGTCCATTGCGTCGTTCAATTCAAGACCGGTGGAGTTCGTCACCATGCTGTTCATGCTTTTGTCCTCCCTTCATTTCGGTCTCATATACCTGAGTGTCATCAACCGCTCCCTGAAGCCGTTCAACAATCCTGTGACAAAGTTCTATCTCGGGTCAGTCGTTGTGGTTTCCTTGGTTGTAGCCGTTTCTATCAGGCTTGCCTCCTGCGCGGCTTCTTTCGGTGATGCAATGTGGCAGGGAGTATTCCAGACCATAAGCGTGGTTTCAACGTCCGGCTTTGCCATTGCCGACAACGTGTCCTGGCCTGTCCTTCCGAATGTGCTTCTGCTGTTCATGGCTGTGATGTGCGGCTGTGCCGGATCCACGACAGGTGGAGTGAAGGTTGACAGGGTGCTGGTTTTCATCAAGTCCATATCCCGTCAGGTTTACAGATATCTGCACCCTTCATCTGTTTACGAAGTCAGGATGGGACGCAGGATTCTGCATCACCCCGACATTTATCCGCATCTGCTCTATCTTGCCCTATACGCTGTGATTCTGGCATTCTCCGTGCTTGTTTTCCTCCTTACGGGAATGAGTGCCGAAAACGCTTTCGCGGCTCCGATAACATGTCTGGGCAATGTCGGCCCTGCAATAGGGGAAATAGGGATGATGGGAAATTTCAACGGTCTTCCGGAACTTTCCAAGTTCTTCTGCACAGTGGACATGTTCCTCGGACGTGTGGAGATTTATCCTGTGCTTACTGTTTTTGCAATGATTTTTGACGGTCAGAAGAGATGATGGACCGTGCCGCTATCCTATACGAACAGATTCTGAAGCGTTTCAAGGCTGAGCCTACCCCTTGTCAGGACAGTTTTTTCAAGGAGGCCGCGTCTTTCCTTACGGGGGATGATGCCGACATCATGGTTTTGAACGGGTATGCGGGTACGGGAAAGACTACGGCCGTTTCCGCTATAGTGGCCGCATTGCGTGACAACGGTGTGAAGTCGGTTCTGCTTGCCCCCACAGGCCGTTCCGCCAAGGTTCTGTCCGGAATTGCCCACAGGCCTGCATTCACTATCCATAAGCATATATATCGCCAGAAATCAGTCGGATCTGACGGTTACGGACAGTTCTCCCTTGCTCCGAACAAGGCGAAGTCAACTCTTTTTGTGGTTGACGAGGTTTCTTTGATAGGTATAGATGCCATTCAGCGTGAGGGTACCGCCGCTTTCGGTTCGGGAAATCTTCTGGAGGATCTGGTATCCTTCGTCAGGAACGGAAGTGATTGCAGAATGATAATGATAGGCGATTCAGCCCAGCTTCCTCCTGTGGGGCTTGACGAGTCTCCGGCTCTCGCCCCGGAATATATGGAAGGTTTCGGAGGAGTCTGCCGTTCGTCACTTGTGACTGTGGTGCGTCAGGCGCGGAATTCCGGGATTCTGACGAATGCGACAAAGCTTAGAAACATGATTGCCGGCGACACGCCTTTTGACGGATACAGGGTGGCTCTTGACGTGAAGGGATATGACGATATCGTCAGGGTTGACGGCAGCGAACTTATGGAAGCTCTTTCAGACGCTTATTCCAGGTACGGGGAAGATGAGACCATGGTGCTGTGCCGCTCCAACAAAAGGGCCATAAGGTATAATCTGGGCATACGTTCGAGGGTGCAGTTCAAGGATGAAAAACTTGTCAGGGGGGAAAGGCTGATGATTGTGAAGAACTGCTACCAGTTTCTGGAGGATGTCCCGGGCATGGATTATATTGCAAACGGTGACATAGCCGATCTTGTCAGGATAGGCGGCTATGAAGACAGATACGGGCTGCATTTTGCAGATGCCGTTCTGCGTTTCCCGGATTACGGCGATGTGGAGATAAAGGTGAAGGTCTGTCTGGATACTCTTGAATCGGAATCACCTTCGCTGAGTTATGAACAGCAGAATGCCTTGTATTCGGGGGTTTCGGCCGATTATGCCCATCTGGGAAGCCGGAAAAAAATATGGGAGGCTGTACGGGAAGACAAATATTTCAATGCCCTCCAGCTGAAATATGCCGAGGCGGTGACCTGTCACAAATCCCAGGGTGGACAGTGGAGATGCGTTTTCATAGACTGCCCGTTCTGGCAGGAGGAGCAGACCCTCGATGACTTGAAATGGCTCTACACAGCACTCACCAGGGCGGTGGAGAAAGTTTATCTTGTAAATTTCAACGACAGATTTTTTATATGAAGAAGTTCCTGTTTTTCTTTTGTTTGTGTCTGGGGCTTGTCGCGTACGGCGCCGAAGATGTCAATGTGACCCCGTCTCCTGACGGAAGCAAGGAAGCTTTTACGAGAGGCAATGACCTTTGGGTAAGGGATGTGGCTACCGGGGCCGAAAAGAGGCTTACCGGTGACGGAAGCGAGACAACCCTCAACGGATATGCCTCATGGGTGTACTATGAAGAGATTCTGGGCCGTCCGTCCAAATACAGGGCATTCTGGTGGAGCCCGGATTCCCGTTCCATCGTATTTTACAGATTCGACAACTCCAGAGTTCCTGTCTTCCCGATTTTTTCTCCTTTCGGGCAGGACGGCAGCCTGAAACTCACACGCTATCCCAAGGCCGGGGAATTCAATCCGGAGGTCAGGATAGGCATCGCAAATCTGAATGGGGCTGTCATTTGGGCCGATTTCGAAGAGGGGGAGCAGTATTTCGGCACTCCTTTCTGGGGGCCGGACGGAAAGGAATTCTTCATCCAGAGGCAGCCCAGAAGGCAGAACCAGCTTGCAATATACGCCGTGAACGCCCTTACCGGGAAGTCCCGCATTGTCTATACCGAAAAGAATTCCACCTGGGTGGATATGATAGAGGGGATGGTTTTCGGGCAGAAGGGCCTGTATATGACAAGGGACACCGACGGGTGGGATCAGATATACTATCTTTCATATGACGGAAAGGTGCTGAAGAAGCTCACAGATGGAGTCAACTGGGACATGAGGGTTCTTAAAGCCGATGAAAAGAAAGGCAATGTGTGGTTCATGGCCCGCAGGGACAATCTCCTGCATCCGACTGTCTACAGGGTGGACAGGAGAGGGCGTATCACAACTCTTACGGATCCCGGTTTCTATGCGTCCGAAGTTGAATTTTCCGAAGACGGCAGAACCTTCAAGGCGAAACTTTCAACGGCATCCGTTCCATGGAAGACTGTGAGATGCGATGCAATCGCAGGTTATGCGGCAATGCAGCAGACAATTTCCGATGAAGCGGCGGGGAAGGATCTCTCCGATATGCCCAAACCGGAGATTGTCAGGATATCCAATGACGGGTACGACCTTTACGGACTTGTAAGCTATCCGCGGAATTTCAGCCGGAACGGCAGGTATCCTGTGCTGATGGAAGTCTACGGCGGCCCCGGAACCGCTTATGTCAGGGACAGGTGGAATGACAGGGACGCCAGCAACAGATGGTGTTATGAGAACGGAATAATATACATGGTCGTGGACCCCAGGTCTTCAGGAGAAAACGGGAGAAAGGGAAAGGATGAAGCTTTCGGCCGCATGACGGTAATAGAATTGCAGGATTACATTGCATGGGCTGAGTATATGCAGAAACAGCCTTACGTGATCGGAGACAGAATAGGGGTGGAGGGATTCTCGTTCGGAGGGACTACCACTTCGATGCTTGTTCTCAGGTATCCGCAATATTTTTCCTGCGGGATAGCCGGTGGAGGCGTGTATGACTGGCATCTGTATGACTCCATATACACTGAACGCTTCATGGACATACCTTCTGAGAATCCTGAAGGATACGATAAGGCGTCGGTCCTCACTTACATTGCATCAGGGGAGGTGGATGCGTCCGCATGCGGCAGACTCAGACTGACACACGGGACGGGAGATGACAATGTACATTACCAGAATACCCTTCAGCTGGTTGATGCTCTGCAGAAGGCCGGAATCCAGTTCGAGCTCATGCTCTATCCCGATGGAATGCACGGATACAGGGGAAAACAGCACGAACATGATTCCGAGGCGGCCCATGATTTCTGGAAAAGGAATCTTTTACGCTGATTTTTATTATTTTTGGGTATTAAATTCATTTTGATATGAAAGAATTCGAATTGAGAGCAAAGACCTGGTTGGAGGGAGACTTTGACCAGGAAACGAAAATGAAGGTTCTGGAACTGAGGAATTCCGATCCCGCCGGTTTCGAGGACGCATTCTACAAGAATCTTGAATTCGGTACCGGAGGCCTGCGCGGCTTGATGGGTCCCGGAACCAACAGAATGAATAAATATACTGTTGGCATGGCTACCCAGGGTCTGGCCAACTATATACTGAAGCATTGCAAGGATGACAGCCCGAGCGTGGTCGTTTCATACGATTCGAGGAACAACAGCAAGGAGTTTGCAAAGATAACGGCTGATGTCCTTTCTGCCAACGGCATCAATGTCTATATCTTTGACAACATACGTCCTACTCCGGAAATGAGCTATGCGGTCCGTCTCAAAGGCGCTGTAGCCGGTGTGATGATAACCGCCTCCCATAATCCGAAGGAATATAACGGATATAAGGTTTCCTGGTCCGACGGCGGACAGGTGACAGCTCCGGTGGATGCCGAAATCGTTGATGAGGTGGCCCGTATCTCGGATCCGTCCCAGGTCAAGTTCTCCTCAGGATTCAACTGCGGGGAGATAATCGCAATAGGAAGGGATGTGGACGAAAAGTATCTGACCGACCTCCTGAGTCTTTCCCTGAGCCCCGAAGCCTGCGGAAGGCACAATGACCTCAAGATAGTCTATACCCCTCTCCATGGATGCGGGGTCCGGCTTGTTCCGGAAATACTGAAGAGAAAGGGCTTCAGAAATATAATACACGTTCCTGATCAGGATGTTTCGGACGGGGATTTCCCTACCGTGGTGTCTCCGAATCCGGAGGAGCCGGCCGCTCTCAGGATGGCATTGGAAAAAGCTGATGAGACGGGAGCCGACATAGTGATAGGTACCGATCCGGATGCCGACCGCATGGGAATAGCCGTCCGTGATCCTGAAGGAAAGCTGGTTCTGTTCAATGGAAACCAGACTGCATCGATGCTTACTTACTATATTCTGACACGCTGGAAGGAGCTCGGGAAACTTGACGGTAAGCAGTATGTGGTGAAAACCATAGTGACGACGGAACTCATCGCCGACATATGCAAGTCTTTCGGTGTTCCCGTTTACAATGTCCTGACCGGATTCAAGTACATTGCAGAGGTGGTCAAGGCCCGTGAGGCCGATGGCGAATTCATATGCGGCGGAGAGGAGAGCTACGGTTTCAACGTAGGCCAGTTCGTGCGTGACAAGGATGCCCAGGTCTCCGTTATGATGGTTGCCGAATGTGCCGCATGGGCGGCTGACAACGGACTCACCCTTTATCAGCTCATGCAGAAGATATACAAGGAGTTCGGTTACAGGAAGGAAGGTCTTGTGAACGTTGTGCGCAAGGGTATCTCCGGTTCCATGGAGATACAGGCCATGATGGACGGTTTCAGGAAGAATCCGCCCGTTGAGATGTGCGGTTCCAGGGTTACTGCGATAATCGATTACCTTGAGCCGGAGAAGACTGGACAACCTAAGTCAAACGTTCTTCAGTTCTTCGATGAGGCCGGGGATGTGGTGTCCGTACGTCCTTCCGGAACGGAACCCAAGATCAAATTCTACTTCGGCGCTGCGGGCGATGATGCCGATGCCAAGATAGAGGATCTCAAACGTCAGTTCTGCAAGTGAAATCCTTGCATAATTCCTTGAGGCCGCAATGTACGCATTGCGGCTTCATTGCTTTACATACGTATCTTCCATGCAGGATCAGCCAGTGGTGGGCAATCGGACGCAGTTCTTCCGGGATGTGCTTTTCCAGATCGAGCTCCACTCCCCGGGGCGTCTTTGCATTGGAGAGTCCGAGCCGCCTGGAAACACGGAAGACGTGGGTGTCAACGGCGATGACAGGCTCATTGTAGATGATGGATGCGACAACGTTCGCCGTTTTCCTCCCGACTCCGGGAAGGGTCATAAGCATCCCTGTATCCGAAGGGATTTCCCCATTGAAATCGGAAACGACCTTCCTTGCCATTCCGCAGAGGTGCGAGGCCTTGCTGTTCGGGTATGATACTGACTTTATGAGCGGCAGCAGCTCTTCGGGCTCGGCAAGGGCCATGTCAACAACGGAAGGATACCTGCTGAATATTGCCGGTGTGACCGTGTTTACGCGCTTGTCCGTGCATTGGGCGGACAGGATCACGGCAACAATCAGTTCGTATGGATTCTTGAAGTTCAGTTCGGATTCCGCCACCGGCATGTTCTTGCGGAAATATTCTATAATCCCGCTATATCTCTGTGCAAGTCTCATTCCTGGTTTCGAATACTCTGCCCGGATATCGCCGGCATATGCTCCGGTTGTGTGTCACCATCACGATGGCGGTTCCTTTTTCCCTGTTGATTTTCTGAAGAAGCTTGAGAATTTCCTCGGAAGTTTCCTCGTCGAGGTTTCCCGTAGGCTCGTCCGCTATTATCAGTTCGGGCTCGTTAAGTATGGCGCGTGCGATTGCAACCCTCTGCTGCTCGCCGCCTGAAAGCTGGTGGGGCATTTTATGGGCCTTGGTTGCCATTCCCACGCTTTCAAGAGCCTCCATGATGCGTTCGTTTGTCTTGTGCCTGTCTTTCCATCCGGTGCAGTTGAGCGCGAATTCAAGATTGTCATGGACGCTCCTGTCCATGAGCAGCTGAAAATCCTGGAACACGACCCCCATCCTGCGGCGGAGGTAGGGTATATCCTTCTCGTGCAGGGTCCTGAGGTTGTAGCCGCAAACCTGGCCCTCACCGTGGAGAAGAGGGTTCTCGCCTGTGATCGTACGGATTATCGAAGTCTTGCCGGTGCCGACTTTTCCTACGATATATACCATATCGGAGGGATGGACTTCCATATTGAGACCATAAACCACGAGGGTCTCTCCATTGACTATCCCTGCTTCTGAAAAACTGATGGGATTGTTCATAAAAAGTATGTAAAGTACTGCAAATATAGCGAAATATTGAGTAAATTTGTAAATCTATAGAGGCTTTTGTATATGAGAGTTAAATCGATTGTGACAACTGTCGTGGCCATCTCCTTGATGCTGTCAGGGGCAGTTCCCGCGGATGCAGGCAGACATTCAGATTACCGCCAGGCGCTGGACTATTACCGTAACGGCTTTTACGAAAGGGCGCGCGCCCTGTTCGAGAGCCTGCCGGAGGATCCGCTTTCCGAAGGTTATTCCGTACTGTGCGCCTTGAAAATGCGTACGGAGGATGCTCCGGCCCTCTTCGAGAAGTATATACACGACTACGGCAATTCAAGCCTGACGGATATGCTTCATTTCGAAAGGGCTCTCATGCTGTTCGATGAGGAGCATTACGAGGATGCGTCCAAGGAATTTGCAGAAGTGGACTTCAAGGCCGTTTCTGCGGAGGACAGGGACGCCTTCCTGTTCAAGAGCGGATACTGCCATTATGCCCAGGCCCGTTATCCGGAGGCAATGAAATGTTTTGAGGAAGTGGATGAGATGCCCCTGAATGACTTTTCGGCCCCTTCACGTTATCTGGCAGGACTGATGCAATATAATGCCAAGAATTTTGAAACGGCAGAACAATGGTTCCGCAAATCGGTGAACGACAGGCGCCTGGGGGATATTTCCCAGTTCTATATCGTGGACTGTGAATTCAATCTCAAGAATTATGACTTCGTGATTGAAGAGGGAGAGAAGATATACGAAGGCGTTCCCCAGGAGCGGAAGGAACACCTTGCCAGAATCATTTCCGAGTCATATCTGGTACGCGGTAACAAGGCCAAGGCCAGGGAGTTCTACGAAGGGTCGTACCGTGAACAGATGAGCCGTTCCGACTATTTCTACGCGGGTTCCGTTCTTTACGCAGTGGAGGACTACAAGGGAGCCATAGAGAATTTCCTCAAAATGACGGACCGTACCGACTCTCTCGGCCAGATAGCCAGCTACCAGATGGGTAATTCCTACATTCGCACAAGGAACAAGGTGGCTGCAATGGATGCTTTCAAAGCGGCCTCCCAGGTTGATTTCGACTCGAAAATCACGGAAGACGCATTCTTCAACTATGCCAAACTTGCATTCGACCTCAACAAGGATACCGGAGGATTTGCGGATTACATCAAGAGATACTTCACAAAGACGAAGGGGGAGCAGATATACAGTTACATGGCCCTCGCCGCCCTGTATGACAGGGACTACGACCGTGCCGTGGATGCTTATGACCATATTGACGAGCTGGATGACGACATGCGCCAGAACTATGCCAAGGCAAACTACCTCCGCGCCGAGCAGCTTGTGGGAGGCGGTTCTTTCCGTGACGCCATCCCTTATCTGAGGGCCAGCGCCTACTATGTTGACAGGAACGACAGGTTCAACCAGTTGTCGAGGTACTGGCTCGCCGAGTCCAATTACAGGACCGGCAACTATGCCGAAGCCAGAAAGAATTTCCTCGAACTCTATAATGCGTCCGCCCTGCAGGGGAGTCCGGAAGGTGATCTGCTCCCGTACAACATCGCGTACAGCTGTTTCTGCCAGCAGGATTGGGACAATGCGGCCAAATGGTTCGACATCTATTCGGTCAGCGGACAGGCGGTTGCCATGGACGATGCCGTCCTGAGGAGGGCTGACTGCGATTTTGCAAGGAAGGATTACAAGGCGGCCATCGTTTCCTACGGGAACGCAATCAGGAGCATCAGTGACAAATCTGATATCTATCCCTATTATCAGCAGGCTCTTTCCTATGGTCTTGCCGGAGACAGGAAGAAGAAAATATCTGTCCTTTCATCCATAGAGGAACCCGATTCTCCCAATACGGTATACTACGAATGCCTTTATGAACTCGGGCGCACTCAGATGGACCTCAAGAAGAACACGGATGCCTCAGGTACGTTCAACAAGCTGAAGGAGCTTACAAAAGACAACACCTATGTGGCCAAGGCCCTGATAGGGCTCGGAATGGTTAACCGCAATTCCGGCAACTATGACAAGGCTCTCGATTACTACAAGGAGGTCGTAAGCACCATGCCCGGCAGTGAATACGCTGAAAACGCGCTGCTTGCCATAGAGTCCATCTATCAGAAACTGAAGCAACCGGAAAAATATGTCGCATACGTCGAGAGCAATTCCCTTGCTTCCGGAAAATCTGAGGAGGAAAAGGATCAGATGTATTTCAATACGGCCGAGCAGTTGTTCCTTGCCGGGAATTACTCACAATCAATTGCTTCGCTGAAGAAATATCTTGAGCTTTATCCTTCCGGCATGAGCAGCGACAAGGCTGTGTTCTATCTTGCTGAGTGCTATAAGGCATCCGAAGAGAAGGAGGCGGCCTGCGATATGTATGCGAAGGCGGCGGACGGCACATCAGCCGGCAATTCCTTCTCAGAAGTGTCCAGGTTGAATTATGCAAAGCTCTCCTATGAACTGGAACGCTACGCGGATGCGTACAGGGGCTATGCGACTTTGCTTTCATCTGCAAAGATCGAGGAGAACAGGACCACTGCCCAGGTAGGAATGATGCGTTCCGCATACAGGGGGCGGGATTTCAGTTCGGCTATTTCCACTGCGGAAATTGTAAGGAACAACGGTTCTTCTGATGCCGCTCTCAGGCGTGAGGCTTTGTATGTGATGGCCAAGTCTTCTCTGGCCACATCCAGAAGGGAACAGGCAATGGCATATTTCAGGGAGCTCGCATCTGAGCCGTCAACTCCAGAAGGGGCGGAGTCCCGCTATATCCTCATTCAGGATGAATATGATTCCGGCAACTTCGATAAAGTGGAATCTTCGGTTTATGAATTCTCAGACAAGGCAGGAGATGAACTGTATTGGCTTGCAAAGAGTTATGTTCTTCTTGGAGATGCTTTTGTGGAAAGGGGGAAGATAAGCCAGGCAAAGGCTACGTACGAGAGTATACGTGACGGTTATTCTCCCGTGAACGGGACTTCCGACGATATCCTTGAGAACATTCAGGCAAGACTTGACAGAATTTCAAGCTTAAAATGATGAGTATGAAAAAGATATATCTTATTCTTGCGGCTTGTGCCTCATTCGTGGAGGTGACTGCGCAGAACATAAACCAGTCCGTTCAGGTGACGAATGACTACGTGAGCATCCTTGGGGAAGTGCGCAAACACGATGTTCCCATGAGTGTACCGGACACCCTGTTGAATTTTGACTATAAATTCAATTATTCCGTCTTCGATTCGCCGTATATGGGAGCCTATGAGTTCTCTCCGTATTCCATTCAGATTCATCCTGATGCAACTGTGTTTGACGGCAGGAAACTTCAGGTAAGGGCCGGTGCCGGTTACACCCTTCATCCTGAGCTCGAGCTTGTGTACGCCCCGGTGGTCCGGAAGGATTTTGCCATGAGCGTTTATGCCAATGGCGCCGGCTATTGGTACAGTGACAACAGGGACCTGTCCGGCAATGCCGGAGCGGAACTCCGTTGGTATCATAAGAAGAACGTTATCCTGTTCTCTACAGGATACGACGGCATATTCGCCGCCACGGATCAGCCGGGGAACAGCTTCAATTCAGGCTTTGCCAGGCTGAATGTCAAATCCACCACAAGAGGGTCATATTTCTTCTATGATTTCAACATCGGATACCGGTACGGGAATGAGGCCCTTCCTTCCGCGAAGGAAAACGAGCACATTATTTTTGCGGACGGTTCCATAGGACCTGTCATCAAGAACAAGTTCAAACTGACCGTGGATTTTGACCTGCGCTACGATGCATGGGGTGGAGTGGAGGACAGAAAGGCCGCTTACGCCGGTCTCACTCCTAGAGCGTCATTCCTGCTCGGGCCTGTCAAGATCAGTGCCGGCGCCCGTATTGATTATGCCGACGGCCTGAGGATAGCTCCTGTTGCCGATGCGAATCTGGCTTTGTTCAAAAGCCGTCTCAATATCTTTGCCGGTCTTACGGGAGGGCAGAACATATACACTTATTATGACTTGAGATCTGTCAACCACAGGTTTGCCATCATAGGATGTCATGAAGGTAACAAAGGGGTCGGTTATGAAAAGATGAACGCATTTGCAGGTATTTCCGGACATGCGGGAAGCCATTTCGAATACAGGCTCAAGGCAGGCTATGCCATCAGGGACAATGTCCCCCTGTTCGGCGTCACAGGCATGTATGCGTTCGAGAACTACAAGCTTTTCTACGCTGAAGCGCTGCTGGCTGTTCATTCAGACAGATTCGATATGACTGGACAGATGCATTACGGCAATTATTCAATGGTATCCAACAGTGTCTGCTATACTCCCGCATCCTTCTGTGGAACATTGACCATGCGTTATAACTGGAACCGTAGAATATATGCAGGCATTTCCGCTGAGGGGCGTTCTGCAATGGCTTCACCGACAGGGAACAATGTCCCTGCATATGTAGACCTGGGCCTCAATCTTGAATATAAATTGAACGGCAGATGGGGGGTATGGGCCAAAGGCGGAAACCTTGCCGGAATGAAAATACAGAGAATCCCCGGTTTTGAGGAGAAGGGACCTTATGCAACCGTTGGTTTCAGCCTTGTTTTATAGGCTTTTTGCAATTTTTTGATTAAATTCGCAAGTTTTGTGATTAAAAGGAAAGAAGATGGAAATTGATGAGATGAAGAAGGCGGAAGAACAGTATTCCGCGAACAGTATCCAGGTCCTTGAAGGTCTTGAAGCGGTGCGCAAGCGCCCCTCAATGTATATTGGCGATATATCCGAGAGAGGTCTGCATCACCTTGTCTACGAGGTGGTCGACAACAGTATCGACGAGGCAATGGCCGGCTTCTGCGACACCATAGATGTGAAGATTCTCGAAGACAATTCCATTCGTGTCCAGGATAACGGTCGAGGTATCCCTACCGGAATGCACGAGAAGGAGCACCGTTCAGCCCTCGAGGTCGTTCTTACGGTCCTTCATGCCGGAGGAAAGTTCAGCAAATCAAGCTATAAGGTCTCCGGAGGTCTGCACGGTGTCGGCGTATCATGTGTCAATGCCCTGTCCGACAGTCTGACCGCCGAGGTTCATCGCGAGGGAAGTATCTTCGTCCAGCATTATTCTGCCGGAAAGCCGCTCGGCCCGGTGGAGGTTGTAGGAAAATGCGACGATCACGGTACGATCATAACTTTCCATCCGGATTCCACCATTTTCACGCAGACTATAGTCTACAAATATGATACGCTGGCGGCACGTTTACGCGAGCTTGCCTTCCTGAACAAGGGAATCAGGATTATCCTCACCGACCTTCGCAGCAAGATTGAGGACGAAGGAGGGAACAGCACCTTCCGTTCGGAGATATTCTATTCCGAGAAAGGTCTCCAGGAATTCATTGATTATCTCGATGCCGGTGCCGAAAGGCTTACCCCGGATCCCGTATGCGTGACATCTGACAAGATTATCCCCATAGACATAGCGCTCCAGTACAATACCGGATATTCCGAGAAGATATATTCCTATGTCAACAACATCAACACAATAGAGGGCGGTACACATCTGCAGGGATTCAAGATGGGTCTTACAAGATCCCTGAAGAATTATGCAGACCGCAACAAGATGCTCGAGAAGTACAAAGGGGATGAGTTGAAGCAGTCCGATTTTCTGGAGGGACTTACCGCAGTCGTTTCCGTGAAGGTTTCCGAACCCCAGTTCGAGGGTCAGACAAAGACCAAGCTCGGCAATACGGAGGTGACGTCAGCTGTTTCCCAGGCCACTGCCGCTGCAATGGACAATTTCCTTGAGGAGAACCCCAAGATCGGACGCACCATCGTGGAGAAGGTCGTTCTTGCCGCTACAGCCCGCACGGCCGCCCGCAAGGCCCGTGAGAACATCCAGCGCAAGAGCCCTCTCGGAGGAGTGGGAATGCCCGGCAAGCTTGCAGACTGCTCGGAACGCAATCCGGAGCTTTGTGAGCTCTTCCTTGTGGAGGGAGATTCCGCAGGCGGTACCGCCAAGCAGGGCAGGGACAGAAGGACCCAGGCCATACTTCCCCTGAGGGGAAAGATTCTCAATGTGGAGAAGGCCGCCGGTGACAGGGCGTTCGACAGTCAGGAGATACAGAACATCTATACCGCGCTTGGGGTTACCGTTGCAATGGAGGATGAGACGGGGGAGAAACACATGGACCTGAGCAAGCTCCGCTACCATAAGGTCATTATCATGACCGATGCCGATGTGGACGGTTCCCACATAGCATGCCTTATTCTCACGTTCTTCTTCCGCTATATGTTCGACCTCATCAAGAACGGATATGTCTATCTGGCCACTCCGCCTCTGTACAAGGTTTGGAAAGGCAAGGAGGAAGTGTATTGCTGGACCGAGGAGCAGCGTGAAGAGGCTGCCTTGAGACTTGGCAAGGGCTCTGACAAGGGCTACAGCATCCAGCGGTACAAGGGTCTTGGTGAAATGAGCGATGTCCAGCTTTGGGACACCACAATGGATCCGTCAAAGAGACGTCTGCGTCAGATTACCATAGAAAATGCCGCCGAGGCTGAAAGAACCTTCTCCATGCTTATGGGAGATGATGTTCCGCCCCGCAGGCAGTTCATAGAAGAGAATGCGCATTATGCAAATATCGACGCGTAATTTAAAGATTCCTCTCATTTTTCTTGCCGTCGCTTTCATCCTGGTCCTTTTTCTGCCCAGGAATGCGAAGTTTGCCTATGATTACAGGAAAGGTCTTCCCTGGGAGTATGAGACGCTTTTCGCCCAGTTCGACTTCCCGATAATCAAGACCGAGGAGCAGATTCGGGAGGAAAGGACGAATGCATCAATAAAGCTTGTCCCTTACTACAGATATTCCTCTGAACTGGTGAAGGAGAATCTGTTGCGACTGGACAGGATGAAGCTCCCCGAGTTCAAGGAAGACATCGCCTCCCAGCTGCGTTTCCTTTATGAAAAGGGTATTGTAAGCGACGAAGGTGTGAAATCCGGTTCCTTCAACGAACTTGCGGAGGTCCTGTATATCCAGAAGGACAAACGCGCGATAAAAACTCCTGTAGAGGAGGTTCTCAAGCTGTCAGATGCCAGAAAACGTCTCCTGGAATATGTCTTCGGCAGACATCCTCATGCGAATGTCGATTCCGTATTTGCTGAAAACGGGATTTACGAACTTGTAGTGCCGAATCTGGTCTATGACAGCCAGACTACCGAGCTTGTCAATTCCGAGGCGGTTTCGGTCATATCGCCCACCCTCGGTTATGTCACTGCCGGGCAGTTGATAGTGAACAAGGATGAAATCGTCACTGCGGAGGTCGAGCAGATGCTTGATTCCTACAAGAAGGAGTACGAGTCCAATGTGGGCTATGCCGGACCCAGGATTCTGTTGTGGCTCGGAAATATCCTTATGGCCCTTTCCATAGTGGCGCTCCTGTTCTTCTCCATCTTCTTTTCAAAGCCCCATGTACTCGACGACAACAGGATTTATTACATATTGCTGGTATTCCTGATCTTTTCGGTGGCTCCGCTGGTCGTTGCGCGTTTCCGGGAGGATCTTCTTTATATGGTTCCGTTCACGCTGGCGGCACTTTATCTTCAGGCTTTCTTCCGCCCGAAGCTGCTGTTCCCGGTTTACGTCGTCACCCTGCTGCCGTTGCTGGTATTCACTCACAACGGTCTGATTCTTTTTGTGATGTATCTTCTGGCCGGTTCCGTTTCAATCTTCCTGTTCCGTTATCTTGGCAGGGGATGGAAGCAGTTCCTTCTTGCCGCCGTCACTTTCGGCGTGCTTGCCGTCGTATATATGGCTTTCCACTGGCTTGATGTAGTTAACGCCAACGTCATAAGGATAATGTTCTATCTGGCTGCGGCTTCCCTTATGACGGTCTGTTTCTATCAGTTCATATATCTTTTCGAGAAGATTTTCAATCTTGTATCGAATTCTCGCCTGATGGAGCTGTGCGATACCTCCAATACGCTGGTCCGCCAGCTTGAACAGAAAGCTCCGGGAACCTTCCATCATTCTCTCCAGGTAATGAACATGGCTGATGCTGCCGCGCGTTCCATAGATGCAAATCCCCTTCTTGTGCGTGCCGCCGCCCTGTACCATGACATAGGCAAGGTCAACAATCCACAGTGCTTTGTGGAGAATGAATCCCTCGTAGCCAAGGATGATGAGCACAAATACCATACCGGGCTCACTCCTGCTCAGAGCGCGCACGATATCATCCGCCATGTGGTGGAAGGATATGAACTGGCCAAAAGTCACGGCATTCCGGAGAAGGTGGCCGAGTTCATACTCACTCACCACGGAACAACGGTCACAGGTTATTTCTACAATAAATTCCTCAATGAGGGTGGAGATGAATCCGGGATTTCCGATTTCCGTTATCCCGGACCCAAGCCGAAAAGCAAGGAGCAGGTCATTCTCATGCTGTGCGACAGCATAGAGGCCGCATCAAGGACACTGACCGATTACAGTCCCGAGTCCTGCTCGCGTTTTGTAGAGGGCATCTTTGCCTCGAAGATGAAGGAAGGACAGCTTGAAAATGCAGATATCTCAATAAAGGATATCGGGATAGTCAAGGAGGAACTCAAGAATTATCTCGCTCAAATACACCATGAGCGTATAGTGTACCCGAAAAGAAACAAAAAAACAAATAGTTTATCATGAAAATCACAGACAAAAAAATTGATGCTCTCAATCTTGAACTCACACTCGAGATTGCCGCTGCCGATTATGCAGAATTCGAAAAGAAGAAACTCTCTGAATGCCGTCGCAAAGCCGATTTCAAAGGTTTCCGCAAAGGAATGGTCCCTGCTTCCATGATCAAGAGAGTTTATGGTGAACAGTGCCTGGTGGAGGCTGTCAACGAGGTCATATCCACTGAACTTGACAAGTACATCACAGACAACAAGCTCCATATCCTCGGAGAACCCCTTTCATCTGAGAAACAGCCCCAGGTGGAGTGGAAGGACGAAACAGACTATACCTTCATTTTCGATATCGCCATCGCTCCCGAGGTAAAGGTCGAGGTTGAGGCGACAGATGAGATTCCTTCCTATTCTGTGACAGTGGCCGCCAAGGACAAGACTGAGATGATCGCCAATCTCAAGAAATATTATGAGGAGAAGAAAGAGGAGAAGACAGACGAGGAAATTGAGAAGGATGTGACAGCAAGGCTCAAGGAACAGTACAAGAACGAAGCTGAGTGGCGTCTTTCAAAGGATATCAGGAATTACTATGTTGGCAAAGCCGGTCTCAAGCTTCCTGAGGAGTTCCTCAAGCGCTGGCTTTTCAGTGCAAACAACGGAAAGATATCCAAGGAGGATATTGAAAAGGATTTCGCCGGATTTGCAGAGGATTTCAAGTGGCAGATGGTACGCGGATACCTTATGAACAAATATGAGTTCAAGGTTGAGGAGAAGGATCTCCGTGAGGCTGCCGAGGCATTCGTTACATATCAGTATGCGATGTACGGGCTTGGAAATGTTCCCAAGGAAATGATTCAGGAGGCTGTGGTGAACGTCCTTCAGGACAAGCAGCAGATCGACCGTCTGATAGAGCAGGTCGAGGACCGCAAGGTGCTTGACAAGATCAAGGAGACAGTTACATTGAAGTCAACCAAAATATCCGCCGCCAAATTCCGCGAGCTGAAATAATGAAAAACGTTCTTGTCATAGGGTCAACAGGACAGATCGGTTCGGAATTGACAATGAAACTCCGTCGTGAGATACCTGGCGGAGTCACAGTTGCCGGGTATATCCCCGGTGCCGAGCCGAAAGGGGCGCTCCTGGAGAGCGGTCCTGCTGAACAGGCCGACGTGTGCGATGCAAAGCAGATTGCGGCCATTGTTGAGAAATATGACATTGATGCCATATACAACCTTGCAGCCCTCCTTTCCGCCACGGCGGAAAAGAAGCCTCTCCTTGCCTGGGACATACAGATGAACGGACTCATCAATATCCTGGAGGTGGCAAGGGAGAAGCGCTGTGCTGTCTTCACACCAAGTTCCATCGGATCGTTCGGCCCGAGCACTCCTCACGACAACACTCCCCAGGATACGATCCAGAGACCCACTTCAATGTATGGAGTAACCAAGGTCGCCACAGAACTTCTGAGTGATTATTATTTCCATAAATACGGGGTTGATACCCGTTCTGTCCGTTTCCCGGGTCTTATTTCATATACGACGCTTCCCGGTGGCGGTACCACTGATTACGCAGTGGAGATTTATTATGCTGCCGTAAAGGGGGAGACTTTCGTCTGCCCGATTGCTCCGGGGACCTATATGGATATGATGTATATGCCTGACGCATTGCGTGCCGCTGTTCAGATAATGCAGGCCGACCCGGACAAGCTCGTCCACCGCAATTCATTCAACATCGCTTCGATGAGTTTCGATCCTGAAACGATATTCCAGGCCATAAGGAAGGAATATCCCGATTTCCGGATCAGATATGAGGTCGATCCGGTAAGGCAGGGGATTGCCGACTCCTGGCCTGACAAGATGGATGACAGCTGTGCGCGTGCCGAGTGGGGATGGAAGCCCGAATTCGATCTTGAGTCGATGACCGCGGACATGATTATGCACCTGAAAGAAAAGTTGCTTTAGATGAAAGCTTATATTTCCGAAAACAAGGACAGGTTCTTTGAAGAGCTCTTCAGCCTGTTGCGTATTCCTTCAATCAGTGCCAAGGCTGAGAACAAGCCCGACATGTATGCGTGCGCCCAACGTCTGTGCGACCTTCTGATGGAGGCAGGCGCGGATGAGGCATCGCTGTATGAAACTGCGGGCAATCCTGTCGTGTTCGGAAGCAGGATTCTGGATCCCTCGTTCAAGACTGTATTGGTTTACGGACATTATGATGTACAACCGGCAGAGCCGCTTGAAAAATGGAATACCGACCCGTTCGAGCCCGTCATCCATGACGATGCCATCTGGGGACGTGGGGCGAATGATGACAAGGGGCAGCTCTTCATGCACATAAAGGCATTCGAGTACATGCTCAGGAGCGGCAAGCTTCATCATAACGTCAAATTCCTCTTCGAGGGTGAGGAGGAGACGGGAAGCCCTTCCCTTCCGGAGTGGATAAGCAGGAACAGGGAAATGCTCAAGGCGGACATATGCCTTGTTTCCGACACAACGATGATCAGTGAGTCCGTTCCTTCCATCAACTGCGGAATGAGGGGACTCAGCTATCTGGAAGTAAAGGTCACCGGACCTAACAAGGATCTTCATTCGGGGCATTACGGAGGCGCTGTGGCAAATCCCATCACTGTTCTTTGCGAAATGATAGCCTCTCTGACCGACAGCGACGGCCGCATAACGGTGCCCGGATTTTATGACAAGGTCGTTGAACTCTCCGCTGAAGACAGGGCTCTGCTTGCAAAAGCGCCCTTCGATCTGGAAGAATACAAGAAGTTCCTGGATATAGGGGATGTCAGGGGGGAGAAAGGATACACCACACTGGAAAGGACCGGAATACGCCCCTGTCTTGATGTATGCGGAATATGGGGAGGATATACCGGAGAGGGGGCCAAGACTGTGCTGCCTTCAGAGGCTCATGCCAAGATTTCCATGCGTCTTGTGCCGGACCAGTCCAGCTCTGAAATCACAAGACTCTTTGCGGAGCATTTCAGGAACATCGCGCCCCGATACGTCAAGGTTGAGGTGAAGGAATGCGAAGGTGGTGACGGATTCCTTATTCCCATAGGCTCTGATGCATATAAGGCCGCCTCGCAGGCAATCAAGGACGTATACGGGATAGAACCTGTTCCTTCCCGCGGAGGCGGCAGCATAGCCGTGCTTGCTGAAGTCCAGAAGATTCTGGGGATAGACCCTCTGCTGATGGGCTTCGGCCTGGAGCGTGATACAATACATTCCCCCAACGAAAGCTATCTTCTGAAGCAGTTCTTCGGGGGAATGGAATCTATCGCGAGGTTCTACGAACTATTTTAACACGCCTAGTTTACGGCCGACCTTGATGAAGGCGGCTATTGCGGTATCCAGCTGTTCACGATTGTGGGCGGCTGATATCTGTACACGGATGCGGGCTTGTCCCTTGGGAACCACAGGGTAGTAGAATCCGGTGACGAAAATGCCTTCCTGAGCCATTTCCGCGGCGAATTTCTGGGAAAGGGGAGCATCGTACAGCATGACGGCGCAAATGGCTGACTGCGTGGGCTTTATGTCGAAACCTGCTGCAAGCATTCTGGTGCGGAAGTATTCCACATTCTCCTGTTGTCTGGCATGTATCTCGTCGGATTCCTCGAGCATCTTGAACAACTCGATACCAGCTCCACAGATCATGGGAGGAAGTGAGTTTGAGAAGAGATACGGACGGGAGCGCTGACGCAGCATGTCTATGATTTCCTGACGGCCTGTCGTGAAACCGCCCACGGCTCCTCCGAAACTCTTTCCGAGTGTGCCTGTGTGGATGTCGATACGTCCGTAACAGTTGAACTGTTCAGCCACGCCACGTCCTGTTTTACCGACGACGCCAGCTGAATGGCTTTCATCCACCATTACAAGGGCATTGTATTTCTCAGCAAGGTCGCAGATTTTGTCAACGGGAGCTACGTTCCCGTCCATTGAGAAGACTCCGTCAGTAACGATAATGCGGAATCTCTGCGCCTGGGCTTCCTGCAGACATTTCTCCAGCTCTTCCATGTCGGCATTGGCATAGCGGTAGCGTACGGCCTTGCAGAGGCGTACACCGTCGATTATGGATGCGTGGTTGAGCGAGTCGGAAATTATGGCGTCGTCGGCTGTGAGAAGGGGTTCGAAGACACCTCCGTTTGCATCGAAACAGGCGGCGTAGAGTATGGTGTCGTCTGTGTGGAAATACTTGGCAATGGCTTTCTCAAGCTCTCTGTGGAGATCCTGCTGGCCGCAGATGAACCGTACGGAAGACATTCCGAAGCCACGTTCATCCATAGCCTTCTTGGCCGCTTCAATAAGTCTCGGGTTGTCTGCAAGACCAAGGTAGTTGTTAGCGCAGAAGTTGAGCGCTTTGCTGCCATCCGCCAACGTTATCTCCGCTCCCTGGGGAGAGCATATCATCCTTTCTTTTTTGTACAATCCTGCATCCTCAATTGCCTTGAGTTCTTTCTGTAGGTAATTTTTGAATTCTCCGTACATTTTTATAATTTTTCGTTAAAGTAATCCGTTATTTTCCGGTAGAGGTGGACGCGGGCTCCTCCCCTCATGTTATGTTCGCTGCAGGGGTAGGGGAAATAATCCAACTGTATGCCCCTGTTGATGCATTCCTGAACAAAACTCAGGGAGTGTTCCCAGACCACAGTATTGTCTATCGCCCCCTGGCAGATGAGAAGTTTCGCCTTCAGGTTGTCGGCTTTTCCTATCAGGCCTGTCGCGGCAAAGCCCTCGGGATTCGTGGCTTCGGTATCCATATAGCGCTCTCCGTACATTATTTCGTACCATTTCCAATCTATCACCGGACCGCCGGCAACCGCCACCTTGAATACGTCGGGGTAGTTGAGGGCAAGGCTTATGGTCATGAATCCTCCGTAGCTCCATCCGTGGATGCCTATCCTGTCACGGTCTATCCAGGGGCTACGTTCCAGCAGGTCGTTCAATCCGGCCATCTGGTCTTCCATCTCCACCTTCCCGCACTGCCTGTTAATGGCTTTCTCGAAGGCCGCGCCCCTGTTTGATGTGCCGCGGTTGTCCTGGACATAAACCACATAGCCCTGCTGAGCCATGAGCATTTCCCACATTCTGATGTTGCCGAGCCATTTCCCGTTGACCATCTGGGAATGGGGACCGCCGTAGACATATACTATCAGCGGATATTTCCTGGACGGATCGAAGCCGAGGGGCTTGTACAGGCGGTAGTAGTTGTCCGTCTGCCCGTCCGCCGCCTTCACCGTACCGAATTCCACCTCACAGGAGGCATACTCCGCCAGAGGGTCTCCTCCTTCCACAAGACGCTCCAGAAGGGTTCCGTCAGATTTGAACAGTCCGGTGAATCCCGGATCGTTGAAAGACTGCCATCTGTCTATATACCTGGTGCAATCGGGTGAAAGGCTGATATCGTGCCAGCCGGCCTCTTTTGTGAGCCGTTCCGGTTTGCCGAAGCCTTTCTTTTTGATTTCCATTCTGAAAAGATGATTCTCCACAGGGGATATTTCCGCTGACGTGTAGAATATCCATTTGCCGTCGTTACCGAGATATTTTACGTCCGCATCCGTTCTGGTGATGCGTGAGACGGTACCGGTGGTGTCGCAGAGATAGAGATTGCGGTAGCCGTCGCGGTTGTCTGTCCGGTAGATGAACCTGTAGCTCCCCTTTATGAAGCTGACGGGGTCGAGCGGCTCCACCCAGGCATCGTTCCTTTCTTCCAGAACAGTGCGTACAAATGCTCCGTTGTCGCTCCTGTACATGTTCAGGTGCATTTCGTGCTGGCTTCGGTCAAGCACCTGTACGAAGATGTATCTGTCGTCCGGACTCCAGCTCACGTTGGTCAGGTATCTGTCTTCTCCGAAGTCATTGATGTCCAGAGTGCACCCGATGTTGCCGAGGGTGTCGCACACACACAGGGCAAGACGCTCTGATTCCATGCCGTTCATCGGATATTTCAGACTCACGAGACTTCCTGTACGCGTGGTTATGTCCAGAAGCGGGAATTCCGTGATCCGGCTTTCGTCCTTCCGGTAAACGGCAATCCTGTCTGCCCTGTTGGAGGGGAACACCCCGCCTTCGCATCCGAATTCGTTTCTCGACACGGATTCTCCGTAAGTGATGTCCCGGCTGTCGGAAACCGGCAGTGTCCAGGTCTTTTCCTCAGGTTTGCGCCGGGTGTATGTTGCGCCCCCGTTCCAAAAGAATCTGGCACTTGCCGGATATACTTCCGGGTTGAGGTTGGCATCGTACATCGACAGCTTTTTCCCGCCGGGGTTCTCCGCCGGATGAACGGCAATCACGCCTGCCGCAAGCAGGGAGAAAAGAAAGCTCATTTCCTATATCTGGTCCAGAGGGATGTCTGGAATTGTGTTTGCATCGGTTTCACTTGAGGAGTTGATTGAAATGATTTCATCAACCACGTATTTCTGCATTCCACGCCAGGGAAGCATTCCACGGTATTCCTTGTAATGGAGCTCGACCTGTTTTCCGCTGCACAGCATAAGCTTTTCCGCTATCTGCTTGTCCTCTACGGAGAAGTCGAATTCATTGGACTGGATGCTGCCGCCTCCTTTGGCTCCTTTGAATCCTGTTTGGATGAGCCTTCCCTCATAGGTTTTCCACACCCAGCCCTTGTAAACTATCTGGTTGAGTTCTCCGGCTTTGACTCCGGATCCGAAAACGAAGTAGAACTTCACGTACACGAATGCGGCTCCCGCCAGAAGGATTACAGCGAGGAACCATGCGAATATCTTTCCCTTTACCGTCATAAGTTTTTTTGATTATTCATGGCAAATATATATAAAAAAACAAAGCGGAACTCCTTGAGAACCGCTTTATTGTACCTAAAATTCCGCGAAAGATTATTTCTTTCTTGATTTGTATCTCTGATAGAACATATCAACACGACCGGCAGAATCGATGATCTTGACTTTTCCGGTGTAGAAAGGGTGAGATGTGTTGGAAATCTCAAGCTTTACGAGAGGGTATTCAACTCCGTCAATGGTGATTTTCTCCTTGCTTGTCGCGCAGGAACGTGTGATGAATACGGTTTCGTTTGACATATCCTTGAAAGCTACAAGACGGTAGGTTTCGGGATGGATTCCTTTTTTCATTTTACACTAGTGTTTATTGAATCGTGCAAATATAACCATTATTATTTAATTCTGCAAGGAGCGTCATCATAAAGCAGGAAACGTCTGGCTTTGCGAATCCATTTCTGTTCTTCCAGCTTGACGTGCTCCTGCACTATGTCAAAACTGATTTCCCCCTTGAGGTATGACTCGATGACCGGATCCGCGACTTTCGTGAAAAGGCTGTCGAACATTTCAAACTGGGAGTACCTTTCGGAAAAGTGACGCATGAGCTGAAGCGTGTGCAGAAGCGAGTGGTATTGCGCTCCCGGTTCAAGCATTATCTGGTATCCGAAACATCTTTCACCTTTGTACCGGCCGGCGGATGGGGTGAAGGAACAGGGTCTCATCATGACACCTTCCGGAGCTGGCAGCGTCCTGACGTCTTCAGTCCTGATGAACGGAGCCCCGAAGTATTCATAAGGTCTTGCCGTTCCAATGGCGGGGGATATGGATGTGTTGTTCCACAGACCGCCTCCGGAATACATCAGGCAGGTGAACATCCCCGGAATGTCGGAAGCCGGAGCTATTGTCCATGGCAGCAGGCTCTTGCCGGTATCTGAAACCCTTGCCGAGACGATGTGCAACGGGAATTTGGCATCTATCTCATTGCAGTACAGCAGGCACAGCTCCCCCAGTGTGAGCCCGTGTCGGTGGGCGACCTTTGGGGTCCATATGTCTGATTCCACGGCGGGAATGGTGCCTTCCACGATACGTCCGGCAGGGTTGATGTGGTCGATCACGTATATTGACGGTCCTTCGTAACTCCTTGCTCTCATTGACAGAAGCTGCATCACGTCACGTGTGTAGTTGAAATATCTGCTTCCCGTATCCTGTATTTCAATGACCAGGGCGTTAAGCTCTTCCAGATCCGCAGCCTCCCATTCGATGTGGTTGGTGTCCGGGGAAAGCTCCGAGTCCCGCGGGGTGAAAATCCTTGCAAGGTTGCCCCTTTCCCTGAAGATGTCATAAACATATCTTCCCTTGGACGGGTCCCAGCAGTTCTGGGTGCAGAAAACACCTACCTTACCGTCTGTCAGCGCCTTGTCCAGCTGATCTTCAATTGGGGAAGTCCTGAAACTGAACATGGCCTTATTTCATGAAGCAGAAGAAAACAGCGGCTATTATGCAGCCGAACGCCGCGATGTGGTTCCACTGGATAGGCTGGCTCTTGAACACAAGAGCGCAGATCAGGGTGAACACAGTAAGCGAGATGCATTCCTGTATGATTTTAAGCTGCATAAGACTGAACGGACCTCCGTTTATGTTCGAGCCTATCCTGTTGGCCGGAACCATTGCAAAATATTCAAGGAATGCCACACCCCAGGACGACAGGATTATTACAATCAGAGGCCAGTTGTCTGAAATATGAAGTTCGGACAGTTTGAGCTGTCCGTACCATGCTACAGTCATGAATATGTTCGAGACTATAAGGAGCAGTATTGTCCAGAGACCTTGCATAGGTGTATTTTTTAAGTTCGCGAATATACTATATATTTGCATAAATAAAAAAATCAGCATGACACTCATAAAATCCATTTCCGGTATTCGCGGGACGATAGGCGGCCCTCAGGGAGAGGGACTCACCCCCGTGGATATAGTAAAGTTCACTTATGCATACTGCGCCACACTTCCCGAAAGGAAGACGGCTCCCAACGCAGGCAGGTACAAGATCGTTGTCGGGCGTGACGCCCGCATCAGCGGACAGATGGTTGAACAGCTTGTATGCGGCACTCTCGTTGCCTGCGGAGTTGATGTGGTCAAATGCGGTTTTGCCAGCACGCCCACCACGGAGCTTGCGGTAAAGTTCGCAGATGCCGACGGCGGCATCATCATTACCGCTAGCCACAACCCGCGCCAGTGGAACGCTCTCAAACTGCTGAACGACAGGGGAGAGTTCCTCACGGCGGCAGAAGGGAACGCCATTCTGGAACTTGCGGAGTCCGAAAAATTCGATTTCGCCCCCGTGGATGAACTGGGAAGGATAGAGGAGCATGATTTCACAGATGAACATATAGACAGCGTCCTCGCCCTCGAGGCGGTGGATGCCGATGCTGTCCGCGCCGCCGGATTCAAGGTTGTGCTGGACGCGATCAACTCCGTCGGCGGCATCATAATGCCTCGTCTGCTCGAAAGACTGGGTGTGGAGTGCATCACCCTCAACGGAGAGCCTGACGGTGACTTCGCCCACAATCCCGAACCCCTTCCGAAGAATCTTGTCGGACTCAGCGAGGCGGTTGTGAAGGAGAAGGCCGCTCTGGGAATCAGCGTGGATCCGGACGTGGACCGTCTTGCCTTCATCTGCGAGACCGGAGAGCCTTTCGTCGAGGAATATACGCTTGTTGCCGTGGCAGACTACCTTCTCGATTTCTACGGGGCCGGCAACACGGTCAGCAACCTTTCATCTTCCCGCGCTCTTCGGGACGTCACAGAGGCGCACGGAGGCGTATATCATGCTGCGGCCGTGGGTGAGGTGAACGTCACTACGAAGATGCATGAGGTGGACGCTCTTATAGGCGGAGAGGGGAACGGGGGAGTCATCTACCCTGCATCCCACTGCGGACGTGATGCGATGGTGGGCGTCGCTCTTTTCCTGAGCCAGCTTGCGCGCAAGAAGATGAGCGTTTCCGAGTACAAGGCCACGCTCCCTCAGTATTTCATTGCCAAGAACCGCATGGACCTTTCCGATCAGGGGCAGATTGCAGCCATACTCGAGGCGGTAAGGAAGCATTATGCCGATGAGAAGGTGAATACGATAGATGGAGTGAAAGTCGATTTCGAAGAGAAGAAGCAGTGGGTGCATCTGCGCAAATCCAATACGGAACCGATCATCCGCATCTATTCTGAGGCTTCCACGGAGGCGGAGGCGCAGGCCCTTGCCGATGAAGTGATAGGTCTTGCAAAAACTATTTTGAAATAAATTTGGAGGTAAAGAATTTTTGAGTAACTTTGCATTCCCAATCGCTATGCTGGGTTCGTATAACGGTTAGTACTCAAGATTCTCAATCTTGCAATATGGGTTCGATTCCCGTACCCAGTACAAATGAAACCGAGACTTAAACGCCTCGGTTTTGTTTTCAGGAAAGGGGCATTAGCTCAGTTGGTAGAGCGCTTGCATGGCATGCAAGAGGTCAGGGGTCCGAATCCCCTATGCTCCACAGGTCAGAACGGTCTCCAGGAAATACCTGAGACCGTTTCTCATTATTACCGCATATACAAGACTCATACAGATATGAAAAAGACTATCAAGATGGCTGTTGCGTTTTCAGTGATTCTTACCGCTGCCGGATGCGGGTCAAAGCCGGAGAATTTCAAGTTCACCATAGACCAGTTCGCCGACATCAAGGTGATAAGATATCAGGTTCCCGGATGGGATGACCTCACCCTTCAGCAGAAGGCCTACGCATACCATCTTGCCGAGGCCGCCAAGTGGGGGTGGGATATCATATGGGATCAGAACTGCCGCTATAACCTGCAGCTCAGGCATGCCTTGGAGGCGGTTTTGAACAATTATCAGGGCGACCGCGCCTGTGAGGACTACGCCGCATTCACCGAGTATGCGAAGAGAGTCTTCTTCAGCGCCGGCATCCATCATCACTACGCCGAGGACAAGTTTTTCCCTTCCTGCTCCAGAGAGTATTTTGAAGGTCTTCTGGCGGCTGTCGGAAAGGGTGACGAGGCGGAACTCCTCATTCCCTATGTCTTCGATCCCGATGTGTATCCGCAGCGTCGTTCCACTTCAACCGAAGGCGACATAGTCGCTCTGTCCGGTGTCAATTTCTATGAAGGTGTCACCCGCGACGAGGTTGAGGCCTATTATGCTTCAATAGAGGACAGGAATGATCCCGAGCCCGTTTCTTACGGCCTCAATACAAAACTCGTCAAGGAGGACGGGAAAGTGGTCGAGAAAGCCTGGAAGGAGGACGGAATCTATGGACCCGCCATTTCAGCGATATGCCGGGAACTGACAGCGGCGGCTGAGTTTGCAGAGACGGAGAGCCAGAAGAAGGCTCTCGGGCTTCTTGTGGAGTACTACAGGACAGGAGACCTCAGAATCTGGGACAGATATAATATCGAATGGGTGAAGGACACAGAGGGGATAGTGGATTACGTGAACGGTTTCATTGAGGACTACAATGATCCCCTGGGACGCAAGGGCGCATGGGAAGGTCACGTCAACATCAAGGATGTGAAGGCATCGGAACGTACCGAGGTGATGAGCGCGAACGCGCAGTGGTTCGAGGACAACTCTCCTGTCGATCCACGTTTCAAGAAAGAGGCCGTCAAGGGCGTCTCCGCAAAGGTCATAAATGCAGTGTGTCTCTCAGGAGATGCGTATCCCGCCACGCCTATAGGAATAAACCTGCCCAATGCGGACTGGATAAGGAAGGAACACGGTTCAAAGTCGGTGACAATAGCAAACATCTCCCACGCTTATTCCTGGTCTGCCCAGGAGTCTCCGAAGAATGTCGTGGAGGAGTTCGCATATGACGGCGGCGAAGTGGAGCTTTACAGGAAGTACGGTTCGATAGCCGACGAAATCCATACCGATCTTCACGAATGCCTCGGGCATGGTTCCGGCCAGCTTCTTCCAGGGGTTTCCTCCACGGCCATGGGTGAGTATTCCTCCACTCTCGAGGAGGCCCGCGCAGACCTTTTCGGCCTGTACTATGCCGCTGACCCCAAACTTGTTGAACTTGGCATGCTCCCGGATATGGACGCCTACAAGGCTGAGTATTCCTCATACATACGCAACGGTCTTATGGTGCAGTTCAACCGTATCGAACTCGGAAGGCAGAATACGGAGGCTCACATGCAGAACCGCCAGCTCATAAGCGAATGGTGCTATGAAAAAGGCCGTGACGCCAATGTGATCGAGAAGAAGGTGAGGGATGGCAAGACCTATTTCGTTATCAATGATTTCGAGGCTCTGAGAGGACTCTTTGGAGATCTGCTTGCAGAAATACAGAGAATCAAGTCTGAGGGCGATTATGAGGCAGGGAAGGCTCTTGTCGAGAAGTATGCGGTGAACATAGATGCCGAGCTTCACAAAGAGGTTATCGAAAGGTATTCAGCCCTTGAGCTGAAGCCGTATGGCGGATTCATCAATCCGGAGATTGTTCCCGTGGAGAAGAACGGTGAGATTGTGGATTATCAGATAGTATACTGTGATGATTATCTCTCACAGATGCTTTCTTACGGAGAGCGTTACTCAACTCTCTGACAACCCGTACTCACGTTTTTTCCGTCATCCCGGGCTTGACCCGGGATCCGTGTTTATTTCTCTACGGTATATGTGCCGGGGCCGTATTCCGTTGCGGCTGATTCTCCGGGTAAAGTGACGGAGGCAGTGGCTCCTTCGGGTATGGTGAAGTTCCATATCCATTTGTCTCCATTGTATTTCCAGGAACTCCTTATGACTCCTGCGGCCGACTTGTATTCCGCGTCGAGATATCCGAGTCTCTTGTCCGGAACAGGTTTCATGATGATGTGCCTGAATCCCGGGCAGGATGTGTCCGCCGCAATTCCGGCCGCGGTCTCCCAGATCCACGCGCAGACAGCCCCGTATGCATAATGGTTGAAACTGTTCATGCCGCTGGGACCCATTCCGTCTTCCAGTGTGTAACTGTTCCAGCGTTCCCAGATTGTAGTCGCACCGTTGTCGATTGAATACAGCCAGCTGGGGTTCCTGCGCTGGAAGAGAAGTTCGTAGGCTATGTCGCTCATACCGTTGTCGGTAAGGGTCTGCATCAGAATTGAGGTGCCGAGGAAGCCGGTCTGGAGGCAGTTGCCGTGCTGCGCGAAGTTCTCGCGGAGGCGCGCGATGAGATTGTCTTTCGCTTTCCCCTCCACGATTCCGTTCTTCAAAGCGAAGAGTGCGGGGGTCTGCATTGTGTTGAGGACCGGTGTTCTGAACTCCCCGTTTTCCTTGAGGAATTCACTCTTCAGGTATGCTTTTGCCGCAGAAACCATATCAGCGTATTTCTGAACGTCCCGCCCTGTAGCCCCGGCCATGTCGCACATCATGGAAGCATCTATGGCCCAGTATGAGGCCAGAAGGTAATTCCAGTATCTGACAGCATCCGGAAGGGGGCCGTTGTCTGAGAATCCGCGTCCGCTTGCGCTTTCGAGAGGCTCGTAGCTGAGCCAGTCCGCCCACTGGTAGTTGCCGTTCTCCTCACGGAGAGTTTCGTGGTCGTACTTTGTCCCGTTTATGTGCGTGATGAACTTGTCCATTGACTCCCAGCATTCATCAATGATGGATTCGTCTCCGAACTGTTTCCATACGGTCCAGGGAACAATGATTCCGGCATCGGCCCAGCCTACGCGCATATAGCTGGTGCTTTCAGCCCCGTATTGGGCCACGGGAGCGACTCCGGGGAATCCACCCTTTTCGTTCTGGGTGTCGCGCATGTCACGCATCCATTTGTGGAAGAATGCGTCTGTGTTGGCGAAGAATGTTCCGGTCTCTGCGAATACCTGTGTGTCTGCAGTCCATCCCAGTCGCTCGTTGCGCTGAGGACAGTCTGTGGGGACTGAAAGGTAGTTGGAGCGCTGTCCCCACACGGTGTTGGAGATGAGCTTGTTCACAAGTTCGTTTCCTGTTGTGATGACTCCGGTTTCAAGATTTTCCGCTATGGATGTGACAGGAACGGACTCGATGTTGCTGATTGTTACCTCCCCTGTGGTTGTGATGGAGACAAGGCGGTACCCGAAGAATGTGCACCGGGGGCAGAAGGAAACGGGCCCGTCGGAAGCTGCGAAGGTGTATTCCAGACGCATTCCGGTATCCGGGATACGCAGGTTTTCGCGGTGGATGCTTCCTTCCGGACCATCCATTCCACGGTCTTTCGAACCGTTTCCGTCATTCAGCAGTTCAGAAACCAGGCAGGTCAGCTTTGTGCCCTCCACGGCCTGGAAAACGAACGCCGGAACCGCCGCGCAGTTCTGCCCGAAGTCGATGACGAGATTCTCTCCCGCTTTTACCGTCATGGGCTCCCCTTCGGCGAATTCCTTTGTGATTATGACTTTTCCGTAGGTGTCTTCACTTTCATTCTCAACATCTTTCCATATATAGGCCCTGACGGGGGAGAGGGCCAGATCACGTCGCAGATATATCTCCGCACCGATGGAGGGAACTATCTCTCCGTTGAATTCCGTGTTGATTTCCGGAGTGGAGAGTTTTTCCGGTGTTTCGAATCCCGGGAGCTCGCGCGCATCATATTCCTCCCCGTCGAAAATTGCGGCGTGCCTGACCGGACCGGCTGTACCGGCAACCCAATCTTCAGTATTCGTGCCGTATATTTTTTTGCTCCCATCGGCAAAGCAGAGTTCCAGCGCTCCTCTGAAAGCGCATTTCCTGCCGAACATTCCGTCATAGCCACCCGGAGTGATAATCTTGTCGGCCCACCATCCGGGAGTCACCTGGGCGGAGAAGACATTCTCCGCGCCTTCTTTTTTGTCAATGACTCCGGTTACGTCGTAAGTGAAGGATACCTTGGTTTTTTCGCGGTGGGTGAAGCCCGGTTTCAGGACTTCCTGCCCGATGATTTTTCCATTTACGTATATTTCATAAACACCGAGACCGCTTGTCATCCATTTTGCCGATGCGACTCTGCCTTCGTTCTTTACAGTGGAGAGGAACCAGCTTGCCCCGTCCGCGGCACGGTCGTCATGGTCTTCTCCTACGACAACGGGTGCATCGGCCGCTGAAATCCATTCGGATGATTCCCAGACCGAATTGTCGAGGGCTTCAGTCCTTGTTCCGGCGGATTCGGGTCCGTCGCAGTTTGCACAGGCGGCAAGCGCAGCTGCCATAAATGTGATGGCGAATAGTTTTAAGGTATGTATTTTCATAATTGATTATCAGTTATTGTCAGGCTTTGCTTCTTTGTTCTGATCCTGCATATAATCCGGATCGTATTTTCCCTGGGGCAGGTCTTCGAAAACCATGCGGTTGGCGAGGCGTGCCGCCTGTATGTGTTCTGTTACGGCGGTGTTGATTGCAGATGCCGCGAGATCTATGAGCGCTCCGAGCGTGGAGCTGCTTCCGCTGCGTACGGAAAGGTCAAGATAATACGTGGCACTTTTGTCGAAAAGTATTTCTCCGCTTGTGGTTGACTTAATGAAACATCTGATGTCTGTCTCTATTCCGAATCCTCTCTTGGTCCATGTGTCAATTTCCGTGAAAACGACTGCGTCCGCTCCGAAGAACTGCTTGAACTTGTTCAGCGGCGCATCTACAAAAAGTTCCGCGTCATATGCGCTTTCCGCCTTGAGTATGTCCATGGCGAGCAGCGGGGATATGATGTAGTATCCTGCTTCTGCGAGAGGGAAACTGATAGAGGTATAGAACAGATCCTTTGCCTCTACGAAGGAACTGTTGTTGATAGGAGGCATTACCAGAAGGGTGAGAGGCTTCTCCTCATACATTTTCGGGTATGCTTCTCCTCTGGTTGGGGTATGGGTGGGCGCACCGCAGGCGCATACCATAGCGGCGATTGCCAATAACATCAGGGATTTTTTCATAGCTGCGACTTTATTTTCTGTATGAGAGGTTTGAGGAAAAGTGCGGATTCGGGATAGTTCTTCATTTCAGTCTCGAACATTTCCGCTCCGCGCTCGCGGAAGTAGTCCCCGTATGCCGTTGTGGCGAAATATTTCTTCTGGGTATCTGTTGCGTAGTTTGCAAAAGTTTCAGCGGTGCCCGCCTGGAGTAGCAGGTATCCGTATTCGGCGCAGATTCCCGGAGGCGGCATGTTTCTTTGTCCGCCCGGATTCGACACCACATCTTCATATGTGCAGATGAGGGCACAGACGGATTCCGGACTCTGTTCCTTGAAGTTCCGGTACAGATTCTCCTCGTAAGCGTAGGCTCCCTGCAAACCCGACGGCCCCCAGTAATAAAGGTCCTTGGGAGTGGAGTCGAGCAGGCCGCAGGAACATAACACGGATGCCGCAGCCAGCAATATCAGTATCCTTCTCATAATTCTATGACTCTGTGTTCGGCTGCGTTGAGTATAATCTTCTTGCCATAAATTCTGGTGCCGCCGGAATATACTTCAATATCGTGCTGGCCGCAGGGCAGTTTGATGGTGTTGGCCGCGGTTGCCTTGATATCGGGATTTTTCTTGAAGGCCTTCTGCATGACGGTTTCCACCTCATAGGTCTTTCCGTCAACAACGACGGAAACGGGTGTTTTCTGTGTCGAAACGAAAGAAACTGCTGCTTCGTCTGACTTGGCTGATGCAACTGAATATGCACCAACGCCGCAACTTGCACAAAGAGCGGCGGTCAATAAAATGATTAAAAGCCTTTTCATTTGTCGGAAATATAATAGTCCATAAGTTTTTCTTCGGAAACTTCGGCTCCTTCATAGGAGCAGAAGGAAATCTCGTTCTCCGGGGTGTCCCCGATGCATTGTATTACGGTCAGTGTCCCGGTCTTTGCTCCGGGCAGCTCGATGTTCATGCCGGTCTGCGGATTCTTGACAACCTTGCCTTTTTTGTAGACCGGGAACGTGTCTCCTGCGGCAAGTCCCTGGCTGGCGCCTCCGGAAATGGTGTAGACACCGTCATCTATGGAAAGAATGTATGCTTTCCAGGGCTTGTCCATACATTTGTTCACTATATTCTCCACCAACTGGTTCAAAGCCATTTCTATGGCTTTGTCACTGAGGGTGGCGTCATATCCTGCCGAACCTCCTATTCCCAATGTCTGCTTTGTGGTGGTCTCGGCATATCCCTTTGCTTCGTCCGAATAGATTATGAGCCCTGAAGAGGTCTCAACCAGTCTTACACTTACTCCCGCTTCTACGGTCTGCGTTTTGGTGGATGAGAAAACCTTGTTGTGCCCTTCGTTCTTGCGCCCGAACTCGGTGATGGAGCCCAGAATTATGTAGTCGGCTCCAATCTTGTCCATCTTTTCCGATTCCTTGACCAGAATCTCGAGGTCCTCCCTTTCCAGGAGAATGAATTTTCCTGTAGCGGCAAGCTTGGTTGAAAGAATGTCCAGCGCCTGTTTGCGCATAGGGTCGTTGTCCTTGTCATAGAACAGGCCTTTTCCGTACTGGGTTTCATTGGAGAAACGTCCGATTGCCACTTTTCTCTTGATGGTCTTGTCCTGACCGTGGCAGGGAATTGAACAAATCACCGCCAAAACGATGATAATTGCGAATTTCAAGTATTTTCTCATATCAAAATGGGTTATTATACAAACATACTGAATTATTGGGGATCTACATCAATAATCATGTCCGCAGGCGTATTTTTTTTGATTTCATGCTTGAGTTCCTGTAAACTTGAATCTTTCTTCAGAAAATATCTCTGCTGTCCGTTCTTCTGACCGTGGAGCCTGGTTTCCACCAGTCTGGTGAACGGCGGGAATCCGAATTCCTTCCTTTCCTGCAGGAGTTTCCGGGGGGTTGCGCTTCCGTCGAACCGTGCGGGAGAGGCTGTCTGGATGATAAGCCTGCGGCATCGGGAGGCCAGAGCGGATACCAGATGCATCGCCTTTTCATCGGCACGGAAATCTTCATTGCTTATGAGAGCGTCTGCCTGAAGGACGGCCACGGTAGAGGCGGAGAGATCCGTTTCCCGCGCTTCCCGGTACCGTAGAATGCTTACCTGCCTGCCCGGCAGAAGTTCGGAGACAAGCGCCTTCAGATCTTCCTCTTTCTCCCACCCCCTGATCAGGACGATGCTTCCGCTCTCCTCCGCAAGGGACGAGAGCAGCTTGCGTGAGAAGGGACCGGTCATCCCCCGCATTCTGAATTCCGCCTCTATGTCTATTATTTCGTCCGGGGAGGGGGAAGGCAGGTTCGCGTATTCCGCCGTGAATTTTCCGCATGCCACGTTGTAAAGCGATTCCAGGGAAGGGGAGGCTGTACCCAGAATCACGTCTGCTCCGTGAAGGAGGGCAAGCTGCATGGCGCAGTCCCGCGCGTTGTAGCGTGGCGCCGGATCGTCCTGCTTGAAGTTCTCGTCCTGCTCGTCATCTATGATTATGAGGCGCAGGTCCGTCAATGGAAGGAAAATGGCGCTGCGGGTGCCAAGGATGATTTTTCTTTCCCGGCCGTAACGCAGGGCCTCATCTATGGCGCGGCGTTGCGCAGGGGTCCGTCGGCTGTCCGCGACAAGAAGATCCGGATGCGCCGGGGACAGACGCTTTTCCATTTCTTCAAGGGCGATGAAGTCCGGGACAAGAATGAGAACGTTCCCGTCTGTTCCGCCGATGGCGTTTTCATAATACTCCAACCTTGAGGATGATACGTATAGAATGGGCTTGTGTCTGACTTCCGGTGGAATGCTGTTCCCTATGGGCTTGATGTCCGGACTGCCCAGCCTTTTCCTGAGAGCTCCGGCTCCTCTTATCTCACTTTTTGTCTTTGTTGCGGGACAGGCGTTTCTGTAAACCTCTCCAATTGTGCAGAGGTAGTATTCCGATATGAATTCCCACAGTGCCAGTTCCCGCGAAGTTATCGGCGCCAGTTCTTCGATGACGCCGTTTGCGGGATAAACCTTCGACGGGTCAACGTCCGGTGCGGGACTTGTCCTGTGAATTACTCCGATATATTCGCGATTCGCAAGGGTGACGGACACCCTCTGCCCGGGAGAGACCTCCGCGCAGGTGCTGTACCATGGCTCCCACCCGAGTTTGAGGGGGAGTATGACCTGTATGTACGTCAGAGTTTCCACTTTACAAATTTAAAGATAATGTTTTGGAAATAACTCTACGTTCCCGTATTTTTGTCGGGTAATGCAGATAGAGACCGGAATAGAGAATTTTATGGAACTGTCCGCCCTCCAGAGGAATATCAAGGGCAGGATAGGGGATTTGGAGTGCTGGGTCAGGGTTGAGGTTGATTCGCACAGCCAGTCCGGTGGTCACCATTATTTCGGATTCATAGAGAAGTCTGCGGATGGAACCGAACTGGCGCGTGCCAGAGGCATTATCTGGAGATACAATGCCGGCATCCTGTCTGAATTCCGTTCCCTGACCGGGAAGACGCTGGAGGCCGGTATGTCGGTAGTTGTTCTTGTGACCGTCAATTATGACGCGAGATTCGGCTTGTCACTGGTCATAACGGATATTGATGCGAATTATTCTCTCGGGCAGAGAGAACTTGAAAAAAAGGAGACGATACGCAAACTGACAGAGTCCGGCATGATGGATAATCAGAAGAATCTGGCCCTGCCTTTCCTTCCATCCAAGGTTGCCGTGATTTCATCGGCAGATGCGGCCGGGTTCGGTGATTTTTTGAAGCATACGGAAACGAACCGTTTCGGATACCGTTTTGATTTCACTCTGTTCCACTCGCTGATGCAGGGTGACGGCGCCCCTTCGTCAATTGTATCCCGGATAACGGAGATAGAAGAAACCGGCATTTATGACCTGATATTGATAATGAGGGGCGGCGGTGCCGAGTCCGACCTTTTCTGTTATGACGATTACCTTTTGTGCAAAGCTGTGGCCGCCTGTGAAATACCGGTTCTGACCGCTGTGGGGCATGAAAGGGATTTCCACATTATAGACATGGTGGCGATGGAGCATTTCAAGACACCGACGGCCCTGGCTGATTTCATGGTCGATTGGGTCAGGGGCATTGAAGAGGAGTATGTGCTGGCTCCTCTGGATGCCATATCCGGCAGCGTCATGACACGTCTGGTATCAGCAGATGCGGAGCTTGCCGGAATTCTGTCCACAATCGTGTTTGCAGTGAAATCCAGACTGGACGCCTGTGACCACAGGGTGTCTCTTTCCGAGGCATGCATCAAGGCTTCCGACCCCAGAGCCCTTCTGAATCTGGGGTATGTCCTTGCCGTGGGCGCTGACGGTACCCTTTTGAAGAATGCGGGCTCAGGGAATGTGGGTGACGAGTTTTCCCTACGATTCAGGGATGGCCGCTGGATATGCTCCATAAAAGATATTAAAAAGGAAAAATGATATGACCAACGAAGATTACATAAACAAGGTGAAACGTCTCAAGGAAATTGAAGAGACGGTTAAGAATCCGGAGGTAAGTCTGGATAGCATGGAAACACTTATCGAAGAAACCGGCCGGATTGTGAAGGAATGCCATGAATATACGCGCAAGCTCAGGGAGAAGGTGGATTCTTTGAACAATATTGAATAAAAATTTGCTAGTTCCTTATTTTTACCTATCTTTGCAATCCCAAACGGTGCTGTAGCTCAGCTGGTAGAGCAATGGACTGAAAATCCATGTGTCACTGGTTCAACTCCCGTCAGCAC
>JAKSKH010000012.1 GCA_024401855.1 Bacteroidales bacterium | reverse complement strand
TTGAATGCAGCGCAGAGTTCGTTGATCTTTGATACCAGTTCTTTCATGATAATAGATTTTAGTTTGACAAAAATAATGAAAATTACTTGTTGACTGAATTGATTCTGTCATTGAGCGACCTGTACTCCGCTTTGGTAAACTTGTCTTTACTCAAGCGTAACAGCATCCTGAGATTATCCTTTTTCATACAAAGGGACAGCAGCTTTCCGTTGGACTCGCTTGGAACCTCTCCTTTTTCGTACTGTGAGAGCTGATTTGTTCCAAACCCGAGAATGGATGTCAATTCCTGGAGAGACAGACCGATCTGTGACCGCAGTTCATGTATCTGGTCAGGTGAGGGGATACCGTGCTTCTGACGGTACTGAGAATACAGAACAGTAGACCACTCTTCATCCTGGTCGCCGGTAGTGAATTCTTCTCCGGAATCCACGCACTTGTAGAAACGCACAGGAACCTCATATGACTCCTTCCTGAATTCCATGGTCTGAATCCCGGTGATTTCAGTCACCGGCCCTCCGGTAATAGGACTTTTAATGTCCGTCATTCTTTCCGATATTTTCTTTGTAAGCATACTGTATGGGGTATTCTGCCTCGTGGAATGAAATGCAGATGGTCTTTGAGTCCGGTTGGCCCATCGCTATTTTGATATATAGCTCGGTGCCTTTGTAGTCCTTTCCGAAAACCCACATATCCCCGAAGGATACCTCTTGAATGATTGTCTGGACATAGTCATCGACCTCGATGCTTTTAATAACCTCTTCACGAATCTTGTTTGAGATTCCAAGAGCTTTGAGAGCTTCATTGTTCTTCTCCCTGTCGAGGAAGATCACACCCCAGATTTCAAACTTTGGTAAGAATCGAGAGATAAAGTTCTGAACTTCATTTCTACTAGCCAATATTTTCATACAAATATATCTATTTTAATTTATTGCGCAAAATTTCATACACTTTAAAGTGTGCTAAAGGAAACTTTCAATTGTATCGAATCCTCTTCTGAAGCTTTCGAAAGTGACCAGTTCTCCGGGAAGGCCCGCACTAGACACCCACTCACGAAGACGGTTCCTGGCATAGACGTACGACATCTTCTTGAAGATTCGACCGCTTTTCTTCGGCCTTCCAAGATATTTCATAGCTTCGCCCGATATGTACAGTCGGATCTTATCCTTTTTCCCTGTCAGTTTCTTCATGATAAAGGGCCTTTCGTCGGGGAATCTTATTACATCCGACCAGTCAAGATCCCAGATTTCTCCGATACGGAAACGGGTCAGGAGGAGGAAGAAACACATGTTCTTTATATCTGGAATCGAGCATTCCACTTCATTCAAGGCATGAATATGGCTTCTTTGAATGTAGTACATCTCCTTGTGAGGGGCCTCGTGGATTATCTCATCGCAATCGGAGTAGTCAGCCTTCACAAGCCCCTGCATGAAAGCCATTCTGAGAATCATCCTGAATTGGTTGAAGTATCCTTTTGCCGTATTGACATTCAAGGCCCCGACTTCCTCCTGTGTCTTGGAAATCAGGAAATCTCTGTATCCGATGAACAGATTCCTGTTTACGGCATTAAACGGGCAGAAGTCCTTTGTATAATCTCTGAAGTACTTTAGTCCGGCAGTATAATTCGATGAACTTGCCATTTCGCGGGCAGAACGTTTATAGAAGTCGACGAATCCCAACTCGGACATATTCCTGTACAGAGATATCTTTCCGCTTTCAATACTCTCCATCCTGTACTGCCGGATCTTCTCGGCCCTATCGAGAATCATCTTGTTGAACAGTTCCTCCCGCTCCGTGCGAGGCTTTTCATAGATTTCAAAATCAAGCCTTTCCCTGTCAACCATATGTCCGTCGATAGTGCTGGCAAGTGGCGGTTCGTATTCGAGAACGAGCTTAACCTTTCCTTGTCCGATTCTTTGTTTTAGTAGTCTTATTTCCATTGTTCAACAGAGTTAGAGCGTTAGCCGACGCACGACGTTTCTCATCTACCAGGTCGGCATAAATTTGAGTCGTTGATACAAACCGGTGTGTGAGCTGATGAGATACCGTGAAGATATCAGTTCCACCGGCCAACTGAAGTGTAGCATACGTGTGGCGGAAACAGTGGAATGTGAAATCCTTTGTGATTCCGGCACGTTTAAGCCACCGTTTCAAGGGTTTGTCCGTCATTATCTTGGTGAGTCCCGGGAAGACCTGCCCCTTGTCATATCTTTTCCCGCAGTAGGACAAAGCCTCGTCACTGATGTATATGATTTCATCTCGATCCCCCTTCACGATCCTCTTGATGATACAAGGTCCGCCATCAGGAGCTTCCACGATATCCTCCCATTTCAGCGTTATTATGTCGCTGCGTCTTAGCCCAGTTAGAATTGCGAACATTGAGGCATTCTTCAGCACATCGTAATCACAAGGCGTGTTCTTCAAAGCCTTCACCTCTTCAATGGTCAGGAATGGCCTTCTGGTCTGCTTTGTCGGTATCTTATCCAGGTAGTCGTTGGGGTTAAACTTCAGCTTCTTCGCCTTATAGGCATCCCTCATAGCACACTTGAGCATACAATAGTACGCTGAAGCCGAGTTGACGTTGATAATTTCGCCCGTCCTGCGGTTCGTTGCCTCATTGAGCAGATAGTCCTTGAACCCTTCACACAGTTCTATGCTGATATTCCCAAAGGTGCACTTGCCGTGAGTGTACTTTGTAAAATGCTCACAGGCCGCATGCCATTTCGAATGTTTGGTCTCCGCTTCATTCCTGAAGAATTCAAGAAAGTCATCTTTCAGAACCCTGGAGTCGAACAGACCATATTCCATGTTGATTATCTCAATTTCCCTCTGGCTTCTGATAGCCTCTGCCTTAAGGTCGACCTGATGGTTGTGGTCCCTTTCAATCTGATTCTCCGGCTCGTTGTATCTTGATATTTGCAGATACTCGTGCCTTCGTGTCTGCCTGGTGGCAGGATTGAACACAGGGGGATAGAAGTCAAGGTAGTAATATGACATCTTCGGATTTCTAGCTTGCCTTAGTCTCAGTGATACTTTTGTCATGGCGCAATATTATTTAATATATTTATTATTAAATAGTTGTAGAATGTTAATAGAACAAGAATAGAATGGTATTATGCTACAGAACGAATTCTGGTATGGCGAAGATCTTGTCAAACTGTTCTTTTACGATTTTGACGGTCTTCCCATTCTTGAAATGCTTAACATGATATTTCTCCAGCAGCTTGTAGACTTTGCAGTCATACAGATGGTACTTTTCGTTAATCTGCGGGACCGTGTAATACAGTTCACTGAAAGCAGCATCCATTTCCTTCTTCCTGGCCTTCAGGTGATCCATCGAGTAATACGTGACCCTGTTCACTCTCTTGCTTGGAATTTTCAACTCCCGAAGCAGCCGTGTCACCGCAGTATATGTCATTCTGTATTCTAGTTCAATCTGCTCGTGAGTAACCCACTGCTGAGTCTTGACAGTATCTTTCAAGGGGCTTGAGCCGAATATCCTCCGGATGTCATCCTTCTTGAAATAATTGATACCGGCAAAGACGATAGGGAGGATACCTCTATCATTAAGAATCTTGAGCATAGTGACAGCGCTTGCACCGTAGTATTTCGATGCCCTGTCTATTGTTGTCAGATTGGAAGTGTCGGTATCTATACCGGAAACTTCTCCTTTCAATCGTGTGACTCCGGTCTCCAGATTGAGAATTTTGTCTAGATCAGTCTTCCGGAAGAGATTCTTACCGGGGAGTTGCACTGCCGGAAGCATTCCAAGGGCGAGGTAGCGAGAAACGGTAGTCCGGCACACTCCAAGGTACTTTGCAGCTTCTGAGGTGCTCAGGACGTCTTTTGACCGAAGATTATCACGTAGGGTATCTGATGTCTGCGCGCAAATCTTCGCTTCAAGAGCATCAATTCCCATTTGCCGGTAGCGCTGTTTGGAGTAAAGCTTGGCGCATTTATCGCTACAGAAGCGCGTGTGGGGCTGATTTGAGAGAAATGGTAGCCCGCACCATTCACAAATTAATTCGAATTCCATACATCTATTTGGTTAGTGTTAAACTGTCAAAAACTGTTGCAAACTGACCAAAATAGATGCAAATGGATGCAATCCCTATAAATCCCACAACACCTGCACGCTCAGGTCTTCGTGTGGTTCAAATCTAGGGGGTGTGGTTCAAATACAGGCACTTTTAATGCCATATAAAGCCCAAAAAACACACAATAAGGCCCGAAATGAACACTTCAATTCACTGTCCCTAAAGTGTGTTTTAGTAGTACTTTATGTAAAGTATTGTATGTATTTGTGTATCAAGTTTATTTGCCGATGCAGAACCTTGAGAATATGACATCGGTGACGGCCTTGAAGTCAATGCCGCCGCTGTCGCCGAAGATGCAGTTGAGTTCATTGACGGCGGAGCGCAGGTCTTCCGATACAAGGTCTGTGGGGACTCCGAGACCGAGTCCGTTACGGACGGAGATCAAGGAATCGCGGGCGCGGGTGAGGGCTTCGAAGTGGCGGACGTTTGTAACGAGGGTTTCGCTTCCGTCGAAACGGCCGCGGACGCTCTCTACTATGCGTGATTTCAGTTCATCCAGTCCGCTTCCGGTAAGCGCGGAGATACCTATTGTTCCGGGGAGAGCGGGGGAGAGGTCGGTCTTATTGCTTACTCTTATGAGTTTTCGGTCGGGAGATACGCTGACGCTCTCTATATCACCGTTTGCTGAGGCATCTGTAAGCTCTATCACAATTTCAGCTTTCTCAATCATTTTGAGAGTACGCTCAATGCCGTACTTTTCTATCTCATCATCGGTCGCGCGCAGGCCTGCAGTGTCGATAAATCTAAAGAGAATGTCTCCTAACATTAATGTTTCTTCTATTGTGTCTCTGGTAGTACCTGCAATATTGGAAACAATGGCCCTTTCTTCGCCAAGGAGGGCATTCAACAGTGTGCTCTTGCCGGAATTGACAGCCCCTACGATTGCAACAGGCACACCGTTCCTGATTGCATTGCCTGTCCTGAAGGAATCGACGAGTTTACCTATATGCAAAAGAGCCTCTTCGAGAAGTGATTTCAGCTGTGAGCGGTCTGCGAATTCGACATCTTCCTCGCTGAAATCAAGTTCGAGCTCCATCAGCGCGGTGAGCTCGAGAAGTTTATCCCTCAGAGTGCGCAGTTCCGAGGAATATGCTCCGCGTAGCTGATTCATTGCCACGCGGTGAGACGCCTCCGATCTTGAGGATATAAGGTCAACGACGGCCTCGGCCTGGGCAAGATCAAGCTTGCCGTTTACAAAAGCTCTTTGCGTGAATTCTCCGGGGCCGGCATTCCTTGCCCCTTCTTCAACAAGGAGTTCCAGGATCCTTTTTACAATATAAGGCGATGCGTGACAGCTGATTTCAACCCCGTCCTCCCCGGTATAGGAATGAGGTGCCCGGAAAATGCTTACCAGAACGTCATCAATTCCTCCGCGTACGGTTCCGAACTTGATTCTGTATCCCTCGGAAGATGATGAGTCGCCGTTCCTGAATGTGATTATCCTGTCAGTTATGCTCAGGGCTTTGTCTCCGCTGACGCGTATGACGCTGATGGCTGATGTCCCCGTAGAGGTTGCAGGAGCGCATATGGTATCGGCAATGTGTTCCATGGTTTCAGAATCCGCGTCCGTACTTCAGCCAGTATCTGGCTTCAAGCTCATTCCATCGCGACGCGGCTTTGCTGTAGAAGTCGGAGGTATAATTGTTCAGCAGTCCGGGCTTGTCTTTCCTTTGTGCGGTTTTGTAGATCTGCTCAAGTTCCGGAAGTCCTTCAAAAGCGATTTTTTCCATTTCAAGCACTTCACGGCTGAATTCATCCTTGCTTGTCTGCCAGTTGACGGTTGCTATTTTGTTTGCTCTGCGGAACTGCCAGAGGACACAGTCGGGGACATATTGTTTCTGGCCGCATTCGTTGAAGGCCTCGGGCAGTTCGGTGGCGCCGCAGAAAATGGGGATTCTGGGACTTTGTGCGGGATTGTCTACCGAGTACCAGCATATTCCTCCTATTCCGTCAGGAAGCCAGTTCCTGAGCTGTATGACTGTAGAATACGAGCACCAGGCTACAGCCAGCGTCCTCCGGAATTCCACAGTACCGGGCGCTATGGTGTTAAGAGTGTTGCGCATCTGGGTTGTAAGCCATGGATTGGCAACGGGACTTGTTACTTGATGTGCGGGAATTGTATCCTTTGCTTCAACTTCCATCTTTACGTTCTTGCACATGTCGAATTCTGTCCCTTCGTAAGTATCTCTCAGAAGAGCCATTACAGTACGGACATCTACGAGTGTGTCGGGCTTTACGGAGAATGGAATTTCATCCATGTCGAAACTAAGGTGGAGTGACGGGGCAAGCGTGTTGAATACGTGGAACTCGCGCTCTCGGAAATTCGTCCCCTTTGCATAGTCGCACCTGACCGCTTTCCAGAATACGAAAGGTTCTTTTCCATCCCAAAGCCCGTGCTGTCTGCAAACCGTCTCGATATTGTCGGATGCGAGGAAGTTGGCCTTGTCCGAACGGTCAATCTCACCTATACGGGTGATGTTTGCAGATATGCCGATGTGGTCGTCCGGAATTCGTCGGGCGGCCCAGACGGCACCGGTGGAGTTCTTTCCATTACCGGTGATTTCGAAGTGCCAGACTTCGTTTTTGTCTGCAACGGTAAGGCATTCCCCTCCGTCTCCGTACCCGTATTCCTCTGCGAGGCTTCCCATCAGAATGACGGCGTCGCGGGCATTGTCGCATCTTTCGAGCGCAAGCCTGCACAATTCTTCTATAAGCAGCATTGAATTGGGATTGATGAGGGTATCCGGTCCCGTGAAGGTGGTCTCTCCAATTGCAAGCTGTTTCTCATTAAGGGAAGGGTAGCCGGTGTTTATGTAGGAGTAAGTGTGATGGACCTGGGGAATTTCTCCAACAACCTTTATTCCGGTTGTATCGGAGGCATTTTTCGTCCGCCTCCAATTCTTCCGTATGACAGTGGTTTCTCCTGGTTTGTGATCAGCGGCCGGAACGATGTTCACCCAGGTGTGGGAGGTTCCGTCGCAGGTGTGGGAGGTTATGACCGAACCGTCCGCCGTGGCCTTTCTGCCGGCCATTATGCTCGTGCATTCAAGATTGAAGTCAAAATCTTCAGTGTCCTGTGCGAAAGCGGCTGCAGGCATCAGGGCCAGCAAAGCGGCAAATATTCCTGATAGCTTCATTTCTTTCAGTCTCTAGAAGAAACCTTGCTCATGTTGTCGAGGAAATCCTTGTTGGTCTTGTATTCGTCCATATGCTGGAGCATGAAGTTCATTGCTTCTGCAGGATTCATGTCTGCCAGAATTTTCCGTAGAATCCATATTCTGTTGGCCGTACTCTTGTCCAGAAGCAGGTCGTCGCGGCGTGTTCCTGAAAGGAGGATGTTGACTGCGGGGAAGATTCTCCTGTTTGCAAGGTTGCGGTCGAGCTGGATTTCCGAATTGCCCGTTCCCTTGAATTCCTCATAGACAATATCGTCCTGTTTTGAACCTGTTTCGGTAAGGGCGGTTGCGAGAATGGTAAGCGAACCGCCGCCTTCTATGTTACGGGCGGCTCCGAAGAAACGTTTGGGTTTCTGAAGCGCATTGGCATCTATACCGCCGGTGAGGACCTTTCCGGATGCAGGCTGAACCGTGTTGTAGGCACGTCCCAACCGTGTGATGGAGTCGAGAAAAATGACTACGTCATGTCCGCATTCTACAAGACGCCGGGCTTTCTCGATAACCATGTTGGCAACCTTGACGTGATGCTCTGCAGGCTCGTCGAAGGTTGACGCTATCACTTCTGCCTTGACGCTCCTCTGCATGTCCGTCACTTCCTCGGGACGTTCGTCGATAAGAAGAACAATCATGTACACTTCCGGATGATTGTCGGCGATTGCGTTGGCAAGGGACTTGAGGAGCATTGTCTTACCCGTCTTGGGCTGTGCGACGATAAGCATTCGCTGCCCTTTGCCTATAGGCGCGAAGAGGTCGACGATGCGGCATGAAGGGTCCTTTTCATGTCCGTTTCCGAGCAGGTTGAATTTTTCTTCCGGGAAGAGGGGAGTGAGGAAATCGAAAGGTACCCTGTCCCTGATGAACTCCGGTGTGCGTCCGTTCACCATCTTGACCTTGACGAGGGGGAAATATTTGTCTCCTTCCCTGGGCGGGCGGATTTCTCCGGTAACGGTATCTCCGGATTTGAGCGCATTCTGCTTCACCTGCTGCTGGGACACGTAGATATCGTCAGGAGAATTAAGGTAGTTGTAGTCTGATGAACGGAGAAAACCGTATCCGTCCGGCATTATTTCAAGAACTCCGGTCGCCTCTACCGTACCTTCATATTCCGGCGCTTTGGGCTTTGCCGGTTTTTGCTGCGGTTGCTGTTTGGGCCTTTGCTGGTTCTGCTGGATATTGTTCTTATGCCGGTCCGCATGTTCCTGCTCAGCTTGTTCTTCCTTCTGAACCGGCTGCTGCTGCGGTTTTGGACTCTGCTGCTTGCGTGTATCCTTGATTTCTTTTTCAACCTCCGCCGGTTTTTCCGTAGAAGTTTCTTCGACTTTCTTCTTGCGTCCGCGTTTCTTCTGCTCCGTTGGGGCCGGTTTGTCGGTTTCAACCGGAGCCTCTTCGGACTTCTTTTCTTCCGCCTTCTTTGCGGGACGTCCGCGTTTCGCTTTTGGTTTTTCTACAGTTTTAGCCGGTTTTACTGATTCGGCCTCAGCTTCAGCGTCAAGGATGGCGTAAGCGAGGTTCTCATCATCAAGTTTTCTGGTTTTGATCTTGAATTCTTTTGCAATTGTCTCGAGCTGTTCTCTACTCATCGTGCTAAGCTCGAAAAGGCTGTGTGGCATATTTATAATGATTTTAGATATCGCGATATGCGATTGACGTACAAATGTAATTAATTTTCACAACAAGAGCAATACGTCACTAGAAATTGTCCCAGTAGCTATTACTCTTCCTGAACTGCAACAGGTCCTGAAGTGCGGATGCATTCGCCGCAATTCTGAAACTGTATGACTTGTAAGTTCCGAGCGGAACCCATTGTACACTTATGTTGAAACAGTGAAGATCGTATGTGAAGCTGAACTGAGTCGTGGAAATGTTCTTGGCCACGAAATCGTATCCGGTACTTACCGACATGTTCATCTTGGGGCTTATCCGTAAGTTGCCGGATGCCTGGAGAGTGGCGGTGATACGGTTGTTGGTTTGCAGTCTGTCAAGTTCCCTGTCATAGCTGTATGACTTTGAAAGACTGAAGTTTGCGCTCAGGTTTACAGACCAGGGAACGTTGGGGTTGGTATAATACAGCCATCCTCCGGGGATATATTCTCCGGTTACGGGATGATAATATACCCTTTGGTAATAACTTGCGGCGTTTCCTCCTCCTCCGGTCTGACCGTCATCGCCTTTTATGGTTCCCTGTCCGGAAAGAGTATATGAAGCGGATGCCGAGACATTCGTGAAGCGGAGAAGCCCCTGGCCCTGACCGAGGGCGAATTTGTTGATTTTGGTTCCGTGTTTGTCTACGGCGTAGGGATCGAACCCAAGGCTTGATGATATGCTGACTTTGTTGAACAGCGTAGTTGTGAGATTCATCGAAACCGTAGCCATGTTCAGGGAATCCTTCATGAAGTCGTAGTTTGTTCCGATGTTGAACTGGTCTATCAGCTTTACCTTCTTTGTTCCCTTTCCGGTTGTATCCGCAAAGTCCCTGACTTTGGCTTCAAGATTGTTTCCAATAGATATGGAGGCCGTTGCGGATTGTCTCTGTCCGGCTCCGCTCGAACCTGTGAACCTGTTGTATGTATATGTCTTCTGTTCGCCCTGCGAATCAGTATAGATGTAGTTGGTATATCCGTTCCAGGTTCCGGACATGTCCGGAGTGTAGGACAGTCCGACGGAAGGTGATATGACGTGTCTTATGGCCTGTATCTTGTGGAAAGTACCGAAGTTGAACATTCCGTACAGCCGGGTGCTCATGCTGAGTGATGCGGAACCTCGCTGAACTATTCCGAACGCTCCGAACATGTCGCCCTTTTGCGTGGATACGCTCTTCTTCTCTTCATCGTACACGGCATTGTAGTCCCGGAAGTACCAGTTCATGCCGTAGCTTATGCCGGGGGTGAAGTTGAGATATTTGAAGAGCTGGAAGGCAGGAAGGCCGAGACTGAAATTATGATTCATCGAGTTGTTCATCTTGTTGATGAACGCCGGGTCCTTGATGTTGAATTCAGATGCCTTGAAGTTTATGCTGTTTTGCAGGCTCGTATTATATCCGATTGAGATTTTTTCGTAGAACTTTTCCTTGCCGACCCTGTTCTTTTTCTTGAACGGGTATATCGTGCTCATTGAGAAAGTGATGTTAGGGAACGTTATATTGTAGGAGGAGTCCCTTGAATTCTGGTTATGAGTGGCGTTTATGCTGAAGTTGAATTTTCCGTTCCAGTTCTTGGAGAAAGATATTGATGACTGAGTCTGGTTCTGTAGGGCCTCGGTCACCGAGTGTGAATTGTATCTGCTGTTGGACGGGCTGGAAAAGTTGACGGAGGCGCTGAACGTCATGCCGGGGATGGACTTGGAATCCTGCTGATGGGTCCATCTGAGTCCGAAGTTTGATGTGGAGAAGAAATCGGGACTGCCTTTCTCTCCCTTCTGGTCATGAGAGTAGTTGAAAGAGAAATTACCCGTGAACTTGTATTTTACAAGATATCGGGAGTTGATGTCAACAGCCCAGGACCCGAGTGTGTAGTAATCTCCTGTAACCGACAGGTCAAGATAATCTCCGAATACGAAATACATTCCCATATCCCTGAGGTAGAAACCTCGGGCTTCCTCCTCACCGAATGTCGGCATGAGCAGACCTGTGGCTCGGTCCGGTCTTTTGGGAATGAATCCGAAGGGGAGGGCGACGAAGGGCAGCTTTACATCTTCAACGACAAGATATGCGGGACCGAACACCGTTTTCTGGGATGGCTTGGTTATAACCTTGGCCATGGTGAGATTCATGTAATAATGAGGATGTTCGGCATCGCAGACGGTATAACGTCCACCTGTCATGTTGATGGAATTGTCTTCGAACATCTTGATACTTTTGCCGTGGACGAGGCCGTCATCGGTCTGTGTGTCCATATTCTTTATTTTGGCTCTCTTCGTATCAAAATTGTATGTGACTTCCTCCATGTTGTAGGTGCTGCCGTTCTGAGTCATTACAGGAAGACCTTTCCATTCACCGGCAATCGAATCATATATTCCTTTGGCAAAGACTTCGCTCCGGGTCATGTCGTATTCCATATATTCGGCCGTCAGCTTGATATCCTGATACGTCACGCTTACATCTCCGTAATAGAATATCTTTCTGTGTCCGTTTTCAAAAATTTCGACAATGGAGTCCTTGGCCGTTGTGAACGCAGGCCTGTCCAAAGAGCTCTTTTCAAGAAGTGACGCAGAATCGGCCCTGTGTACGGAATCGGCTTTGTGAAGGGAATCAATCCTGGCCAGCGTGATTGAGTCGGGCGCTTCTTTTTCCCTGATTGTCAGGGTTCCGTAAATTTTTTTTTCCGGTTTTCTGGCTTTTCTTGGCAATTGCGCGTAAACATCCGTTGAGCCGAGGATCAACATCAGTACCGACAATATAGAAAATATGAGCCTTGTTTTTCCCAAAAAACGTTTTTTTGCTTAATTTTGCAATCTACAAAAATACTCATATTTTTTGAAACGAGCAATCCATATAATTCTTCTGTCATTGGTCTTGACTGCCTTTACTTCGTACGGACAGATTACCTTGAATTCAGTGGTAATCGATCCCGGACACGGTGGAAAGGACCCCGGGTGTATCAGTCCTGACAAGAAGAATTATGAAAAAACGATGACCCTTGACATTTCCGTAAGACTTGCCGAGAAAATGCGAAAAGCGTATCCTGATCTTAAGGTAGCACTCACGAGGACTAAGGATGAGTTCGTATCGCTCGACGACAGGGCTGAATTTGCAAACAGGAAGAATGCCGATCTGTTCATTTCAATTCATATCAATGCTGCCAGGAGTACCGGCCCGAACGGTTATTCTTTGCATCTTCTCGGCCAGTCATCCAACAAGAACAAGGATCTGTACGCTTATAACATGGATGTGTGTCAGCGCGAGAATTCGGTAATTCTCCTCGAGGATGATTATTCCACCAAACATGAAGGTTTCGATCCATCCGACCCGGAATCGTACATTTTCATGGTTCTTATGCAGAACTCAAACCTTGAGCAAAGTCTGAAGTTTGCCGAAACCGCAGGCAACTGTCTTGCAGGCGGGCCCATTAAGTCAAACCGAGGCATATGGCAGAATCCATTCTATGTACTGTGGAAAACTTCGATGCCTGCGGTCCTTATCGAACTCGGTTTCATGTCCAACAGTTCAGACTTGTCCGTATTGCGACAGCCGGCCAACCGGGAAGACCTGGCGGAACGGATCTTTCAAGCATTCAAGGAGTATAAGTCACATTATGACCGTACGCTGACTGTCAATGCCGTTCCTTCAAGTGTAGCTCCTTCCGGCGGAAAACTCTATGGTACACAGATCATCGCATCTTCGAAGACAATTCCTGAAAATTCTCCTGTATTCCTCGGATATGAACCTTATAAGGTAAAAGCCGGCGGGCTTACCAAGTACATCGTCGGAGTTTCTTCTTCAAAGGAAGAGGCGATGAAAATGTACAGGGAGATAAAGAAAAAGAATTCCGAATGTTTTTTCGTTGAGTTTGAGAATTGATTTTCTTTCTGTCCGCTATAGTCCATTGACATATTTTCCATAATTCCGTTATTTTTAATTATTAAAAACAAGCATTTAAAAATTATGTATATGTCTTGGGCGTTTATTTTTTTAAATAGTTCTTATTCAATCATTTATTAAATAAACGTTTAGGACTTTCCAATCTTTTATTTACAACGAATTTTCAAAAAATAAAATACTGTCGCATATTTTTTATAATTTTTTTTTCATCAATCTTTGCATCGTCAAATTTAAATCATGAACGAGCAGGAAAAACATATTGGTATATGGGCTGAATGTCTCCACATTCTTGGTAACATTGTGGAGCCACAGCAGTTTGATACCTGGTTCAAACCTGTCCGTCCGGTTTCCTTTCAGGGATCGACTCTCACGATTGAAGTTCCTACTCATTTCTACCGCGAGTATCTTGAGGATGCGTTCCTTGATGTTCTTAAATTCACACTCAAGAGAGTAATCGGCTCCGATGCAAAGCTTCTGTATACCATCAGGCCGGTACAGGGGCAGTCTCCTGTAACTCTTCCGGGTTCCGCTTCCCCTACGCCGACAAACAGACCTGTTGCCGTAACTACTCAGATGAGCGGTAATCCTAGTCCTTTCATTTATCCCGGACTTCATCCCGTGCAGATTGACCCGAGGTTGAAACCCGAATACTGCTTTGACAATTTCGTTTCCGGCGAATGTAATAAAATGGGAATTGCCGCCGGCGAGACCATATCCGCAGCTCCCGGAAAGAATCCTTTCAATCCTCTTTTCCTGTTCGGAGGTCCCGGACTCGGCAAGACTCATCTCGCACAGGCAATCGGTATCGCCATCAAGGAGAGATTCCCGGACCTTATTGTCCTTTATGTAACCGGCAATGAGTTCAAGACGCAGTATATGGATGCAGTGAACATCCATAACAAGTTGACGGATTTCCTCGCTTTTTACATGAAGATAGACGTCCTTATTGTCGACGATATCCAGGACCTGATAGGTCAAGGTTCGCAGAATGCCTTCTTCAATGTATTCAATCATCTGCATCAGAATTGCAAGCAATTGATACTGACTTCCGACCGGTCTCCCGCCGAGTTGAAGAATTTTGAGGAGAGGCTTCTGTCCAGATTCAAATGGGGCTTGCCTGTCCAGCTTTCGCATCCCGATTATAACACCAGACTCAACATGCTCAGGCTGAGAGCATCCAGAGAGGGTGCGGATGTCCCTGAAGAGGTTCTCGAGTATCTTGCTTCCAGGGTTAAGAAAAATTTCAGGGAACTTGAAGGGCTTCTTATTTCCGTGATCCTTTATTCAACGGTGCAGAAGAACAAAGCGATGATTGATATAGCCCGTGAATTGTCGCAGAACGTAATAGGGGAGGAAGACAGCGTGATGTCCATTGAAACCATAAGAAGGACAGTCTGCGACTATTTCAACATAAGCAAGGATGATTTCCTTTCCAAATCAAGGAAACGTCAGATTGTGCAGTCACGCCAGATCGCAATGTTCCTGTCACGTAATCTGATTGCAAATTCTTCACTGGCCGCAATCGGCTCCGAACTCGGTGGCAAGGATCATGCTACGGTTCTTCATGCATGCAATACAGTCGCTGACCTTATGTCAACAGACAAAGTTTTCAAGAAATATGTCTCTGATATCGAGTCAATGCTTGTTGCAGCCGAATAGTTTTACCACCAATTCTTTTATATATGAATTCCAAAGCTGTTCTTGATATATTCAAGACTATCGCCACTATTCCAAGGGAGTCAGGTCATGAGGAAAAAATAACCCGATGGCTTGTCGATTGGGCGGAAATGCACAATTTAGAGCACAGGAAAGACAAGACCGGCAATGTTCTTATTGTCCGCCCCGCTGCTGAAGGAAAGGAGAATGTTCCTACCATTGTACTACAGGCCCATCAGGATATGGTATGTGAGAAAGCAAAGCACTCCGCTCACAACTTTGAAACCGATCCGTTGAAATATGTGATAAAGGATGGGTGGATGATTGCTGAAGAAACAACCTTGGGTGCGGATGACGGCATTGGAATAGCGGCATGTCTGGCCTTGTTGGAAGACAAGACCCCGACCGGTAAGATTGAATGTCTGTTCACCATTTCGGAAGAAACGGGAATGGACGGCGCTTTTGCTCTCAAGCCCGGCTTTTTCGAGGGCAGGACTCTTATTAACCTCGATTCGGAAGATGAAGGACAATTGTTCATAGGATGCGCCGGAGGAATACATACCGATGCTTCTTTCAGGATTAAGACCCGGGAAAACATACCTTCAAGTTATTCTTGCGTCCGTTTGGACATAGGAGGCGGCATTGGAGGACACAGCGGAGATGACATCAATAAAAACAGGATGAATGCAGTACAGGAGCTTGCCAGATTCCTTTATTATGAACTGAAATACGGTTTCCTTCTGATTTCAATTGACGGTGGTGGAAAATCAAATGCCATCGCCCGTGAGGCTGAAGCGGTGATTGCCGTGGAGAATGCAGAGGATACGATTGAAAGGTTCAAATCATTCTCCAAGGATATTCTTAACGAGTTCCACACCACTGAGCCGGATCTGACTTTTTCTTCCACAGTTGTGGAAAGCAAACGCAGGGCTGTTGACAAGAGAACATGCAGGAAGATCATAACTTCCCTGTTCATCTGTCCGCATGGGGTTTATTCAATGAATCAGGATATAGACGGTCTTGTGGAAACTTCCACAAATCTGGCTTCGGTCCATACGTTGGAAGATTCCGTCAAGATCCAGACAAGTCAGAGAAGTTCACAGAAGAGTCAATGTGACTTGATTGCTGCAAAAGTGGAGGCCAATTTCAAAACGTTCGGTGCTGTGACCATCCACAACAACGGTTATCCCGGATGGGCTCCTAACATGAACTCTAACATTCTGAATATCTGTGTTGAATCTTATCGGGAACTTTTCAATCAGGAACCGGAGGTCAAGGCAATTCATGCCGGACTTGAATGCGGTCTCTTCCTGGAAAAATTCCCCGGTCTGGATATGATCTCCTTCGGGCCGACCCTCAGAGGTGTCCATGCACCCGGAGAGAAACTCGATCTTGCATCCCTTGATAAGTTTGTCATGTTGTTGGAGGACGTAGTATGCCGGTTCAGATAGCTCCATCTCTTCTTGCCGCAAATTTCCTATCCCTGGGGACGGAAATTGAAATGTTGAACAAAACTGCCGATATCATTCACCTTGATGTCATGGACGGCAGTTTTGTTCCCAATATTTCGTTTGGTTTTCCTGTTATCGACCAATTGTCAAAAGTTGCCCGTATACCTATGGATGCTCACCTCATGGTCGTCAATCCTGACAAATGGTTCGACAAACTTCATGAAGAAGGGGTTCAGATGGTGAGTTTCCATCTGGAAGTCTCCGGAGACAATACCGGAACATACATCGACAGTCTTCATCGTCTTGGCATTAAAGCAGGGATTGCCATCAATCCCGATATACCTGTCCGAAGTCTTTTCGAATACATTGGTAAAGCGGACTATTTCCTCGTAATGTCAGTCTTTGCCGGTTTCGGAGGTCAGGATCTTGTAGAGGATACCTACAGCAGAATCAAAGAATTGAAAGAGGCGATTGACAGATACGGCGCTGATACTCCGATTGAGGTTGACGGTGGCGTCAGGGATACAAATATTCAAGCCCTCAAGAAGGCGGGAGCATCAATAATAGTTACCGGCAGCCATGTTTTCAGGTCACAGGACCCGTCCGCCACTATTGAGAAACTGAGGAATCTATAAAACACATATTCCAATTCTTCTTGCAAAGGGAAAGAATCCGTCTGAGAACCGCCTCGGACGGATTTCCTTTTCTTGGGTTAATGCAATGAGATATTGTGACTGACATATCGGATTGGAGTATTTTTTGTAGTATATTTGTATGCAAGATAAATATATTTCCGTAATATGGCTAAAAGTTCAAATAATAAGAAACCACAGAAAATCAAGGTTGTAAGAGTCAATCTTTCTTGGTTGTATATAATCCTGATCATAGGCATCGGATTCATGCTTTTCAGCAACCGTGACACCAGGGCTCTCAAGATCGAATGGGCACAGGTTCAGAATATGATTTCGTCCGGTGATATCAAGGAGATTCGTTTCGTACGCAATGACTTCAAAGGCAGCATTTCTCTAAAACCTGAAAAAGCCGCCGGTTATGCCGACCTTTTTCCCGGTGGAAAACTGCCTAAAAGCGCTCCTCAGTTTTATTTCCTGACATCAAGCAAATTTGATCCCGAAACGGAATTCGCCAGATTGAATGACTCCCTTCCTGAGAAAGACAGGGTTAAGATCATAATGGAGAATGATGCAAAGATCTGGAGCAACGTTATGGAATGGATATTCCCGGTTTTAATGCTTATCATTCTTTGGAGCTGGATGTTTCGTGGAATGGGAAAGAATATGGGAGGTGGTGCAGGCGGCGGTATGAATCCTTTCAGTGTAGGCAAGGCAAACGGTAAACTTACAGACAAGGACAAAGTCAATGTAACATTCAAGGACGTTGCCGGCATGTACGGTGCAAAGGAAGAAGTCGTAGAAATAGTTGATTTCCTCAAGAATCCCACAAAATACACTGCATTGGGAGGAAAGATTCCAAAAGGTGCGCTTCTTGTCGGTCCTCCGGGAACAGGAAAGACGCTGCTTGCAAAAGCTGTAGCCGGAGAGGCGGATGTGCCTTTCTTCAGCATAAGCGGGTCTGATTTCGTTGAAATGTTCGTAGGTGTCGGTGCAAGCCGCGTCCGAGATCTGTTCACACAGGCAAAAGAGAAAGCTCCATGCATTGTTTTCATAGATGAAATAGATGCTGTAGGACGTGCCCGTGGAAGAAACGTGGGTTTCTCTTCCAATGATGAAAGGGAGAATACATTGAACCAGCTCCTGACAGAAATGGACGGATTCGGGACGAACAGTGGTGTCATAGTTCTTGCAGCCACCAACCGTGCTGACATTCTTGACAAGGCTTTGATGCGTGCCGGCCGTTTTGACAGACAGATTCATGTGGAACTTCCCGAGCTTAAGGAAAGGGAAGAGATATTCAAGGTCCACATGAAGGATCTCAAGGTCTCTTCTGACTTCGATATTGAATTCATGTCAAAGCATACTCCGGGATTTTCCGGTGCGGATATAGCTAATGTGTGCAATGAGGCTGCGCTTACCGCAGCGCGAAAGGACAAGAAGGAGATAGACAAACAGGATTTTCTCGATGCCGTCGACAGAATCATCGGAGGAATAGAGAAGAAGAATTCCGTAATCACTCCGGCAGAGAAGAAAAGCATTGCATATCACGAGGCCGGTCATGCTGTTGTAAGCTGGCTTCTGCCACACGCCAACCCTCTGTTCAAAGTCACACTCATCCCTCGCGGGAATGCATTGGGAGCGGCCTGGTATCTTCCTGAAGAGCACAAACTTTATACAAAGAGCCAGATGACAGACGAGATGTGCTCCCTGATCGGTGGCCGTGTCGCTGAGGAAATCATCAACGGTGAACCTTCAACAGGTGCCCAGAATGACCTTGAAAGACTTACCGGAATGGCTTATGGCATGGTTCAGTATTACGGAATGAGCGAACGTGTCGGAAATCTTTCATTTTATGATTCAACAGGCTCACGTGGATATGACCTGACCAAGCCGTATTCCGAGAAAACAGCGGAAGTAATGGATTCGGAAGTCAAGAGAATTGTAGATGATATCCATGACAGGACAATGGCTATTCTTAAGGAGCACGAGGAGCAATGGAGAGAAGTTGCTTCAATTCTCCTCGAAAAGGAGGTTATCTTTGCCGATGACGTTGAAAAGATTCTGGGACCTAAAGTAAAGGATAATTACAATGAATAATCTTACTTTAAGAACTATTACGGGAATAGCTTTCGTGCTGGTCATTGTTGCCAGTCTGATGTTGAAACCTCTTCTGTTCGGCGCTGTCTTCCTGACCGTCATGCTCTTTTCTCTTGATGAGTTCTATAACATCTCAATGGGTGATGAATATCCGGCACAGCGTCGTCTTGCCCTGCTCACATCCACTGTATTTTTTATCACTGTATATTCGCATGTGAGGTATGGCATTTCTATATCCTGGCTTTGCCTCAGCTTTCTGCTTCTGCTTACTATAGGAATTTCATTCATATTCCTTACCCGCGAGGAGAGGGTGAATCTTGAAAAACTTCCGCTTGTATATACCGGTCTTGCCTACATAGCTTTACCAATCGGACTTTCTCCATTTCTTGTTTACAGGTGCGGATATTTTGACGGTAAACTCCTGCTTGCCTTCTTTGTTCTGATATGGATAAGCGATATCGGAGCGTACTGTCTCGGTTCTATTTTCGGACAGAAGGAGAACTCACGCAAACTTGCCCCTTCCATTTCTCCCAAAAAGTCATGGGTCGGTTTCTGGAGCGGTATATTGTTCAGCATAATTGCATCGGTTGTCCTTTACTATACCGGTTTGCTTCCCTTCAAGCTTGTCCAATGTGTCAGTCTTGCCATAATAATTTCCGTTTCAGGGGTTTGCGGGGATTTGTTTGAATCTGTATGGAAAAGACATTATGGAGTCAAGGATTCCGGCAACTGCATACCGGGGCACGGCGGAATGCTTGACAGGTTTGACAGTTCGTTCTTTGCAGTTCCAGTTGCTTGTATATACCTCACTTTAACAGGACAGTTTTAATGAAAATAGACAAGAATTCCCGCGGGACCATTGCTTTGGTCTATTGTATTGCAGCTGTATTGATTGCAGTCCTGCTTATATTTGTAAAAAAGCCGCTTGTCGTATTCCCTCTGATTGTTTTCATTCTTTGGTTCTGTGTCTGGCAGCTGTTTTTCTTCAGGATTCCTAAAAGAATTCCTGTTGAAGGGAACAATAATGTTCTATCTGTTGCAGACGGAAGAATAGTAATTGTTGAAAAGGCTTATGAAAAGGAATTCTTGAAGAGAGAATGTATTCAGGTGTCAATCTACATGAACTTCTTTGACGTTCATGCAAACTTCTGGCCCGTTAGCGGAACGGTGAATTATTATAAATATCATCCCGGTCTTCATGCCCTGGCATTCAAGCCGAAGGCTTCTGAGGAAAACGAGCATACCTGTACCTGCATAAAAACCGGGTCGGGTCAGGATGTTTTTTTTAAGCAGATTGCCGGCGGTTTTGCCAGAAGAATAGTCAACTATGCGGCAGACGGGTTGAAGGTTAGTGCCGGAAGCCAGTGTGGGATCATCAAGTTCGGTTCAAGAATAGATTACTTTCTCCCTCTGGATGCAGAGATTAAAGTTTCTGTCGGCGATCTTTCAAGAGCTTGCGAATCCGTTATTGCAATTTTGAAATAACAATGGTTAAATTATACTGTGTTGCAGGTCATTGTTTCTCCATCGAATTCCCCGATGGTGTTTTTCCTGACCGGTTTTCCAATTACGAACCGTTCGAAATTGAATTCAATTCTTCATCTCCAATATTCAATCTGTCTGTATCATATTCCGGCATAGCACGGCCGGATGAACTTGAATCTGTTCTTGTTCAGAGAGTTCCCGGGGAATCCCGTCTTGATTTATATTCAAATAAGAACATCTGGTTCGTTGAAATGTCGCCGCTTTCTGATATGGATACAGTTGCTTCGCTTTGCGTTGACAAGGATTTTAAAAATGGCAGCCTGTATGTTTCCGCAAAAGAATATATAAGATTTGCCGTCGACAATGCCGCAATGTTCATGTTTGCCTTCAGCACTTCAAAGCTTGATACTCTGGAAATGCATTCATCCGTTATTGTTCATGATGGAAAGGCATATATGTTTCTTGCAAAAAGCGGCACCGGCAAAAGCACCCACAGCAGAATGTGGATTCAAAATATCCCTGACACATTCCTCCTGAACGATGACAATCCTGCAGTCCGCATCATGGAAGATGGTCAGGTAATGGTATTTGGTACACCATGGAGCGGAAAAACGCCATGTTACAGGAATATGTCATTCCCTCTCGGCGCAATGGTCAGAATCTCCCGTTCAAAGTCAAATTCAATTTCAAGACTTTCCGTCCTGGAGGCATATGCTTTGATTTCCTCATCCGCTTCCGGAGCAAGATTCATTGATAAGATAGCCGACGGACTTCATGATACAATTTCCAGGATAGCTATTGAACAAGCGTCATTCGTGCTCAACTGCCGTCCGGATCCGGAAGCCGCGGAAACCTGTTACAATGCCGTATGCAACATTTGATTCCAAACAATATCCTTTTACCTGAAGTCGGGAGAATGCTTTCGGAAGGCAGGGAGGTTGTCCTTCGGACCAAAGGCAACAGCATGGATCCGTTTATCAGGGGAGGGGAAGACAGTGTCATGCTGTTTAACAGAGGCCCGGAGTCCATTCAGACAGGTGACATAGTTCTTGCCCACGTAACATCTGACCGTTATGTCCTGCACAGAGTGATTGATATAGAAGGGAACGTACTTACTTTGATGGGAGATGGAAATTTAATTGGAACCGAAGTCTGTACCCGTGCAGATGTGTTGGGAACGGCAATTAAAATAATAAAGCCATCCGGAAGAGAAATCGTTCCCGGGAAAGCCGTCTTATGGCGAAAGTTGAAACCTGCCAGAAGATATATCCTGGCTATTTACAGAAGAATTATATGAGAATCAAGAAAGGATTTAAGATGCGTCCTCTCGGACATGAGTTCATCGTTGTGGCTGAAGATGCCAGACTTGTCAATTTCAACAAGATGGTTGCGTTGAATTCGACGGCGGCATACCTTTGGGACTCTTTGAAGGACAAGGATTTTACAGTTGATGATATGCGCCGGCTTCTGCTTGACAAGTACGATGTTTCCGAAGAAATTGCAGCCGAGGACTCGGAAAAGGTAGCCAATTGCTTGAAAGAAGCAGGGATTATTGAAGAATGAAGCGGTTTCTCTCCCGAAAAACAATAACAGGGACCCTTATAAGTATCATTATAGGGTTCGTCCGTGTCATGGCATCCATAATGTTCGTATGGGACAGCAAGATGCTGGTGGATATCGCCACTCACAAGTGTGATGGTGACATGACGACCTATGTATGGTATATGGGTTGTATCATGCTGGTTCAGATTATCAGCGGCGTTGCATATTCCTATTGGGAGAGAATTAATCTGCTCAACACCGGTAACATCATTCGACATAATGTCTTTTCCGCCGCATTGCAGTCAAGCTGGACAGGCAGGGAGGAGCACCTGAGCGGCGATATCACGAACAGGATTCAGGAGGATGTCAATGTAATCAATAACCTGATCTGTTCAAGAATTCCCTTGATTGCGGTTACCTTTTACCAATTGATTGTGGCATCCGTATATCTTGTCACACTCGCGCCCAAATTGTTGGTCATTCTTGTCATAATCATGATTGTCGGCGTTCTTGGTTCAAGAATGTTCTTCTGGACAATTCGAAAACTGACTGAAAAAATACGCAAGCTTGACAGCGAAAGACAACAGTATGTCCAGGAAAATCTTCAGAACAGACTTGTAGTACTTACACTTACAGGTGTCGAACGCGTCATATCTCATTTTGATGATATTCAAACAGATTTGAAAGGCCAGAATATCAAGCGCCTCAATTATCATGCTGTTGCCAGCACCTTTATGTCTTTCGGTTTCACTGCCGGTTATGTTTCTGCTTTTCTATGGGGCGTTTTTGGAATTCGTGACGGTGTTGTAACATACGGAATGATGACTGCGTTTCTGCAGCTTGTTGGTCAGGTACAGAGACCTATAGCCGAACTTGTGAGCCAGATACCGGCTATAATTCATTCTCTTACATCAAGAGACAGACTTATTGAAATTCTGTCCAAAAACAAGGACATACCCACAGATCCGACTCTGCTCAAGAAAGCCCCGGACATAGTTATTGATTCCATTTCCTATTCTTATCCTGGGGCCAGGCAGAATGTCTTTGATGAATTCTCCTGCCGCTTTGAAAGCGGTAGGCTCACAGTTGTCTCCGGTCCTACAGGTAAGGGTAAGAGTACGCTTTCAAAGCTTATAATGGGCCTTTTAAAACCCAAAGTCGGTAATATTACATATGTGCCAATTTCAAATTTTATGTATGTCCCTCAGGGGAACAGCATGTTGAGCGGTACAGTAAGGGAAAACCTTCTCCTTTCTTCACCGAATGCTTCTGAAGATGACATGAAAGACGCTCTGCATATAGCTGAGGCCGATTTTGTGTATGACCTTCCCGAAGGACTTGACACCATTTGCGGCGAAGTCGGCTCCGGTCTGAGCGAAGGACAGGCGCAGAGAATATCAATAGCCAGAGCTCTTCTGCACCCCGGTTGCATCCTTATCCTTGATGAGGCGACCTCTGCTCTGGATAAAGATACGGAAGAAAAATTCTTGAAGAATCTCTTGGAATCGCGTTATCGTGCAAAAACTATTATTTTTATTTCCCACAGAGAAAAAATATTGTCTTTTGCCGATGCTGTGATTGAATTATAGAACAGATATATCAGAGTTCGCTGATATATCTGTTCAATGCCGTTCCGTCGTCTATAGAACCGATAAGCTCCTTCAAAACCCTGATCTTCGGCTTTAATCCAAGTTCTGCGAGTCTTTTCAGGGTCAGACCTACGCAATAATCACCACATAATCCGCAGATATCTATCTTTTCACTATCGTTGAGCACTTTTAGAAGTTCATCGGATATCGATTTGAAAGCCTCATATTCTTCTTCGTAGGATCTGTTGCCCTTATGATAGTAGAAAACATTCTGCCTTGTGATATCAAGTTTTGAAAGGACTTCATCAGGCAATGAAGCTCCCCGGCTGTACATAAGGCAATGTACAGGCCAGGGACCTCCATTCTGTTTGAAGGAACAATGATTGAGCGGATGCCAGTCCAGGGTAAAAATCACATTATTGTAATTTTCAGTTATACCGGCAATTCTTTCAGGGAGTATTTCCGCACCCCTGACATACAGAGATCCGTCCGGACTGTAGAAGTCTTCCTGTAAATCCACTATAATCAAAGTATTCATGTGAACTCGGATGTTTAATCTCTAAAGATCCCAGCTGTCAGTTCTGAAAGGCGCGGCCGGAATACCATAGTTGTTGTAGAGATTCCCATAGCACCAATTGCGGAAGCAATAGCGTACAGCAACAGGTTCAGGGACATCCTTTGACGATACAATGACTTTATTTCCATCATTGACATAAGCATCAGCTTTATGGAAGATTCTGTCGTCGCCTGAAATTTCGAAACCTTGAATATTCCTTCCCATAGGTGAAAGACCTTCATCGTCCCGTGTATCGAACTCAACGATTGCTTTTCCTTCTGTGAATTCCGCACTCCTGTAAACCGGGGAATCGGCATTAATCGCATTTATTCCATAGTTGCGTTCAAGTGCAAGAAAGGCAAGCCTGTGACCGACTTCCTTTTTTGCTGCCGGATGTATTGTGCCGTACTCGCCTGCATCACAGGTGACGGCCATTCCGCTGTTCGGGATTACGTCGAGAGATTTCTGCTGCGCCTCGTAGAAGTATCCGCTGGTCCAATCCTCGGCTTTGTCATAGGGATATGGCGCAATCTGTACGAAATAGAACGGCGCATCGGGAATGCAGAACAATTCTCTCATCATTCTTACATAAGTTTCCTGAAGCCGGATATATTGATTCTCACGGCCCCTGTTGGTTTCGCCCTGATACCATATCATACCTTTGAAGGTATAGGGAACAAGCGGAGCAACCTGACCGTTGAAAAGCAGACATGGATCCTGCTGAACGGCTCTGACTTCCTTTTTTCCGTCAAGGTGACCATATTCCAGTTCCGGGAAATCCTTCTCAAGATAATCCCTTCTGATCCAAGTTTCTATACTGCTTCCGCCCCAGCTGCTCACAACAATTCCGACAGGTACATCGATAACTGACTGCAGCTCCTCAGCAAAGAAATATGCAGTTGCACTGGTATTCGCAACGGCTTGTGGGGTGTGTTCCTCCCACATACCATTGGAATGTTCCAAAACCTGCGTGGAAGAATTGCATTCTATGTTGCAAAGTCTGATCGGACGTGATTTTTTAGCCTTGGCAATAAATTCGGCAGCTCCGCTTGCAGGTTGCGAACGGTATCCCTTCATGGGCATCTCCATATTGGATTGGCCGGAACAATACCAGACTTCTCCTATAAGTACATTGCTGACTTTGATTTCTTCGCCGTCGTTGAAATTTATTTCATACGGACCTCCGGCGGAAGGTGTCTTTACCCTCAATAACCATTTACCGGTTACCTTGTCTGCATTTGTGGTGAACTTCTCATTTGTCCACTCAGGCTTGACCGTCACTTTACTGCCCGGCTTTGCCTTTCCCCAGAGAGCGACATCGGTATTTTGCTGGAGAACCATATTGTCGCTGATTACTGATGGAAGTTCGACTTTCGCATTTAGAAGGTTCGCTGATATGAGCAATGCAGCGATAATTGATAACTTTTTCATTCCGTATTTACTTCTTTACAAATTTAAAAAATTCATCTATCTCATTTTTTGTGTCGAATCTTGCCATGTAGACAAAATCACCAAGTGCAGAAGAGAGGGCTCCCGGCATCTCCTCACACATCACAAGATTTTGTGAATATTTATCCCTGATTTCTGAATTGCTGTGAACGTAGCTGCGGCTTTTTCTTCTGCTCGCATATGCACAGTAATATTGTTTTCCGAATCCTTTCCTGGCTTCATCGAAAGCAACCATGTCGGCCCATATCTGGTACACATCCGTACTGTGCGCAAAGTTCATCATGTCGGGAGTATATCCTCCGGCAGGACGCATATTGACCTCGAGCCCTACGTAATCGCCCTTTTTCCCGAGACCTTCGCGGTCCCTGTCAAGACGGAAGAACTCAAGATGAACAAAGCGTCCGGTCACGCCAAAAGCCTTTACCGTACGCCGTCCTATTTCGGAGAGAGCTTCGGGCACTTTCTTGTCCGCGTAGTAACAATTGTCAAGGTTATTGTTGACTATATCCATTATAGGAGTAGGGAAGTGACACATTGATTCAAAAACCGGTTCAGCCTTTGAATTATATATTGCGTCATACGAAACGAGCTCTCCTGTAATGAATTCCTCAATCACGAAATACTGATAATTGTTAGTATGACCATCAAAGAACTTCTTAAGTTCATCGTCTGAACATATCTTGAAAGTTCCCTCAGCGCCTACTCCGTTGTCCGGTTTTGCAATTATGGGATATCCTGTTCTGGAAGTGAATTCAAGAACGGCGTCAAGCCCGGAGGAAGCCTTTATCTGTCTGGCAGTTGGAATATTCCCCTTGGCGTAACATACCTTCATCTGCGACTTGTTCTTGATAAAGCCGATTTTATCAGACTTTAATCCGCTTGTAATATTGAAATCGGTTCTGAGGCGGGCATCCTGTTCGAGCCAGTATTCGTTATTCGACTCGATCCAGTCTATCTTTCCGTATTTGAAAGAAAAGAAAGCCACGGCCTTGAATACCTGCTGATAATCTTCAAGATTGTCAACTTTATAGTAATCGGTCAGGGAGTCCTTCAGCTCCGGGGCGAGATTTTCAAAATTGGTATCGGCGATACCGAGAACATTAACACCGTCCGCCTTCAAACGTGAGCAGAAGTGGCAGTAAGTTTTTGGGAAATGAGGTGAAATGAAGATGAAATTCATAAAAGTGTATGTGCCTCCTTGGTCACAAATTTTTCTGATTTGACTGTTTTGTATTATGTATGCCTCGCCGTGAAGGACGGGCTTTCCGTTTTCAACAATGATATATGTTCCGTCGGGAATGGAATAGAATGGATGCCGCCAGCTGTCCGGGAAGATTATATCTTCAAATAAACGTCTTCCGTCAAGTAATGCATTCCTCGTCTGCTGGAAATGCGGCACAAGATTTATATCGGTGAGTCCAAGCCCCTTCAGCCATCTCTGATAATGAAGATCGGTACTTTCTCCATCCAGCTCCGGATGGGAATATACCATATCTGCACAGTTCATGGCTCCGGCACTGCATCCTATTACGATTCCCGGGTAATTCCTGAGAATGTCCGGCAATCCTGTTTCGTGCAGAAATTCATTCTGCGTGGGAACGTGACCGCCGCAAAGCATTACAAGATCCGATTCGGATACAAGCCTGGCTGTTTCGTGGCAGTTCTCCCTTGAAAGCATGGTTATGGAAGAAAAAGGGATACCGCTGTTCATGAAACATTCGACAGTCGATTCAAGAACGTACTTCGTGAAAGAGAAATCATCCGGAGCCGCACTGACAAGAAGGATTACTGCATCCTCCTGCAAACGGGCATGAAGTTCTGCAGTAATCTCTTCTGTAAAGTGGTCTTCACCAAGCCTGCACAGGCTTCCGGATAAAATCAGAGTCTTCATTATTATTCAGATGTGCAGGTGGGGAAGGCTGATATACGTAGTCTTGAGGCTCCCATCGGAACAAGAGTGATGTCATCGACTCTGTCCGAACGCTTTGCCTTTTCATTTGGAAGAACTCCGGTCAAACCGTATTCGTCAAACCCCCAGGAAGGGATGAGCCTACCTTTTGCAGAAAATCTCAACGGGCAGTTTTCTATGGTGAAAGGGTTGTTGTTCATCGGCCAGGGACGTTTTGAAATAGTTATGTCGGAATCTGTGGCCAAAGAATAGTTCCATGGAGAAGCCGCATATATTTCATAAGATGGCCAAAGCTCCGGGTCGGCGTTTTTCTGCCATTTAGAATCACCGATTGCCGTGGATTTGCTGTCGACCTGTTTATATTCCTCATCTATGAGGAGGGAAAGGGTCAAAGGACCGTAATCGACACTGACACTGTTTTGATTGACAGCCCAGAATCTTTTTGATACAGACATGGGGAAACTTATTTCCAATACATCTCCTTCTTTCCATAAGGCATTGATGCAAAGGAATTTTCCGGATTCGCAACATGAAGCGATCTTCTTGCCGTTTCTGCTGATTTCGGATTTCGGGCACCATGATGGGATCCTTACATATATCGGGAATTCAGTTGCATTTCCTTCAACCACGCTTATCCTGATATTTTCGTCGAAGGGATATCGTGTTTCTTCCCTGAGGACAACATCTTCCGCCTTCTCACCGACCTTAGCGGTAACTTCGCAGTCGCTGTAAAGTGCAAATGCAATTCCGTTATCAGGGGTTGCCATTGCAAGAAATTCGGAATAATACGGCCACGCAAACCCATGGTTGTGCTGGCAGCATCTGCTGCTGAAAGGATTCATGGCAAGGAAAGGACCGCCGTTGTCAATTCCCGGACGGTGATTCTCGGAATCACTGACTGTCATATTCGCACAAGTGAGGTAGCGCAAAGCCTTGTAATCAGGCATAAAGGCTGCAGGATAGCTGTTAAATGCTATATCTTCACAGTTTTCCGCCCAGAAAGTATCTCCGGTGATAAGCATAAGTATTTCATCTGACGCCATCTGCTCGGCGAATCCGCAAGTCTCCGTACCCTGGCGTGGGTCGATGAATCCTATACGGCTGTTCTCATCTCCGGCAAACATTCCTCCGGGCATCTGGCCGAAGGTACGCCTGATAAGATCGAAATCATTATAAGTGGCTCCGATCATCTCTTCCTTGCCGGAGAAAAGATAATAGGTGGCAGGCTCTCTGAAACTCTGGGCAATGTTTACGTTGTGCCAGTTGGGCAGTTCGGTCGATTTTGTCCAGTCCGCGGTATTCCTGTGAATTTTTTCACCAAGTTCGAGAAGTCCCGGATCTCCGGTACGGTTGTAAAGCCAGACTACGCTCCAGAGGTTGTCGCCTCCACGGCTGTTTTCCCAGTAGCTCTCCAGGAACTTGTCGTCGGGTACGGAAAGAAGGTATTCACAGTAACGTGTCATGAAAGGGATGATTCTCTCGTCTCCGCTGAACTCATAATAATCCTGAAGAATCCAGAGAACTATCATATTTGGCCAGAAATCCTGGCATTCCTCTCCTTTGACATCGGAGGAAGGGCCGAAGTTTCCGTTGGGAAGCTGTGATGACAATATAGCATCTATCCACAGTCGGGTTTCTGCAAGCATGGCCTCATCCTTGAAGATATATGCCAGAGACGAATATCCACGCAACCAGTAGGGGACCTCCTCCCATCCCCATTTCCCTCCTGTTGTAAGCCAGGCATTGTCGTCTTTCTGCAGCCAGATGCTAATTTCTCCGAGATGGCCGTTAAGACCGTCCTTCTGAAGTTCAAGCTGCCTGAGAAGCCATCCTCCGGGCCTGATGCTGCCTGTAGGAAGTTTGATAAGCTGTTCGTGCACAAGGGGAGCTCTGTTGCCCTGATAACAAACACTGGAACGATCAGCAGGAAATTCGGAAACGGTATAAACTTTTTCCTTACTGCAGGAAAGGAAGAGAATAGCGCAAAGTGGCAGAAGATAATATTTATTCATTTTTGTTATATTTTCCTAAAGATAGTAAAATTTCTTATGTTTGTAAAAGGAACGCTAACCCATAACAACATTATATGAAGAAAATTCTATTCGTTTTCGCCGTGGCCCTGATTTCGGGAATTACGGAAATCCAAGCTCAGAATTATGACAAATCGAAGATTCCTCCGTTTACCTTGGAGAATCCACTTGAGTTTGTGAACGGTAAAAAAGTAAAGAATGCAAAAGACTGGCAGCTCCGCAGGCAGGAAATTCTTGATATTTTCCAGAGCGAGATGTACGGCAGGATGCCTTCGGCCCCTGAAACCGTTGTGACCGAAACCCTCGATGAAGGGGAAACGCTTGCTGGTTTCGCGATTCGCAGGCAGATAAGAATGTGGTTCAAACCCGACAAAAGCGGTCCGAAGATTGACTGGCTTGTCATTACCCCTAAGCATGTTAAAGGTCCGGTTCCTGTAATACTTCTCCTGAACTACGGTGGGAACCACACGGTTCTTGACGATGAGGAGATATTGAGATATCCGAACTATACAAGAGTCGGTCTTTCGTCGTACGATACCGGAAGAGGCTCCATGAACAAACTGAATTCTCCCACAATCATACCTGTAAATATCCTGATTGCCCGCGGATACGCAGTTGTGACAGCATGCTATGAAGACATATCCCCGGACCCGGATCCGGGAGAGGATGTTGAAATAGCATATACCAGGATATTCGACCTCTGGGGCAAACGCGATCCCGAGCGTACGGACAACACAACTTCACTCAATGCATGGGGATGGGGCCTTATGCGCGGAATGGACATGATAGAACGCGACCCTCAGCTCAACGAAAAGCAGGTGCTCCTTACCGGATATTCGCGCCTTGGAAAGGCGGCTCTCATTGCCGGGGCTTTCGATGAGAGGTTCCCCGTCGTCGTTCCCAACCAGACCGGTGGAGGCGGAGCCCCCCTTGCCAAGCACTATTATGGAGAAAACATAAAGACCGAAACGACCAGCTTCCTCCACTGGTATTGCAAGGCATATGCAAAATACGCCGACAATGAAGCCTCCCTGAATTTTGACCAGCATCTTTTCCTGGCCTGCGTTGCTCCGAGATCGCTGATGATCCAGGGATTCGACGAGCCCTGGTATGATACGGAAAGTGAATTCATGGCCTTGCAGGCGGCAAGTCCCGTATGGGAGATGCTTGGAAAGGAAGGTCTTCCGAAGGTTGCATGGCCTGAGGACTACGGAACAGAAGCAATAGGTTCCAACCTTGCTTATGTCCGTCGCAACAACGATCACGGCATATCCGCCATTGACTGGATCTGGATGCTCGATTTTGCAGATAAAAATTTTGGAAGGAAATAATATTGACATTCACACACTTATCCTGAAACAAAATACTTCATCAGTTCCTTACTCTTGCAAGATTGAAAAACGCTGTGTAATATTGCGTTCCAATTCGAGAGGAAATGTCAGAAAAGAAACGCCATATCATAAGCATTGAGAAGATGCAGGATGATCTTCGCAAGGCCTTCAACGAGAAGTATCCCGATGGCCTTGAATCCTGCGAAGAAGATATTAAGGAATATCATAAACCCAGCGGTGACAGCTTTTATGCCATCACAATTGAGCTGCCCGAAGACATTTATCTTGTCAAGATTCCTGTGGAACGTGACAGTTTCGAAGACGTTGAGAACTGGCTTGACAGGGAAGGGGAGTCGGAAATCGAGCAGATTGCAGGATCATCAATGGTCCCCGAAGCTCCGGACGATACCATCCCGGGCACCAAGGAACTCGAGGATTTGAGCAGCGCTGATGAAGAGGAGGAGAAAGACGATATCGAAGATTCGGACGACGGTGAAGGTGAAGAATAAAAAAATCCGGTCTTGGCGAAAGCCTCGACCGGATTTTTAATTTAAATCGATACTATAGATTACGTATCCAGATATTCCTGTAGCTGATAGGTTTGCTGGGATCTCCATGGCTCTGGAGCTCGATAGGACCGTCTCCGTGAGGTGCGCAGGTCGGGAATCCTATGTATTCTGTAGTTCCGAGTATCATGGTGTGGTTCTGAACGAGTACACCATTGAATATCACCGTTACGTAGGGATGTGTACGATATGTTCCGTCCTTCTTGAATGTGGGAGCCGTGTAGATGATGTCATATACGTTCCACTCTCCGGGCTTTCGACAAGGATTTACGAGAGGTGTTGACTGCTTGTAGATACTTCCGGCCATACCGTCCACGTAAGTCTGGTTCTCATAGTTGTCAAGAACCTGGACTTCGTACTTGCCCTGAAGGAATACACCGCTGTTGCCGCGAGCCTGGTTCTCTCCCTGAATGTCTTCCGGAACACACCATTCGATGTGAAGCTGGAAGTCGCCGAATGTCTCTTTTGTACGGATATCACCGGCTTTCTTGTTCACTGTCATTGTTCCATCACCGTTAACCGTCCAACCTGCTGCCTCTCCAGTACGTGATGAGCACCACTTGTCAAGATTTTTGCCGTCAAAAAGGACGATGGCATCTGAAGGAGCTCCGCCGCACTTCTGGCAGCCGGGGCTGACCTTGGAAGGCTGGGGTGCATAGAATTCAGACATTCCGGGCTTCATATGCTCGGTACGGTCATCCTTGTATCCTGCAGGGATGGAGCCCTGTGCAAAGCACATAACTGATACGCATACTAATGCGGATACAGAAAACAAAAATTTCTTCATGTTATATGAATTAAATGGTTTGTCAGATTTTAGGGAGTTCCCAGGGTGCACGGTAAGTCTTGCACAGGTAAGAGTCGGCCTCTGCATCGTTGAATGTCTTTCCATCCCAGAAGAGTTTCTTCCCGGTACGATAGGCAATGTTTCCGAGCTGTGAGAACTTGGCGATGTGCGCTCCGATCTCTATGCTCGCGTTACAGTTAACATTACGTGTCTTTATACACTCAAGATGATTCTTGACATGAAGGTTGAGTCCGCCTCCTCCATAGCTTTCATGCAGCGGTACCGCCTCCATCCTCTGCACGCCGTTTACATTCTCGGGAATTACTTCCCATCCGCCTCTGTCGACAACGAGAGTGCCGTTTTCACCTACATAAGCCACTCCGTGCGTGCGTCCGTACGCTCCGTCATTAATGCCTATGGCATGATCCCACAGAACGGTAAAATCACCGAAATCATATACGGTCTGAAGGAGATCCGGAGTCTCGCATGCATCGTCGGGATAACCGTATTTGCCTCCTGATGCCATTACTGATCTGGGGGCAGTGACATCCATTCCGTAAAGGGCGTAGTCAAGCAGATGAACGCCCCAGTCGGTCATCAGTCCGCCGGCATAATCCCAGAACCACCTGAACGTGAAATGGAAGCGGTTCGGATTGAACGGGCGTTCAGGAGCGGGGCCGAGCCACATGTCATAATCAACTCCGTCGGGGACGGGACAATCGGGCTTGACCGGGATTGAGGGACACCAGCCCTGGTATGAGAACACCCGGACGGTGCGGATTTTTCCGAGTTTCCCGCTGCGGACGAAATCTACGGCGTCCTGCCAGTGAGGATCGCTGCGCTGCCACTGTCCAACCTGGACAACGCGGTTGTATTTACGTGCTGCCCGGACCATGATATTGCATTCTTCTATGCTGTTGCCGAGGGGCTTTTCGCAATATACATCCTTGCCGGCCTCGCAGGCTGCAACCATTTGAAGACAGTGCCAGTGGTCCGGGGTGCCAACTATGACTACGTCTATATCCTTGTTGTCAATGAGCCTTCTCCAGTCGGAATACAGCTTTACTTTCTTTCCCTGGATCTTTTCAGTTTCCGCACCTCTTTTCTCAAGCACATTCCTGTCTATGTCCGCGATTGCGGCACACTCGACCTCGGGGTTGTTAAGGAAAGCTGAAAGGTCGCTGAATCCCATGCCGTTACATCCGATCAGACCGACTTTGATCTTGTCGGAAGGACTGACTTTCTTATCCGCACCTCTTACGATGAACGGGCTGGCGCTTATTCCGGCACCGATCGTTGCCGCTTTTTCAATGAATTCTCTACGGTTCATATTATTTGTGTTTTAGTGTTAATCTATGCTGTTGGATGTAAAGATACATTTATTTTGTTATATTTGTTGAAACACGATAACTAATTTTTAATTCATATGCCACGTTTAGTAACACTTATGAGCTGCCAGTGGGCAGACATGGATCTTGACACCCTTTGCGGCAAGGCTGCGGAGATGGGTTATGACGGTATCGAATTGGCGATATGGGGCAATCACCTCGATCCCATAAGGGCGGCCGCGGATGATTCATACGTTGAAAGCATCAAAAATGTCTTTAAAAAGCACAATCTCGTTGTAAAGGCTCTCTGCGCTCACGTGCCAAGCCAGTGCGTGGGCGATTACAATGATCCGAGACTTGACAATTTCGCCCCGGCGGAATTTGCCGGAAAGCCCGACGAAATAAGAAAATGGGCTGTTCAGACCATGAAAGCTTCTGCTGTTGCCGCCAGAAAACTTGGTGCATACTGTGTCACCGGTTTCGTGGGCTCCCCAATCTGGAAATGGTTCTACTCATTCCCCCAGACAACAGAAGAACAGATAGAAGACGGCTTCCAGCAAATTCATGACCTCTGGTGCCCCATTCTTGATGTTTTCAAGGAGAATGGAATCAAATATTGTCTTGAAGTTCATCCGGGAGAGATTGCCTTCGATTATTATTCGACGGAAAGGCTTCTGAAGAAATTCAGCGACCGTCCTGAATTCGGCATTAATTTCGATCCCAGCCATCTTCAGTGGCAGGGTGTTACTCCGCACGTCTTCCTGGAGGATTTCATGGACAGGGTTTACCATGTTCATATGAAAGACTGCGCCGTAACACTCAACGGGAAGAACGGTCTTCTCGGTTCGCATATTGAATTCGGCGATTTGAGAAGAGGGTGGAATTTCCGTTCTCTCGGACACGGAGACGTGAATTTCGAGGAAATAATAAGAGTTCTTAACGCCCACAACTATGAAGGTCCCCTATCCGTTGAATGGGAAGATTCAGGAATGGACAGGGAATACGGCGCAAGGGAAGCATGCGCATTTGTAAGGAAAATTGATTTCCCGAAATCCGCGATCAAATTCGATGACGCAATAAAAAACTGAAGATATGAGAACAAAATTACGTTACGGCCAGGTCGGCGGTACCCTTAAAGCTTTCATCGGCGGTGTTCACCGCAAAGCCATTGCAATAAACGAACAGGCGGATCTTGTTGCCGGATGCTTCAGCTCATCAAATGCGCAAAGCAACATTGAATGCGGGAAGCACTATGGAATTGAGCAAGGAAGAATATATCCGGATTATAGAACGATGGCCGAGATGGAATCGGCAAGGGAAGACACAATCGACTTCGTTGTCATCTGCACTCCCAACCGTTTCCATTATGAAGTTGCCAGGGCATTCATTGAGAAAGGGATACATGTGGTATGCGAGAAACCTCTTTGCTTCAGCATTGAAGAAGCCGAAGAACTGTGCAGGCTGGCGAAGGAGAAAAATGTCCTGTTCTGCGTGACATACACCTATACCGGTTACAATATGGTAAAGCAGGCGAAGGAGCTGATACAGAACGGAGAAATCGGTGAGGTCGTAGATGTGAAAGCCGAATATCTGCAGGATTGGCTGATGGATGAAGTGGACTGCGCCGAGTCTTCCGGGAAGAAACTTTCTGTATGGAGGATGAATCCTGAATTCAGCGGGATTTCAAACTGTGTCGGCGACATTGGAACCCATATTGAGGAAACCGTCTCTTACATGACGGGATGCCACGTCAGGAAACTGGCCGCAATGCTGGACAGGTTCGGCCATGAATTGGACTTGAATGCAAACATGCTGGTTGAATTCGACAATGGGGCACACGGCACATTCTCATGTTCACAGATTGCAGCCGGACACTACAATGGCCTTGCGATAAGGATTTTCGGAACAAAGGGCGCAATTGAGTGGGAGCAGGAGCATCCGGATTTCCTTAAAGTTACACTGAAAGGAAAACCGACTCAGATATACACACGTGCGGCGCACACGTCAGGCCATGCCCTGGAGATGAACAGGATTCCGTCCGGACATCCTGAAGGCTTGACAATGGCCTTCGCCAATATATACAAATCCTTTGCCGATGCGTTGTTGAACATTATCAATGGAAAGTCCAATGACGGCAGTTGGGATCTGGATTTCCCGGATGCGGAGGATGGACTTCGTGGAGTCAAGTTCATAAACGCCTGTGTTGCAAGCAGCGCAGAGGGGGCTGTCTGGGTTGAAATTTAAAGCTTCGGACAATGGCAAATAAGGCGATATTTGCAAGTTTTGCAGGTACGGCTGTCCTTTCTTCCCTGATTCCTCTATTGAATTCCTGTTCAGGCGGGAAGCAGAAGTCAGGTAAGAAACCGTTGAACATAGTTTACATCATGTGCGACGATCATTCGTATCAGACTGTAAGCGCGTATGACAACCGTTTCCTCGATACTCCCAACATAGACAGGATAGCTTCTGAAGGAGTAAGATTCACCAACAGCTTCGTCGCAAACTCACTCAGCGGTCCTTCAAGGGCTTGTCTGCTGACCGGCAAGCACTCGCACAAGAATGGTTTCACCAACAATGAGCATGGAGTGTTTGACGGCAGCCAGCAGACTGTACAGCAACTGCTTCGCGATGCCGGTTACACCACTGCAATGATAGGGAAGTGGCATCTTGTGAGCGAGCCGACAGGTTTCGATTACTGGAACATTCTCACCGGACAGGGAGACTACTACAACCCTGTCTTCATAGACAACGGACAGAACTGTGTCAAACTGGGATATGCAACGAACATCACCACGGACATTGCTCTCGAATGGCTTGAAAACGGACGCGACAAATCGAAGCCTTTCTGTCTCTTCCTGCATCACAAGGCTCCCCACAGGACCTGGATGCCCGATCTGTGCGACCTTGATCTATACAATGACATAACATATCCCCTCCCGGACAATTTCTATGACGATTATTCCGGAAGGAAAGCCGCAGCCAATCAGGAGATGAGCATCATAAAGGATATGAATGTTGTCTATGACCTGAAGATGGCTGACAGGGAGAACGAAATCCACACGCCCGAGAATCCCATGCTTGAAAGTTATGGCCGCGGCATGTATCTCCAGACAGGAGAGTTCCGGCCGGGTAGAATGACGGAGGAGCAGCAGGCTGTCTGGGATGCGCACTACCTTCCCATAATAGAAAAGTTCAAGAAAGACAGTTTGAGCGGGGACGCTCTGTATCAATGGAAATACCAGCGTTATATGCATGATTACTGCAGAGTTATTCATTCCATTGACCGTAATGTCGGACGCGTTTATGACTACTTGAAAGAAAATGGTCTCCTTGAGAACACAATTGTGATATATACATCCGACCAGGGGTTTTTCATGGGGGAGCACGGATACTTTGACAAGCGCTTCATGTATGAGGAAAGTTTCAGGACACCTCTGCTTGTGCGCATGCCGGACTGCTGCAGGACGGCCTTGAGAGGAAAAGACATTGACGGTATGGTCCAGAATATTGATCATGCGCCATCCTTCCTCGAACTGGCCGGAGCAGACATACCCGAAGACATTCAGGGTGAAAGTTATCTCAATCTCCTTTACGGAAATAACAGAGGATGGCGTAAATCATTGTATTACCATTATTATGAATATCCCGCAGAGCATTGTGTAAGAAGACATTACGGAGTCAGGACAGAGAGATATTCACTTATGCATTTCTATAATGACATTGATGAATGGGAGTTGTTCGACCTCAGGAACGATCCGGAAGAAATGAACAATATTTACGGAAAACCGGGGACAGAGAAGATAATCCGGAAGCTCAGGAAAGAACTTGCGAGGTTGCAGACAATATACGAAGATCCCATCATTGCCGAAAATGAATAAGGATATCTTCACAATAGAAGACGCCCGCCACTTTACTGCTCCGGTGTCTTTCGGAACAATGGTGAAACCGGCGGGAAGTGCCTGCAATCTGAACTGCAGATACTGCTATTATCTGGAAAAAGCCGGACTGTACAGAGGTAGGGAGCCTCTTATGAGTGATGAGCTGCTTGATACATATGTCAGACAATATCTTGAAGCTAACGAAACCGGTGAGGTAACTTTCTGCTGGCATGGCGGAGAACCGCTGCTGTCCGGCATTGATTTTTTCAGGAAGGCGCTGAAACTTCAACGCAAGTATGCGGACGGCAGAAAGGTGTTCAACACCTTGCAGACGAACGGAACGAAAGTTGACGAAAACTGGTGCTGTTTCTTCAGGGATAACGAATTCCTTGTAGGGATCTCTATAGACGGTCCAAGAGACATACATGACGGATACAGGAAGTCAAAATCCGGAAATTCCACTTTTGATTCTGTTCTGCGTGCAATCTCCCTGTTCAAAAGATTCGGAGTTGAATTCAACACGCTGAGTGTGGTGAACAATCTTTCGGAGGGCAGGGGAGCGGAGATCTACAGATTCTTCAGAAATGAGATAGAAAGCCGTTACATGCAATTTCTCCCGGCGGCCAACAAGACTCTACCATGGGCGGTGTCTTCAACCGGGTACGGTGATTTTCTCTGTGATGTTTTCGATGAATGGATAAGACAGGATGTAGGAGAGTATTATGTGCAGATTTTCGATGCCACCCTTGCACAATGGTGCGGTTTGACTCCGGGCGTATGCTCAATAAATGAAATATGCAGCGATTCCCTTACGGTCGAACATAACGGAGACGTTTATCCCTGTGACCATTTTGTAAGTCCTGAATATCGTCTCGGAAATATAAAGGAGAATAGCCTGAGAGAGATCTTCGAGTCGAAAGAAAGGATTGACTTCGCTCTTTCCAAGAGAAATTCCCTTCCTGCAGATTGTTTGAAGTGCAAATACAATTTTGCCTGCCACGGAGAATGCCCGGAGCATCGCGTAGCAGGCAAAAATGTGCTTTGCAGCGGCTTGAAAGCCTATTTCAGCCACGTCAGTCCATATATGGACAGAATGAAGGAACTGCTGTCCGAAGGCAAGGGGCCGGCTGAAATCATGAAGGAACTATAAAACTTCTATTGAACTGTCCACACTCTGGAAACCGTCTCCATCGCCGACAAGTTCAAGTACATCCAGCCTGATATATCGCGCTTCACAAGGCCGGGCCAGAGTTATTTTTCTTGGTGTCGGATCATTCTGGATATTTCCGAATTCCTCCGTTGCAACTTTGGTCCATTTTTTACCGTCCGAGCTGACGGAAACATCGCATTTGCTGACGTAATCTCCATGATAATTGTTGATGTTGGGGACAAATCTCATAAAGTGGATCTCAATTTCTTTTCCGCAGTCAACAAGAGTATACATGGGCTGTATGTCAGTTTTCCAAGCACTTCTGTCGTAACCTACATATTGTTCACATAAGTCGCCGCAGTCATTTCCGATGAACGATATGGCCTTGACTGTTCCATTTTCAAACTTGAACGGTCCGGAATAGACGGGTGAAGAGCTGTCAGGGTCACTGCCGTCCGTCGTATAGTGTATACGGTTGCTGAGGGTAATGTTCTGCACACTGTTCTGACCGGTATAATTCCAGGTGAAATCACCGCAGTCGGGATTGATTGATACCAAGCCCTCGTTGTCCTGGGTAATGGAAAGATTGACAGGATGTTCGGCATAATGATGTGCGCTGACGGATGAAAGGATTGCATCGGCCCTGGATTTTGTTGCGCGAACTCTGATTCTGTCCGTATTGACTGATGCGAAACGGACGATTCGCTTGTGTCCTACATTTCCGGCAGTTGCGACTTCACGCCATTCACCGTCCACCCATGCATCAATTGCACATTCTTCAATGCGTTCCCCGGAAAAGGCTACAGGCTCGCAGAGCACCACTCTGTTGACATCGCAGGGCTTCTTGGTCCTGAACACCAGACCTTCACCTACTTCAGCGGGTTTGCGAAGGTTTTTCCTGAACAAGTTTGTACCGTATGTCTCGCGGATGCGGCGACCAACTTCAACGAGACTTTTAACATCACGTTCGCCGAGGACTCCGTCCTTGGTGGGAGGAAGATTAAGAATGAAGATGGAGTTCCCTCCGCAGGCGCGTTCGTATATATCGAAAACATTGTCGGCGCTGCGCACTTTCTGCTCATCATCATCGCGGAAGAACCATCCGTCGCGGATGGATGTATCCGTTTCTGAAGGCTGATAATGAAGGAAGAATGGTTTGGGAGCGCTTAGGAGAGTTTCTGTGGTAGCAAGATCCTTGTCAGTCATATCATGGAAATTGACCATTGTGTCAGGGTTGTCTCCGATATAAGGTATTACGTTCCATTCAGAATCACGTACATCCCCGGCTTCGTTTCCCACCCAGCGTATGTCTTCCCTTCCGAAGACAACTGCTTCCGGAGCAAGCGTACGTATGAGTTCCCTCCAGGCAGAGTAGTTATACTGCTGGTTTCCCTTGTGACGGGGGTGCGCTCCGTCGAACCATACCTCGTGAATCGGACCATATTCGGTGAGAAGTTCGAACAACTGGCTGAGGAAATACTCATTGTAGTCATCAACGACAAACTGAAAAGTGCGACGGTCTGCGAAAGGACGTCCTTCAACCTGCTTCGGAATGGTCCTGAGCGATGCTACGCTCCCGTTGCCATACAGATTGCCGTCTTCCATCTGCCAGAGGTCTGCCGGAGAAAGGTAAACTCCGAGTTTCAATCCATATCTGGCACATGATTCACTCAAACTTCTCAGAACATCACCTTTCCCGTCCATGAAGGGGGAGGACATTATCCCATGATCGGTGTATCTGGTTTGATAAATGACATATCCGTCATGATGCTTTACAGTGAGAACTACTTTTTTCATCCCCGCCTCTTTCATCGTACGACACCATTGGTCGGTATCGAGGCCAGTCGGATTGAAATCGGCCGCATCTTCGATTCCCGTGCCCCATTCACGGCCAGTAAAGGTGTTGGGGCCGAAATGGACAAAAGCGATGAATTCATCGTCCATTGCTATCTGTTGACGTATGGAAGGCTTGGTTTCAACGGCTTTTGCGATAATCTGCTCCGGAGTGTCTTCCGGATTTACGGCAACGGTGTTAACATTGTCCGGGTAAGAAACGGATGGTTTACAGGCAATGCAGGAAGCAACAAGGAATAACAGTAATGATTTTTTCATATATGATTTTGATAACTTTACGGATACTAATATAGCAAATATTGCATAGGAATGGAATTTTTATCAAATTTGTATAGGTTTATAGCTTGGTAATGACCAAAATTTACAGTTGTCTTATCCTTACATTCGTGTTTGCCCTGTGTTCATGTGCACAGCAGAACCGCTCGTGCCATCCCGGCAAATGGATGGAAATCCCGGCTGTAGAAACGAACGACAGTTCCAATATCGTTTCTCTGCATATGAAAGTTGACGGTAAGCTTCAAAGGAACTATACGTTCTGCTGGAATTTAAAGCATATGACGGCCGACTGGGTGGCTTACCCATTATGCAAAAGCAATATAGGGAAAGGGAAGAGGAGCAACGCTTTCGGATTGTGCCCTTATCTGCCTGCATCGGAACAGCCGTTGCTTTTGAAAGGATATCGACGTGGGAACGGAGGCAATTATTCCAGGGGGCACCAGATTCCGTCGGCGGACAGACTTGAATACAAAGCGAACGTACAGACCTTTTATGGAGTGAACATGACTCCTCAGGAAGAATCGATGAATGGAGGCATCTGGGCGGTCCTTGAAAACAGGGTACGTGAATGGAGTCAGAGGTGCGACACCCTGTATGTCGTTTCCGGATGTCTGTACGACAATGGCAAAGAAGAATATGTTCTGGACAATGACGATAAAAAAATTTATGTCCCTGATGCATACTATAAGGCTCTTCTTATGAGAAAAGGGCATGAATTCCATGCTTGTGGGTTCATTCTTGAAAACAGACCTTATCATTCTGCCGGAATTTCAATTGAAAAGGCATTGTCTTTGAAGGAGCTTGAAAACAGGACAGGTCTGAAATTCTTCCCGCTGCTTGAAGATGAAACCGACAGAGAAACTTCGGTCAGAATCAGGAATGAGATTCCTGCAAATGTGGATTTTTGGGAAAAAGGGAACGGACAATAGGCATAACAAAGATGTTTCATGTCATAACATGATAGTTTTACTTATTTAAAATCAATTAAAATGAAATACGATATAAAATTGAGAATGCCCGAAAACTGGGTAACCGAACGGGAAGAATATTTGGATGAGAGCGGTGTTGAGATTTCGCATTTAGAGTCAAGAATCCCTGCATCTGACAGTTCATCGGAAACCGCTCTGATTGATATATATGTCGGAGAAATGCCGGAGGGTGAAACTGTAGAAGACCAGGCGTTCGCAAACTACGCGGAAACCGTCGGTTTCGATGATGACGAAAATATCGAACCCCCGATATTCAAATCCAAATTCAACGGGAAAAACGCCTGGGGTTTTATCGGGGAAACCGAAGATGGATATCCGATAAAATTTCTCGCGCAGGAAACAAAGAAGGGCATTCTCGCGATCATTATTGCTTTTGCTGAAAACGAAACCCTTTTGAATAACATCTTCGAAACAATTGAAAAGAATTTGAGAATAAGCTGAATATGATTATGTTCCCTCTTCAGATCACATCTTCACCGGATGTTCCCGTAAACGTTGCCGACACTCTCAAGATTGTCCAGAAACAGATAATTGAGCAGATTAAGAGCGACCCGAACACATTCCTGCACAATCTGGGAGACAAGTTCGCTCAATTCGGTCTGAAAATTCTTGCCGCGCTTGCTCTGTACATCGTCGGCGTATGGATTATCAGAAGATTGAGGAAGGCGCTCGGAATAATTTTCACCAAGAGAAAGGTTGAAGGGGCTCTTTCATCTTTTATACTTTCCCTTGTCACAGCCACCCTTTATGTCTTGTTGATAATAATCAGCATAAGTGCACTCGGGGTCAATACGACTTCCATAGCCGCACTGCTCGCCGCGGGTGGAATGGCTGTCGGCATGGCGCTCAGCGGGACTGTACAGAACTTTGCCGGAGGAATTATGATTATGGTTTTCAAGCCGTTCAAAACTGGAGATTTCATATCCGCAATGGGATATAGCGGTACAGTAACCGACATGTCAATTGTAAATACAAGAATATTAACCACTGACAATCATTCTATAATACTTCCGAATGGTTCTCTGTCATCCGGCAACATAGAAAATTTCTCATCAATGCCTTTAAGAAGAGTTGACTGGACTGTTAATGTAGAGTACGGTTCGGATGCGGAAGAAGTTACACGTACCATCAAATCTATCCTTATGGGAGACGAAAGGATTCTAGATTCAAAGACACAGGGGGCAGATGATGTTTTCGTCGCCTTGAGTTCAATGAATGAAAACGATATAAGCTTCACGGCCAGGGCTTGGGTCAATTCCAAGGACTATTGGGGCGTATATTTCTCAAATCTGAAGAAATTTTACTCCGAACTGCCTGAACACGGATTCGGTTTTTCATATCCTCACATGGATGTTACAATATCCAGCCAACAAGAAAAGTCAAATACGTTATGAAAAAAATAACATTCCTGCTTCTCACCGCACTCACCTTGACTGGTTGCAGCATTATGTCAAATCTGAATCTGGACCCTGTCCAGCTTGCATCTGCCGCAACATCAGCACTTACTGCAGCATCCATTACCGATGCGCAGGTGGCGGCACTCAGTCAACAGACAATTGCAAAACTGGACGCACAGAACAAACTGGCTTCTCAATCTTACCAGAACAGGCTCGGAAGGCTTCTTTCGGACGTAAAAGACATCGAAGGCCTTAAGATCAACTACAAGGTATATGAGACCAATGAAGTGAATGCATTTGCCTGTGGAGACGGTTCGATACGCGTTTACAGCGGCCTGATGGATATTATGGATGACAGCGAACTCATGGCGATAATCGGGCACGAATGCGGACATGTAGTTCATCAGGACAGCAAACATGCCATGAAAAACGCCTATCTCGCACAGGCCGCGAGAGGTGTCCTGAGTTCCGCGGGCGGAACAATAGGAACGCTCTCACAGTCGATTCTTGGAGACATCGGAGAATCTTTCGTCAGTTCACAATACTCACAAAAGCAGGAGTATGCCGCCGATGACTATGGTTTGAAGTTCTCGACGGAACATGGTTACAGCCCATACAGTATGAGCAACGCCTTGAACAAGCTTGTAGAACTGTCAGGCAGTTCCCAGTCATCTTTGGTGCAAAAGATGTTCTCATCGCACCCGGACAGCGCAAAACGTGCCGAGCGCGTGAAGGCCAAAGCAGATGCAATGCAACGGAAATAGAAACATGAAACAGCTATTATATAATTTACTTATAGTTGCAACTGCATTTTTATTTGTTTTCCAGACAGAATCATTTGCGCAGGAAGACAACTACAGTAAAAATAAGGAGGAAGAAAAAACTTTCCTTTCTACAAACAAAAGTGTCAAGGGAGTAAAATGCTCTTCATCAGGGCTTCAATATGTCATTATTGATAAGGGAAAAGGAAAGAAGCCTCATGGTGTGGATGAAGTATATGTCAAATACAAGGGATACTTTGCTGATGGGAGCGTATTTGACTCTTCTCTGGAAAAACCTGCAATTTTCAGGATGAATGCCGTCATCACCGGAATGGCCGAAGGATTGTCGATGCTTGGCGTAGGAGGAAAGGCCATATTGTATGTTCCAAGCAAACTTGGATACGGAGAAATAGGAGCAGCCGCAATAGAACCTTATAAAATGCTGATCTTTGAAATTGAGCTTTGCGACATATACAACGAATACGATTATCTCGAATAACTGATCTCAACTGTGCCATTAAATAAAGAATACGCTGAATATATACGCAATAAATTTTCAAAGCTTGAGGTTGTCACCGTCAGGCCTATGATGGGTGGATACGTTATTCACATGGCTGGCAAGGTTCTTGGATTCATATCTGACGGACAATTGCTGCTGGAACCCGGGCCAACGATAGAAAGGCTTCTTCCTGAGAATGAAAAGATAGAATTGTTTCCGGGAAGCAAGCTGTTCTATGTCATTCCAGATAACATTTCGGATGGGCAACTGTGTGGAATTGCAGAGGCTGTTTACGATGACCTTCCGATAAGCAGACCGAGAAAGAAAAATAGAACAAACCGGGAAGAGACGGGAAGAAAAAAATATTTTTTCGAGAAATATGTAACAGATTTCAAGGAATAAAAAATATAAATACTATGTCACTTAAAATCAACAAGCTGTTTATTTTTACACTCTTTGCCGCATTGACAATCATCGATGCTGATTTTGCTTCTGCAAAGACAAAACCGATAAAAATCACTGATTATTTCAACACAGTCAAGATAGGAGGGAACTTCAAAGTCATATATAGTGTGACTGAAGATACTTTGAAGATTGATGCCGCGGACAGAGTAATAAAAAACATTGAATTTGTCGTTGAAGACAATCAATTGAACGTAAGATACAAAGAAGGGGAGAGCGTCAGTGCCATACTTGGAGGTAAGACACCTGTCATATATTTACCGGTTTCCGATGACATTGAAAAACTGATTCTTGCAGGCGCCACAACACTTGAGATCCCGGCACCTGTCATTCAGGACAGTTTGTCATTCGATTTGTTTGGTGCCGCAAAAGTCATAGGGAAAATACATACGGAAGGGCTTTCCATCTATTGTGCGGGGGCTGTGAACGCAACGATAACAGGATATTCGAAGAATGTCAGTATAAAAATAGATGGAGCTTCACGCGTTGTGATGGGAGAAGGATTCGGCTGTGAATATTGCAATCTGAACATAAATGGTGCAGGAATAGTAAGGGTTAACTGCACAGAAAAAATCTCCGGGCAAATATCCGGGACATCCGTTGTCAAATACCTTGGAGAACCGAGGTTGACAATAAGGAAGAACGGCCTTGCCAGTATCTCTCCTTTATAATATTGGAATATACTCCATTAAATCAATTATTTGTTAAAGATAAGGCGTTATTATATTGGATATTAAAAATAATATTTAACTTTGGAAAGTTAAGAGCTATTCCATCATATGAAACAAATTACTGATTCAATTCCGATTGAATCAATTTGCATTTGAAGTGTACCTTGCTGATTGGCAGGGTACGGTTTTGTATTGTAATTATTAAACGAATATGAAAAAAATATTATTCCTCATTCTTTTCGCAATTATAGAATTTCAAGTATGGGGCCAAAATAATTTTCAGAAAGAATTTGATGATTTTTTCAAAGAGGCTTCAAATGAGTTTGATTCTTTTAGAGATCAGATCAATAAACAGTATGCTGATTTTCTTCTTACCAACTGGAAGGAATTCACAGCGATGGCTCCCATTGAAAAACCGGAACAGAAGCCGTTGCCTCCGGTAAGATACGAGAACAATCTGGAAATTAAGGATAAGGACATAAAGCCTGTGCCGATACATTTTGATAAAGTTATTCAGGCCCCGGCACCAAAACCTCAGCCAAAGCCGGTCGAACCGATAAAGAAATCAAAAGAAACGACACTGGAAAATATAAACTTTTCATGCTTCGGAATGAATCTTACGGTACGTGTTCCTCAGTCAAGAAGAAAATTCAAACTCGAGTCATTGAATTTGGGGGATTTGTCGCGGGGATGGAAAAAATTATCTTCCCATTCGTACGACAGCATGATTTCAGACTGTCTTGAAATCAGGACACAGAAGAAACTGTGTGACTGGGCTTATCTCCAACTTTTGAAGTCTTTTGTAAACTCATATCTGGGCAACAGCGATTCTGCAACATTCATGATTGCATATATCTTTTCTCAGTCAGGATACAAGATGAGGCTTGGTCTTGATGGAGACAGACTGTTTTTCCTATACGGAACAGACTGTATTGTATACAACAGACCTTTCTTCAAGATAAATGGTAGTAATTATTATGTCTTTGACAGCGATGAAAACAAGCTCTTTATAGCAGACATTCCGTATCCGGAAGAAGAAGGACTCTCCCTGAAGATAGAACAGGAGCAAATGTTTGGAGATGCCGGGCACAAAAAGAGAAATTTCAAATCAGAAAGATATTCGGTTACATCCGAGTGTGACATCAATGAAGAACAGATACGATTTTTTGATACATATCCTTCAGGACAGATTGGAGATGATTTCATGACCAGGTGGGCCATATATGCAAATACCCCCTTGAGCGAATCTGCTAAAAACATTCTATACCCTTCTTTAATCAAGAAGATTGACGGTAAAACTGAAATAGAAGGAGCTGATATACTTCTGGATTTTGTACAGACTTCCTTTGAGTATGAATATGATGACAAGGTATGGGGAGGGGACCGTGTTTTCTTTGCCGAAGAAACTCTTTATTACCCTTATTGCGATTGTGAAGACAGATCAATCCTTTACTCTCATCTTGTTCGGGATCTTCTCGGTTTGGATGTTGCCTTAATTTATTATCCCAACCATCTGGCAACAGCCGTGAAATTCTCAAACGGTCCTGAAGGAGATTACATTCAACTTGAAGAAGGGGATTTCACAATATGTGACCCCACATTTATCGGCGCACCTGTTGGAAACACAATGACGGGAATGGATAACAGTTCAGTAAATATCATAGTATTATAAATTTATGAAAAAGTTTCACATTTCGACGGCAATATTTTTGTCCTGTATTCTTCCGGATATCCTTTATGCGGCAGACTCTCTTAAGGTGTACAAATCCTATGAACATTCTATTCCTTCTGAAACGTGTGATTTTTATCAAGTTGCATCATACTTTAAAGGCGGCAGTTTCATATTCGATTACAAAGACAACATCATAAACGGCAAATCCAACACAAGGAATGTCAACTCTTTCAAGGTAAATCCGGCAGGTTTTTCATGCGCGTTGAGCTACGAAGAGAAAAATCCTAAGATATACATATATGACCGTTTGAAATTTGAGAATATCCTCGATAAAATCAAGCTTGAAACTCCTGTTACAGCAATATGCTATGCCCCTGATGCAAAATACATATCAGCATGCTTGTCAGATGGTAAGGTTGTCTTCTATAGTACAAGTGACTATACCTTAACCAGAACGCAGGAAGCTTCTTTCGCGGCCGAAGATATTATTATAAGTGACAACGGTTATTATCTGGCTTTAATCAAAAACGGACTGATCCAAATCAGAGATATTGAATCCTGGAAAATCAAAAAAGAAATATCCGGACCTGTCTGTGTCAATTCTTTATCATTTGCAAAGGATGGCTCCTTCTTCGCTGTTACAACTTCGGACGGTAAACTTACATTATATGATGCACATTCTTTTAAATTGATGAAGGAATTTTCAGGAATGGGAGAAGCAACTGCATGTGACATAAACCGTGATGGGAAATATATTGCAGTTGTCACCTCTCCGAATCATATTGTAATTCAAAACCGTCTGTTCACTCCTGAATGTCTGGGACTTGACATCAAGACAGATGGGATAATCAGCTTGAAATTTATCAGAAGTTCAATGGGGGACGATTATCTGGCAATTTATTCCAAATATAAGATTGCGTATGTTAATTTGGATTCGCTTTCTCCTTATTACGGAAAACTTGTGTCAGGCGAGATTGACGAAAGAATGGATGAATGGATGAAACAAATGGACGGAGAAAGCATTGAAGAATACAATAAACGCGTAAATGATGAAACCAGACTGAAACAGATGTCTTTTTATGAAGAGGAAGCATCTACCAGAATGGCTGAGAATCTGCTCGAGAATTCTACAGCAACTCTCGGAGGATATAATATGGAAACTTCTGTCCTTACCATTGATTTTGACAGCATGCCCTCCGTATTCCTTACAATCCCGGAAAACGAAGTAGTGGATTTCTCCGATATCGAGAATTTGAGATTCAGTAATGCAAAATATACCGTTACAGATGAAGATACATTCGAGTTGATTTACGTTGAAGTGTATAACAAAGTCAATGGAAAGACCTTCCTCTTTGATAACAGAGAGCGTAAAACTCTTGACTTCCTTAATTTGAAGGAAGATTTTGTACCTCTTGAGCTTATTCAAATGACTAATATGGAGGAGCAGAAACTGGAGGCGATCAAACAGGAAATCGTTTCTACAGCGACTGAAACAAACACAATATCAAATCACACGAATATAAGTGTACTCACTCATGTCGATACGGATTATGACTCAGAGGGAAATAAGATATTAAACTACAGGGTTGGTGTTAGCTATAATGTGGATGCAGCCTTTTCGGAACGAGAGGATTTCGGTCCCGGAAAATATCGTCCTGAAGAATCAGGCGCGGCAAAATCAATGCTCGATATAATCTGCAAGGCATTTGCTGCTGATTTCGCCCAGTACATCAAGGATGGCAAGAAAGTTAATATAAAAATCACAGGAACGGCAGACAACACACCTATCGTACGTCCAATAAGATATGATGAAAGTTTCGGCCGTTATGTAAACCAGCCTATAATTAGCAATGGCTCGCTTTCTGATGTCACCATTACCAAGGATGAAGGGATATCCACCAACAAACAATTGGCTTTTGTGCGTGCAGTTGGTCTGAAAAAATATATTGAAGACAATATCAACGAACTTTCACGTATGAAAACAGATTACAATTATGTAGTTGAAGTTTCTGAAAACAAAGGGGCCGAATATAGGAGAATATCAGTAGAATTCATTTTTGTAGATGCTTTTTAAAGTAAAAAAAATACTTTGCCCGCTCTGTTCCGTCATTGTGCTGTCTCTTGCAGTTCAATTGACCGTTTGCGCCCAGGATATACGTATAAGGGAAATAACATATGAGTATGTTTATCCGGATTATATGTCACGTGAGCAGGCGCGTTCGGCAGCTGTGGAAAAAGCCAAAATAAAACTTCTGGCCGATGAATATGGAACGCTGGTCAGTTCTGTAACAAACACTACCATATCCAGTATCAATGGTGAATCTGTATCCAACACATATGAAATCGGAGAAAGCGAAGTCCAGGGTGAATGGCTTGAAACAATAGGGGAGCCTGTAGTAAAATGGGACATACGCAACGGTGACCAATTTGTTGCAATAGTAACAATAAAAGGAAAGATCCGGGAAATTGTAAGAAATACTGTCAATTTCGACTGTGCACTTTTAAGAAACGGATCAGATGACAGTTGTGAATCTTCGTTCTTTACATCCAATGACAATATGTCAATCAAGTTCAGGACTCCATTACAAGGTTATTTAGCCGTATATGTAATTGAAGATGCTGCAACGGTCCGGCGTTTGCTTCCGACCAATTCCAGCAAAGGAAACCTTATTCCTGTACAGGCAAACAAACGTTATGTATTCTTTTCACCAGATGATCCATCACAAAATAATTTAAGTCTTTATACCGACAAAGACATTGAATATGATCGTCTATATATGATATTCTCTACAGATTCTTTCATTTTACCTGCGGATGAAACTTACCCCGATTTAAAAAGTTGGGAACTTCCAACCAATTTTATATCAGACAAGGAATTTCAGTCATGGTTGATAAAGAACAGGAAAAGGGATGATCGCATGTCCGTTAAAATTTTGGATTTTTCAATATGTAAATCTGCAGAATGAATAACATTTCAATGAAAAAATCTATTTCGCTCATATTTTTCGTCTCATTATGCTTTTCATCGTGGTCTCAGACGACAAAGGAACTTGCCTACAGCACATTTGAAAAATTCGCTGTATATAGTTCAAGCGGGACCTCGGGCGATCAATTATATGATGTTTTACGCGAATGCTACGAGGCGAACTGCACACTTCTGTCTCAAGCCACACCAAATTCACAGGAGGAAATTGATATTAAGAATAATTTGAAACGGATTTGGCCCTATCTTTATAACGCAGCCGTTTTCTATCAGAAGGATAATGCTGAAAAGTCATTGTATTATGCCAAAGCATATGTAGATATAGGGATGAATGAGTCATTTTCAAAGATGAATCTTCAAAAGGATGAGCATTATTCAATGATCGTATATTATACCGCATCCAAATCATTCAATTCCAGACAATATAAAGAGTCAATCAAATATTTCAAGGAATATCTCTCAACCGGTGATATGAATCACAGGAAGGTAGTTTATTTTTACATGTCCCAGGCATGTGATAACATTAATGACTTCTCTCTGTCACAAAGGGTTCTGGATATGGCTATTGCCGAATATCCTGAAGATTTTGAACTATTGGCGAGAGCAATCAACAATTGCATAGACTCCGGAGATAATGACAAACTGAATGCATATCTGTCAAAGGCATTAGCTATCAGACCTAATGACAAGACTTTGTTGGGAATCCAGGGAAAATCTTATGAAAATTCCGGGAATTATCAAAAAGCCGCCGAATTCTATGAGCAATTGAAAGTTCAACAACCTAACAATTTGAATGTGTATCGACATTTGGCTGTTGATTACTACAATACTGCTGTTCTGAACTATAATAACAGTCTTTTTCCTGAAAGTTCATCCAATGCCTTTAACCTTCACGAAGAAGCCAAGAAATACTTCAAAACCGCAATTCCTTTCTTGAAGAATGTTTTAGAAGTGGATTCTTATTCCATACAGTTCTGGGAAGCATTGGCAATAGCTTATAATTACACTGACGATAAAGCAGGATTTGCAAGTATAAATGAAAAACTTGTTTCGTTGGGAGCAGGAAAATTGTCGCAATCTGTAGTTCCTGAAGTGATTTCTCTTGAAGAGAAAAAGAAAAATGCACCTGCAATGGATATGCAGCTCGCCGATGAAGTCCCGACATTTCCGGAATATGCAAAAAGATACATTGCTCCAACTCTTGAAAAATGGCAGACTAAAGATCCATACGAAACAATTAATGAATATCAGCATCGCGTAAACCCGGAAACACGGGAGAAGATGATCAACCAACTTCGCCAGGAAGCGATAGACAGTTATGTAAAAAGATTTTCGCAGGAAGTCAGGATATCTGACTTTCATCTAAAGCCTTATGATGCCGAGAATGAAGTTTTTCTTGCCGAATCCAAATTTGGAGAAGTTGTAATCCCGGTCCCCAGAGCAAACAACGAAGCGAGGACATTTGAGATGAGTTGGGGTGGAGTCAAACTGTCTGATGTCCAATATTGTGTAGATGGAGAGAAGCTTGCCCTGAAAAGTATAGTATTCCGCACACCTGCAGGATTAACCTATAAGTATGATAATGCAAATGCTTTGAACTATACCACTGCACAGGTTGATATGGAATTCTCAGATATCAATTATTCCCAGTTGGCATCATCCGAGCAATCTTCTGTCAGAAAAGTCAACAAAACGACAGTTAATGTTTCGACTTCCGACGTTGATTCAAACATACCGATGTGTACAGAAATCAACAACAAGACATTCGCCGTTATTATTGCAAATGAAGAATACAATATGGCACCTCATGTCCCTATGGCATTGAATGACGGACGCATTTTAGCCAAATACTGCCAGAAGACTCTTGGATTGCCTGAAAGCAATATCCGTCTATATGAGAATGCCACCTATGGAATGATGCTTGGAGCACTGAGGGAAATCAGGCAAATTGCTGAAGCATATAGAGGCGACATCAAAGTCCTGTTCTATTATTCAGGACACGGAGTTCCGAATGAGAACACAAAAGATGCTTTTCTGCTTCCAGTGGATTCTGACGGCTTAAGTACGGAGGTATGTTATCCATTAAGCCGCCTATATCGTGAACTTGGAGATTTGAATGCGAAGTATGTATTCGTAATGTTAGATGCCTGTTTCAGCGGGGCCAACAAGGATGGTGAAATGATGTCAAATTCTTCCAGAGGTGTTGCAGTTGTTGCAAAAGCGAACCAGCCTCAGGGTAACATGATAGCATTTTCTGCAGCATCCGGTAATGAAACCGCATACCCTCTGGAATCCAAAGGACATGGTCTGTTCACATATTACCTGTTGAAAAAGCTGCAGGAAAGTGCAGGAAACGCCACACTCGGTGAACTCAACGAATATGTTACCGAAAACGTAAAAAGGGAAGCGATTGTAGTAAACCACAAGCCTCAGACACCTGTAATGACCCCTTCATTCTCAATGGAGGAAAATTGGAAAAATATAATGTTAAATAAATAATTCACAACTAATCATCAACATGAAAAGAATATTTGCAATCATCAGTCTGTCAGCATTGTTATTGACCGTATTTACCTGTTTTCCCGCAAATTCTCAAACAAATGACAAAAAAACATCCCGTCAATTGAAAAGGGAACTCTATAAGAACCCCGACAAGATGGTTAACAAAGAAGTCAAAAAACTTGAAAAAGAAGGATGGAAGACAATGGACCTTCCTATTGGAAAGCAACTTGAGCGTACCTGGGAAAAAGAATTTCAACTTGACGATGACGGCTATCCGAAATATATTTATGTAACCACTCAAGCCACATCACAGAATTATTCCGCTGCACAGATGGAGGCCGAAAATTTAGCTAAGGTCAGAATCGTTTCCACTATTTCCTCTTCCGTTGCAGCTCTGGCGGACATTGCTCTGGAAAACCATGAAATTACACCTGATCAGGCCGCTTCAATGTCTGCAGCCACGGAAAAAGCAAAAGTACTTGTTTCCGGAAAACTCGGTCGGGTCATAACGACATTGAGCATATACAAACAGGACAAGAATGCCTATACGATACGCACGACAGTACTTTACGATATGAAACAGGCAATTAACCTCTTGAGAGATGCCATCTGCAATAATGTACCGGAGAATGACAAAAGTAAAATTAATGAGGTCATCGGTATGGATTCTCTTATCAATCAATACGAAAACAGTAATTCAGAAGAATAATTGTGAGAATAGGGAAGTCTCATATTATCAGAGCTGCTCTTTCTGCAATCATTGCCTGCATCCTGGCATTCCTGATGCTTAAAATCCTTGGTATAGGTTTAACCGGGACCTTTACAGGTTTTGACGACAACTATTATCTGAGTTGTTTTTATAACCTGTACAACAAAAACTCGAAATCTGTACAGGAAAGCAATGACATTGTAGTATTTGATATTGCAGACTACTCTTCCCGAACAGATATTTCAAACGTTATCAATAAAATTGCTTCATTCAAGCCTTCCGTCATATGTCTTGATGTATTCATGCCAAGGAATGACGAACTTGACCAGGATGCTGACAATAGAATTGTTGACGCCCTGTCCGGAGTTGAATGCACAGTTGTTTCTCCCTGTATTCTAGATGAAGTCAATGATGAATGGGAGTATCCCTTCTACAAGGATAAACTTGATACTCCTGATTATATTTATGCTTCACCAGTTTCCTTTGATCTTTTCGAACAATATAGTGAGAATGATCCACGGAATACAATGAAAACGACCGCATTTTCTGTAGCTGAAGCATTTACCCGGATATACGGATTGGAACTCAATGAAATAAATGGATGTGCCATTAATTTCAGGAATAAGGAATTCATTCCATATTCCGACTTGGATGAAATTGAGGAGTCGGACATAAAAGGCAAAATTGTACTCATAGGAGATTGCAAAGATTACAAAGACATACGTATTCTCCCGTGCAGGGTCAAGAATTCTTATAATATGCCCGGTGTAATATTGATCGGATATACCGTCAATACTCTGATATCAAGCAGTGATTACTGCAAATCAAACGGATATAACTTCATCAGATCCGCCTACAACCGTCCTTTTAAAAAATGCCGGGCTGTCACCAACCTTGCTCTCTCATATACATTATGCTTTTTACTTTCTTTGCTTATGCTGTTTTTCGCTGACAGGGAGTTCGAAGGAGCCGGTAAGTTAAGACGAATAGGAGTGATTTTCCTGTCATTTTTTTCAGTAATGGTTGCAGAGATATTAATGGTCATGATATGTTTCGCGATCTTTACCTCTTTGTTCCTTAGAATTCCGGATATTCTTCTTTTCTTGATATCAATGTTATTTGTTGACACCGCCATTAAAATAGTAGAAGTATTTAACGATAACACAAGTTATTATCTTGACATATGAAAAAAATTTTCATTATCTGTTTCTGTTTGATAAGTTTAAGTGCCTATGCTCAAAAAAAGGCTGAACAAGCCATATACACTTTATCAGGAGGCAAGATTGAAGTGTACGATTCCCAATCACGGAGTTGGAAGTCAAAATCACGCAACAGCAACATCAGTGGAAGCGATTACGTCCGTGCCGAAAATAATTTCACTCTGAGAAATAAGAAAGGCTTTTCGGAAACATATGGAGCATGTGACAGTATAATGGTTGTTAAATTGCAACCAGCCCGTATGGTTGCAGAGGTGATACGCGGAAATGACGTAATAACCAGAGATGCCGTTAAGGCAACATATGTCCTTGACCATTATTTCCTGAATGTTTATCCGGAAAAAGACTGGAGTTTTAACATTATAATTCAGACAAAAGAAGCCGGGAACTTGCATTATGAGGTCACTTCCGAGTGCCCATGGATAATAATTGACAACCCTGAAGGAACAGTTGGAAATAAAGTTAAAATCACAGGTAGGATTCAATTGGAGGACCTCCCTGCAGGCGAAAAACTGGACGGCAGCTGTAAAGTGAAATGCCAGGATATCACAAGCATTGTCCACTTTACCGTTCCCGAATAAAAAAGAAAGTGAGCTCAAAGTTCCGGTTAACTTTGAGCTCACTTTATAAATTTACGACTACATCCTGTCAGGAAGTTTCATTCCAAGGATTCCTGTTGCTTTTCGAAGGACTGATGCCAGAAGTTCTATAAGTGAGAGACGCATCTGAAGAGCGCCGGTGTATTCTTCCTTAAGAATAGGAGTTTCGTGATAGTACTGATTGAACTCCTTGGCTAATTCGTAAGCGTAATTGGCTATGACGGCCGGGGAATATGAAGCTGCAGCTTCGGAGATTTTCTGAGGATAGGAACTGATTATCTTTACAAGACGTATTTCCTTTGCGCTTAAAGTCACTCCGGGATCAACTTTGAATTCATCAAAAGACGAATGCGCCTTTCTTAAAATGGACTGTATCCTGGCATGTGTATACTGAATGAAAGGACCGGTGTTGCCGTTGAAATCTATTGATTCCTTGGGGTTGAAGAGCATCTTTTTTTTGGGATCGACCTTAAGAATGAAATACTTCAATGCACCGAGACCGATCATATTGTAGAGAGCATCTTTTTCCTGCTCCGACATCTCATCAAGCTTGCCGCTCTCCTCGGAAGTGGCTTTAGCCTCATCATACATTTTCTGTATGAGATCATCCGCATCAACTACTGTTCCTTCGCGGCTTTTCATCTTCCCTTCAGGGAGCTCCACCATTCCATAACTGAGATGGAAGATCTGTTCCGCCCATTTGAAGCCGAGTTTGGCCAGAATGAGCTTCAGAACCTGGAAATGGTAGTTCTGTTCATCTCCTACAACGTATACGTGTGAGTCAAGCTTGTATTCGCTGAACCGACGTTCAGCAGTACCAAGGTCCTGAGTTATATATACAGATGTGCCGTCGGAACGGATGAGAAGCTTGCGGTCAAGACCATCTTCGGTCAGGTCGCACCATACGGATCCGTCACTTTCGCGGACAAAGACTCCCATATCCAGACCACGCTGTACGAGTTCCTTGCCGAGGAGGTATGTTTCATGCTCGTAGTATGTCTTGTCAAAACTGATGCCCAGAGCTTTGTAGGTCTGTTCAAATCCAGCAAAAACCCATTCGTTCATCATCTTCCAGAGAGCACGGACGGCAGGATCTCCTGCTTCCCATTTTACGAGCATCTCATGGACCTTGTCGAGAACCTCGGGATTTTCCTTTTCCATCCTTGCATACTCAACATAACAGTCTCCGACAAGATGGTCGCCTTTCTTTCCCGTACTCTCGGGTGTCGCCCCGTTGAATCTCTGCTCCCATGCGTACATGCTCTTGCATATATGTACTCCACGGTCATTCACCAGGGTTGTCTTTATGACCTCATCACCCGCCGCCTTGAGCAGATTTGAAACGGATGACCCAAGAAGATTATTGCGGACATGTCCGAGATGAAGAGGTTTGTTGGTATTAGGGGACGAGAACTCAACCATGACACGGCGACCGGTTGAAGGAAGCTGCCCGAAGGATGGATCGGAAACTATTGATTTGAGGGAGTTGTTCCAATAAACATTACTGAGACTCAAATTCAAAAAACCTTGAACTGCATTGAAAGCGCTGATTTCAGGACAATTGCCTACAAGCCAGTTCCCGATTGCCTCCGCAGTTGCAGCGGGAGCGGCATGAGAGATTTTAAGGAGAGGGAAGACAACCAGAGTATAGTCACCTGTGAAATCCTTGCGGGTGACACCGACCTGCATCATCGATGCCGACGCATCTGAATTGTACAGAGCCTTTACAGCCTCTGAGGCCTTGGAGGCGATGAATTGTTCAGCCGTCATCCCAGATAGGTCTTGAGAAGTTTGCTTGCAGAAGGCTTCTTGAGTTTGCGGATCGCCTTCTCCTTAATCTGACGTACGCGCTCGCGGGTAAGGTCGAGACGCTCTCCGATTTCTTCAAGAGTCATTTCCTGACATCCGATTCCGAAGAAACTCTTGATAATCTCACGTTCACGCACGGTAAGAATCTGAAGAGCACGCTCGATTTCTGTGCTGAGCGATTCGTTGGTGAGTCCGCGGTCGGCGCAGGGGGAGTCCTCGTTGGGAAGAACATCGAGAAGACTGTTGTCTTCACCTTCGACAAAAGGAGCATCCACGCTGACGTGACGCCCCGAAACACGTAGGGTATCGGCAATCTTGTCCTTGGGGATGTCTATCATCTCCGCCAGTTCATCCGTTGACGGCTGACGCTCATTCTCCTGTTCGAATTTTCCGAGAGCCTTATTGATCTTGTTGAGCGAACCGACCTGGTTCAACGGGAGACGGACAATACGGCTCTGCTCTGCAAGAGCCTGGAGAATTGACTGGCGAATCCACCATACAGCATATGAAATGAACTTGAAGCCTCTCGTCTCGTCGAATTTCTCAGCCGCCTTGATAAGGCCTAGATTACCTTCATTAATGAGGTCGGGAAGACTGAGGCCCTGATTCTGGTATTGCTTTGCAACGGAAACAACGAATCTCAGATTGGCTCTTGTAAGTTTCTCAAGAGCTTCCTGGTCACCCTTGCGGATACGCTGGGCAAGTTCAACCTCCTCTTCCGGAGAAACAAGTTCCTCCCGGCCTATCTCCTGAAGGTATTTGTCAAGAGAGGCACTTTCCCTGTTTGTGATTGATTTAGTAATCTTTAACTGTCTCATATTGTATAAAAAATATCGCGGGCCGCTCAAGCAGTCCGCGATGAAATATTTGCGGTTCGGGCTTAATCTTCTTTGCCGAAGCCGAAGTATCCGGGTCTTCCGTTGGCGCCTACGCCCTCTATGAAGATGGATCTCTTTGCTTTCTTTGCAATGTCAATGACGTCCTGAGGTTTCTTTACTTTCTGCTCGTTGACATACTGGATCACGAAACCGTCCTCGGCTCCTGCCTGAGCCATCTTCCCGCTGCCGGAATTAACGATTTCCACCCCATTGTCAGCAGCTTTCAAGGTTGCGCCGTAGAAAGATACCGTACCGTCTGCGGAAACCGCTACGTTGCTGTCGGAAACGCCCTGGAACTCTACGGGCAGATCAATTTTCTTTCCGTCACGGATGACAGTGACAGTAACCTTGTCACCGGGATGGTAAGCGTTGACCTTTTCCTGCACTGCTCCACCGTTCTTGACTGTAACGCCTTCTATCGCTGTAAGGATGTCACCCTTTCTGATTCCGGCTTTGTCTGCAGCTCCTCCCTTCAGAACTTCACCAATATATACGCCGCTCATTGAAGAAAGTTTCAGGTCATCGGCATTAATTTTCAATTCTTTTTGAACATCCTCACTGTTGACGATGGCATCGAGGTTAATCATTGAAATGCCGAGCTGCGCCCTCTTTACTGAACCGAAATCTATAAGGTCAGAAACAACCTTGCTGACAATGTTGGAAGGAACGGCAAATGAATAACCGGCATAGGAGCCTGTTGTGGAAACAATAGCCGTGTTGATTCCTATGAGTTCTCCCTGTTTGTTCACGAGAGCACCGCCTGAGTTTCCGGGATTTACGGCAGCATCTGTCTGGATGAAAGATTCAATCTTGAGTTCGCCGGGCTTGCGGTCCATGTTCATCTGACGTCCCTTGGCACTTACTATTCCAGCTGTAATTGTTGACTGCAGTTCACGGCCCAGGGGGCTGCCGATGGCAAGTACCCATTCTCCGAGACGGACATTGTCGGAGTCGGCAAATTGGATTACAGGAAGACCGCTTTCCTCAATTTTGATGAGAGCGACGTCTGTTGCAGGGTCTGTCCCGACTACTGTGGCATCATAAGTCTTGTTGTCGTTGAGCGTGACTTTGACGCTTGTGGCATTGGCAACGACATGATTGTTGGTGACGATGTATCCGTCGGAACGGATAATCACGCCGGAACCGCTCCCTTTCTGCTCACGTTGCTGAGGCTGTCTTCCGTATTGATCTCCAAAAAAGAACTGGAAGAAAGGGTCTGCCATCTGGTACTGCTGCTGATATTTCACACTGACCTCGACATATACAACCGCGTTTACGGCATTTTCTGCAGCATATGTGAAATCAGGATAGTCTGACAGTGACAAATTGACAGTTTTAACAGGCTGCCCCTGTGAATCAAAAGAGATCCGGGGAGCGGTTTCGGATACGTTCGGGGTGGCCGCCTTGACCACACCGAGGGCTGTAACTGCACTTAACGCTACAGATAACAGCAAAACAAGATAACCTTTTTTCATCTTATGAAGGATTAAATTCATTTTCCGTCCGCTAAAAAGTCAAAATATGTGCCAGAATATTCGGGAATATTGTTTAAATTTGCGTGAACAACATAAAGAAAGAATATGGAATTTACAATCTCGAGCGCTGAATTGCTGAAGGGTGTCATGGATTTATCCAAAGCGATACCGTCAAAAACCGCACTGCCTATCCTTGAAAACTTCCTGTTCGTTCTCAATGACGGGAGACTTCAGGTTACCGCTTCGGACGGAGAACTTACACTGCGCACCGTACTCAGTACGGAAAGCGTCGCGAATGACGGGAGCATTGCGGTTCCCGCAAGACAACTGATAGATCTCCTCAAGGCTCTGCCCGATCAACCTATTGTCCTTAAAACAACGGGGGACAGCACGTTCGAATGCAATTGGAGCAATGGTAACTCAACACTGCCATACTGGCCGTCAGAGGACTATCCGAAGATCAAGGGAACAGGGGAGGATGCCGTAACGGTCACAGTTCCAGCGGCAACACTTGAAGAAGGTATCAGCAGCACCATATATGCAACAGCTGACGATGAGATGCGTCCCGCCATGAACGGTATATTCTTCGACATTGAACTCAATTCAACCACGCTGGTAGCATCCGATTCGCACAAACTCATCTGCTATACAACCAAGAATGTACAGGCTGTCCAGAATGCATCATTCATCCTTCACAAGAAACCGGCGGCCATACTCAAATCAATCCTTTCCAAGGAAGAGAACGTAAAAATCAGTTTCGATGCCGGCACTGTAGTGTTCAAATTCGGAGAAACGACAATGGTTTGCAGACTGATTGTCGGGAAATATCCCAAATATCGTGACGTCATCCCTCAGAATAATTCCAACATACTTAAGATAGACAGGGTTCAGCTGCTCAATACCGTTCGTCGCGTTGCCGTCTGCGCCAACAAGGCCTCAAACCATATCAAGTTCGACCTCAAGCAGGGGCAGCTTGAAATAACGGCACAGGATCTGGGCTTTGCCCTCGCCGCTTACGAAAAGATTCTCTGCGACTACAACGGGGCTGAACTGAGCATAGGCTTCAAGTCATCTTTCCTCGTGGAGATACTTTCGAATATGAACTGCGAGACCGTTGTTATGAAATTCGCGGATGCAAGAAGGGCCGTTCTCATTCTCCCCTCAGAGGAAGAAGCTGAAAATGAAAAGGTTTGCGGCATACTGATGCCTATTATGGTTTCATAATGTTATGGAGCTGAACCTTGAACGTCCCCTGCTTTTCTTTGACATTGAAAGCACGGGCCTTAACATACCGACAGACTCAATTATCGAATTGAGTTTCGTAAAGGTCTTTCCCGGTGCCGAACAAAGATTGAAGACATGGCGGATAAAGCCATGGGACTATGAACATCAATGCCAAAGACCGATTTCTCCCGATGCATCAAAGGTAAACGGAGTTACCGATGACATGCTTGTTGACTGCCCGCGATTCTGCGACGTAGTGGATGAAGTGGTTGAGTGGTTGAACGACAGCGATCTTGCAGGATATAACTCCGCAAAGTTCGACCTTCCCATGCTTGCCGAAGAGCTCGAAAGAGTCAGACTGTACTGCAAGAGGCAGATTGACATTGATCTGCACCAGCCGCTCATGGTTGACGTTCTGAACATCTATCATGCCATGGAGCCCCGGAACCTCAAGGCCGCATATCGTTTCTATTGCGGAGGCAATGACTTTGAAAACGCTCATACCGCCGAAGCGGACACTGTGGCAACTTATGAAGTACTGAAGGGGCAGTTGGACATGTATCAGGATATTGAAGGAAATGAAAAGCGCTTGAAGAACAATGTGAAAGCACTTTCGTCCTACGTTGGCAGGAAATATGTCGATTTTTCCGGGCATCTGATTTTCAATGAGAACGGAGAGGAAGTGATAAATTTCGGAAAACACAAAGGGAAAACGGCACGTCAGGTATATATGTCTGAACCATCATACTTCGCATGGGTGCAGCAGGGAACATTCACTCTTGATACCAAGGCGCAGTTTTCGCGTCTTGAAAACAAATTCAAACTGGAAAAACTGACGGCAAAATTCAATGGAGGCAAACTGTTTTGAACATCATAATCAGAACATACAAAGGCAATATTGTCACAAGGCCCGACACCAGTTGGAAGAGTAGGGATGAAAGTTTCTTTGCTCCCGGTTTTGTAAAGTCAGTGAGTGTTTCCCCAGTGATGTTCTTGAAAATCTGCAAAGCCGGTAAATGCGTTCCAACCAAATTTGCTTCCAGATACTATGATGCGATAGGATACGGTTTTCTGCTCTATGCGGAGAACATTATTACAGAGTCCGAAGAGGGTTTTTCAAGCGCGTCATGTCTTGACCACACCACATTCATTCCCGATCTTAACCTCGACAAACAGTTTATCGCAGGACCGTCCAGAGAATTCGAACTGATAGCAGGCACTGATATCCATTTAGGGGTGAAAGGTTTAAGTACTGATGAAATTGCTGTCCTTGTGGAACAGGCGACATCGAGGTGCCTTGTGAGGACTGCGGATATCATCGCTGTGGAACTTTCCCATAGAGAATGTCTTCCACAAAATGGGAGGATAGAGATTAAAACATTGTTGGATAGCAAATTATACCAAAATATAGAAGTAATTTTTTAAATCATGAAACTGATTCCGATTTACACTTGGAACAAAGGGGTTATGAATTTCAGTAAAAGAAGTGGCAGACTGTCCAAACAGCCATGGTTTCAGGGGGTACTTCTGCTCGCCTGTGTAATAATAGCAATGCTTCTGGCTAATCTTCCGATTACGTCGGAACTATATCACAGCATATTGGAGACCAATATGCAGATTCATCTTTTCAGCGAGGACGGATCTGTCAACCTTCTGTTCCCGAAAGATATGACCGTTGAAAAATTCATCAACGACATATTGATGGTGATTTTCTTCTTCACTGTGGGGCTGGAAATCAGGAGGGAGATTGCCTTCGGAGAACTTTCATCCCCAAAGAAAGCATTGATGCCGGTGATCGCCGCATTCGGAGGAGTAATAGCTCCCGCATTGATTTACAGTATAATCAATCACGGTACGGAAGCGGCAGGAGGATGGGGGATACCAACTGCAACCGATATTGCTTTTGCAGTATGTATTCTTTCCGTATTAGGAGAAAAAGTTCCTGTTTCCCTGAAAGTGTTCCTTACAGCTCTTGCCATTGCAGATGACCTCATTGCAATACTTGTGGTTGCATTGTTCTATGGTGGTAAAATCAACTTCATTCTTCTGGTCATCGCGTTTGCAGTAATAATACTGACCGTTGTACTCAGGAAGACAGGCGAAAAGAGAATGGCGCCCTATTTATTCATGGCAGTGTTGGTATGGGGTTTATTCTACTATTCCGGAATCCACGCAACAATGTCCGGTGTGGTGATGGCTTTCCTAATCCCGGCAGAAGCTAAATACAACAAGGCACAGTATTATAGGAAACGTAAGAAATTCACTGCTGAACTGGACGCGCTCAATTCGCTGAATAACGGTGAGTCATTCCCAAACGGACCGCAGAAGTACTATCTCCGTCAATTGCAGCATATTGAAAGCGGTTCCATGGATATGACCTACAGAGTCGAACATGCTTTAAGTCCCTGGGTGAACTTTTTCATAATGCCCGTTTTCGCCCTTGCCAATGCGGGAGTCACTATTCCGGGTGTTGAGTATTTCAACATATTTACAGATACGATCGCAGGCCATCCCGAGTTTGGAATGGTCGGTCTGGGCATCTTCCTTGGCCTTTTGCTCGGAAAACCGGTTGGAATTACACTCTTCAGCTGGATAGCGGTCAAGTTGAAGATAGGTGCCATGCCGGACAAGGCAAACTGGCCTATGTTCTTTGCTGTGGCATGCCTTGGAGGAATAGGCTTCACCATGTCAATATTTGTTGATACTCTTTCTTTCGGGAATGTCCTCGACCATGAAATATTAACGTCAATGCGCGATGCCGGCAAGATTGCAGTCCTTATGGGATCAATATTCGCCGGAATATTGGGAAGCACACTTGTGAATATTGTTTATAAATTGCAGAAAAAATAATATATTTGCACTCCGATTGCCACTTTAGCTCAGTCGGTAGAGCATCGCATTCGTAACGCGAAGGTCGACA
>JAKSKH010000011.1 GCA_024401855.1 Bacteroidales bacterium | reverse complement strand
GCCAGGATCAAACTCTTCTTTGTATATTCTTTATACTTCCAGCTTGATGCCTGACGCTTTTAATTTCCAAAGAAATCAACGCTCTCGATTATTGTATTTCGGTACTTGCTTGTACTTAAAATTTCAGTCTTTTCAATGAACTTTCCTTTGTTTCCAGACCAACTTTTTCAGTTGTCGTGCCTCGTTCGTCGAACGGGATTGCAAAGGTACAACCTTTTTTCATATCTGCAAATTTATTTTAACTTTTTTTGAAGTTTTTTTTGGCTTTTTCAGACGATCGGCATTTAAAGGATTACATAGCAGGTATTTACATGAAAAACTATTTTTCGGGCACAAAAAACGCCCCCACAGGCCCCATTCACCCCTATATAATATGTGTTGAACTTGATGTGCCAAATTGTCAGTGGCACGGACATTGTTTATATCCTAACCGCTGCGGCATACAGGAAATTCCGGTACGCGGCACCACAGAAAAACAATAAAATTCAATAGCATTATGATCAAACCATTAGCAGACAGAGTTCTTATCGAGCCCAAGGAGGCCGAAACAAAGACAGCGTCAGGCATCTACATCCCTGACACCGCAAAAGAAAAACCGCAGCAGGGCAAAGTCCTCGCGACCGGCACGGGAAAGAAAGATGAGCCTATGGAAGTAAAGGAAGGGGATGTGGTCCTTTACGGGAAATATGCCGGAACGGAAATCACCGTTGATGACAAAAAGTATCTTATCGTAAAACAGTCTGACATTTTAGCAATACTATAACGATTATGGCAAAGGAAATCAAATTCGATGCAGATGTCCGTTCAAAGATGAAGCAGGGTGCGGACTCTCTCGCAAACGCAGTCAAGGTAACTCTCGGTCCCAAAGGACGCAACGTTGTAATTGACAAGAAATTCGGAGCTCCCCAAGTAACCAAGGACGGTGTGACCGTTGCCAAGGAAATCGAACTCGAAGACAGATTCGAGAACATGGGCGCCCAGATGGTGAAGGAAGTGGCCTCCAAAACCAATGAACAGGCCGGAGACGGAACAACCACGGCAACCGTACTTGCACAGGCAATCATTAACGTAGGTATCAAGAACGTAACTGCCGGTGCAAATCCCATGGACCTCAAGAGGGGAATAGACAAAGCCGTCACAGCTGTTGTGAACAATCTCAAGAAGCAGAGCCAGAAAGTAGGCGACGACTACTCGAAGGTCGAGCAGGTCGGAACGGTTTCAGCCAATAACGACAGCTATATCGGGAAACTCATAGCCGATGCCATGGCCAAGGTCGGCAAGGACGGAGTCATTACAGTTGAAGAGGCCAAAGGTACAGACACCGAGGTCAAGGTCGTGGAAGGAATGCAGTTCGACCGCGGATACATATCTCCATATTTCATGACCAACGGAGACAAGATGGAAGCCGAACTCAGCAACCCGGCGATTCTCATTACGGACAAGAAGATATCCGCAATGAAAGACCTTCTTCCCATCCTCGAGCCCGTCGCCCGTGAAGGGAAGGAACTCCTTATCATTGCAGAGGATGTTGACGGAGAAGCGCTCACCACCCTGGTTGTGAACAAGCTCCGCGGAACTCTCAAGATAGCTGCGGTGAAAGCTCCCGGCTTCGGTGACCGCCGCAAAGAAATGCTTCAGGACATTGCCATCCTTACAGGAGGGCAGGTAATTTCCGAAGAGCGCGGCTTCACTCTGGAGAACGCGACCCCCGACATGCTCGGAAAAGCTGAAAAAGTCACCATCACCAAGGAAAACACCACAATAGTCGGAGGTGCCGGTGATGCGAAGGAAATAAAGAACCGCGCCGACCTTATCCGCAAGCAGATTGAGACAAGCACATCTGATTACGACAAGGAGAAGCTTCAGGAGCGGCTTGGAAAACTCGCCGGAGGAGTTGCCGTACTTTACGTCGGAGCAACAACCGAAGTTGAGATGAAAGAGAAGAAAGACCGCGTGGAGGATGCGCTCAACGCCACCCGCGCAGCAGTGGAGGAAGGTTATCTTCCCGGAGGCGGAGTTTCATACATCCGCGCCGCGGAGGCTCTTGCAAAACTCAAGGGAGACAATGAAGACGAGACCACAGGCATCCATATCGTAGCAAAAGCCATTGAGGAGCCCCTTCGCCAGATTGCCGTTAACGCAGGTGTAGACGGAGCCGTCATCATTCAGAAAATCAAGGAAGGAAAGGCGGATTTCGGATACAATGCCCGTACGGACGAATATGTGAACATGTTCGAAGCCGGGGTTATCGATCCGACCAAGGTCGCACGCGTTGCACTTGAAAACGCGGCTTCCGTTGCCGGAATGTTCCTTACCACAGAGTGCGGTATCGTAGATATTCCCGAACCCGCTCCCGCAGCTCCCGCAATGCCCGCAGGAGGCATGATGTAAGACATCTCTCACTAATTGAGACAGACCGTTACGCAAAAATATTCCGTAACGGTCTGTTTTGTTTTTTCTTATTTTTTCCTAATTTTGTGGGAATAGCACTGAATAATGACCACCAGAAAAAAAATAATCTTCTCAATATTAGGAGGATTGTGCGGCGGACTTGCAATTATGGCGGCCGTAAGTACAGCAATAGTAAAGACTTCCTCTAATAACACCTGTCTTTCATGCCACTGGCACTCCGATGCGGATGCCTCCTGGAAACAAGGCAACCATTGCCTGAACAACAGCGGCGTAATGACAGACTGTGCCGAATGCCATCTCCCGCCGCAGGAAAACACCGCCTCCTATGTATTCCATAAAACCAGACTCGGAGTAAAGGATTTGTGGAGCTTCATATTCAAGAAGAAGGAAAACATTGACTGGGAAGCGAAGAAGGATATGGAATATGCGGTCAATATCGTATTCAACGAGTCCTGTGTCAAATGCCACGCCAATCTTTACCCTCAAGGTATCTCTGATGACGGAATTGCCGCGCATCTGTACTATGATGAGTACGCGGAGAAGCTCGACATCCACTGCATAAGCTGCCATATGGATGCCGGGCATTTCAATCCCGGATATTCACATTCAAAAATGGTCGGTGTTCCGGTCAAGGAAAAGGGTTCCTCCGTACTGTTCACACAGGCGGCCAAAGTGGACGTCTTTGCGAACTTCCTCGAAACCGTTCCCGGCACATCTTCCTCAATCAGAATGATAGCCGTTCCCGGCGGTTCATTCACAATGGGATCACCGGAGAATGAAGCATTCAGAGGGGAGGATGAAGGGCCTCAGCACAAAGTCAACATTTCCCCGTTCTTCATGAGCGAAACGGAAATAACCTGGGACCAGTTCTGGACATTCTATTCGGAGACCATGTCTGAAGGCAGAACTCCTCCGGAGGTGATATATGCCAACAACACAAGGCCTGATGTCGATGCCGTCTCAGGGCCGACTCCTCCTTTCGGGAACCCCGACCAAGGCTGGGGAATGGGGGACAGACCGGCAATCACAATGACCCACTATGCAGCACAGACATTCTGTCAATGGCTGTCACTTAAAACAGGAAAGACATACAGGCTCCCGACGGAAGCCGAGTGGGAATATGCGGCAAGAGCAGGCTCGGATACACCCTACTTCTTCGAGGGCTCTCCAAAGAAATATTCGGAGAAGAGTCTGAAGAGCAGGATTTTCGGAGCCGACACCACATGCATAAACAGATATGCCGTATATTCAGGCAACAGCCGGAAAAGGTCGCAGGAACCTTCCAGAGTCCAGGCAAATGCCTTCGGTTTGAAGAATATGCTTGGAAATGTCATGGAATATTGCTCCGACTGGTACGCTCCCGATTATTATACTGAATTCGAAGAAACCAATCCCAAGGGACCCGTATCCGGAACTGAACATGTCGTACGTGGAGGAGCCTACTCCGATGACGCATCAGGAATCAGATGTGCAGCCAGGGCACATACCATGCACGACCAATGGTTGAAGACGGACCCTCAGAACCCGAAGAGCATATGGTGGTATTCCGACATAAAGGGAATAGGGTTCAGAGTGGTATGTGAAACTCCCGAAATCTACAAATAACACATTATAATATTATGGAAAAGAAAGACATCAACAGAAGACAATTCCTGTCATACACCGCAGCTCTCGGAGCAGCCGGTGTTATTGTTCCTTCAGTGCTTACTTCTTGCTCCAACGGCAAGAAACTCACTCCCCTCAGACCTGAAGGCAGCTATTACATTCCCGAACTTCCCGACAAAGCCATTGACGGAAGAAGACTCAAACTTGGTGTTATTGGTTGTGGCGGCAGAGCGACAGGTGCTGTGGACAATCTGTTCGAAGCAGCCGACGGAATTACAGTTCAGGCAATAGGTGATGTCTTCCAGGACAGAGTTGATGACATGAAAGCCGGCATCAAGGAAAAACACAACCAGACAGTTCCCGAAGAGAACGTTTTTGTAGGGTTTGATGCCTACAGGAAAGTAATTGATTCCGGTGTTGACATCGTAATTATCGCCACTCCCCCCGCATTCCGTCCGGAGCATTTCAGATATGCCACAGAGAAAGGTGTCCATTCTTTCCTTGAGAAGCCTATCGCCGTGGATGCAAAGGGCTACCGCACCATCATTGCTACGGCAAAGCAGGCAGAAGCGAAAGGACTCTGCGTTGTCACCGGCACGCAGCGCCATCACCAGAGACCCTATGTAGAAGCATTCGATCTCATTCAGAAGGGCTACATAGGAGAAATCACAGGCGGAAACGTTTACTGGAATCAGGGAATGCTGTGGTACAGGGAAAGAGAGGCCGGCTGGAGCGATATGGAATGGATGATCCGCGACTGGGTAAACTGGGAATGGCTTTCAGGAGACCATATCGTAGAGCAGCACGTCCACAATATCGACGTATTCCTTTGGATGTCAGGACTTAAGCCCATCAAGGCCACATCCTTCGGAGGAAGGCACCGTCGTCGTACAGGAAATCAGTATGACATGTTCAGCACCGATTTTGAATTCGAGAACGGCATCCACCTCCATAGCATGTGCCGTCAGATAGACGGATGCAGCAGCAACGTATCTGAGTTCATTCAGGGAACAAAGGGTTCCTGGAACAGCGAAGATCATGAAATAAAGGACCTTCAGGGCAACGTTATCTGGAAATACGAGGAGAACCCCGCTTTTGCACAGCACAATCCCTATGTCCTTGAGCATGTGGATTGGGTCAACCATATCCGCAAGGGAGAGGCCCACGTTGAAGCCGAAGAAACAGGCAATTCATCACTTGCAGCTGTCATGGCACGCGAATCCGCTTATTCAGGGCAGACTGTGACCTGGGACGAAATGGCGGCATCTCCCCTCGACCTCGTTCCGGAGAACCTGGAACTCGGCAAGATGGACATGAGCAAATATGTAATTCCGGTACCTGGAACTTCAGAAGAGTAGCAGTATGAAAAGAAGAGATTTCATAAAAGCATCAGTTGCCGGGACAGCTTTACTGTCTGTCCCGACAATTCTTACAACATCCTGTTCCACCCCCGCTCCGAAGGAGAAGAATGACACTCCCCTGAAACTGTCTTTCCAGAGCGGAACAACGGGAAAGGAAGAGTACGCGGAGAAATTCGACGTGATGGAATCACTCGGAATTGAAGGATTCGAACCCGGAGGTCGCGAGCTTCTGGAGAACGCATCAAAAATCGAGGCCGCTCTCAGGGGAAGGAACATCAAGGTAAGCGCAATCTGCGCCGGATTTGACGGTTTCATCCTTGCAGAGGACCCTGCTGTCAAGGCAGAATTCGATTCAACATACAGGGAATTGCTCGCCGCCGCAGGTCAGTTCGGATCCACCGGTGTCATCATGGTTCCCGCCTTCAATCATCAGGAGCCCTGCAAAGCTCATAATCAGGCAACGAGGGACTATCTGGTAGAGGAACTTGCAAAGCTCGGAGAATTCGCTCTTCAGCATAACACCACCGTTATCCTTGAACCGCTTAACAGAAATGAAGCGTTCTATTTGAGGCTCGTTTCAGATGCAGCGGCAATCTGCCGTGATTGCAACTGCGCCGGGGTGAAATGCATGGGAGACTTCTGGCACATGCAGGAAGAGACTTCAGATTACGCCGCATTCATGGCAGCAGGAAAAGAATATCTCCAGCACGTGCATATGGCCAGCCGCGGTCAGAGAAGGATGCCGGGTGAGGATGGAGATAAGGATAACTACGTTGACGGATTCCGCGCACTCAAGGAAATGGGATACGACAAGTATGTCAGCTTCGAGTGCGGTTCTGACGGAGACCGCGCACAAACGGTTCCCGCAGCCGTTGCTCTCCTTCGCGAACAATGGGCAAAAGCGTAAGGGATGTTCTGCATATTGCACTTGTGCTGATTGTCTTCGGTGGTCTTTACAGTATCTTCTGCAAACAGAAGTATGCAATGGAGACCGGATATGAAGGACCGGCCATGATGCGCGGATTCCCTTATGCATTGACACTCGAGGAATTCTCCATAGACAAATACGACTCCGGCGCCGACAGGAATTACACCTCAAGGCTTAATGCAAGGAGTCTGAGCGGAGAAGATACCACAATCGTCACATCTGTAAACGCCCCCGCCAGACTTGGCGGGTGGCGTATTTATCAGATGGGATATGACACTCAGGCCGGAGAGAACAGCAGTTATTCCGTTCTGCAATGTGTCAGGGATCCACTGTTCCCCGTCATTGCAATCGGGCTGTGGATGATGATAGCAGGCTCGCTTCTTCTAATAGTAGTCAGCGTCCCCGGAGGCGGCAGGAAGTGGCTCTGGATTGCAAGCGCCGCATTATTCTTCATCTTTCTTTACCTTACAATGAAACGTGTCGGTCTGGGTGCCACGGACCTGAGGCCGGCATTGAGAAGCGGATGGTTCATTCCGCACATAGTTGTGTATATGTTCGGTTATGCCATTTTGACAGCTCTCACCGTATATGCCGTGATCCTTTCCTTCCGCTCCGGAAGCCACCCCATCACAAACAGGCAGATGAACTTATGCAACACTCTGTCCAGAATCGGATGGGGATTTTTAAGCATGGGAATGTGCATGGGAGCCCTTTGGGCCAAACAGTCATGGGGCGACTGGTGGACTTGGGATCCCAAAGAAACCTGGGCCCTGATTACCTGGACATCATACCTCACATTCTTTCACATAAGCCACAGGATAAAAAAAGGATGGGCCATAGCCATCCTGATCGTTTCATTCCTGTTCCTCCAGATGTGCTGGTGGGGCGTCAACCTTTTACCGTCCGCAGGCAGTCTTCACACTTACTAGATGCCACAGTACGACCCCTATGCTGACAGAGACATTCAGTGAATGTTTGGTACCGAATTGCGGTATCTCCAAGGCAAAATCAGACTCATCGACAACACTCTGCTGAACACCGTCAACCTCATTGCCGAACACCAGGGCGTACCTTGTGCCGGGAGAAGGGCGGAACTCTTGAAGTTGTACGGCATTTTCTGTCTGTTCAACGCTGACGACAATATATCCGGAAGCTTTAAGTCTTCCAATCAGACCCGGAGTGTCACTCACATACTCCCACGGAACACTGTCTTCAGCTCCCAAGGCCGACTTATGTATCTCGGCAGACGGAGGGGTGGCACATATTCCGCAAAGGAAAATCCTGTCCACCTTGAAAGCATCGGAAGTTCTGAAAGCGCTTCCTATATTGTGGGAACTTCGTATATTGTCAAGTATCAGGACTATTCCCGAGTCGGGAAGGTCCTTATATTGTTCAGCGGCTATTCTGCCCAGCTCTATATTCAGAAGTTTTCTATCTTTCATTTCTGGCAAAGGTAGTGAAAAAAGTATTATATTTGTTTTATCGAAACTTTCAAGGCAATGAAACAGGACATTCAGATTTTCAATCTTATCAAGGAAGAGGAAGAGCGTCAGAAATCAGGGCTCGAACTTATCGCATCGGAAAATTATGTCACGGATGCCGTTATGGAGGCTATGGGATCAATCTGTACGAACAAATATGCAGAAGGATATCCCGGCAAACGCTATTACGGAGGATGTGAGGTCGTGGATAAAATAGAGCAGCTGGCGATTGACCGCATCAAACAGATATATGATGCCGAATGGGCAAATGTTCAGCCACACTCAGGAGCCCAGGCAAACATGGCGGTCATTATGGCATGCCTGAAGCCGGGAGATACATTCATGGGTCTGGACCTTTCTCAGGGAGGCCATCTTACCCACGGTTCCCCGGTAAATGCCTCCGGCATTCTTTATCATGCCGTTCCTTACGGACTGAATCCCCGGACAGGCTTCATAGATTACGACAGGATGGAAGAACTTGCCATAGAGAACAAGCCGAAACTTATCATAGGAGGAGCCTCAGCGTATTCCCGTGAATGGGATTATGAGCGCATGCGTGCCATTGCAGACAAAGTCGGGGCGATTTTATGGATTGACATGGCGCACACTGCAGGAATCATTGCAGCCGGACTGCTCAAGAATCCTGTCAAGTACGCTCACATTGTCACATCCACAACACATAAGACGCTCCGCGGCCCACGTGGAGGAATCATTCTGATAGGAAAGGACTTTGACGACCCTCAGGGAAGAACCACCCCCAAGGGAGAAATCAAGAAAATGAGTCAGGTTCTTGACAGTACCGTTTTCCCCGGAGTGCAGGGAGGCCCTCTCGAGCACGTCATTGCAGCCAAGGCTGTCTGCTTCTATGAAGCGATGCAGGAGGAATACAAGGAATACCAGCAGCAGGTTCTTGCAAACGCAAAGAAAATGTGCGAAGAATTCATCGGCAAAGGATACAAGATTGTAAGCGGAGGTACTGACAATCACCTCATGCTGATTGACCTGAGAGGCAAGTTTGAGGAAGTTACGGGACGGATTGCAGAAAAGGAACTTGAAAAAGCATGCATTACCCTGAATAAAAACATGGTGCCGTTCGATACCCGCAGTCCTTTCCAGACTTCCGGCGTAAGAATAGGAACTCCCGCAATAACATCCAGAGGATTCGTCGAGAAGGATATGGTAGAAATAGTGAAACTCATCGACACCGTTCTCACATCCTGCTCCGAACATATGGATGCACTTTCTGTCAAGAAAGGAGAGATTCTTTCAGATGCACAGAAAGAAAGCCTGGCAGAACATAACGCTGTCCTTGAGAGTGTAAGGAAGAAGGTTAACCAGATGACCCACGGAGTTCCGCTGAACAAGTATTAACGGAATTGCCGGTGTTTCGCATCTGGCACATAAAAAAGGCCGGTTTCTTGAGGAACCGGCCTTTTCTGTTATTTGTTTTCTGATTAATTGTTCTGCTCTATTGCAGCCTGTGCAGCGGCAAGGCGTGCGATAGGAACGCGGAAAGGAGAGCAGCTGACGTAGTCGACACCGATCTTGTTGAAGAAGTGAACTGAGTCGGGATCTCCACCATGCTCACCGCAGACACCGCACTTGAGATCAGGACGCTTGCTGCGGCCACCTTCGATACCGTAAGCGACAAGTTTGCCCACAGCCTTCGTATCGATGGTCTGGAACGGATCTGCATCAAGAATCTTGTTTCCAAGATAATCTCCCATGAATGTTCCAACGTCATCGCGTGAGAATCCGAAGGTCATCTGAGTAAGGTCGTTGGTACCGAATGAGAAGAACTCTGCAGTACGCGCCATACGGTCAGAAGTAAGAGCGGCACGGGGGATTTCGATCATTGTACCGAACTTATAGTCTATCTGCTGATGAGCCTGCATCTCAACCTCGAGACGTACTTTTTCGCAACGGGCTTTCTGGAATTCAAGCTCACGGGCAGAAACAGTCACAGGAATCATGATTTCCGGATACGGATGGGCTCCTTCTGCAAGAAGTTCAGCTGTAGCTGAGAAAATTGCCCTGTACTGAGTGTCGGCGATAAGAGGATATGCCACATGAAGACGTACTCCACGGAGACCCATCATAGGGTTGACCTCCTTAAGGCTCTCGCCTCTCTTCTCGATTTCCTGAACGGTGATTCCAAGCTCATCGGCAAGTTCCTTCTCCTTAGCCTCCCCCTTGGGAACGAATTCATGGAGAGGAGGATCAAGAAGGCGGAATACAACCGGCTTCCCGTCCATTATGCGGAGAGTGCTCTTTACTGATGCCTTGATGAAAGGCTCGAGCTCTTCGAGAGCGGACTTACGCTCTTCATCCGTATTGCTCATGATCATCTTGCGGAGCTTTGCAAGAGGAGTCTCACTGTTCTTTCCATAGAACATATGCTCTACGCGGAAGAGTCCGATTCCTTCTGCTCCGAATGAAAGTGCGCGCTGTGCGTCCTCAGGTGTATCGGCATTCGTACGGATTCCGAGACGGCGGTATTTGTCGACAATGTTCATGAACTTGATGAAGAGAGGATTCTCACTTGCATCCATCGTGTCGATCTTGTCGGCATAGACATATCCCTTCGAACCATTGAGTGAGAACCAGTCACCTTCCTTGTAAACGCTGTTTCCACCGAAGGAAACGGTCTTGGCCTCAAGGTTGATCTTCATGGCCTCGCAACCTACGATGCAGCACTTGCCCCATCCACGGGCTACAAGAGCGGCGTGGGAAGTCATACCTCCACGAGTGGTGAGGATACCTGCAGATGCACGCATTCCCTCAATATCTTCAGGAGAAGTCTCCTCACGGACAAGGATTGCCTTCTTTCCGGCTGCAGCGGCCTGCATGGCGGCCTCTGAAGTGAACACGAGCTGGCCGACAGCTCCACCGGGAGATGCGGGAAGACCCTTGGCGATAATGCTTGCCTTCTTCTCTGAAGCGGGATCGAGGATAGGATGGAGAATCTCGTCAAGCTGACTGGGAGATACACGCATCACAGCAGTCTTCTCATCGATCATACCTTCCTCAAGCATATCCATTGCCATCTGAAGGGCGGCAATACCGGTACGCTTTCCTATGCGGCACTGAAGCATGTAGAGATGCTTGTCCTGAATTGTGAACTCAATGTCCTGCATGTCATGGAAGTGGTTCTCAAGGCGTGTGCGGATTTCATCAAGCTCCTTGTAAACCTCAGGCATAGCCTTCTCAAGGGAATCGAGATGAGCATTATGCTCTGTCTTGGTGGCCTCGTTGAGAGGGTTGGGGGTACGGATACCGGCAACAACGTCCTCTCCCTGTGCATTGATGAGCCATTCTCCGTAGAACTTGTTGTCTCCGGATGCAGGGTTACGGGAGAAAGCTACACCAGTTGCCGAAGTTTCGCCCATATTGCCGAACACCATTGACTGAACGTTCACAGCCGTGCCCCAGTCATCGGGAATCTTCTCGATACGGCGGTATGCGATTGCTCGCTTTCCGTTCCAGCTCTTGAAAACGCCTCCGATTGAACCCCAGAGCTGGGATTCAGCGGTATCGGGGAATTCAACACCGAGGACTTCCTTGATCTTCACCTTGAACTTGTCGCAAAGGTCCTTGAGTTCATCAGCCGTAATTTCAGTATCTGATTTATATCCTTTCGCATCCTTGAGCTCAGCCATCATTCTGTCAAGCTGCTGACGGATTCCCTGTCCGTCGGCGGGCTCGATACCCTCGGCCTTCTCCATTACGACGTCTGAATACATCATGATGAGACGGCGGTATGCATCATATACAAAACGGGGATTTCCGGTTTTCTCTATCATACCGGGGAGAGTTTCGGAGCAGAGACCGATATTGAGGATGGTATCCATCATACCGGGCATTGAACTGCGGGCGCCTGAACGGCAGCTTACAAGAAGGGGATCCTTCTTGTCTCCGAATTTCTTACCCATAAGTTTCTCTGTAGCGGCAAGAGCCTCAGCAACGTCATTCTTGAGTTCTGCCGTGTAACCACCACCGAGTTCATAATACTCTGCACAGCATTCCGTAGTGATGGTGAATCCTGCGGGAACAGGCATACCGAGCCTGCTCATCTCAGCAAGGTTTGCTCCTTTTCCACCAAGGAGTTCTCTCATTGTTCCATCTCCCTCGGCAGTTTTTCCACCGAAACGATAGACTCTTTTCTTTGTTTCAAACATATATTTTTCCTTTGTAAATTTCAACCTGCAAAGATATGATAATTTTTTGATTTTACAGCAACTTGGATGCAAGTTCTGAAAGAGCGCTGCGTTCACCCTTGCGGAGGAAAATATGTTCGAATATGCTCTGTCCGTCCAATTTTTCGCCGATATAGCTCAAGCCGTTGGATGTTGAATCCAAATATGGCTGGTCTATCTGGAACACGTCACCCGTAAACACCATTTTTGTTCCTTCCCCCGCCCTCGTGATAATGGTCTTGATTTCATGCGGCGTAAGGTTCTGCGCCTCATCTATGATAAAAAAGCATTTACCGAGGCTTCTTCCCCTGATATAAGCCAGAGGTTCTATGACAAGTTTCTCCTGCGTCAGCATCGAATCTATCCTCTGAGCCTCCCTGGAAGTGGGTTTGAACTGCTCCTTTATGACATTGAGATTGTCCATCAGGGGCTGGAGGAAAGGACTCATCTTTGTCTTCTGGTCTCCGGGAAGGAATCCGATATCCTGATTGCCGAGGATGACAGTAGGACGGGAGATTATAATCTGCTCATAGTCACGTTCCTGCTCCAGGGCCGCGGCAAGGGCAAGCAGAGTCTTTCCCGTTCCGGCTCCTCCGGTAAGGGACACCAGCTCAACCTTACGGTTCATAAGAGCATCGAAAGCCATCTTCTGCTCATCATTGCGGGCTTTGATTCCATAGGCCTCCCTGGCCTTGACTAGAACGATCCTGTCCCGCCACGAATCATAGCGCGCGCATACGGACTCATCGCTGCCTGACCATTTGAGTTTATAGAGCTGGTTGGGCTCCGGTTTTTCCGAAACAACCTTTTTCCATTCCACAGAGGTCTCGGGGCCATATGTGAGTTCCTGCATGACATCACCGCCAAGAACATATGTCTGAACTTCCTTCTGGGAATTCTCGAATCTGCGTTCCTCCACGCGGTCTGTCAGGTAATCCTGAACTGCCATGCCGGCAGCCTTGGCCTTGAGACGGAGATTCACATCCTTCGATACGAGCGCGACAAACACACCCGGATTGTTATCCCGCACCCACATGGCAGTCGCCAGAATACGGTGGTCAGGGATGTCATCCACAAACAATTCCTTAAAATCATCCGGGAACGGATGGTTGGGCTCTATTCTTATATGCCCGAGACCCTTCCCTATCGGAAGCCCCTCGGGGGGAAAAGTATCAGCCCCGCTTATCTTGTCCAAGTCGCGCATGAAGCCCCTGGCGTTGAAGGCCAGCGCATCGTTACCCTTCTTGAATTTGTCGGCTTCTTCTATTACGGCTACAGGAATCACGAGATTATTATCCTGAAAATGGCGTATCGCCTTGTGGTCGTGCAGAATCACATTCGTGTCCAGCACGAAGATCTTTGGTTTGCTCATATTCTAATCTTCGCCTTCGGCGTTTTGCATCAATGATTCAAGTATTTTCTGAATCCCGGATTTCTCTCCGGCCCTGACAAGCACGTCATGCACTGAGGAATCGGGATGACCAAGAGGGAAAAAGGCAACGTCCTGCAACAGAAGCTGGGCATCGAGATAATCAAAATCCAGATCCTTTATCTGAATCAGAGCTCCAGGCACCTCGGAGAAAAGCACTCTGACAACATTGTCCTCATCATAGGACTTCATGATATCGGAAACATCCACGGAAATTCCCGTATCGGCGCACATCTTCTTGAGGGCACACAGAAGACCGCCGTCTCCAACCGTCGCTCCGGCTATTACGACACCATCTTCAACAAGTTCGCGCAAAACCTCGAAACAGTCAATGAAATAGTCCGCATCCCCGATCTGTGGAGCGACACCCCCTCCGATTCCGAGTTCGCGTGCAAGGGCGGAACCTCCAAGCCTGAAATCACAGGGATCGAAGGGAACGTACACCAGCCAGCTCTGCGGATCCGGATCTGCCTTTGCAGGACATATCCTGCCCTCCGGGAGCTGTTGCAATTCAACGGAAAACCTGCAGTCATCCCCATCGGACAGGGAGTAGGAAGACAAGCGGAGATCAAGCGAATCGACATACTCGGCAACGGACCTTACCGACTGATAAAAAGAGGCGGTGGCCCCCACCGGTGCGAAATCCCATGACCACACCGCTTCCGGACGAAGGTCCTCAAGTGTGAAATGTCCCGCTTTCCACAGGGTATCAACCAGAGCCGTTGCAACACGCAACCTTGAATATGTCTCTGAAAAGGCCGGAGGTACGCACGGGTTCTCCACGCCCTCAACTTTTTCGAGATATTCACGTATTCTGCCCGCATCGAAGGTATGCAGGCCTATGGCCGGGTCTACAAGTTCATCCACAACCACACCGGCGGTTTCGATGTGATCCCGGCGGGCATCACATACGGCATCAAGAATACCGGCAGGAGTAAGTTCCTGCTGGACACCGTTTATCACATAACGGGAATATAGTGCCAATGACCCCATATCATTGACAAATATAATTATTTTTCAAATAAAAGGGTACCGAAGAATTCAGGTCTGTGATAATCCGGTTTTTCGGTGAGAACGGGGTTCCAGCTAACGAAATGAGGGGTCGGAAGATCATCTCCGCATTTGTAGAAATTAGCGCTGATTTCCTTCCCGGACAAGGATGTGACACTATGTTTGAAAAAAGCCGAAAAGGGAATGATGAGAGCCATTTCCCATGAATGTCCGGAGCGGGAGCCGAATCTCTTTATGCTCTTAAGCACGGACTCGGGGGCAAACTCCCTGTTGTTCCTGTCAGGCCCCGCAGCCATCAGTACAGCTGAAGCGCAATTGCACTCTACATTATAATATATTCCGTCACCCTCCGGGCAGGAGAAGAACTCGACACATGAATCTTTCCATACAGGACCCAGATCATCATGAGTCACTGCACGTACGGTTTCTTCAGTAACCTTGAAATGCAGATAGATGGCATGGTCACAGAAAGCGGCTGCAAACCTGACATCCGGTCTGTAAGGGTATTCCTCTTTCCAGTTCAATTCATCGACGGGATTATATCTGACTCCCTCGGATTTGAAAAGATCAGGAATCCCGGCAGCATCTGTCAATGACGCTGAAACTCTTCTGACAAGCAATTTCTTTCTCATTTTATTGTTTTGTTTTGAATTTGACCACTGCTTCCGACACCACGAACGTGCTTCCACCTATGTATACTAGCGGATTTTCCTTTTCCGAGGCTATCTCCAAGGCTTTGTCAACCGCATCAGACACAGATGAAGACCTGTAAAGGACAAGATCATTCCGCAGAGCTGACATCCGTGAGTACAGAAACTCCTCCGGAAGGGCCCGGTCTGTATGTGGAGCCGTAAGCACACAGCACGCGCCAGCCGGGAAAAATGGAGCAATTCCATCCAGGTCCTTGTCGGCCATGACACCATATACGATAATCAACGGACGTCCAAGTTCCGCGAGATTCCGGAAATTGACTTTCAGGGCTGGAGGATTATGTCCTATGTCACAAATCACTTCAGGGCTGGAGCACAGATGTTCCCATCTGCCATGAAACCCGGTGACAGCCGCCGTATGAGACAGAACTTCAAAGTCAGGGCTGATCCCAAGAAGAGACAGGGCGCACAGGACCGTAGTCAGGTTCATCTCCTGACAGGGTCCGTTAAGGTCAAACGACCCTGTCATTCCGGTAACGTCAACGGGTATATGCATGTCTTCTGAAAAGAACAGAGGACTGTGGACAGAAGCGGCGGCAGCCTCAAATTCCGGTTCTGTTTCGTCATCCCGCGACGCTACGAGCGCCGGCACCCCGGCCTTGAAGATTCCGGCTTTCTCACGGGCGATCAACGCCCTGGTATTTCCGAGAAGCGCACAGTGGTCCAAGCCTATGCTGGTGACCACGGACAATTCGGGGATCAGAATATTGGTGCTGTCCAACCTCCCTCCCAATCCAGCCTCTATTACGGCTATGTCCACTTTCTGCGCGGCGAACCACCAGAAAGCCATACCGGTGGTAATCTCAAAAAAAGACAGCCCGTCCGTAGGGAAGGATTTCAGGAAAGTTGCAACGTCCCCACGGGGAATCATAGAGAAAGATCCTTCAGAGATGAGTTTGATTCTCTCCCTGAAATCCACAAGATGAGGAGAAGTGTATAATCCGACCTTGAGTCCGCTTGCGGCAAGATTTGCCGCAAGCATTGAAGAAACGGAACCTTTTCCGTTTGTTCCGGCAACATGGATTGAGCGGAACTTATGTTCGGGGTTTCCGAGTTTTTCCGCAAAATGCCTCATTCCATCCAGTCCGGGCTTATAAGCCCCTCCGGAGAAACCGGAAGACTGTACGGAAGGATGCCTGCTGAAAAGTTCTTCAACAAGCCTGTCATATTCAGCGTCAGATAACTTCAAAATCAGATTTCTTCATCCAACCCTGCCTGCCGTCGGCAAGCACGATGTTGCTCCATTCGCCAACTTCATCAAGAATCATCACCCTGGTACCTTCGTGCAGAACGAAAAGATCCACGGAAGAATCGTTTCCGGGAGAACTCTTTACAGAAGACACTGCACGCATGACAATGGCGGAATCACCCCTTTGGTACTCCTCTTTCTGCCTGAGAGAAAACGAAAGGCACAGAACAAAGAAAATCAGGGACACTACACCTGTCACAAACCCGGACCTGCGTGTGAGTGATGATCTTCCAAGCAGGAACAGCAGTGTCATCAAGAGGGAAAGTGCAAGGAAGACAAGGCTCAGCACCGCCCAGGCATCGGCCGTAACAGCCCGCCTCAACTTCCGCATCACCACTTTGATATATATTTCCGGAACTTCCTCTATCTTGTCCAAAACCTGATTCCTTGCGAACTTCAGATTAAATACAGCATCTTCATAAGAAGGATCCACTTTCAAGGCTCTCTCATAATAAAGTATGGACGAGGCAACCTCTCCTGTCTTGAAATATGCATTCCCCATATTGTAATACAGTTCTACGGACTCGAGGCCCATATCCTCGATATCCTTCCAGCTCTGAAGGGCCTCCTCCCAATTACCACCGGAATAGGCATTGACACCTGCATTCCACAGAGAGTCTGCAGAAGCCCTGTCATCCGCAAAACCGGAAAGAGGGAAAAGGACAAGCAGAACCGCAACAATCGATGCCGCTGATGGTTTTGTCTTTCTTTTCATGCTTTCGTCTATGGTGGAAATAACAGCCACGGCCTTCTCATAATTGGCATTCATCGCTTCATGGCCGGAATCAGGCGAATATCTCGCATATTCACAGGAATCTATTATTCCGACAAAATCACTGACAGTGTCTGACGGGACGCCTTTTTCCGACAATCTCCCGGAGATGTTCTCCTTGCTCATTTCGGAAACATCCATATTGAGCTTGTCCGACACAAAGCCGAGAAGAGCCCTGTGCAATTCTTCGTAAAAAGCAGTGTACAGGTTGTCCTTCAAATACAATCCGGCCTTGGACAGACGCTTGCGGGCCATCTTGGTAGCCCCCCTGTTCTTATTGCCCACGATATCGGCACGCCTGTGCTCCACACTGCGGAAAGCAAAATAACATATCAGAGACAGCAAAACGGAGAGAGCGGCAAGAGCCCAGAACAAAACGGAACCTGCAAAGAATTTTCCCGCGGGAACCAGCGATGGAACCCCGGTGGAAATGAACCTGATATCCGAGCCCAGGTCTTTGACGCCCTTTTTGTTGACAGAGGGGACAAAAGAGCCCTGATTTTGAGATTCTCCGGATATTTCCCCCGATTTATCGACACTTAAATGCAATGCCTCACTCTTCAGAGTGACATATTTCCTGGATGATATGTCATAATATGTAAACTCCACGGGACTCAGGTCAAACTCTCCGTGGCTGCGGGGAATGAACGGATATTCGAATTCCTTTCCACCGCTGATATCGGTAGTCTTGGCATCATATACCTCAAAATCGGGCGGGAGGCTGATTTTGGGAGCGCCTATCAGAGTCGTATTTCCCTTTCCCGTAACGGTAAGCTTCAAAGAAGCCGCCTCATGAGTTTTAAGAGAGCCCTTAGTCAGTGAAACAGACATCGAATATTTGCCTACTCCACCGGTGAATGACTCCGGGGCTCCTCCCGGCAGCGCACTTACGTGAACAGTCACAGCCGGTGTGGTAACTCTTTTGCGTATTGTCTGATAATCATCCTGAAAGAAACTGTCAAAAATGCTCCCCGTGGAAGCGTGGGGCGCACGGATATTCACCAGACAAACAAGTTCGGCGGGATCGATGCTGATGTCTCCTGCTTTCTGAGCGACAAGATTCCAACTGCGCAGAACCGCGGCATTATAGATCTTATCACCTATGTTCTCCCTGTGAAAATCAATGTTGGACGGAGCCTGGACCTCCTGACTCCAGAATCCGTTGAACGCAGGGAACTTTGCATCTTCAAACCCCGCAATGTTCACCCTCTGGTACAACTTCAAAGTGGCCGTTATCGTCTCGCCGACCATAACGCCGGTCCGGCTTAATGTAAGTTTCAGGAAAAGGTCATCGGCAGATACCGTACCCGTCCGGGACTCCTGATTCCCGGAAGAGTTTCCCTGGTTCTGTTTCTGTCCGGACTGACCGTTGGACACAACCTCAACATTGACGCTTTTTGATGTCAGCTGACGTCCTTTCACCGTTGCAACCGCCGGCTGAAGTTGGAAGGTTCCTGTACTCTTGGGCATCAGCACATATGTGTAGGTGGTCTGGGAAGTCTTTGTACGGTTGCCGTTAACAATTGTCAATGATGTGGACGTTCCCTTCTGGGGGCCCCATACAAGCTGGAAATCATCCCCCGCATTCCACTGGAAATCCGATGGAGAACTTTCCCCTTCAATAACGAAAGTCACGTTGAACTGTTCATCAAGCGCAACCAGGTTCTGAACATTGACAGATATTGTATTCTGAGCGGCTGCGGTGAGCGAAACCGCCATAATCAGTATAGCTGATAATATATTTCTCATCACCAATTCTTTTCTTTCTGTTTGGATTGAAGCAAAGCGGCCTTTTCCTTGTTTACCTTATCCTGTGTTTCCTTTTCCTTTGCCTGTATGGCTTTCAGCATCTGCTGAGCCTGCTGCCGGGAAATCCCCTGTTCCTGCTGTTGTTGATCCTGGTCCTGATCCTGGTCCTGATTCTGATCTTGATCCTGATTCTGGTTCTGGTCCTGATCCTGATTCTGGTTCTGGTCCTGATCCTGATTCTGGTCTTGGTTCTGATTGGACCCGCCACCATTATTCTGCTGATTTTCCAGCATCTTTTTGGCATAAATATAATTCTCCTTCGCGTCAAGGTCTCCGGGATTTCTCAACAGGGACTGCTTGAAAGCCTCCACGGCCGAAGCATAGTCCTTTTTCTGAAGGGCGACATCTCCGGAATTATAAAAATAGTCAGGGCTGTCTGCAACTTCCTTCACTGTTGAGAGGGCTTTCTCCGCTCCTTCATAATCCTCCTGCCTGTACAGGGAGGATGCCAGATTGTATTCTCCGGCTACGGAAAGGGAATCCTTGACCACCGCCCTGCGATAATCTATCTCGGCCTGCTTGTATTCATTTTTTCGGAATTTTCTGTTTCCGGAACGGACCTCCCTCCTGTCAACCTGCGCGAAAACAGGAACAGACATAAGAGTCACAAGCAATATGAACAATAATTTCTTCATCAGTCGAACAATCTTTTTTTCGCACGCCTCTCCCCTATGAGCATCTCAAGGACAAAAAGGGCAAGAGCAACGGCAAAACAGTACATAAACTGCTCATCATACTCCTCAAAAACAACGGAATCGAACTCTTCATCCTCAAGTTTGCGAAGATCTTCTATAATAGGATTGAGGCCGAATTCCTCGTTACCGGCATGAACATATGCGCCATTCCCGGCAGCAGCCACCTGCTGAAGGGAGGTTTCATCAAGCCTTGTCACCACTATGTTCCCTTCCTGGTCTTTCATCAGATCGCCATTTTTCGGAATAGGCTGCCCCCTGAGAGAGCCGACACCAATGGTATAGACCTTAATGCCGAGTTCGGAAGCCTGCCTGGCTGCATCAACGGGATCGTCCTCATGGTTTTCACCATCAGTGATGACAATTATGGCCCGGCTCTTCTCACTCTGCGTGCTGAAACCCCTCGCGGCTGTAAGAATGGCGTTCCCGATAGCCGTTCCCTGAACAGGCACAGACTCCGTATCTATTGAATTCAGGAACATCTTGGCAGATACGTAGTCCGTTGTAATGGGAAGCTGCACAAAGGAACTTCCCGCAAAGACAATAAGGCCTATCCTGTCATCCTGCAATTTGTCAACAAGTCTGGAAATGGCAAGTTTCGCTCTCGAAAGACGGTCAGGGGAATAATCCTGGGCCAGCATCGAGTTGGAAACGTCAAGGCATATCATAATCTCGGAGCCTTTGGTCTTCCTCTGGGAAAGTTTGGCCCCTATCTGCGGTCTGGCAAGCCCAAGCACAAAAAAGCCGAAGGCAAGAGAGAAAAGGACTATACGCCACCACCCCTTGGCTCCCGACCAGGAAGGCATCAGCTGAAGAACAAGGCGCTCATCACCTATTTTGCGTATCCTTCTGCGACGCATCCTCCGCAGCACGGCATACACAAGCGGAATCAGCGGAACAAGCAGAAGCAGCCAAAGATAATAACTGTCAGCAAATATCAGCATTACGGTAACCTCCTTATCAATAATCTTGTCAGCAGTTCAAGCAGGAGAAAGACAAGAGCGGCAACGGCGAAGCGTCCGAAAAGTTCCTTGTACTCCGGAAAACTGTCAACCGTAGTGCGCGCCTTCTCCAATTTGTTAATCTCCGCATAAATCTCCGCGAGTTTTGTGTTGTCAGTGGCTCTGAAATACCTTCCCCCGGTAGTCTGCGCTATTTCCTTCAAAAGATTCTCATCTATTTCCACCTGGACATCACGGGTTTCAACACCCCACGGAGTCATTACGGGATAAGGTGCGGTCCCGTTAGCCCCCACACCTATGGTGTAAACTCTGATGCCATAGGTCCTGGCAATCTCCGCGGCAGTCAGAGGAGCGACCTCCCCGCTGTTGTTTACACCATCAGTAAGAAGAATGACAACACGGCTGGGAGCATCGGAATCCATAATCCTCGCCACGGCAGTAGCGAGACCGTTGCCGATGGCGGTACCGTCCTCAATAAGGTCCGTCTGGACCTCTTTCATCAGGTTTATCAAAGTGGCTCTGTCCGTAGTCAGAGGGCACTGTGTATAACTTTCCCCCGCAAACACCACGATACCCATACGGTCGGAAGGCCTCTGGGAAATGAACTCGATGGCAATGTCCTTCGCCGCACTTATCCTGTCCGGCTTGAAATCGCGGGCAAGCATACTTGTGGACACATCCATTGCCATCACGATATCAATTCCCTCGGTATCTATCTTCTCTATTTCCGTAGACGAGCGTGGACGTGCTATGGCAACGATGATGAGGGAAAGCGCGACAACACGAAAGACAAACGGCAAGTGGCGGAGATAGGAGAGAAGTGAAACGCCACCCTCCTTCCAAGGTTTGACGGAAGAAACTCGGAAATGCGGTCTCCGTCCGCTCAGTTCAAGGAAGACATAATGCAAAACCAGCAGAACAGGCAAGGCCAGAAGCCAAAGCAGATGTGGATACTCAAAGAACATCCTTCCGCCCCTCCTCAGGCTCTTCTGTCTGATATGTCTCTGTCACAAAACGCACCGCAAGAGGCAAAGCTCCGGCATTATCTTCATCGGAAGCCGTATACTTCGCAAACTTGACAAAGTCGGCACGTTCGAAAAGGACCTTGAGCTCATCATACAGATCAGGACTGATATCGGAAGCATTCCTGAGCTCACGGAAGAGTTCCGCAGTCGTCATTTCCGGAGCGTCAATTCCAAAACGTCCGTCCACGTAATTCTTGAGGGCATCGGTTATGCCGGAATAGAAAATCTTCTGCTTTTCGGGAGCCCAGTACCTGTTTCCGCGGAACTTGTCCAGCGAGCGCAGAGCCACAATATAGGCCGGCTCCATGACAGCCGTTTCTCCGGCAACCTTTCCCTTTCTCATCCTGACCAGGCATACAATGAGAATTGCCAGCACCGTTACAAGCCACCCTAAAGCAAGCCACGGAGCCACCTCCCTGAAAGTAAGAGGATATCTCATCTGCCCCTTGATATCGTGAATCTGGAACGTAGCGGTATCTACCGGCATGGTGCGGACACTCATCTTCACACCTTCGAAAAGAAGCGTATCTACATTGCCTTCCACAGTCCTCCTGACAGGAATTGAGGGAAGTTCATACTCCCCTTCCTCAAAGGGGGCGACAATTATGCTGGCAATTATATTGGCGGATCCCTTTTTCCCGGGTCTGCCGACAGTATCCATCTGCCAGTTCCTGACCAGGGTGAGAGTATCTCCCGATGCCTTGGAGAAATCGGGCAGTTCTATTACCGTTCCCTCTTTCACCTTGTCGAGTCGGAAACCGTATTCAATCTGATCCGCAATCAGTATCGAATCCCTGGGCTGAAGCTGTTTCAGGTATGCCGGACCGCCGGGAACAATCTCCAGCAACACGGCCAGTATCAATGCAACCACTCTCATCTCCTGTTGAATAATTTCATCAGACCTTTGACATAATCGGAATCGGTTGATATATCAATGTTGTCAATCTGATATTTGTTGAACAGATGATTCTCTTCTTCTGAAACCGCGGAGAACCAGTTCCGATATGCAAGACGTACCTTTCTGCTGTCGGTATTGATCCAGGCAGTTTCTCCGCTCTCGCTGTCCTTTACGTGAAGGAGCCCGACTGCAGGCATGCTTTCCTCTCTCGGATCATGAACCTTGATGACAGACAGGTCATGACGGTTGACGGCAACTTTCAGCGCATCTTCATAGCGCAGGTGTCCGTCACTGCCGACATCCATCATGTCGCTCAGAAGGAAAGCCGTGCATTTTTTCTTGATGGCATTCGTAAGGAAACGCAAGGCTCCCCCGATGTCGGTTCCGTCCGAAGCGGGTTCCAGCTCCAGCATCTCCCTTATGATATGCAGCAGGTGCGACCTGCCCTTCTTCGGAGGTATGAACTTCTCCACGCGATCGGAAAAGAAAAGAGCACCGACCTTGTCATTGTTCAGAATGGCGCTGAAAGACAGCACCGCGGCTATTTCCGCTATTCTCTCACGCTTGGAAACCCCTTTCGTGCCGAAAAGTCCGGAACGGCTTACGTCAACAAGGAGAACGACTGTCAGTTCGCGCTCCTCCTCGAACACTTTCACGTAAGGGCTGCGCAGACGGGCGGTCACGTTCCAGTCCATATTGCGCACGTCATCCCCCCATTGATACTCACGGACTTCACTGAACGCCATGCCCCTTCCCTTGAAAGCGGAATGGTATTCTCCGGCGAATATCTGATGAGACAACGCCTTGGTCCTGATCTCAATCTTGCGGACCTTCTTCAAAAGCTCTGTTGCGTCCCGACCCATATTACGGCACAATCACCGCGTTGATGACTTTCTCTATAATCTGTTCAGCCGTAACATTCTCCGCTTCGGCCTCGTAGGTCAGGCCTATCCTGTGCCGCAGCACTTCAGGGCATACCGCACGGACATCCTCCGGGATAACGTACCCGCGACGCTTGATGAACGCATACGCCTTTGCGGCCATGCTCAGCGAGATGCTGGCACGGGGCGACGCGCCGAAGGAAATGAGGTCCTTCAGTTCCTGCAGACCGTAGTCTTCAGGAGTGCGGGTCGCATATACTATATCAACGATGTAGCGTTCGATCTTCTCATCCATATAAACGTCACGCACCACCTCGCGGGCGCGGACTATGTCTTCAGGATTAACCACCGGCGAAGGCTTGGGGAACTCGCCGCTGTTGTTCATGCGCACAATAAGTTTCTCCTCTTCCTTCTTGGGATAACCCACAACAACCTTGAGCATGAAGCGGTCCACCTGCGCTTCCGGCAGAGGATATGTTCCCTCCTGCTCGATGGGATTCTGGGTTGCGAGCACAAGGAAAGGCTCGGGAAGTTTGAAGGTCTCCTCACCGAGAGTCACCTGACGCTCCTGCATGGCTTCCAGAAGGGCGGACTGAACCTTGGCCGGAGCACGGTTGATTTCATCCGCCAGCACGAAATTGGCGAAAACGGGTCCTTTGTGAACTTCGAACTGCTCCTTCTTCTGCGAGTATATCAAAGTACCTGTCACATCTGCCGGAAGCAGGTCCGGAGTAAACTGAATCCTGCTGAACTTGGCATTGACAGCCTTGCTTAACGTGCTTATGGCCAATGTTTTCGCCAATCCCGGAACGCCCTCCAGCAGAATATGGCCATTAGCCAGAAGCGCTATCATGAGGTTTTCCACAAGATGTTTCTGACCAACAATCACCTTGCCCATCTCGAGAGAAAGAATGTCCACAAACGCACTTTCCTTCTGAATCCTGTCATTGAGTTCTTTAATGTTTACGCTTTCCATATTTCGAATCACTGTATGCAAACTGCAAATATACTAAAATCACAGCAAAAATTGTACCTTTGCGTTATGCGTTACAGAATGGAATTAAGTTATGACGGCTCGGCTTTCCGCGGATGGCAGCGGCAGCCCGATGCACCGAGCGTTCAAGGCACGATAGAGACGGCCCTCAAGACGCTTCTCCATGAAGAAATACAGCTTACAGGAGCCGGACGGACAGACACAGGGGTGCACGCATCCGCCTACACTGCGCACTTCGATGCGGAGACGGAGTTCGAGCGCACGCAGTTGGCATACAAGCTCAATTCCATTCTCCCCACAGAAATTGCCATAAAATCGATCAGCCCCGCAAACCCTGATTTCCACGCCAGGTTCGATGCAGTCAAACGGGAATACATCTACCTGATACACAGGAAGAAGAATCCATTTTTACGCAACAGGTCATATTATTTCGGGTACCCGGACATGGACTTCGAAGCCATGAACCGGGCCGCATCCCTGCTTAAAGGGACGCATGACTTCTCCGCATTCGAGAAAACCGGAGCCGACAACAAGACATCGGTATGTACTGTTTTCGAAGCCCGATGGAGCAGACTCGAAGAAAGCGGACTGCCCTTCGGAACAGCAGAATCGGAATGCTGGTGTTTCAGGATTTCAGCAGACAGATTCCTGCGGAACATGGTCCGGGCCATTGTGGGATCCCTGCTTGAAGTGGGCCGCGGAAAACGCACGGAGGAGAATTTCGGAAAACTAATGGACGCCACCGTTGCGAACGCCCGCAGCCTCGCCGGAGAAAGCGTTCCGGCCCATGCTCTCTATCTTAACAAGATAGAATACTGATTTTCCGCTAAAAATGATTATATTTGCAAGTTAAAAAAACGACGAATATGTTATTCAACTTACTTCAGACAGACATCGTGGAGGCTTTGCCCCAGCAGCAGGAAATGTCTTACTCACTAATCGATATGGCCGTAAAGGGCGGCTGGCTCATGCTCATCCTTCTGGCCCTTTCCATCGTGGCCATCTACATCTTCGGAAAGAAATGGTGGATGATCCGTCAGGCAGGAGAGATAGACAAGGATTTCATTGCCGACATACGCGACTACATCCACGACGGCAAAGTCAAATCAGCCCAGACCCTCTGTACAAAATATGACGCACCGGTAGCCCGCATGATCGAGGCCGGAATCGTCCGCATAGGCAAGCCCCTCAGCGACATCCAGACCGCCATCGAGAACACCGGAAACGTAGAGGTGGCAAGACTCGAGAAAGGTCTGCCGTATCTGGCAACAATCGCCGGAGGCGCGCCCATGATAGGATTCCTTGGAACCGTCGTCGGCATGGTGCAGGCCTTCTTCAACATGTCCCAGGCAGGGAACAACATTGACATAACGCTTCTTTCAAGCGGTATCTACACGGCTATGATAACGACGGTCGGAGGTCTTATCGTGGGTATCCTCGCATACTTCGGATACAACTTCCTCTCCGCAAAGATAACCGAGCTCGTATACAACATGGAAACGGCAACCATCAGGTTCATGGATGCCATAGGGGAGGAGAACTGATGGCACTCAAGAGAATAACAAAAGCGGATCCGAACATTTCCATGTCCTCCATGACGGACATAGTGTTCCTCCTGCTCATATTCTTCCTGGTCACCTCAACGCTCGTGAACCCCAACGCGCTCAAGCTGCTTCTTCCCAAGAGCACGGGGCAGGTGGGGGCGAAAGCCAGCGTCAGCGTGTCCATAAAAGACTGGGGCAACGACAAATTCACCTATCACATCAACGGTGACAACAATCCAACGCCGTTCGCAGAAGTGGAAGATGAACTTGTAGGCCTGCTTCAAAGTGAGGAGGAGCCCACGTTCTCCATCTATTCGGACGAAACGGTTCCCATCAGGGAAATTGTTCAGGTGATGAACATAGCCAAAAGGAACCACTATAAAGTAATTCTGGCAACCTCACCCGAATAATGAATGAACTTGACGAGCGGAACGCCAGGATCATCGGCATCATCATGACGCTGGTGGTACACGCCTGCACCATCTGCCTCATCAATTTCACAGGATTGAAATACATATACCCGCCCCCGAAGGAGACAACTTTCCTTCTTGACTTCGAGGAGGAGAAAGCGCCGCAGATACACGAGCGCCGGGGCAGGCAGCCGCAAGCTGAAGACATAGACAGGAAGGCGCCGGTGGAACTGGTCCAGAAAAGCAAGTCCACCGTAAAATCGGAAGCGGAGAACCTTACTCCGCAAACCAAGCAGGACAACTTCGGAGATGTCGTGACTCCCGCTCCGAAGCCCAAGGAAGAACCCGTAATCGACCCCAGGGCGGCTTTCCCCGGAATGTCAAAGAAAGACACCTCGCTCACAGCCCCACACGGAGCCGGGGAGGTTTCTGAAGAATTCAGGGCCGGGCAGTCCAAAGGCAATACCAACAAGGGAAGGGCTGACGGCAAACCTAACGCCCACGTGAAAGGACGCAATACCGTGGGCAATATCCCGAGTCCTGCGTACAATGTACAGGACAGCGGAACTGTAGTAGTGAATATCTGGGTGGATAACTACGGAAACGTGGTTAAAGCCGTGCCGGGAGGTGACGGCACCACCGTAACAAACAAGACCCTCTGGGCTGCGGCAAGGAAAGCCGCGATGGAAACGCATTTCAATATGAGTGCGGATGCTCCGGCAATGCAGGAGGGAACTATAACTTACATTTTTAACTTAAAGTAATGGAACAGTTTACTAAAGAAGGCCGGAAACTCAGACCAAGAAAAACATCGGAAAACACAGGCAGCCGCCCGGAAAAAGTGGAACACCGTTCTTTCGGAGAGCGTCGCAGTTCTTATGGAGGACACCGTTCTTTCGGAGAGAACCGCCAGGACGGGGAACATCGCAACTTCGGCGAGCGTAGAAGTTTCAGCAGAGAACGCCGCAGCTTCGGTGAGAGCCGTCAAGATGGGGAGCGCCGCAACTTCAGCGGAGAGCGCAGGCAGACTGGAGAACACAGATCCTTCGGCGAGCGTAGAAGTTTCAACGGAGAGCGCCGTTCCTTCGGTGAGGGCCGTCAGGATGGGGAGCGCCGCGGCTTCAGCGGAGAGCGCAGGCAGGCGGGAGAACACCGTTCCTTCGGAAACCGCCGCTCTTTCGGAGATCGCAAAGCGGGATTCAAAAAGAAGGAGTACACACCGGAATTCAACAAATTCTCAGATGAGGGAATCAACCGTATGATTGACCGCCGTCCCGTAGTGGACGGGCACGATATGTCCGACAACGATTGCGCACCCACCATGATCAAGGAGGAAATCCGCCTCAACAAATACATAGCCAATTCAGGCGTATGCTCACGCCGCGAGGCCGACACCCTCATTCAGGCCGGAGTGGTCACGGTGAACGGGGTGGTTGTAACGGAACTCGGGACAAAGGTCAACGTTCTTACTGATGAGATCAAATTCAATGGAGAAAGGCTCAAAGGCGAACACAAGGTTTACATAGTGATGAACAAGCCCGCCGGATACGTCACCACCGCAAGTGACCCTCATGCGGAAAAGACAGTTCTGGACCTTCTCAAGGGTTGTGCCGAAAGGGTATACCCTGTAGGGCGTCTGGACAAGAACACCACCGGAGTGCTCATGTTCACCAATGACGGGGAAATAGCGGAAAGGCTGACTCATCCGTCCTACGACAAGAAAAAGATTTATCAGGTAGCCCTTGACCGTCCTCTGAGCAAGGAGAATTACGACGCTATCCTGAGCGGAATCACACTCAGCGACGGAGAAGTCCATGCCGACGAACTGGAATACATAGATGCGGGAGACAAGCGCAAGCTCGGAATAGAAATACATTCCGGCAAGAACCGCATAGTCCGCCGCATATTCGAGTCGTTCGGATATACGGTGAAAGCTCTTGACAGAGTATATTTCGCAGGACTCACAAAGAGAGGACTGAAGAAAGGGGAATGGCGTTACCTTACAGAGGGAGAGTCCAACATTCTTAAAATGGGATCATACATCTAATGGCGCACCGATCAGGATTCGTTAACATCATAGGCAACCCCAACGTAGGCAAATCAACTCTGATGAACGCCCTCGTCGGGGAGAAGTTGAGCATCGTCACAGCCAAGGCCCAGACCACACGTCACCGCATAATGGGAATAGTCAACGGTGAAGACTGGCAGATTGTATATTCCGACACCCCGGGCATTCTGAAGCCCAACTACCGTCTCCAGCAGAACATGATGAACTTCGTCGACGGTGCCATGGGAGACGCGGACATAATCCTTTATGTCACAGACACAGTGGAAAAAGCGGACAAGAATGCGGACTACGTTGCCAAACTTAAGGGAATAGACTGCCCTGTCATCCTTGTGATAAACAAGATAGACCTCAGTGACCAGCAGAAGGTGACGGAACTTATGGATTATTGGAAGACACAACTGCCCGGAGCGGAAATAATCCCGGCATCGGCTCAGGAGCATTTCAACCTGGAAAGCATTCTGGCGGCCGTTGTCGGAAAGCTTCCGGAATGTCCTCCCTGGTTCGACAAGGATGCATTCACAGACAAGAACCTCCGTTTTTTCGCTTCTGAGATAATAAGGGAAAAGATTCTTCTCAATTACAAGGAAGAGATTCCGTACTGCTGCGAAGTAGGGATAGAGAGTTTCAAGGAAGGTGCGGAGAGATATGACATCAGCGCAGTCATATATGTGATGAGGGAATCCCAGAAAGGCATTGTCATCGGCAAGGGAGGTTCCGCCCTGAAGAAGGTCGGCATCCAGGCCAGAAAGGATATGGAAGACTTTTTCCAGAAGAAGGTTTTCCTGCAGACATATGTGAAAGTTGATCCCGACTGGAGGGAAAACAAGAGAGAACTACGCAAATTCGGATATGAGGAATAGCATATGAGTGAAGAATACGAAGCAATAATTGAAGACGAGGTAATAGTGGACGAAGGAGCGGAAGCCTCCGGCAGATATGACAGGCTCCTGGATGCCGATGCCAGAAAATTCAAACTCTCCGGCATGTTCAGGGACTGGTATCTTGATTATGCTTCGTACGTCATACTCCACAGAGCCGTCCCCCACATAGTTGACGGTCTGAAACCCGTGCAGCGCCGTGTTCTGCACGCGATGGCCAGGATGGACGACGGAGCCTATACCAAGGTGGCCAACATAGTCGGGCAGGCCATGCAATACCATCCTCACGGAGACCAGTCCATACTGGGAGCTCTGGTCACCCTCGGACAGAAAGGTTTCACAATCGACTGTCAGGGAAACTGGGGAAACATCTTCACCGGGGACTCAAATGCAGCGCCACGATATATTGAGGCAAGGCTGAGCAAATTTGCGAAAGAGGTGGTATTCGACTATAAGATAACCCACACCATGAAGAGCTACGACGGAAGGAATGACGAGCCTACCGAACTCCCTGTCCGCTTTCCACTTCTTCTTGCACAGGGTACCGAAGGAATCGGTGTCGGCATGTCCTCCAAGATCCTTCCCCACAACTTCAATGAACTTCTGGATGCATCCGTCGCCATTATCGAAGGCAGGTCCTACGAAATCTACCCCGACTTCCCTACCGGAGGTTTTGCCGACTGCAGCAAATACATGAAAGGGAAAAGAGGCGGTTCGGTAAAAGTCAGGGCGAGGATCGAGAAGATCGACAGGAACACGATAGTCATCAGGGAAATTCCATACAGCAAAACCACAAAGGATATCATTGATTCTGTCCTCAAGGCCAAGGACAAGGGGAAAATAAAGATAAAGAAGATCGAAGACATGACCACCGACAAGGTGGAGATCATCATTCATCTTCCCAATGACGTTTCCCCCGACAAGACCATAGACGCCCTCTATGCATTCACCGACTGCGAATGCAACATCGCGCCGAACGCGTGCGTCATTGTGGACAACAAGCCTCAGTTCCTCACCGTAAACGACATTCTGGAATACAGCACTTTCCACACAAGGGACCTTCACCTTCAGCAACTGGGGATAAGACTGGACGAACTGAAGAAAGACTGGCACTATACATCCCTGGAAAGGATATTCTTCGAGAATCAGGTTTATAAGATTCTGGAGCAGAATCAGAAAACCTGGGAGGACCAGAAGAACGACATCCTCCTGAAAATGAAGGAATGGGAGGATCTCCTCAGGCAGGAAATAACGATGGATGACATAGACAAGCTCGTCGAGAAGCCTGTCCGCAAGATTTCAAAGTTCGACACCAAGGCCCTTGACATGAAGATTCTGGCGATAGAAGCGGAAATGAAGGAAGTGCAGGACAACATAGACCACATTGACCGCTATACCATAAACTGGTTCAAGGGACTGAAGAAGAAATACGGGAAAGACTATCCCCGCCTTACGGAGCTTACGGGTTTTGAAACCATATCCGCAACCAAGGTGGTCAACAACAACGCCAAGCTGCAGGCCAACATGGCGGAAGGCTTTGTGGGCATCGGTCTCAAGAAGGATGACGGAGGAGAATACGTCTGTGACTGTTCCGACCTGTCCGAGATAGTAGTCATACGCAAGGACGGAACGTATACCGTGACGAAAGTGGGGCAGAAGGCATTCTTCGGCAAGGACCTGCTTTATGTCGGACTGTTCAACAGAGGAGACAACCGGACAATATACAATGTCATATACCGGGAAGGAAAGACATCGGTTTACTACGCCAAGCGTTTTGCTATAACTTCAGTCACAAGAGATAAGGAATATGACATCACTTCCGGCATGGAAGGTTCCAGAATAGAATGGTTCACAGCCAACCGCAACGGAGAGGCCGAAACCGTACGGATACAGCTCAGGCCGAGACCCAAGCTGAAGAAGTCATCCTTCGAGTACAATTTCTCCGAACTCGCCATCAAGAGCAAGACGGCAAGGGGAAATCTGGTCACAAAGAATGCCATTCAACGCATAACTCTCAAGAGCAAGGGTGTCAGCACCATTTCCGGAAAAGACATATGGTTCGACCCCGACATACAGAAGCTCAACGAGGACGGGCACGGAATGCACCTCGGACAATTCGGGGAAGGAGACAAAGTTCTGGCAGTTTTCAAGAATGGGACATATTACACCACATCCTTCGAACTTGTCAACAAATATCAGGGGGAGATACTCAGGATTGAGAAATTCGACCCTGACAGGACCTTCACTGCCCTTTATTATGACGGAACGGCAAAAGCATTCTACGTCAAGAGGTTTTCATTCCAAGTTAGTGACAACAACCCTGTATCTTTCATATCTGAAGGCGCCAGGTCATACCTCGTGGACCTCACTTCCGAAAAGCATCCGCGATATGAAGTATCATGGAAAATGGAAGACAAACCTGCGGATCAGATAAACGCCGAGGAATGGATTGCAAAGAAAGGCGTCACGGCAAAAGGAAAGAAATGCGTGGACAGAGGAGAAGTCAGGTCCGTGCGTTTCATTGAGCCGCTCGTCATACCGGAAGAGGAAGAGGAAGACCTGCCGGAGGGGAACCTGCAGGAAGAAGCCGTTGACGGGAAAGAACAGTTCATAGACCTTGAAATAGATGAACCCACACTATTCTAAAAGACATGATAATCTCTCTGACAGGATTCATGGGTTGCGGGAAAAGCAGTGTGGGCAAGGAACTGGCCGGACTGCTCTCTTTCCGTTTCATTGACCTTGACAGATATGTCGAGCACAAAGCGGGTAAAAACATCCCGGATATATTCAGGGAAGACGGAGAGGAAAGATTCCGCGCACTTGAGGCGGAAGCGGTCAGAGACGTCATAATAATGAGTCAGATTACCGGAGAGGACCTGGTTCTGGCTCTTGGGGGAGGAACCCTGTCCATCAGTTCGGTACGCGGTTTCATTCTCGGGAACACAAGTTGCATATACCTCAAGGCCGAACTTGAGGATTGCCTGAAATGGATAGGGGAACGGAATTCGCGCCCCATGCTCAACAGGAGCGGGAAAGAAATCAGGGAGTTATTTGAAGAGCGTACGAAATTATATGAAAACGCACCCTTCTGCATTGACGTGACGGAAAACGGATATAAAGAGACAGCAGAAAGCATAATTGGCAAATTGAGATTAAATCGTTAACTTTGGAAGATATGGCAAAAGAATGCAAATGGATTCTCAAGGAACCTTCCGACCCCGCCAAAGTCAACAGACTTTCAGCGGAAGTGGGAATAGACAAGGTTCTGGCCGACCTTCTGGTGAAGCGCGGAGTGGAAACTTTCGAGCAGGCCAGGGCATTCTTCCGCCCCAATCTTTCGAATCTCCACGACCCCTTCCTCATGAAGGACATGGACATTGCCGTCGAAAGGCTGCACGATGCCATAAGCCGCGGGGAAAAGATTCTGGTTTACGGAGACTACGACGTTGACGGCACAACCGCGGTAGCCCTGGTGTTTTCTTTCATCCAGAGATTCACGTCAAAGGTGGATTTCTACATTCCGGACAGATACGACGAAGGCTACGGAGTCTCCTACAAGGGCATCGATTTCGCGGCGGAAAACGGTTTCAAGCTTATAATAACCCTCGATTGCGGAATAAAAGCCATAGACAAGGTAAACTATGCCCGGGAAAAGGGAATAGATGTCATAATATGCGACCATCATCTCCCTGAGGACTCCCTTCCATCCGCAGTAGCCGTGCTGGACCCTAAAAGGGAGGATTGCAATTATCCTTTCGACGATCTGAGCGGATGCGGAGTCGGATTCAAGCTCGTCCAGGCCTATGCCTCCAGATTCGGGGTGCCGTTCGAAAGCCTCATTCCCCTGCTGGACCTTCTGGTGGTGAGCATCAGCTCGGACCTCGTCACCATGGTTGGAGAGAACAGGGTGCTTGCCCATTTCGGACTCAAGCAGCTCAACGAGAACCCGTGCGAAGGTCTGCTGGCAATGATCACCCTTTCAAATCTGGAGCCCGGTCACATTTCAATAGATGACATAGTTTTCAAGATAGGCCCCAGGATCAACGCCGCGGGACGCATGGAGTCCGGCAGGCTTGCAGTCGAGCTGCTCAAGGCCACAGACGCCCGGACTGCAATGGACATAGGCAGGAAAATCAACGAAAACAACAACGAGCGCAAGAACATAGACAGGGAAATAACCCAGGAAGCCCTTGAAATGGTCCAGGCGGGAGATTGTCTGGCTCACGAGAATGTAACGATAGTTTACAATCCCAAATGGAGCAAGGGCGTTGTGGGAATAGTCGCATCTCGTCTGGTGGAAGCCTATTACAAGCCTACCGTAGTCCTTACCAAGTCTAACGGCTTCGTAACGGGATCGGCCAGAAGTGTCTCAGGCTTCGACCTTTATGAGGCTATTGACAGTTGCGCAGACCTTCTTGAGAACTTCGGCGGGCACGTTTACGCCGCAGGACTGACATTGAAAGAAGAGAACCTTGACGAATTCGCCCGAAGGATGGATGCATTCATATCCGGGAAGATCAAGTCCGAGATGCTCGTTCCCATCGTGGACGTGGACGCAAGGCTGGGCTTCTCCCAGATCACACCCAAATTCTTCAGGATACTCAAGCAGTTCCAGCCTTTCGGTCCCGGTAACAACAACCCGATTTTCGTCACAGAAAACGTTTACGATTCGGGAAGCGGCCGGAAAGTCGGGGCGGGAGGCATACATCTCAAGCTGGATCTCATTCAGGAATCACAGCCATATCACCAGATTCCGGCCATCGCATTCAACATGTCGGAATACTTTGACTATATCCGCGAAGGCAATCCGTTTGACGTATGCTACGCGATAGTCGAGAACTATTACAGAGGGAATTCATCAATTCAGCTCCGCATCAGAGACATGCGGGAACGGGAAGATATCATATAACACCATGGCAACTATAGAATACAGCGAGCAGGAACTCCTTCGCCGTGAATCACTGGCGAAACTCAGGGAATTGGGAATAGAACCCTATCCCGCGGCGGAATACCCGGTATCCGCATCTTCATCAAAGATCAAGGCCAACTTTGACAAATGGTCAGGCGCACATCCGGATGCCGACATCCACACGTACAAGGGACGTCCCGTCTGCATAGCGGGACGCGTGATGAGCCGCCGCATCATGGGAGCCGCATCATTCGGGGAACTCCAGGACGAAGCGGGACGCATACAAGTATATGTGAAGAGGGACGAAATCTGTCCCGGAGAGGACAAGACGATGTACAACACCGTATGGAAGAAACTTCTGGACATAGGCGACATCGTCGGAATCAAGGGATATCCCTTCATCACCCAGACCGGACAGCTTTCCGTTCATGCAAAGGAACTCACCGTGCTCAGCAAAAGCCTGAAGGTGCTTCCGATCGTCAAGGAGCAGGACGGACAGGTATTCGATGCCGTAACCGACCCGGAGTTGAGATACAGGCAGAGATACGTTGACCTGATTGTCAATCCGCAGGTCAAGGAAACCTTCGTGAAACGCGCCATGATAATAGCCACGATGCGTGAATATTTCAACGCGGCAGGCTGTCTGGAAGTGGAGACCCCCATCCTTCAGAGCATTCCGGGAGGAGCGACGGCACGCCCCTTCATCACGCACCACAACGCACTCGACATTCCCCTGTATCTGCGCATTGCGAATGAGCTTTATCTGAAACGCCTCATCGTCGGCGGATACAACGGAGTCTATGAATTCGCAAAGGATTTCCGTAACGAGGGTATGGACAAGACTCATAATCCGGAGTTCACCTGTATGGAAATATACGTGGCATACAAGGACTACAACTGGATGATGCGGTTCGTGGAGAAGATGCTCTCCAGAATTTCGATGAAAGTCAACGGAACCACAACCGTGAAGATAGGGGACAACGAAGTGAATTTCGGAGGCAGGTACCGCCGTCTTCCCATCCTCAAGGCCATTAAGGAATATGCCGGTGTTGACGTTAAGGGAATGTCCGAAGATGAACTCAGAGACACCTGCAGGAAACTCAATGTGGAAATTGAGCCAAGCATGGGCAAAGGCAAGCTCATTGATGCCATCTTCGGTGAATACTGCGAGAAAAACCTCATCCAGCCCACCTTTGTGACTGATTATCCTGTCGAGATGTCTCCTCTTACCAAACGCCACCGCACAGATCCGTCCCTCACCGAAAGGTTCGAGCTCTTCGTATGCGGGAAAGAACTTGCAAATGCGTACTCAGAGCTCAACGACCCCATAGACCAGCTGGAAAGATTCCAGGAACAGGCCGCGCTCAAGAGCAAAGGGGATGATGAAGCCATGTTCATAGACTTTGATTTCGTGAGGGCTCTCGAATATGGTATGCCGCCCACCTCGGGTCTCGGAATGGGCATAGACCGCCTGACTATGTTCATGACGGGTCAGTCCACCATTCAGGATGTCCTGTTCTTCCCTCAGATGAGACCGGAGAAAATTGTTAAAAAGGACGAAGAGACAAAAAAGTGATTACCCAGACTGTAACATCGGTACATAATCCTAAGATAAAGCAACTTCTCGCGCTGCAGCAGAAATCTTCTGAGCGGCGCGAGAGTGGCATATTTGTGGTCGAAGGAAAAAGGGAGATCATGCACTGCCTTGAAGCGGGGTTCAAAGTGGAAACCGCATTCGTCTGCCCGGAACTGCTCGGAGAAGAGCTGCCGGTACTTGGGGACTTCACGACAGTGCAGGTCACAAAGGAAGTTTACGCCAGAATATCATACAGGGAAAGCACAGAAGGCATAATAGCCGAAGTCAGGAGCAGGCAGCTTTCCCTTGAAGACCTTCCGGACAGGAAGGATCCCCTCCTTATTGTACTGGAAAGAGTGGAAAAACCCGGAAATCTGGGGGCCGTGCTCAGAAGCGCCGATGCCTGCGGTGCCGATGCCGTCATTGTCTGCGACCCACTTACGGACATATATAATCCAAATCTCATCCGGGCCTCGATAGGGGCGGTTTTCACAGTCCCTACGGTAGCCTGCACCTCCGGGGAGGCCATATTCTGGCTGAAGAAAAAAGGAATAAGCATCCTCACCGCCCAATTGCAGGATTCGGCGCTGTATTATGACACAGACATGACAAAGGGCACGGCGATAGTGATGGGGACGGAATCAACCGGTCTCACGGAAACATGGAGGAAAGCGGCCGACGCCCATATCCGCATACCGATGCTTGGCAGACTCGATTCCCTGAACGTCTCGGTATCAGCGGCGATCCTTCTTTTTGAAGCAGTACGTCAAAGGCAGGAAAAGAAATGAGAAGATTCGGACTTGCAGGTTACCCGGTGAGGCATTCACTCAGTCCGGAACTGTTCCGGGAAGCATATGACGGGAAATACCCCTACGACCTCATCGAAACAAGCGATTTCGACGAGGCGTGGGAAAGGTTCCTGGACGGATATGAGGCCATCAACGTTACAATGCCCTTCAAAACCCTTGCTGCGGACAGGGCGGCAATGCTTGCGGAGCAGGCGGGAAAGCCGTATCTCATCGGTCCGGAAGTGAGAGCTACAGGCGCAGCCAATATCCTTGTCAAAACCCCGGAAGGAATCGTGGCAAGGAACTCCGATTACCTCGGAGTACGAAAGATTCTCTCCCGCATCATGGATGACTGGGACTCCCCCGCTGAAGTTAAAATTGCAGTTATCGGGACAGGAGGGGCCGGAAGGGCGGCGGAAGCGGCGGCGTCTGACTGCGGAGCTGCGGTATCCACCTACCATCACAATGAGATTTCGCAGGGAGTGCGGGCGGACATAATCATTTACACCCTGCCGGAAAACGTTGAAGGGACCGACAGGCTTGAATGCAGATATCTTCTGGAAGCGAATTACAAGAACCCGTGCCTGACAGGCCACAGGAACTACATTCCGGGAACAGAATGGCTCAAGGCTCAGGCCGAGTGCGGGTATGAACTGATGACCGGAGAATTTGCAAAATCCAAATAAAAAGATGTAATTTGTCATATAAAGAATTTAAAGAACAGTATTATGTCAGTAAACAAAGTAATCTTGGTCGGTAACGTTGGCAGAGATCCCGAAGTACGTTACCTGAATGGAAACGGCGCACAGGATGCGCAGGCAAAAGTGGCTACCTTTACCCTGGCAACATCGGAAAGGTACAGGGACAGGAGCGGAGAGACCCGTGAGAACACGGAATGGCACAACATCGTGGCTTGGAGACAGACTGCCGATGTATGTGAAAGATTCGTAAAGAAAGGAACTCAGCTTTACATAGAAGGCAAGCTCCGCACACGTTCATATTCAGACGCCCAGGGAGTGAAGAAATACACCACGGAAATCGTCGTGGATACTCTCCAACTTCTGGGCAGGAGGGATGAAACACAACAGGGATACCAGCAGCCCGCTTATCAGCAGCCTGCATATCAGCCTCAGCCCGCACAGCGTCCCGCTCCCCAGCCCCAGCAGAATACCTCATCCGCGCCCATCGACCTCTCACTTGGTGAATCAGGGACCGATGACCTGCCGTTCTAATACCAGAAGGATATGACAAAGAATATGCAGAAACTGATGAACGACAGTCCGGTTGCACGCTGGAGTGTCCTGATTCTCGTGGCGTTGATGATGTTCTTCGCCTATATGTTCGTTGATGTAATGTCCCCGCTCAAATCCCTCGTCGAGAGCAATCTCGGATGGGACAGCGGTGTCTTCGGCAAGTATGCCGCATCCGAATATATCCTCAACGTATGCGGATTCCTGATCATAGCAGGCGTGATTCTCGACAAACTCGGAGTACGGTTCTCCGGAATATTGTCCGCAAGCCTTATGGTGCTCGGAGCCGGAATCAAATTCATAGGAATCAGCGACTGGTTCCAGACAACGGCCCTTTGCCACTGGCTTGGGACCTGGTGGGTTGAAATGCCTGCAAGCGCAAAGCTCGCATCCCTCGGATTCATGATATTCGGATGCGGTTGTGAAATGGAAGGCACCAACGTGTCGAAGATTCTGGCCAAATGGTTCAAGGGCAAGGAAATGGCTCTTGCAATGGGACTTGAAATGGCTATCGCAAGGCTTGGAGTCTTCGGAGTCATGTGGATTGCTCCCATCATTTCCGCAAAATTCAACGGAAGCATTATCGCTCCGCTTGGATTCTGCGGGGCCCTGCTCGTCATCGGACTGCTCAACTTCGTGATCTTCGGAGTTCTTGACAGCAAGTTCGACAGACAGCTCGTCGAGGCCGGACTCGCTACAGAAGAAAAATCTCCCGAAGACGAGTTCCACGTAAGTGACTTGGGCGCCATCTTCAAAAGCAAGATGTTCTGGATTGTGGCCCTCCTCTGCGTACTTTACTACAGTGCCATATTCCCCTTCCAGAGATATGCGACAAACTTCCTGGAAGAGACTCTGAAAATAGAGGCCGCATCCGCGGCGCAGCTGTTCAGCTGCTTCCCCATACTGGCCATGCTCCTCACCCCTGTTCTGGGCATATTCCTCGACAGAGTGGGAAAGGGAGCCACCATGCTCATGGCGGGTTCCGTCATCATGATAGCATGTCACCTGAGTTTCGCGTTCCTGCTTCCCGCAGTACCCGAGAAATGGCTGGCACTGACTCTGATAGTGATTCTCGGAGTAAGTTTCTCCCTCGTTCCGGCGGCCCTCTGGCCTTCAGTTCCCAAGATCATTGATGAAAAAATACTTGGAAGCGCATACTGCCTCATTTTCTGGGTTCAGAACATAGGGTTGTGCCTCGTTCCGATGCTTATAGGATCGCTGCGCAACAATACGGGAAGTTATCTTGTACCAATGATTGTTTTCTCAAGTTTCGGAGTCCTCGCATTCTTCTTCAGCATCCTTCTCAAGGCTGAGGACAAGAAGAAGGGGTACGGCCTTGAACTTCCCAATATCCAGAAGTAATGTCCACACGGTCTCACAAGTCAGGACTGTGCTGGGTGGCTCTGGCATGTCTGGTTGTACCGATGTTCGCATCGTACTTCTTCGATGACATGTTCTCCTCCGTGTCGCATCTTTTCAAGATGCCGCAGACCCTCGCTCTCGGCTGGGATTCCGGAGACCTCGGGAACTTCATCGGGGATTACAGCCTGTTGTGTGTGTGCGGGGGCCTTATCGTAGGAGGAATTCTCCTTGATATCTTCGGAATAAGGATCATGGGCTCCGTCTTCGTGGGCATGATGATACTCGGAGGAGCTCTTGCATATTACGGAGTTGCCGGAGGTCTGCCGAAAGAAAGCGCCATCGCCCTCGGTCGCGCGGGCAGAATGCTGTTCGGACTGGGAAGTGAGATTGCAGGCGTGGCGGTAACGCGTTCCATCGCAAAATGGTTCAAGCAGGGGAACATGTCCCTGGCCATGGGCCTGCAACTTGCAATAGCGCGTGCCGGAACTGCAATAGCCCTCATAGCGGCTCCTTTCATCGTAGGAATTCCCAAAGACTGGTATTCACTTTCCGATACGGCCAGGCCGGCCCTCATCGGACTCGCGCTTCTGCTGGCCGGTGGTGTGGTCTGGGCTGTCTTCGTAGCGCTTGACGCCCGCAAGGACGCGGCGGAAGGAATCAAGTTCAGGAAAGGTGAAATCGGTGATGAGGACAAATTCAACTTCAAGGACATTTTCGGACTGCTGAAGAATCCGGGATTCGTAATGACCGGCCTGCTTTGCGTCACGTTTTATTGCTGTGTAAGCTCATTCAAGAAATTCGGAACGTCCGTTGTCATACCCAGATTCGGCATTGAAGACACCGCGGCCGGAACAATGGTGGCGATGATACCTTTCTTCACCATAGTCTTCACGCCTTTGTTCGGAGCGCTGGTAGATAAGGTGGGGCACGCAACCAGATGGATGATTCTTGGCAGCTTCGCGGTTCTTGCGGGGCATCTCTGCCTTGCTTTTGCTCCGCAGGGCGTGCAGTTCTTCGGTTATGCCGGAATAGCATGCCTTGGACTCGGATACTCGCTGGTACCGTCTGCAATGTGGCCTTCCGTACCCAGAATAGTTCCGGAAAAAAATCTTGGCACCGCATACTCCCTGATATACTGGATACAGAATGTGGGTCTGTTCTTCGTACCCAAGGTCGTGGGCCGTATTTTCGCGACCGAAGCCGGCCTTGAGGCGGTTGCGCATGTAGAATGGATATTCATCGGTCTGGGAACAGCGGCGATATGTCTGGCTTTCACGCTAAACAGGAACTGCAAGAAATAATGTTTGGAATACTTGACAGAATAAACGACCCCTCCGATGTCCGGAAGCTGAACATTTCCGAATTGCGGATGCTCTGCTCGGACATAAGGGAATATATGGTGGACTGCTGTTCACGCAATCCGGGACACCTGGCATCCAGTCTGGGGGCGGTTGAACTTATAGTGGGCTACCATTATGTTTTCAACACTCCCAAGGACAAGATAATATTCGACGTGGGACATCAGGCCTACGCCCACAAAATACTTACCGGAAGGAAGGAAGCCTTCCGCAACACCAGGACAAAAGACGGATTGAGCGGATTCCCCAACATGACGGAAAGCGGATACGACAACTTCGGAGTCGGGCATTCGTCCACATCCATTTCCGCAGCGCTCGGACTTGCAGAAGCCGCACGTATGCTTTCCCGCGACGAGAAGGTTGCGGCGCTCATTGGTGACGGGGCACTGACAGGCGGTCTTGCATTCGAGGGGCTCAACAATGCGGGAGCCAGCAAAACGGACCTGCTTGTAATGCTCAATGACAACAACCAGTCCATTGACAGCAATCGCGGAGCCCTGCACAACTACCTTCTCCGGGTCACTACAAGCCAGCGTTACAACACGCTTAAGGACAAAGTATGGAACCTGCTTGGAGAAAGCCGGGTAAGGGCGTTTATACAGAGATGGATAAGAAGCCTTAAATCATGGTTCGTCAAAAAAACCGGAGGCGATATCTTTGAATCCCTTGGAATCAGATATTTCGGTCCCGTTGACGGAAACGACATAGAAAAGGTGGTGTCCGCCCTCAGGAAGATAGGACCCATAAAAGGACCGAGGATAATACACTTCATCACAACCAAAGGCAAAGGATACGCTCCTGCGGAACAGGACCCGGTAACGTGGCATGCCCCCGGCAGGTTCGATCCTTCAACAGGAAAAAGAATCATACAGGAACACAGTTATGACAGATATCAGGATGTGTTCGGCCAGGTGCTTCTGGAACTTGCGGAAAAGGACCCTAAAGTGGTCGGAATAACACCGGCGATGGCATCCGGATGCGGAATGAGCCTTCTCGCAAGACAGCGTCCGGAACAGTTCTACGACGTAGGGATAGAGGAAGAGCACGCCGTGACATTTTCGGCAGGACTTGCCGCAGGAGGCATGAAACCTTTCTGCAACATTTATTCTTCATTCTCCCAAAGGGCGTATGACCAGATCATACATGACGTCGCTCTTCAGAAAATGCCGGTGGTGCTTTGCTTCGACAGGGCGGGGCTGGTTGGAGAAGACGGTGCAACACATCAGGGAGCATTCGACATGGCGGCATACAGAAGCATTCCCGACCTTACAATATGCTCCCCGAAGGACGAAAAGGAATTGAAAAACCTTATGTATACCGCATATCTCCACGAGGCCGGTCCCATTATAATAAGGTACCCGCGCGGGTGCGGGGAAGGTTCGGACTGGAGATCGACCGATTACGAGACGCTCCCTGTAGGAAAAGCCGAAGTTCTCAGGGAAGGCGATGAAATAGCGGTTGTCGCAACTGGTCCCTCGGCCAGCCATTCACTCAAAGCCGCCCGGGCCGCCGACGCGACAGGAGGGAGGGTCGGAGTCTACAATTTCCGTTTCCTCAAGCCTCTTGATACCGTAATGCTTGATTCGATAGCATCCAGATACAAGGCTGTCCTGACAGTGGAGGACGGCTCACTGAAGGGAGGTCTGTTTTCTGCCGTTGCCGAATACTTTGCAGACAAAGGGTACGGCATTCATCTTGAAGGAGCTGGCATACCGGACAGGTTCATACATCAGGCCCGGCAAGCCGAACAAAGGCAGGATTGCGGAATAGATGAAGGAAGTATAGAAAAAAGATTACAAAAGTATTTGCAGAATAGGAAATAATTCCTACATTTGCACTCCCAATAAAAAGGGATTCTTTGAAATACAAAATTTGCCGATGTAGCTCAGTTGGCTAGAGCGCGTGATTTGTAATCTCGAGGTCGTGGGTTCGACTCCCTCCATCGGCTCATCAGCAAAACATTCGGGTGAGTACCAGAGTGGCCAAATGGGGCAGACTGTAAATCTGCTGGTTTTTACCTTCGGTGGTTCGAATCCATCCTCACCCACAAATAACAAGACTGCGGGGTTCGTATAATGGCTATTATGCCAGCCCTCCAAGCTGGAAATGGGAGTTCGATTCTCCTACCCCGCTCAAATATTTTGCCGATGTAGCTCAGGGGTAGAGCGCATCCTTGGTAAGGATGAGGTCATGAGTTCAAATCCCATCATCGGCTCGACGCCGGAGAAATCCGGTTTATTTTTGTAACAACTTTAAAGCAAACATAATATTATGGCAAAAGAAAAATTCGAGAGGACCAAACCTCATGTCAACATCGGTACTATTGGCCACGTTGACCATGGTAAGACTACTCTTACCGCAGCCATCACAAAGGTGCTGGCAGCAAAGGGTCTGAGTGAAGTTAAGTCATTCGACCAGATCGACAACGCTCCCGAGGAGAAAGAGCGTGGTATCACCATCAACACCGCTCACGTTGAGTATCAGACCGCAAATCGTCACTATGCGCATGTCGATTGCCCGGGTCACGCTGACTACGTGAAGAACATGGTTACAGGTGCCGCTCAGATGGATGGAGCCATCCTCGTAGTTGCCGCTACCGATGGTCCTATGCCTCAGACAAACGAGCACGTTCTTCTTGCAAAGCAGGTTAACGTTCCTAAGATGGTCGTTTTCCTCAACAAGGTTGACCTCGTTGACGATGAGGAAATGCTTGACCTCGTAGAAATGGAGGTTCGCGATCTTCTCAGCAAATATGATTTCGACGGTGACAACGCACCCGTTATCCGCGGTTCCGCACTTGGTGCCCTCAACGGAGAGCCTCAGTGGGAAGACAAGGTTATGGAGCTCATGGCCGCTGTTGACGAATACATTCCCCTTCCTGTACGTGAGAACGAGAAGCCTTTCCTCATGCCTATCGAGGACATCTTCTCAATCACCGGTCGTGGAACTGTTGTTACCGGACGTATCGAGACCGGTACCATCCACGTCAATGACCCTGCAGAAATCGTAGGATTCAACGAGAAACCCAAGAACACCGTTGTAACAGGTGTCGAGATGTTCCGCAAGCTCCTCGATCAGGGTGAGGCCGGAGACAACGTAGGTCTTCTCCTCCGTGGTATCGACAAGAAAGAGGTTAAACGTGGTGAAGTTATCGCAAAGCCCGGTTCAATCAAACCTCACGAGCACTTCCTCGGACAGATTTACGTCCTCAAGAAAGAGGAAGGTGGCCGTCACACTCCTTTCCACAACAAGTATCGTCCTCAGTTCTTCATCCGTACTCTTGACGTTACCGGAGAGATTTCTCTTCCTGAGGGAGTAGAGATGGTTATGCCTGGCGATAACGTTGAGATCAACGTCCAGCTCATCACCCCTGTCGCTCTTAATGAAGGACTCCGTTTCGCAATCCGCGAGGGTGGCCGTACCGTTGGAGCAGGTCAGGTAACAAAGATTCTTGACTAATTCAAGTATAGCTCAGGTGGGTGCCGCTTCAAAGGGGCACCCACTTTTTAGGGGAATAGAACAAGGGTAGTTCAGCGGTCTCCAAAACCGTCGATGTGGGTTCGAATCCTGCTTCCCCTGCAAAATATCAAAGGTTACGATTTGGTAATTGTTTAACAGACTCCGCTCCCAGCTTCCATTTCGCGGAGTCCATTGCAAAGTAAAGATGAGAAAGTTTATCAATTACTGTAAAGAAGCTTTCGTAGAGCTTACCAAGAAGACTACGTGGCCTACATGGGAGAAACTTCAGAGTTCCGCCCTTCTGGTCATTGTAACAACAGTCCTCCTGGCTGCATTGCTTTTTGTCATTGACTTTGTTTTCCAGAAAGTAATGACAGGTATTTACACCTTGTAATTTTTATCAAAGACTCCTATGGGCGAAATGAAATGGTATGTTCTGCGAACAGCAGGAGGTAAGGAGAAAAAAGCCAAAGAATATCTCGACAAAGAGATTGAGAGGAGCGGACTTCAGGAGCAGGTTGCTCAGGTTCTCGTCCCGGTAAAAAAGGAAATAGTAATCAAGAACGGCAAGAGGAAAGCGGTGGACAAGCTGCTTTTCCCGGGCTATGTGCTTATACAGGCCCAGCTGAGCGCGGTGCTTGAGAACATAATCCGCAATGAAGTTCCGGGAATGTCCGGATTCCTTACAGAAAAGAAAGCCACAAACGGAACCCAGTTCGAGAGAATTCCCGTCCCCATCAGGGAAGAGGAGGCTCAGAGAATACTCGGAGTTCAGGATGAAAATGCAGACAATGCCGCAGAAACTCTCGTAAACTACGAAGTTGGAGAGTCCGTAAGGATAACCGACGGACCTTTCAGCGGATTCAGCGGCACCGTAGATGAAATTCTGGAAGACAGAAGCAAGGTCAAGGTGATCGTGGTCATCTTCGGAAGAAAGACACAGTTGGAACTCAGCTTTACACAAGTAACTAAAGAATAACAATCAATTATGGCAAAAGAAGTCACCGGATTCATTAAGCTCCAAATAAAAGGCGGAGCAGCCAATCCAGCACCTCCGGTAGGACCTGCTCTCGGTTCAAAAGGCTTGAATATCATGGAGTTCTGCAAGGCTTTCAATGCAGCTACGCAGGGCCAGGCAGGAAAAGTTCTTCCTGTAGTGATTACTGTCTTCTCAGACAAGTCATTTACATTCGAGGTTAAGCAGCCGCCGGTTGCGGTTTCCCTCAAGGAAGCGGCAAAGATTTCAGCAGCTTCAGGAGAGCCTAACCGCAAGAAGGTTGCAACGATAACCTGGGATCAGGTAAAGGCGATCGCTGAAGGCAAAATGCCGGATCTTAACTGTTTCACTCTTCGTTCAGCAATGAAGATGGTTGCAGGTACAGCAAGAAGTATGGGTATCACAATAAGTGGTGAATTTCCCGAGAATCTTTAAAATAGACACACGTTATGAGTAAATTGACAAAAAATCAGAAAGCTGCGCTTGAGAAATATGATTCTCACAAGCAGTATCTTCTTTCAGAAGCGTGCTCTATCGTAAAGGATATCACATTCACAAAATTTGATTCAACAGTAGAGCTCTCCGCAAACCTCGGTGTTGATCCCCGCAAGGCCAACCAGATGATTCGTGGCGTCGTCACTCTTCCTCACGGAACAGGTAAGGTTGTCAAGGTGCTTGCACTTTGCACCCCCGACAAGGAGGCTGAAGCAACGGCAGCAGGAGCAGACTACGTAGGTCTCGACGACTATATCGAGAAGATCAAGGGCGGTTGGACAGATATCGATGTCATCGTCTGCACACCTTCAGTCATGGGTAAGGTCGGTGCTCTCGGTAGAATCCTCGGTCCCCGCGGACTTATGCCTAACCCCAAGACAGGTACCGTTACAATGCAGATCGGAGATGCTGTCAAGGCAGTCAAGGGCGGTAAGATCGATTTCAAAGTCGACAAGACCGGTATCATTCATACTGGAATTGGAAAGGTTTCATTCTCTGCACAGCAGCTTTATGAAAATGCGGCTGCCGTTCTCAACGAGATTTCAAAACTGAAACCCCAGTCCCTCAAGGGCACTTACATGAAGAGCGCAGCAATCTGCTCTACAATGAGTGCAGGTATTAAAGTTGATCTCAAGGCATTCCTTAACAGTGCTGAGTAAAAATTCAATATTATGAAAAAGGAAATCAAAGGTCAGATTATTGAAAGCATCTCAGCCCAGCTCAAGCAGTATCCCAATTTCTATATCACGGATATCGCCGGCCTGAATGCACAACAGACATCCAAGCTCCGTCGCGAGTGTTTCAATTCAGACATCGTCCTCAACGTTGTAAAGAACACCTTGTTCGCACACGTTATCAAGGAGTCTGAAAACGAGGACATCAAGTCTCTCGTCGATACACTTGTAGGCAATACGGCAATCATGTACACCAACGTTCCCGCAGCTCCCGGAAAGCTCATCAAGAAGCTCCAGAAAGAAGGCTTCAGCAAGCCCGTTGTCAAAGGTGCGTATGTACAGAACTGCGTATTCATCGGAGAAGACAAACTTGATCAGCTCGCAGCAATCAAAACCAAGGAAGAACTTATCGGTGACATCATCTCTCTCCTTCAGAGTCCTGTACGTCGTGTCATCTCCGGTCTTGAGAATGCATGTGAGGGAAAGGCTGACGACGAGAAGGTCGTTTCAGCAAAAACAAACGAATAATATTAACAATTAAAAAATTATAAAATTATGGCAGATGTTAAAGCCCTTGCAGAAGAGTTGGTAAACCTTTCTGTAAAAGATGTTCAGGAACTCGCAAAGGTTCTCAAGGAAGAATATGGTATCGAGCCTGCAGCTGCTGCAGTAGTTGTAGCAGGTGACGGAGCCGGCGCAGGTGCAGCAGAGGCTGAGCAGACAGAGTTCGATGTTGTCCTCACTTCAGCAGGTTCAGCAAAGCTCGGTGTTATCAAGGCCGTTAAGGAAGCCCTCGGACTTGGTCTGAAGGAAGCTAAGGATCTTGTTGACGGAGCTCCTGCAACACTTAAGGAGAAAGTATCCAAGGCAGAGGCCGAGCAGCTCAAGGCAGCTCTTGAGGAGGCCGGTGCAGAGGTTGAGATTAAATAATTTCAACCCCTTCCCTGCTTTGTAGGGAACAAACAGGTTTAGAGCCGGGGAAATTAGGCTCTAAACCTTTTTTCCGTATTACATTTTTTCTAATTTCCTAAGGCGGAATATGTCTAAAAAGTCTACCACAAAGCGCATTAACTTTGCAACATCAAAAATTCTGGAATACCCGGATCTCCTTGAGGTCCAGCTGAAATCGTTCAAGGATTTCTTCCAGCTCGAAACCACACCGGAAAACAGGAGGAATGAGGGACTGTATCAGGTATTTCAGGAGATTTTCCCGATTGAAGACACCAGGAACAATTATAAGCTGGAATTCATCGACTACTTCGTCGATCCCCCTCAGTATTCAATCGAGGAATGCCTTGAAAGAGGTCTCACCTACAACGTGCCCCTAAAAGCCAAACTGAAACTTTCCTGCACGGACCCTGAGCACGAGGATTTTGACACAAGAGTCCAGGATGTCTATCTCGGGAATATTCCCTATATGACACCTGCGGGAACATTCGTGATCAACGGTTCTGAAAGAATCATCGTTTCCCAATTGCACAGGTCACCTGGAGTATTCTTCGACCAGTCAATGCACGCAAACGGTGTAAAGTTGTATTCAGCCCGCATCATTCCATTCAAGGGTTCATGGATCGAGTTCGCAACGGACATCAACAATGTCATGTATGCCTACATCGACCGCAAAAAGAAACTTCCTGTAACCACTCTTCTCAGAGCAATAGGTTACAATGCAGATAAGGATATCATAGACATCTTTGACCTGGCGGACGAAATCAACGTCAGCAAGAAGAGTCTTAATGAAAATAAGGGACGCCTTCTTGCAAACAACGTCCTCAAGACAAAATTTGAAGACTTCATTGATGAGGATACGGGAGAAGTCACACCGGTTGAGCGTATCGAGATAATTGTCAAGAGAGGAGAAGTCCTTGACGACAACACCATCGAGGCCATACTCGGCGCCGAGCAGAAGACCATACTTCTCCAGAAAGATGAAGCGAATTCCGCAGAATACGCCATCATCTTCAACACCCTCCAGAAGGACCCCACCAATTCCGAAATTGAAGCCGTCAACTATATCTACAAACAGCTCCGCAATTCAGAACCGCCAGATGAGAGCACCGCAAGGGATGTCATAGACAAGCTCTTCTTCTCCGAGAAACGCTACGACCTCGGAAACGTAGGCCGCTACCGTCTGAACAAGAAGCTCAACCTGACCATAGCCCCTGAGCTGCGTGTCCTCACAAACACAGATATCATTGAGATCATCAAGTACCTCATCCAGCTCATCAACTCCAAGGCCAGCGTAGATGATATCGACCATCTCAGCAACCGCCGTGTACGTACGGTAGGCGAGCAGCTTGCGAACCAGTTCAGCGTGGGTCTGAGCCGTATGGCACGTACCATCCGTGAAAGGATGAATGTACGCGACAGCGAACAGTTCAACCCCATAGACCTCATCAATGCCAAGACATTGTCATCCGTGATCAACTCGTTCTTCGGAACAAGCCAGCTTTCGCAGTTCATGGATCAGACCAATCCCCTGGCGGAAGTGACACACAAGAGGCGTCTGAGCGCCCTCGGCCCCGGAGGTCTTTCCAGGGACAGGGCCGGATTTGAGGTCCGCGACGTTCACTACACCCACTACGGAAGGCTTTGTCCTATCGAGTCTCCGGAAGGACCGAACATCGGTCTTATTTCCTCTCTCTGCGTATATGCACGCATAGACGAGCTCGGATTCATCGAGACCCCGTACAGGGATGTGAAGAACGGAAAGGTCGACCTTTCAGCGGCAGGATGCCATTATATGAGCGCGGAGGAAGAGGAGAACAAGCTCGTCTCCCTTGCGAACGTCAATATGGATGATGACGGAAACATCCTCGCAGACAGGCTCCAGTGCCGTCAGGAGGCAGATTTCCCCGTTGTCACCAAGGAGGAGGTCGATTATATGGATGTAGCCCCCAACCAGATGGCCTCCGTGGCCGCATCGCTCATCCCGTTCCTCGAGCATGACGATGCCCACCGTGCATTGATGGGAGCGAACATGATGCGTCAGGCAGTTCCTCTTCTCAAGCCCGAGTCCCCCATCGTGGGTACAGGTCTGGAGGAAAGGGTCTGCATCGACTCAAGAACACAGTATATCGCTGAACGTTCAGGAGAAGTCACATACGTTGACGCCGGAGAAATCCGAATCAAATATGACCGCAGCGATGACGAGAACTTCGTAAGTTTCTCCCCTGAAGAGACCGTATACAAACTGCCTGTCTATCGCAGGACCAACCAGAGCACCACGGTCAACCTTGTTCCTATTGTAAGAAAGGGAGACAAGGTGGTTAAGGGCCAGGTTCTCACCGAAGGATATGCAACCCAGAACGGAGAGCTCGCTCTCGGACGCAACCTGAAAGTCGCATTCATGCCCTGGAAAGGTTACAACTACGAGGACGCCATCGTTCTTTCAGAAGAAATGGTAAAGTGGGACGTTCTCACATCAATCCACGTAGACGAATACCTCACTGAGGTTCGCGACACCAAGCGTGGAATGGAGGAACTCACCGCCGATATCCCGAACGTCAGCGAAGACGCCACAAAGAATCTCGGGGAGGACGGTATCGTATGCATCGGCGCCCATATTGAGCCCGGTGACATCATGATAGGAAAGATCACTCCGAAGGGAGAGAGCGATCCTTCTCCCGAAGAGAAGCTTCTCAAGGCAATCTTCGGAGACAAGGCGGGAGACGTCAAGGATGCATCCCTCAAGGCCAACCCTTCACTCAGCGGTACCGTAGTAAAGACCGCCCTCTACACGAAGCTCGCAAAGGAGTCAAAGAGAGGTTCCTCCAGGAACGATCAGAAGACTCTTCTGGAAATGCGTCAGGCAGAGTTCAACCGCAAGGCCGAGAAACTCCGCTCAGATTTCATCCAGAAGCTCGTGACCCTCACCAAGAACAGGAAGAGTGCGGGAATTTTCGACCTCTACGGAGTGGAAATCATAGCCAAGGACAAGAAGTTCAGCGCCGATGTTCTCAAGGATATCGACTATGAGAACGTTAACACCGCAAAATGGACTTCGGACAATGATGCCAACATCCTCATACGTGACCTTATCAACAACTACTGCATCGCCTACAAGAACGAGGCGGCAGTATGCAAGCGCGAGCTTGACAAGATAAAGGTTGGTGACGAACTCCCCAGCGGCGTCATGCAGCTCGCAAAGGTTTACATCGCCAAGAAACGCAAGATCACCGTTGGTGACAAGATGGCCGGACGCCACGGAAACAAGGGTATCGTAGCCAAGATCGTCCGCCAGGAGGATATGCCTTTCCTCGAGGATGGAACACCCGTTGACATCGTGCTCAACCCTCTGGGCGTACCTTCCCGAATGAACCTCGGACAGATTTACGAGACCGTTCTCGGATGGGCCGGAGCAAGACTCGGGCTCAAGTTCAGCACACCTATCTTCGACGGTGCAAGCATAGATGAGATATGTGACTATACGGACAAGGCAGGTGTTCCCAGATTCGGAAAGACACAGCTCAGGGACGGCGGTACCGGAGACTATTTCGACCAGCCGGCCACAGTCGGTGTCATCTATATGATCAAGCTCGGTCATATGGTAGATGACAAGATGCACGCCCGTTCAATAGGACCGTACTCCCTCATCACCCAGCAGCCTCTCGGCGGTAAAGCCCAGTTCGGAGGTCAGCGCTTCGGAGAAATGGAGGTTTGGGCAATCGAGGCATTCGGTGCGGCAAATGTTCTCCAGGAAATCCTTACAGTCAAGTCTGACGATGTGACAGGAAGGTCAAAGACATACGAGGCTATCGTCAAAGGTGACCCCATGCCGCCTGCAGGTATCCCCGAATCTCTCAACGTGCTTCTCCACGAACTTCGCGGACTCGGTCTCAAGGTTACATTGGATTAATTTTTTTGAAGGAAAAGAAATATGCCTACTTTCAATAACAAAGATAACAAGGTAAAAAGCAATTTCCAGACAATCAGCATATCCCTGGCTTCTCCGGAAGACATTACCGAAAGGTCGTGCGGAGAGGTCCTGAAGCCGGAAACGGTCAACTACAGGACTTACAAGCCGGAGCGTGACGGTCTTTTCTGCGAGAAGATTTTCGGTCCTACCAAGGATTACGAGTGCTATTGCGGAAAGTACAAGAGAATACGTTACCGCGGTATTGTATGCGACAGGTGTAATGTTGAAGTTACAGAGAAGAAGGTGCGCCGTGAAAGGATGGGACACATCACCCTTACCGTGCCCGTAGCTCACATCTGGTATTTCAAGTCAGCTCCGAACAAGATTTCAAACCTCCTCGGCCTTCCTTCAAAGAAGTTGGAGTCAGTGATCTACTACGAGAAATACATCGTTGTAAAACCCGGTGCCAGTGAAACGAACAAGATGGACATGCTCTCTGAAGACGAGTACTACGACATCATCGCAAAACTCCCCGGCAACGAGAACCTTCCCGATTCCGATCCCGACAAATTCATCGCCAAGATGGGTGCGGAAGGTATATACGACCTTCTCAAGGATATCGACGTGGAGCAGCTCGGACACGAACTCCGCCAGAGAATGGCGACGGAAGAGTCCCAGCAGCGCAAGGCTGAGATCCTTAAGCGTCTCCAGGTTGTGAAGTGGTTCCAGGAATCAAATGGAATCAACCGTCCCGAATGGATGATAATGAGGGTCATCCCCGTTATCCCGCCCGATCTCAGACCTCTTGTTCCCCTTGACGGAGGACGTTTCGCGACATCGGATCTCAATGATCTCTACCGTCGCGTCATAATCCGCAACAACAGGCTCAAGAAACTTATCGAGATAAAGGCTCCCGAAGTGATTCTCCGCAACGAGAAGCGCATGCTTCAGGAATCAGTTGACTCCCTGTTCGACAATTCAAAGAAGTCATCCGCCGTAAAGAGCGAGTCCAACAGGGCTCTCAAATCCCTTTCAGACTCTCTCAAAGGCAAGCAGGGACGCTTCCGCCAGAACCTTCTCGGTAAGCGTGTCGACTACTCCGCACGTTCAGTCATCGTTGTCGGACCCGAACTCAACATGCATGAATGCGGTCTTCCCAAATTCATGGCAGCGGAGCTCTACAAGCCGTTCATCATCCGCAAGCTCATCGAGCGCGGCATAGTGAAGACCGTCAAGTCCGCGAAGAAGATAGTTGACCGCAAGGATTCAGTGATATGGGACATCCTCGAGAATGTGATGAAAGGACATCCCGTACTGCTCAACCGTGCACCTACCCTCCACAGGCTCGGTATCCAGGCATTCCAGCCCCGAATGATAGAAGGAAAGGCAATACAGCTCCACCCTCTCGCATGTACGGCGTTCAACGCTGACTTCGATGGAGACCAGATGGCTGTCCATCTTCCTCTCGGCAATGCTGCCATAATGGAGGCGCAGCTTCTCATGCTCGGCTCCCAGAATATTCTGAACCCCGCCAACGGAGCGCCTATCACCGTTCCTTCACAGGATATGGTTCTCGGTCTGTACTACATCACCAAGCTTCGTCCGGGCGCAAAGGGAGAAGGCAAGAGCTTCTACTCATCAGAAGACGTCATCGTAGCCTACAACGAGAAGGCTATTGACATGCACGCCAAAATCAATGTGCGTCTTCCGATAAGCAAACAGGATCCTTCAAAGGGCACGCAGATGGTTGAAACGTCCGCAGGACGCATCATCGTCAACCAGTTCGTACCGGAGGAAGTTCCTTACGTGAACGAGGTTCTCGGAAAGAAAGCCCTCAGGAAGATCATCACCAACGTCATCAAATGCACCGGTGTCACCAGAACGGCCCAGTTCCTCGATGACGTGAAGAATCTCGGTTACGACCAGGCCTTCCGCGCAGGTATCTCCTTCAACCTCGGAGACGTCATCGTTCCGAAAGAGAAACAGGAACTCATCAACGAAGCCTACACCAAGATCGAAGAGATCAAGGGACAGTACGGAATGGGATTCCTTACAAACAACGAACGTTACAACAAGGTTATCGACCTCTGGTCTGCAGTGGACAACAAACTCACGGGAATTGTCACAAGGCAGATTTCCGAAGACCAGCAGGGATTCAACCCCGTATATATGATGCTCGACTCCGGAGCCCGTGGATCAACCCAGCAGATCAAACAGCTCTGCGGTATGCGCGGACTTATGGCAAAACCCCAGAAGTCAGGTGCATCGGGAGCGGAAATCATCGAGAACCCTATCATCTCCAACCTTAAGGAAGGAATGACAGTGCTCGAGTACTTCATCTCCACCCACGGAGCCCGTAAGGGTTTGGCCGATACCGCTTTGAAGACCGCCGATGCAGGTTACCTCACCCGTCGTCTCGTTGACGTTTCACACGACGTCATCATCACGGAAGAGGACTGCGGCACCCTCAGGGGACTCATCGCCACGGCCATAAAGAACAAGGACGAGGTTGTGGAGTCTCTCGGAGAAAGAATTCTCGGACGCACATCGGTTCACGATATCTTCAACCCTCTTACAGGAGAGCTCATCATCAAGGCGGGTGAGGAAATCCGCGAGAAGCAGGCTGAACTTATAGACTCGCTCCCCATCGAGCAGGTAGAAATCCGTTCAGTGCTCACTTGCGAAAGCCGCAAGGGCGTCTGCGCGAAGTGCTACGGACGCAACCTTGCCACAAGCCGCATGGTCGAGAAGGGAGAAGTTGTGGGTGTAATCGCCGCACAGTCAATCGGTGAACCCGGTACTCAGCTTACCCTCCGTACCTTCCACGTCGGAGGTACCGCATCTTCAGCCGCAGCTGATTCTTCAGTTGATTCCAAGTTCGACGGACGCATCGAGTTCAGCGATCTCAGGACTATACGGAGAATCAATGCAGTGGGAGAAGAGGAAGAAGTTGTAGTGAGCCGCATGACCGAGCTCCGCATCATCGACGAGAATACCGGAATCACTTTCTCACAGTATGACATCCCTTATGGAGCCGTGCTCTACAAGAAAGACGGTGACAGCGTGAAGAAAGGTGACAGAATCTGCGAATGGGATGCCTACAACGCACTTACAATCGTAGAAACCGCCGGTACCGTTCGTTACGAGAACATGATTGAAGGTACCACTTTCAATACTGAAATCACAGATACCGGAGCTTCATCCAACGGCAAGACCATCATAGAGTCAAAGGACAAGACCAAGAGTCCCGCCCTGCTCGTTGTGGACGAGGCCGGAAATGTCATCAAGCAGTTCAACCTTCCTGTAAAGGCGCAGGTTCTTGTAGAAGACGGCCAGCATGTCAAGGTCGGTGACATCGTGATGAAGATTCCACGTGCATTCGGCAAGGCAAGCGATATCACCGGAGGTCTTCCCCGCGTTACCGAGCTGTTCGAGGCGCGTAATCCTTCAAGCCCCTCAATCCTTTCCGAGATCAACGGAGAAGTTGTCATGGGCAAGGTTAAGCGTGGTAACAGGGAGATCATTGTCAAGAACGCAAGCGGTGTTGAGAAGCACTATCTTGTTCCTCTTACAAAGCAGATCCTTGTTCAGGAGAACGACTACGTGAAGGCAGGAACCCCGCTTTCAGACGGAGGCGTGTCACCAAGCGATATCCTCAACATCCTCGGTCCCGTCAAGGCTCAGGAGTACATTGTCAATGAAGTACAGGCCGTTTACCGCCTCCAGGGTGTGAAGATCAACGACAAGCACTTCGAGATTATTGTACGCCAGATGATGCGCAAGATGGAAATCACCAATCCGGGCGATACCGAATTCCTTGCTGAAGAGCTGGTTGACAAGTGGAAGTTCATGGATACCAACGACAAGATCTATGGCAAGTTCGTAGTTCTCGGCGCAGGAGACTCTCAGAAATACACAGAGGGAGATATCATCAATGCCCGCGACATGCGCGGAGAGAATGCATCTCTGGAGCGTCAGGGACTCAAGTTGATGACAGTCCGTCCCACCCAGCCCGCAACGGCAAGCCTTGTTCTTCAGGGTATCACCCGCGCAGCGCTCAAGACAGACAGCTTCATCTCTGCCGCATCTTTCCAGGAAACCACCAAGGTGCTCAGCGAAGCCGCTATCCGCGGTAGAGTCGATCATCTCGAAGGACTCAAGGAGAATGTCATCTGCGGTCACCTGATTCCTGCCGGAACAGGTCTCAAGGCCTATCAGGACATCGTTGTAGGGCGCAAGGACGACCTTGCAACAGACCTCAACGAACTGTAGACTGACAGATACTCCACTATAAAAAGAGGCCCTCTGATAGGGGGCCTCCTTTTTTATGTCATCCGATGACGAGTTCCACGGGACAGTGGTCGGAGCCGAAGATTCCGTTATGGATCTCCGTGCCGGAAATCCTGTGGGCAAAATTCTCCGAGACAAGAAAATAATCTATTCTCCACCCCACGTTGCGTTCACGCGCCGCCATACGGTAAGACCACCAGGAATACTTCACCTCATCCGGATGACGTGAACGCCAGCTGTCACAGAAACCGGAAGCCAGAAGATCGGAGAACTTCGCCCTTTCCTCGTCAGAGAACCCGGCGTTGAAGTGGTTGGCGGCGGGATTCTTCAAATCTATCTCCTCGTGTGCAACATTCATGTCTCCACATATTATAACACCTTTCTGTTCGGTAAGAGAGCACACATAAGCACGGAATGCATCCTCCCAGCGCATTCTCCAGTCAAGGCGCTTGAGTCCGTCCTGGGAATTGGGAGTATAGACGTTAACCAGATAGAAATCGTCCGTTTCAAGAGTAACCACCCTGCCTTCATGGTCAAATTCATCCACACCAATCCCGTAAGTCACGGACAGGGGGGTATGACGCGAATAAATCACCGTTCCGGAATACCCCTTCTTATCCGCATAATTCCAATAGGATGTGTATCCGGGGAATTCCAGGTCTATCTGACCCGACTGAAGTTTTGTTTCCTGAAGACACACGAAGTCCGCGTCCAACCCGACAAAGATATCTGAGAAACCCTTGCCGCACACTGCCCTGAGGCCATTTACATTCCAGCTGATAAATTTCATATTACGAAGATAGCGAATTAATTGCTATCTTCGTGTGATTAAATGAAAGTGAAATGAGAAACCTTCTACTCACAAACACACTTACAAAAAACAAGGAGCTGTTCACCCCCATCAACCCCGGTCATGTTGGAATGTATGTCTGCGGCCCTACCGTTTACGGCGACGCGCACCTCGGTCACGCACGCCCGGGAGTCACCTACGACGTACTGAGCAAGCTTCTCCGCCACCTCGGCTACAAGGTCCGTTATGTACGCAACATCACCGATGTGGGTCATCTTGAGCACGATGCAGATGAGGGAGAGGACAAGATAGCAAAGAAAGCGCGTCTGGAGCAGCTGGAACCCATGGAAGTTGTGCAGACCTATACACTGCGCTACCACGAGGCGATGAGGCTTCTGAACGTTGCTCCCCCGAGCATAGAACCGAGGGCATCCGGACACATCGTGGAACAGATAGAGGCCGTCAAGAAAATACTTGAGGCGGGGTATGCCTACGAAAGCAACGGAAGCGTCTATTTCGACGTGGAGAAATACAACAGGGATTTCCATTACGGAGTCCTTTCCGGACGCAATCTCGACGACACTCTTGAAGGAACCCGAAGCCTCGACGGCCAGTCAGACAAGAAAGCCCCCTTCGATTTCGCAATCTGGAAGAAGGCGGAGCCTGAGCATATCATGCGCTGGCCTTCACCCTGGGGGGAAGGATTCCCGGGCTGGCACCTCGAATGTTCGGTAATGGGAGAGAAGTATCTCGGACACGAATTCGACATACACGGAGGAGGAATGGATCTTATGTTCCCCCACCACGAATGTGAAATAGCGCAGAACCAGGCATCACGTGGAACTCAGGGCGTACACTACTGGGTTCACAACAACATGATAACCATCAACGGTCAGAAGATGGGCAAGTCGCTGGGCAACTTCATCACACTCCCGCAGCTGTTCGCAGGAAATCATCCTAAACTCGAACAGGCATACAGCCCTATGACCATCAGGTTCTTCATTCTCCAGGCGCACTACCGCGGAACCCTCGACTTCTCCAACGAAGCCCTTCAGGCAGCGGAGAAAGGCCTCAGGAGGCTGATGCAGGCCGCAAAGGACCTCTATGCGCTTGCAGGCCGCAAGGCTCCGGCATACACCTACGGGGAAGAGGCTTTCGGCACGGCCCCGGATTCCTGCGGAGCCACAAGCAAGGATGTCAGGGCGGACTGGGAGGCGGTCTATGATGCCCTGTGCGACGACATGAACACGCCCATGGCCCTCGCCGCAATCTCCGACATGGTAAGAATCATAAACTCTGCAAAGGCGGGGTCCGTCAAGCTGGGCAATGAAGACATACAGGCGCTCACCCAGATATTCGACGATGTAGTGTTCGGAGTCCTCGGACTCAGGGATGAATCCGAATCGGGGGCATCCGGAAAAGTCATCGAAGGCCTTATGAATATGGTACTCGAGCAGCGCGCCGCTGCAAAAGCCGCAAAGGACTGGGCAACATCCGACCATATCCGCGACTCGCTCAAGGCTCTCGGCATTCAGGTCAAGGACGGCAAGGACGGAGCGGAGTGGACCATTGAATAAAACAATCACCACTTATGAACGTATTTCGCATTATCGGAGGTTTCTTCTACTTCAGTTATCTTATATTCACCACCCTCAAGTATCCGGAAGAGCCGGGGCGCGTGGAAGTCAACGGACAGAATCTGTTCTTCGTGACACGGGGGCCGATGGACGGAAAGCCTGTGGTGCTGTTGCACGGTAACGGAGGATCGCACAAGAGTCTGCGGACCCAGGCCATGGAACTCGCTAAAGCGGGGTACCGCGTCTATAGTCCCGACTCACGCGGACAAGGTGCGAATGCTCCTCTGACCGAATATCATTATGCGGACATGGCGGAAGACAGCTATTGCTTCATAAAGAAACTCGGATTGGACAAGCCTGCGGTCTATGGCTGGAGTGACGGAGGAATAATCGCCCTTATGCTGGAGATGGCGCATCCCGGGACAAGCGGACCCATTGTCATCAGCGGAGCCAACCTGTATCCGGACTGTGGAGACGACTTCGAGTCGTTCAAGGAATGGATAATCTCAGAAGGCACTCCCCTGGCAATGATGATGCTGAGCGAACCGCAGATTGCACCGGAAGACCTGTCTGCAATTAAAGGCCCCGTGCTCGTGACAGCGGGAAGCAAGGACCTCATATCCATAGAGCACACAAGGCTCATTGCAGATTCCCTTCCCTGTTCCGAACTTGAGATATTCGAAGGCGAGACACACGGCAGCTTTATAAAGAAGAGTCCAAAAATAGGCCGGAGAATGCTGGAATTCTTCAGGAAAAACAATTATTGATGATGAACGGAACCGTCAGAATTCTGTTTGCCCTCGCACTTCTTGCGGCGGGTCTTGACCTGCAGGCCGGTGACGGCACGGCAAGTTGCGGTTTCAACAGGACCGTTGATTACAATACATACTTCACGGGAGAAAGGTTAAGGATAGACATCGCCCTGTGCGGAGACAACCGGGAGCAGTGCGCCTTCCTCTCCGGCCTGCACCGCGAAGCGGCCTGGGCGGGCTCACCCTACGGGCTGATTGACAAATTCGGGTACGGGCAGTATTTCTTCGAGGTGTTCTGCAATGGAGAACTGATATACTCACACGGTTTCTGCACCCTGTTCGAGGAGTGGAGGTCGACCCGTGAAGCTCTGAATGTCAGGAAAACCATGAATCAAAGCCTGTGGATGCCCTTTCCGAAGGAGAAATGCCATGTTGTCCTTTATGAAAGGATTAAAAAGACGGGCATGTTCTCCCCCATGTTCGAGTTCGACATAGACCCCCGGGACAGGCACATCTCAAATAAAGTTCAGAAGGAATACAGGACAGTCTGCCTGCTGTATAACGGAGACCCTTCCTGCAAGGTTGACCTTGTGTTCTCCGGAGAGGGCTACACCGCATCCCAGATGGACAAGTTGAACGCCGATGCCGTCAGGATGATGGATTATCTCTTTTCAATGGAACCATACAGGCAGCGCAGGAACGACTTCAACGTTTACCTCATTGAAAGCGTTTCTGCAGACGAGGGTACGGACATTCCCCAGAACGGGATATGGAAGGACACCGCAATGGATTCCGGATTCGACACATTCTATGAAGACCGGTATCTGACCATCCAGGACCAGACCGGAATTGCCGATGTGTATTCGGCGACCCCTTTTGACGCTCTGTTCATTATAGCGAACGAGGAGAAATACGGAGGAGGAGGCATCTACAATTCCTATGCAATGGGCTCATCCGACCATAAATACTCCCTGCCGGTGTTCATTCATGAGTTCGGCCACAGTTTTGCCGGCTTGGGAGACGAATACTATGACTCCTCAACGGCCTACGACGACGAGTACTACCCTCTGGACATCGAGCCCTGGGAGCCCAACATAAGCACTCTCAGGAACTTCTCATCCAAATGGAGCGATATGATAAAGGAAGGGACTCCGATACCCACACCCAACGACCCTTCACTCTACGGGAATACAGTAGGAGTGTTTGAAGGAGCGGGATATATGGTACACGGCTGCTACAGACCGTTCTACGAATGCCGTATGCTCAACAACACCGCACCGGCATTCTGCCCTGTATGCCGGAGAGCCATAGAAAGGATGATTGACTTCTACGTCAGCGGATCACTTCCGGAGCCTGTCGGCCAGTAGATGGATTACGGCAACCATCGCCGCACCGACGATACACCACAGGACGGCCAGAGGAATCTGAAGGTTCAGAGCCGACTCGACTCCTGTCCTGAGCAGCTGGGCGTCTGCAATCGCCTTCATGTCGGAATAGGGCCAGATGCGTACCAGCGAGCCTATGATAAAGCCTACAAGAGTCATTAGCGTGGCCTTCTCCCATCTGCTCATAAGCCATTTGAGAAACTTCGAGAAAGCAAGGATACCGCACACACATCCGAATGCGAAGGTAAGAATCACAGGCCAGTTCAGATGCTGGAAATCCAGAGCCTTCATAACATATTCGTACTTTCCCATTATCTGCAGCACAAAACTTCCCGCAATGCCGGGCAGAACCATGGTGCATACCGACACGGCTCCGCAGATGAATATGTAAAACAGGCTGTCGGAAGACTCCTGAGGGTTGAGATAGAAGATACCTACGCCCAAGCCTATGCCTGCAATCACGAATATGATATCCTTCCACTCCTTTCCCTTGATTCCGGAAAGCAGGAGAATGGTTGAAGCTACTATCAGCCCGAAAAAGAAAGACCAGGTAGGCACCGGCCAGTGGGAAAGTCCCCACACCACAATCTTGGCAAGGGCAAGAACGCTTGTTATGAAGCCAAGAGTGATAAACAGAAGGAAAGTTCCGTTGATTTCGTTCCAGAAGCCTCTGAAATTTCCACTGAAAAGCTCTTTCCAGGTCTTTTTCCTGGAAAAAGCATCAAGGCTGTCAATAAACTGAGGGTAGATTCCTGTAAGAAGCGCTATTGTTCCGGCAGACACGCAGGGAGTCACACTTCCGGCCCCCATTCCGAATCCCTTCATGAACAATGATGCATATTTTCCTGTACGGTTCATTTCTTTATTTTCTTTAAAATATCCTCTATCGCCACAAACACTTCCTTCTGGGAAGGCACCGCCGCCTGAGGATTGGTTACAACAATATCAAAAACATCTCCGCGCAACTGCTCCCTTCCGATCTTGAAATCAGCAGTGCTGCATACCGATTCATATTCAGACATAAGGTCAGGATGACCGAAAAGATTGACGAAGAGCCCACCGCCATCCTTTTCCTTGCCGGAAAAACGGACTCTCTTGCTAAGGATTCCCGGCCATATAATCTCTTTCGGACCGGCCTTTACAACCAGAACGTCTATTCCCTCACAGTGAAAGAAGGAATTCACCTCATCCACCGCAGACTCATAACCATCCTCCCCGGCATCTACCAGAACAACGGCATGACGGATACTGTCCAAGGGTAAGATACGTGTCTGTTTCCTACTTTTATTCCTGTGAACAAGAATTTTGCGGACAAGCCACTTTAAAGGCGGAATTCTCATTTGCTGTTTGCGGCTATCAGATTCTTGATTTCCGTCTTGGCATCACGCCAGCGCGGAATATCTATCTTGGTTCCTATCACCTCGACCACTTTGGCGGCAATGATGGATCCTACCTCTCCGCAAACCCGCAAAGGCATCCCGAGAGAATGGGCGTAAAGGAATCCCGCCGCATAGGTATCTCCTGCTCCTGTAGCGTCTATTGCCTTTCCCGGCCACGGTTCTATGAAGTGGACCTCATCTCCACCCTTGACCCAGCTGCCGTCCTTTCCCACCTTGACCACAGCTATGTCGCACAGTGATGCTATCTCATCCAAAGCCTTGCGCGGATCTCCTATCTTCGTGAATGCCTTGGACTCGCTCTCGTTGGCAAATACTATATCCACATACTTCTCGACAAGGTTGTGAAGGAATGCGCAGTTGGACTCGACCACGTTGTATGATGCCATGTCGATTGATATGGTGCATCCCGCCGCCTTTGCCATTTCAACGGCCTTGCGTATCAGGGCCTGGTTCTGAACAAGGTATCCTTCTATATGGAAATAATCATATCCCTGGAAGAATTCAGGCTTGAGATCTTCAGGCACCAGTTCAAGCGCCGCACCGAGATAAACGGCAAAGGTGCGCTCGGCATTGGCCCCGGTGACAAAAACCATGGAACGTCCGGAAGAATGCTCACCCTTGAGGAGCGTGCATTTGACTCCGTACTGTTCCTCGTCACTCTGGAAAAGATGCCCCAACTCATCATCACCTATCTTTCCTATGAAGCCGGAAGGCATTCCAAAAATGGAAGTGCATGTAATTGTATTTGCGGCGGAGCCTCCCGCAACGTAATGAACGCCCAGAGGCTTGATGGTGTTCCAGATTTTGTCTCCCGTTTCCATGTCAACATGCTGCATGCTTCCCTTGGGGAGATGAAATTTCTCCAAAAGCGCGTCATCGGGCAGAATGGCCAGAATGTCGGTAAGCGCGTTTCCGATTCCTAGAATAGATTTCATAACCTGCAAATTTAATAAAATATCGTAAATTTGCAGACATGGAAAAGAAAGGTGGCAGGATATTGCGTTACACCGTATCCCTGTCGGTCGCTTGCATTCTTGTGTATTTCGCTTTCAGGAAGAACGACTGGCAGGAATTCTTCTACGGTTTAGCGCACACAAACTGGCTGTACATCATCCTTTCCATGCTGGCGGCCGTCGTCGCCCTGGTTTTCAGGGCGGAACGCTGGCGGAACCAGCTGCTTCCGCTGGATGGGAACGTCAGCAGAAAATCGGTCTGGCACGGTTCCAACATCGGTAACTTCATGAGCCTTGCCATCCCCGGAGTCGGAGAGTTCTACAGATGCGCCCACGTCTCCACAGCCAAGGCGTCATACGACAAGACCTTCGGAACCATTCTCATGGAACGTTCGTGGGATGTACTGGCTATCCTGGTCCTTCTTGCAGGAGCGGCATTGGGGAACAGACAGACCATCGTTCCCTTCCTGAAAGAAAATGTCATCGGGCCTTTTGCCGGCAGGTTCTCCTTCCCGGTCTGGTGGCTTGCGGGAGCCGTCTTCATTCTTGGAGCCGGGGCAATCGCCTGCATTTTCTTGCTGAGAAACAGGAGCGCATTCTGCTCCAGGGTCACCGTATGGCTGAAAGGAATGACGAGCGGCTTTGCCTCGTTCGGGAAAATCAGGAACAAAACCCTGTTCCTGATATACACGGTCGGGATCTGGGTGATGTACATCCTGATGACCTACCTGACTTTCCTGGCAATACCCGGGTTTGAAGGACTGACCTTCTCCGATGCCGTCTTCATCTCGGCAATAGGCAACATAGCTTCGGTAATCCCCACCCCCGGAAACATCGGTCCGTACCATTATCTGGTGGGACTATCGATATCAACCATATATCTCAACGCTTCAACCATAGTGGCTCCCGCCCTGCTGTGCGCCACGCTTTCCCACGGTTCCCACGCGTTGTTGCTGATTATCGTGGGTCTTGAGTCTTATTTGAGTTCAGGTATGACGGCACAGCATTGAAAAAGAAGAAAAATTAGTATATTTGCACCTGCATTTGCAGAAAGGCTCGGTTCCGTAGCTCAGCTGGATAGAGCAACAGCCTTCTAAGCTGTGGGTCACGCGT
>JAKSKH010000010.1 GCA_024401855.1 Bacteroidales bacterium | reverse complement strand
TGGCAAAGGATAGCAACAGAAGCCTCAATAATTATGTAGAGACTCTGCTGCTCGATATAGTCTACCATGAGCCTAACGATGAAACCATAGAGGCTCTGGAGGAGGTTAGATGTGTCTTTTGCAATATCACTTGCAGAATCTACTCCTACTATCTCTATCGCGGCGGGCAGCCAGCTGTCTCGGAGGCAGTCCGACATAGACAAGGTGCAGTCCTCAAATATCATCCCCTCAATGCTCTCAGGGTAATCACGCCAGTAAGCAATTTCCTGGATTCCTCCGAAAGAATGCCCAAGCAAATGTCATTATTTGAAACCGAGAGCCTCCCTTGCCTCCTCAAAATCCAATGTCTGACGGGAAAGTGCTAAATTGTCATCAACCGGTTCTGTTGACCTGCAAACGGCTCTTTGACTGACTTCTCTTGTCCCGGGCAGTTGTGTCTAGTCGTCGATTTTTCTACATACTCCCTTCGAATTGAATTTCAGCTCAAGGTCATTGACGAGCTCCAGTTCATATGCATACCGGAAACCTTTCTTGACCTTTTCTACCGGGACTTGTGCAAAAGAAGATGAAAGATATGTAATTATGGGCGCAGGCAGGGTTGACAAAACTCCATCGGGAACCATACCGTGATGCATATCAACAGATTTCCATTCCCCTTTTCCGTTGAATTCGATCTCAGCTCCGTTGGAAAGGGTGATTTCATATTCGTTGCATTCTTTTACTGCATAGGAGACAGGAAATTCCGGAAAATTCTCTGTCAGAAAGACCTGTGCTTCTGATGGGAGGTTATCAAATGTAACAACGCGGCACCCTGCCAACGAGAGTGCGCAAATAATATAAACTGAAAGAATTAAAATTTGATTATTCATATGATTCAATCGTCAATTTTCAAAAATTTTCCTGTAGTATCGAACTCAATGTCAAGCCCGTTGTTCAACTCTATTTCATATCCCCAAAATTTAATATCAACTTTGGTTATGATTGTTTTCGGAAAACTGTCCTTGACATATGCCGGGATTGCAGACGGAAGGAGTTTTATTACAGAGGAAGGAAGTTCCTTATACTTGCAATCAATCTCTTTCCAACTTCCGTCAACATTGAACTCAATCTCTGACGCATCGGCAAGCCTGGCCTCAAAACTGTGTGAATCGCGCAGGCAGTATGCGACCTGTACCCCATCGAAATGAGTTTTTATAAACGTTTGAGAAACAGCGGGAAGTTGCTCAAACGAAATGGCATAATCGTGATCCGGCGCTGCTGTGACGAAAGGAACGAATGTCACAAAAAGGCAAATTAAAAGAAAAAGCTTTTTCATTATTGAGAAGTTATAGTTCTATTGATGAATATTTTCAATTACTTTCCAACGGACTCTCCAAATACCATCGTTGAAATCATGGCTGAGTATCTTGAAAATGCCTATCTCGGATGTGCAGTTTACATGTGCACCGATGCACGCACAAGCATCATAATCTCCTATTCTGACTATTCGGAGGGTTTCCGATGCGTTCTCAGGCAGCTTGCTGAGGTCAACAATAGATGCGGCCTGTTCCCTGTCAACGAACTCGATGGTCACGGGAAGACCCGAGATAATGATCTCATTGACTTTCGCTTCAATTGCAGTCACCTGCTCCTCTGTCGGGCAGGAATCCAGAAGATAATCACACTTGGATTTCTTTCTCTCTATATGGGCGTTTCTCGACCGCGAACAGCCGAACATTCTCACCATTGTCTGATTGAGAATATGTTCGGTGGTATGAGCAGGCTCCCACTCGGTTTTATTATGTGAATTCAATATCGGTTCTTCCATATTTCAAGCGCATTTTTTTTCAATCAGGACACTTTTCATTATGCAAAATTAACAATTATTCCCACAGCAAACCGGACTTTAGCAAGTTACGAAATATTATTAAATTTGCTTTCTGCAATCATACTTTTCTTTCACCATATGGAAGATTACCTCATAAGGGAGATTGATCGCATTGGCGAGTTGCTTCAACAGGACAATCCTTCTCCTTTTTACTTCATTTATATTTAGAACCGCAGGCGTAAATTCCCATATGAAAACAAAGCTATTATATCTGAATCTGGCGGCTTCAGTTATCCGGCATTAGTTTGGACGGCAATCGGGAAATGACTATTTTTGCGTAAGTATGTACTAGTAGAAATGAGAAAACCGAAGAGACATAAGGGGATTACAAAATTTATACAACAGATTATATTATAATGAAGCGCTTAATTTCAGTGGCTGTATTAGCATCAATCATTTCGCTGTTATCTTGTTCTACCCAGCAAAAGATCAGTTCTCAAGACCCCAAACCCGCATTCCGCAATGTTGGAGTTGAAGAGTTTGAATCACTTATTGCAAGAAAGAACGTGCAGATTCTGGACTCCAGAACTCAGTCCGAATTCGATGAATCCCACATCAAAGGGTCGGTTCTGATTGATGTGAACGAACCGGAATTCAAATCAGAGGCATTGAAGACTTTGGACAAATCGAAGAAGGTTGCAGTTTATTGTCGGAGCGGACGCCGTAGCAGGATTGCGGCTCAAATTCTTGCTGATGAAGGATTTAAAGTAACAAATCTTGATGGTGGTATCATTAGTTGGAAAGAAGCGGGAAAAGAATTGGAACAAACAAATTGAAAATAACCGTACTATCAGACAACATCGGTTGCGGCACCCTTAAAGGAGAATGGGGGCTGTCGTTCCTTATTGAGTACGGAAACAGGAAGTACCTTCTTGATACCGGAGGATCTGACCTGTTCCTGACCAATGCCAAGGAACTGGGAATAGACATTTCAGAAGTTGATTGTGCTGTCCTTTCACACGCGCACTATGATCATTCCCTAGGCATGGAAGCATTCTTCCGCAATAATTCCAAGGCATATTTCCATGTAAGTCCCAACGCTCAGGAAAACTGTTACGGTGGACTGGGTTTCCTGAGCAGATATATAGGACTGCCAAAAGGAATCCTGCATGCATACAGAGGCAGAATAATGATGGAGTCCGGGGTTGCAGAAATTGACAGGAATGTTTTCGTTGTACCTCACACAACTGAAAACCTTTCTGAAATTGGAAGGAAATCTCATTTGTATGTACGCCGCGGATTGCGTTACCTGCCCGATGACTTCAAACATGAACAGACGCTTGTTTTCCGGCTGGAAGATGGTCTGGTCATATTCAACAGTTGCTCTCATAGCGGTGCAGACGTTGTAATGGATGAGGTGGAAAAAGCATTCCCCGGCGAGCAGGTCAAAGCATATCTCGGCGGACTTCACCTTTTCCGCCTGAGCGATGATGAAGTGAGGAAAACCGCAAAGAAGATAGGGGATACTGGAATTCAAAGAATAATTACTGGACATTGTACCGGAGACCGGGCATATGAAATACTGAAGTCGATGCTTGGTGAAAAAATCGAACGTTTCCACTGCGGAATGATCATAGAACTTTAATTTTCCCGCATCCGTATATTGAAGAAATGAAAGAAGTCAATCCTGAAATAATCAAGTACATAACTGACGAAATTGTTCCGTTATACAATAATTTCGACCCTGCACATAAGGAAAGTCACGTCATATCCGTATTGAATGCAGCTCTTGAAATGACCAGGCATTACGATGTGGACAAGGATATGATTGCAGTAGCGGCGGCTTTCCACGATCTAGGTTTAAGTGAAGACAGAGCTGAACACCATCTCATTTCGGGAAGAATAATAAGAGAAACAGAAAATCTTCAAAAATGGTTCACTCCTGAGCAGATTGAAACTATTGCCCAGGCCGCAGAAGACCACAGGGCATCGTCAGACCATGAGCCAAGAAGCATTTACGGAAGAATCATTGCTGAGGCGGACCGTCAGATTATTCCGGAAAACGTAATCCTGAGGACCATTCAATTCTCCCTGGCCCATTACCCGCAACTCGATAAAGAGGGCCATTGGAACAGAACTGTAGAACATCTTCACGAGAAATATGCTGAGGGAGGATATCTTAAGCTCTGGATTCCGGAGTCCGCAAATGCTGATAAACTGAAACGCTTGAGGGAAATTATCCGCGACGAAGAAAAACTGAGGGGAATCTTTGAAAAACTATTCGAAACCCTCCGCTGATTTGTGTAAACTTGACAAGCCATGTCCGTAATACATATCAAATCCCTCTCCGACCCCGGTATTGAGATATATTCAACTCTCACAGAGGCCCAACTTTGTGACAAGAGGCTCTTTGCGGACAGCCTGTTCATAGCGGAAAGTGAGAAAGTCATCAATGTTGCGCTGGAAGCCGGATACAAGCCGTACTCACTTCTTACGGAAGAAAGACATCTTGACGGAATTGCAGCCAGGGTGATTGAAAGGATTGGAGATATACCTGTGTATACAGGAAGTCATGAACTTTTAAAGGAGCTGACCGGTTTCCCGATGACCAGATGTATCCTCTGCGCAATGATCCGGCCGGAACCCAGGACTCTGGACGAAGTGCTGAAAGATGCACACAGGATAGTAGTCATAGACAGCGTTACAAACACCACGAACATTGGTGCGATATTCCGCTCTGCCGTGGCTCTCGGCGTCGACGCAGTCCTGTTGACCAGAACCACCTGTGACCCTCTGAACCGGCGGGCTGTAAGAGTGTCGATGGGAACAGTATTCCAGGCGCCATGGACCTGGCTGAACAGCCCCGTGAGTTCCCTGCACAAGTATGGATTCAAAACTGCCGCAATGGCCTTGACAGACCAGAGCATCACCTTGGATGACCCGATATTGAAAACAATCGACCGGCTGGCTTTGGTCCTGGGCACAGAAGGTGACGGACTTTCCAGAGAAACTATTTCCGAGTCGGATTATGTTGTACGCATTCCAATGAACCACAATGTCGATTCTCTGAACGTTGCCGCCGCAGCGGCTGTCGCTTTCTGGGAACTGCGAAGAAAATGAAAAAATGAATAAGACAGTCAGATATGACGAAGCTCTTGAATCCGCCAAGCATCCGGTATTTCCTATGGATAAAACAGCAACGTGCATCAACTTCGACCACGTAAAAACTGAAAAAACATGAAGTTACGTAATAAATACGCAATCATGCCATTGACTCTTGCCACACTTCCGTTGGCATCCGCAGGTGGGCAGGAATCAGAACGGCCGAACATAATACTGTTCATGGTGGACGATATGGGATGGCAGGACACTTCCCTGCCCTTCTGGTCAGAAAGAACGGCCAATAACTTAAAATATGAAACCCCCAATATGGAAGCGCTGGCAGCAAAGGGGATGAAATTCACTCAGGCTTACGCCGCCAGCATAAGTTCGCCGTCAAGATGCAGTCTGATCACAGGAATGAATGCGGCCAGACACAGGGTGACAAACTGGACACTGGAAAAGGACAAATCAACTGACATTGCGAGCGAAAAAATAAAGACGCCTGATTGGAATGTTAATGGAATAACACAGTCGGAGAACTTTCCACATACATTCAGGGCCACATCATTCGTGCAACTGCTCAAAGAAAACGGATACAGGACAATTCATTGCGGAAAGGCTCACTTCGGAGCAATTGGAACACCTGGAGCGGATCCGGCCCACTTCGGCTTTGAGGTCAACATTGCGGGACATGCGGCCGGTGGCCTGGCAACATATCTGAGCGAACTCAACTACGGCCACAATGATGACGGAACGCCCACATCACCAATGGCAATACCGGGTCTGGAAAAGTACTGGGGCAGCGGCGTATTCGCAACGGAAGCTCTGACCATGGAGGCTCTTTCAGCGCTGGACATGGAAAAGGCCAGTGAACGTCCTTTCTTTCTGTATATGTCCCACTACGCCGTTCATATACCGATAGACAAAGATCCGCGCTTCTATGAAAAGTACCTGAAGAAAGGGCTGTCGGAAAAAGAGGCGGCTTATGCATCTTTGGTGGAAGGTATGGACAAAAGTCTCGGGGACATCATGAAATGGCTGGAAGACAATGAACTGGACAGGAAGACGATTCTCATTTTCATGAGTGACAACGGTGGTCTTGCCACACAGCCTTATTGGAGAGACGGAGAACCGTATCAGCAGAACGCACCTCTGAACTGCGGAAAAGGTTCATTGTATGAAGGCGGTGTGAGAGAACCCATGATAGTGTATTGGCCCGGCATAACAGCACCCGGTTCCATTTGCAACAGCTATCTAATGATTGAAGACTTTTTCCCTTCAATTCTGGAAATGGCCGGGATAGAAAGATACAGGACAATATCTCCTGTAGACGGAAAAAGTTTCGTTCCACTCATAAAGGGTACCGGAGACCCGTCGAGGGGTCGTTCCCTGGTATGGAATTTCCCAAATATCTGGGGTAATTCAGGACCTGGCCTGAATCTTAACTGTGCTTTAAGAAATGGCGACTGGAAACTCGTGTATTATTATGAAACAGGGAAAAAGGAACTGTTCAACATCAAGGAAGACATTTCCGAAACAAAAGATGTATCGGAAGAGAATCCGGGGATAGTCAGAAAACTTTCACGCAAACTTGGGAGATATTTGAGATCTGTTGACGCCCAGAGACCGGAATATCTGCCGTCCGGAACGCCATGCCCGTGGCCGGACGGCAGAAAATGATCATATTATCTCAAGAATCTGTTCAGCGTGTATCCTGGTCTTTATTTCCTTGGGACCCATTACACGTTCGATGATTCCATCCTCGTTCACCAGATATGTTGTACGCAAAGTGCCGACAGTCCTGTGACCGCAGGCAACTTTCTCCCCCCAGCAACCGAGAGCCTGAAGAAGTTCAGTGGAAGTGTCGGCTATCAAAGGGAATTCAAGATTGTAATTCTCAGCGAATTTTGCCTGAGCCTCCTGTTTGTCCTTGCTTACACCTATGATGTAATATCCCTTTGCCTCAAGCTCAGCTTTATGTGCCTGAAGAGAACATGCTTCAGCTGTACATCCGCTTGTGTTGGCCTTCGGGTAACTGTAAAGGATAATCCTGCGGCCTTTGTAATCACTCGCCTTGATTGTATTTCCATGCTGGTCGATTCCAAGCACTTCGGGAATTTTATCTCCTTCCTTCATATTTCGAAAATATATGAGCCGTCGCGGATTGTCCCCGACGGCTCAAAAGAATTAAAACAGGACTTATTTTTTGAAATAACGGTTGAAAAGGCCTTCAAAACCGGAACCGTGACGAGCTTCGTCCTTCGCCATTTCATGAACGGAATCATGAATTGCATCAAGACCGAGATTCTTGGCTGCCTTTGCTATATCCATCTTGCCCTGGCATGCGCCCTGCTCGGCAAGCATTCTCTTCTGTACATTAGTTTTGGTATCCCATACAACCTCTCCGAGCATCTCGGCGAAACGTGATGCATGGTCCGCCTCTTCCATAGCATAACGTTTGAAAGCCTCTGCAATCTCCGGATAGCCTTCACGGTCTGCCTGACGGCTCATCGCCAGATACATGCCGACCTCACAGCACTCACCGTTGAAATGATCCTTCAGACCCTGAAGAACAAAAGCGCCTTCCTCATTCTGAGGGATATCCTTGGCAATACCAATAACATGTTCTGTAACGAACTGAAGATATTCCGTCTCTTCCATTTTCTTGAACTTAGATCCTGGAACCTTGCACTGAGGGCAGAATTCGGGAGCGGCGTCACCTTCGTGAACATAACCGCAAACAGGGCAAATCCATTTAGCCATAATCTTGATTTTTTGAAATTAGTTGATATTAATTATAAAGTAATCAGTTAATTGATTTAAATTCAACGGTATGGTTACCGGGATTAAGCAACTCGAATGAGCCGTCCGGGAATATATACCTGGCCGTACTTCCGGCAGGAACCTGAATATTGCATACTACAATACCTCCCTCCTTCTTCCAGGAAACCCTGATTTCTCCATACGGGGTAAGTTTAGAGACATCCACCCAATCAATCCCGTCAGGAACCTGCGGTTCAACGGAAAACTGTCTGTATCCGGGCGCAAGGGGAAGCAATCCGCCCAAAGCCTGGTAGAACCATGTACCTATTCCATTGAAACAATTATGGAAATGACTTCTGGCATCATCATCCCAATATTCCCATGTTGTTGTGGCTCCGTTGTCGATCATGTAGAGATAGCCCGGGTAATCATGCCGCTTGAGCATATCGTACATTAGCTGGACATCCTTGTTGACCACACAGCATTCGGTGACAACGGGAACACCGACAAGCCCGGTTGACAGGTGTCCTTCATACCTATCGGAAACAATATGGTGGAATGAATCCTTAATCAAAGGATAATACCCGGCAGGAACGGCGCCGACGAGCATGGGATATGCCATATCTATCTGCGTACCGGTACCATAGGTATTGGATTCAGGGTGGAAGAATTGATCATGGATGCGTTTGTTCAACGCTTCCTTCCTTTCGGTGAAAAGTATTCTGTCCTCCTCAATGCCGAGCGCCCCGGCTATTTCTGCAAGGGCCGAATAATTCTGGCTGAGGGAGCAGTTGTTCACAAGGTCAACGGATTCCGGATTCTTTGCTTCATCTTCAAATGGAGGAATCCAGTCTCCAAGATACCACCCGCGGTAATCCGTGTCCGGCCACGCATGAAGGAGACCGTCTACGGTATAGGCGTCAACATAATCGAGCCAATGTTTCATGACCGGATAAAAACGCTCTATCATACGGCTGTCGCCATAATTGATGAGAGAACGGTACGAGGCCATGATAGGGAATCCACACCAGTATGGACCTCCACCTGCCCTGATAGGGCAAGGAGCGGTATGCGGAAGGCCTCCGTCTTCATGGATCACGTCTTTCCATGCAGTAAGCCAGTTGATATACATAGGCGCGGCTTCGAACATGGTCTGCATGGACATAGTAGAGGAGTTGCCGTCGCCACCGTAGCCTAACCGTTCGATATGCGGACAATCAACCTGATATCCGCTGAAGGAAAGATTTGCCAATGTATATTTGACCATGTCATGGATTGCATTCATGTCAGGGTCTGAACATTCAAAGGAGGAGGCATCGGCAAATCCGGTATGGAAACGGTACGCCGTAATGTCCCCTGCCGATGGAACTGAATTCAAACCGACAAAATAAGCATATCTGAACGAATGATGGGCGAAATGATGTCTGAAGGTATCTCCCCCCTCTCTGCCTGAAGAGATGAAACAATCCTGTTCGGAGAATTCGGAAGGTCTGTCATTGTCTGAATAGAGGACGGTTACAACGGAACCTACCGGCATGGCGGGGAAATGATACTCCATCTGGCCTGTGAAGTTCTTTCCCATATCCGCAACATAGAAAGGCCCGTCGGACTCATAACCGCAAAGCTTGTCCAGAGACTTGATGGAAACAGGATTGAAAGTCTCATACACAAGATTAGGTTCGCACATTACGGGTACGGCCCTGATTCCGTTTATACAGACAACATCAACAGGTTCATAATCGCTGTTCCCGAAAACTCTTGCATCGGCATTTTCACCGACAAACTGATAGGAAAGCCAGCTTCCCGGTTCAGTGTAGCCGCTTCTGAGGGCTTTCCAGTGGGAACCTGTGGTCTGTATGGTATTCCATTTTCCCCCTTTGTCCTTCTCTTCCACCTGGACGTTGACCAGAGGTCCGTCATAGACTGCGTTAAAAGTGTGTTTACGGTACCAACCGGCCCCTGCCCAGATTTCAATACTATTCTCTCCGGAAACAACACAGTCACTTATATCGTAAGTGATTATCAGGGAAGTTCTGTCCATTTGGGAAACGGCAGGAACCATTACGGCATCACCTATTCTTTTACCATTGACAAAGAGTTCATGATAACCCAACGAATTGACATGGACAAAATATTCAAGCCCCCTGACTGCATTGAATGAACTTACGAATCTGGGAGCTTCACCGCTGCCTTCGAATGCTCCTATGTATTCTCCCGCCATTCCGTCAAGAAGACCTATTGAAAAACGGGCAATCCTGCTCCAACCCCCGGATTTGTCATTTTCATTCCAGATTTTAACGCGCCAGAAGCACTCATCCCGGGAATTAAGGGAGATGCCTGAATATGGTATCATGACAGAGGCGTCAGAATCCACCTTTCCACTGTCCCACAAATCAGCTTTCCCTTTTTCAAGTATATCGGGATCAGAGGAAACCTGAATGCGGTAGGCTTTCTGTGAGGAGATTTCCCCGGAAAGAAACCAGGAGAAATGAGGAGATGCGCTGTCTATTCCCAAAGGGTCACAAAGATTCTCGCACTTCAAATCGGACGCATGCGGCCCTGTGCAGGAAACGGCCAGGAAGAATACGGATATGCAAAAAGGAATTACGTGTCTCATTTTCCTCCTCCAATGGCATGATACAGATCCACGGCAGAAATGAGTATGTTTCCGGAATTTTCTATCATGGACATCTGTGCATCTAGAAGTTCGTTCTGGGCATTGAGGACCTCAAGATATGTTCCGCGCCCCAGGCTCATTTTGAATTGTGTGGCATCGAGAGCCCTGGTCATTGACTCGACGCGCTTGCTGTAATCATCAACTCTGTCTATATAGGATTTGCGTGCTGCCAAAGCGTCGTTGACTTCATTGCCTGCAGTAAGAAGGGAATTTGTGTAAGCCATTTCCGCCTCTTCAAGTTTGCTTTTGCTTACACGGACGGCAAGGATGTTCTGGCCGGCATTGAATAAAGGCTGTAGCAAACCACCTACAGCGTTGTAGATGACTGAGCCGTTGGCCCAGCCTATGGTTCCGCCGATATTGATGGACGGACAACAGTTTGCACGCGCAAGGTTTGCATTGTAAAAAGCGGACGCGAGATTCATTTCTGAAGCATTGACGTCAGGACGCGTACGGAGGACACGCAAATCGATGGATTCGATGATGGAATTGTCTGTCTGGGGATTGAGTTTACCGCGAAGAATGGCACCGTCCTCCTTGCAGAGAATGAGCAGCATGGCATTTTCAGCCTGTGTCCTTAAAAGGCGTAGGGCTTTAGATGCGGCTTTGGTGCTGTAGTAGGAACCCTCAAACTGCGATACAGCCGCCTCATCGTTCAAACCGGCTTTTTTCATCTCCTTCATGGTATAGACAGATTTCTCCCAGTTCTGTTCCGCCGCATCGGTAGCTTCAATCTGGGCGTCCAGTACCTGAAGGTTATAATACAGGGTGGCAACCGCGGCGATGAGTTCTACACGGGCGGCCTGCTCATAATCGGCAAGCTGTTCCCTGTTAACCTGGGCTATGCGCTTTTGATTGGTAAGACGGCCGAAGATATCGATTTCCCAGGATGCTGTCCCGAAAGTATACGACCAATCACGTACCGTATTTCCATCTGATTTGAATGCAGTCAGGGAAACCGCAGGCTGCGCACCCGCAAAAAGGCGGGGCAGATAAGCCAGTTTTGCAGCCTTGACTACAGCATCGGCCTGCTGAACCCGAAGATGAGCAATCTTGAGGTCCAGATTATTGGCAAGAGCTGTGTCAATAAGACTCAACAGTTCCGGTTCACGGAAAATTTCCGTATACGAAGGAATTCTGATCTGCTCCGCTTCCTCAGCGGTCACGGACTGATACTTTCCATATATGCCACATGAGCAAAGGAAAGCGGAAACAAATGCAAATACAATGAATTTATTAATATTGTTCATACTCTTTTTCTTTATCCAGAGGTTTAATCTTTTCCTGTATGGTCTGGAAAATGACAAACAGAGAAGGTACAAGGAAGAGAAGACCTATACACCCTATCAGCATTCCGAAAATGGCCCCGACACCGAGACTGATATTACCCATGGCGCCGGCTCCGCTGCTGGTAAGCAAGGGAATAAGGCCGATAACCATTGTTCCGGCGGTCATCATGATAGGACGAAGACGTGCCTTGGCGGCCTCCAGAGCAGAATCCACAATGCTCAGACCTTCGTGGCGTTTTTGAAGGGCGAACTCGACAATGAGAATACCGGTCTTGGATAGAAGTCCTATGAGCATTACCACACCTGTCTGCAGGTAGATATTATTGTCAAGTCCGAAGATTTTCGTAAAGAGGAAAGCTCCCATAAGTCCAAGAGGTACGGAGAGCATAATTGAGAAAGGAACGACATAACTCTCATAAAGACAGGCAAGAATGAGGAAAATCAACAATGCGGAGATACCGAAGATCACCATCATGCTGGAGCCCTTGCTCTGTTCTCTGGTCATTCCGCCGAACTCATAGGAATACTCATTGGAAAGTGTGTTGCCGGCAACTTTCTTCACAGCGGAGATTAAATCACCGGTAGAATAGCCCGGGGCTGGAGTCGCATTCAGCTGAATGGAATTCAAGAGATTATATCTGGAAAGATTCGTTGAGCCGTAGATTCTCCTGAGGGAAAGGAAATTGCTCAACGGAGACATCTGTCCTGATGAAGTTCTGACATACATTGTATTCAGGGACCTCTCATCCACATGGCTTTCGGGAGTACCCTGAACCATTACCTTATATGTTTTTCCGAAGAAGTTGACATCGTTGATGTAAGCGCCTCCAACATAAGCGGAAAGCGTAGACATGACTTTATTCACGGTAACGCCTGCCCTGTGACACTTGGCAACGTCCACATTGACAAGCCACTGGGGATTGTCAATGGTAAAGTTGGAATAAGCCGAACCGATAGCAGGGTCGGAAGAAAGAGCTTTGATGAATTCATCTCTCATCTGAACGAAGTCGACGATATCCCCTCCCGTCTTGTCCTGAAGGTAAATCTCGGCATCTGAAGAAGAACCGTAACCGGGAATCATGGGCATCATGAAAGGCATGAGGGTCGCATCGGGATAATTCGGTCCTATATCATTATAGAGTTCGGACATCACGGAATATATCGACATGAAATCACGTTCCTCCCAGTTCTTCAGGGTGACTATAAGGAAGCCGGAATTGGACTCCCTGCCGGAAATAAAGCCGTAGCCGGCTGTCATGCCCACATTCACGACATCATCAATCTGCCTGATGTCTTCAGCAAGTTTAATCATCGTGTCCTCTGTCACCTTCAAAGAAGTGCCGGAAGGCATTACCACATCACAGATGAACATTCCCTTGTCTTCCTGAGGGACAAAACCGGAAGGAGTATTCTTGATGGACCAGACCATAAGGACAACGGAAGCGGCAACAATAAGCAGAGCAATCCAGGGTCGTTTGATGAAAGGACGGATTCCGTTCTTGTATTTGTCGCTCCACTTGAAGAATGCTGTATCGAAAGCTATGGAGAAGCGTTTGTAAATGCCGGGCTTCGCTCCATCTTTCTGAGCCTTGGTCGGTTTGATGAGAATAGCGCAGAGCGCAGGAGACAAAGTAAGGGCATTGATGGCGGAGATACCTACGGCAACAGCCATTGTAAGACCGAACTGACGGAAGAAGGTTCCACTCGTTCCGGGCATCATACTTACCGGAATGAAGACGGCCATAAAGACGAGCGAGGATGTGATTACCGCCGTTGTGATTTCACCCATGGCATCAATGGACGCCTTCATGGACGACTGATAGCCTGAATCGAGTTTTTCATGAACAGCCTCGACCACAACTATACTGTCATCCACAACAGTACCTATCACAAGCACGAGCGCGAAGAGGGAGATGAGATTGACAGAGAAACCCGCCGCAAGCATGAAAGCGAACGTTCCGATAAGGGAGACTATAATTCCAACGAAAGGAATAAGGGTTGACTGCCAGTCATGCAGGAAGAGAAGTACAATGAGAACAACGAGAAGAAGCGCCTCGATCAGGGTCTTGACAACCTCATGCATGGAAGCATTGAGGAAGTCGTTCGTATTCATGAGAATATCAAACTTAAGTTCCGGGCGGAGTTCCTGTTCAGCCTTGAGCAGGGTTTCAATTTCCTCATTGACGGTCTTGGCATTGGAACCCGCCGTCTGATATACGACACAGATTGCTCCGGCATGACCGTTTATCTGACTTTCGAAAGTATAATGCTCAGCCCCAAGCTCCACTTTTGCAACCTGTCCCAGATAAAGGACTTCACCGTTTTCACTCTGACGGACAATAATGTTCTCAAACTCTTCAACGCTCTTGAGGCGACCGGAATAGACCATGGAATACTGAATCTGCTCCGGACTCTGTGCGCCGAAAGTACCTGTGGCGGCTTCTATATTCTGTTCTGCAAGGGCATTGAGGATATCATCCGGTTCAAGCTTGTAGCTTGCAAGGACATCGGGATTGAGCCATACGCGCATGGAATATTCGGCACCGAACATCTCGAACTTTCCTACGCCCGAGACTCTCATCACCTTGGGCTTTAGATTGATGTTCAGGTAGTTCGCAAGGAAATTGCCGTCATATTTGTCGTCAGGAGACGATATTGAGAAAATCTGAAGGATTGAATTCTGCTGTTTCACTGTCTGAACTCCCATCTGACGAACTTCGGCGGGCAATTTGGAAAGAGCCTGAGAAACACGGTTCTGCACATTGACGGTGGCCATGTCGGGATTGGTTCCCTGCTTGAAATATACAGTAATCTCGGCATCTCCGGTATTTCCGGCCTTCGATGTCATGTACATCATGTTCTCAACACCGTTGATAGCTTCCTCAAGAGGCGCGATTACAGACTTCTGAATAGTCTGGGCCGATGCTCCATAGTATGAGGTTGCAACGTAAACGGTAGGAGGGGCGATATCGGGATACTGCTCTACGGGGAGGGATTTGAAACCAATATAGCCGAGAATTACGATAAGGATACTGATGACAGAACTCAGTACCGGCTTCTTTATGAAAGTCTTGAGTTGCATAAGCCTATTCCTGGGGGATGATCTTCATGTTGTCAGTCATCTTCCTGACACCTTCTAGGACAATGGAATCTCCGTCTGTCAAACCTTTAAACACAATATACTCATCTTCATTAAGACGATATACTTCAACAGGGGTGGAAACAGCGTAGAAACTGTTGTCATCCTGTTTCACGCTTTTATAAACAAAATGCTTGTCCTGTATCTCATAGGTTGCGCTGCGTGGAATCACTATGCCGTCATAGTCATAGAAAAGGCGTACGGTTCCGTTCCCTCCGGCAGCGAGAATTCCGTCCGGATTGGGAAATGCGACGCGTACACTGATGGCGCCAGTCTGGTCATCGATGATTCCTGACATCGTCTCAACCTTGCCCTTGTGTTCATATACCGTACCGTTTCCGAGAAGAAGTTCCATCTCGGGAATGGATGAAATCATGTCCTCGCGGTTTCCTGCTTCACGCACGAGATCCATATAGACATCCGAATTCAGTGACACGTAAGCGTACACGGTGCTGTTGTCACTGACGATAGTAAGAGGGTCAGACATCATAATGTTCACCAGGCTTCCCTGGCGGTAATAGATGTTGCCGATGACTCCATCATGCGGAGAGCAGACAACGGTATGGTTGAGATTGTTCCTTGCATCCTTCAATGCGGCCTGGGCCTCGGCGAGGCTGGCCTTCGCAATCATGAGGGTATTGTTCTGTACCGTATACTGGTGTTCGGACACGATACCTTTCTCGTAAAGCTGCCTTGTAGCATCGACTTCAAGTTCCTGTGTCTGAACCTTGGCCTTCGCCATTTCAACAGCGGCTGCGGCATTGTCATAGGCAGCCTGATACGGCGTTGAATTAATGACAAAAAGTTTCTGGCCTTTCTTTACAAAGTCTCCTTCCGAAACCAGAACCTGCTCGAGGGTTCCGTTGACCTGGGGGAGGATGCTGATATCTTTTTTACCCTTCAACTGCGCCGACTGGGTGAAGGGGACCTGACAATGTTTTGTGGCAACAGTCGTGACTTTCTTTTCAGGAATCTGTTCCTCCTGAGCTTTATTCCCGGACTGACCGCAGGAACATGCAGCGAGAACAATCATCGAAAACAAGAAAAACTTCTTCATAATATACACATGTTATGTTCTTAAACCTACAAATGTACTTATTTTAACGTTGTATTGCAAACGTATTCCCTACTATTCAAAATTGACGATTTGTAAAAGAAAATGACTATAATTGCAAAATATGAAAATTGGAGACATCATTGCAGGCAAGAAGAAGGCCTTTCCCTCTTTGGAGATTGTTCCCCCGCTCAAGGGAGTGAGCAGGGAAGAACTTATGTCATCCATACGTCCGTTCAAGGAATATGAACCTCCGTTCATTAACATAACCTGCCACAGGGAGGAATATGAATTCAGAAGGGAGAAAGACGGAAGCTATTCCAGACATACCGTAAAAAGCCGGATGAGCCAGACAGCAGTCTGTGCAGCAATACAGGCTGAATTCAAAAGCGAAGTGGTGCCGCATGTGATTTGCGGAGGAGCGTCCGCGGATGACATAGGGCGGCAGCTTTCGGACTTCAGTTTTCTCGGGATAGACAACTTGATGGCCCTGCGTGGAGACAGCCTTATCGGAGAAAAAAGATTCACTCCCACACCGGGAGGATACAGTTACGCATCGGAACTTGTACAGGCAATAAGAAGTTACGGGAAAGCCAACGGCAGAGACTTCTGCATAGGAGTCGGGGGCTATCCCGAGAAACATTTCGAAGCCCCGAATCTGGAAGCCGACATACTGAATCTCAAAAAAAAGGTCGATGCGGGAGCCGACTTCATTATAAGCCAGATGTTCTTCGACAACAGAAGTTTCTATTCCTTCAGGGATGCATGCAGAAAAGCGGGAATAAGCGTCCCCATCATCCCCGGCATCAAACCTCTGTCCACCCTCAGGCAATTGACTCTCCTGCCTGAAGCGTTCTCGATAGACATTCCGCAGGAACTTGTAAAAGAAATGAATGCCAACGCAGACAACAACGGAGCCTGTTACAGAATCGGAACGGAATGGTGTCTGTCCCAATGCCGCGACCTGCTTGCAAATGGAGTTCCCGCAATTCACTTCTACACCATGGGAAAGGCGGCCAACATCATCGATATAATCTCAAAACTGTTCTGATGGACTTTCTGGAGGAAATAAAAAAAAGAATCCTGATACTTGACGGAGCAATGGGAACAATGCTCCAGAAAGGGTTGTCGGAAGAAGAAATTCTGAATGCCTACATAAACGCCGGAGCAGATATAATAATTTCAAACAGTTTCAATGCCAACAGACTGGTGCAGAAGCGGCTCGGGAAAGAATCGGAGGCTGCGAAGATGGCATACGACGCTGCGGTAAGGGCAAAAAAGGCGGCATCCTCAGCCGGACATAAGGTCTACGTTGCCGGAGGCATAGGCCCCACGGGCGAATCCCTCACCATGGGAGGAAGCGACTTCGAGACAATGAAATGCGCATACGCCGAACAGATACGGTCCCTCACGGAGGGAGGTGTGGACCTGCTTCTCCTCGAAACCTGCTTCGACGCACTCAACACGAAAGCGGCCATATGCGCCATTGAGGAGGAGAAAGTGAATCTGCCGGTGCTTATATCCATGACTGTCAGCGACAGGAGCGGACGCACGCTCACAGGACAGACTCTGGAAGCATTTTACACTTCTGTGAAGCACTGCCCCAATCTATCGGCATTCGGAATAAACTGCGCACTCGGTGCAGAAGCAATGGTGCCCTTTGTAGAAGAGATAAGCGGTTTCAGCCCCCTCCCTCTCATATTCTATCCGAATGCGGGAATGCCGGACGAAAACGGACAATATGCCGACAGTCCGGAAAAGATGGCCTCCGTAATGGAGAAAATGGCGCGTCGGGGCCTTATCAACATAGCAGGAGGATGCTGCGGAACAACACCGGAACACATAGAGGCAATAAGCAGGGCATTGAAAGGGCTTCAGCCCAGGAAGGCATCCGCGGAGGACAAGAGGCTCAAAGTCTGCGGACTTGAGACGACTGTTATAGACAAAAACCTGAACTTCACAAACATAGGCGAGCGCACGAATGTGGCGGGCTCGCGCAAATTCGCCCGGATGATAGAATCGGAGGATTATGCCGGCGCTCTTGAAATCGCCGCCGCCCAGATACAGGGAGGCGCGTCCATCATAGACGTAAATGTGGATGACCCCATGCTTGACTCAACGGAAAGGATGCGCTCTCTGCTCAGAAGCATTGCCTCAGAGCCTTCCGTGAGCAAGGCTGCAATAATGATTGATTCCTCCCATTGGGAGACTATCCTGGAAGGTTTGAGGAACACGCAGGGAAAAAGCATTGTGAATTCAATTTCATTGAGGGACGGGGAAGATGAATTCCTGCGCAAGGCGGGAATGATAAAATCTTTCGGCGCAGCAATGGTGGTAATGGCTTTTGATGAGGATGGACAGGCATGCGATTTCGAAAGAAAGATACGGATATGTGAAAGAAGTTACAGGCTGCTCACGGAAAAAGCGGGGATAGAACCGCAGGACATCATTTTCGACTGCAACATCCTCACCATAGGAACGGGAGTGCCTGAGCACGCGCGTTTCGGAAAAGACTTCATTGAGGCCGTAAGATGGATAAAAGGCAATCTTCCGGGAGCGCTCACATCCGGCGGACTGTCAAACCTGTCATTCGCTTTCCGCGGAAACAACACCGTCCGCGAAGCCATGCATTCATGTTTCCTGTACCATGCGATACAGGCGGGGCTCGACATGGCCATAGTCAATCCGCAGATGCTGCAGATTTATGACGGAATAGAGCCGCATCTGAGGGAATGCGTTGAAGACGTGATCTTCGACAGGAATGAAAATGCCGTCGCAAGACTTGTGGAAGAAGCGTCGCGCAGTGCGGTTGAAGGAGGCACGGAACGCAAGGCTGAAGGTAAAGAAGAGAAAATGACTCTTGCCGAGGCGGTCGTAAGGGGATGCTCCGCAGGACTGGAGCCCAAGGTGCTTGAAAGTCTGGCTATACAGGGAAAACCGCTTGCAGTAATCGAAGGGCCTCTGATGGAGGGAATGGAAAAGGTGGGGAATCTTTTTTCGCAAGGAAAGATGTTCCTGCCTCAGGTGGTGAAATCCGCAAGGATAATGAAGGATGCCGTTGAAATTCTACGGCCGCACATGAACGGAGCGGAAGTAAGAAGAAAAGGACCGGAATTCCTTATCGCCACCGTTCAGGGTGACGTACACGACATAGGAAAGAACATCACGGCCACCATACTGCGCTGCGGAGGCTTCAACGTTACCGATATGGGTGTGATGGTGCCTGCAGAAGACATTCTTGACAAGGCCGCGCAGATAAAGGCCGACATAATTGGAGTAAGCGGTCTGATCACCCCCTCCCTTCACAGAATGGAAGAGCTGTGCAGGAAGATGGGCGAGCGTGGGATGAGCACTCCCCTGTTCATCGGCGGAGCGGCGGCTACCGCAAGATTCACGGCTTCCAGACTTGCTCCGTTATATGGTAATGTATGCTATTTTCCGGACGCTTCAGCCACCGCAGTAGCCGCAAAAAGATTTATGAATGACCCCGTTTCTTTCCTTGAATGGGTAAAGTCGGAAAATGAAAGGATATGTTCACTTTTCCAGAATCCGGGAACCGGAGGAAACGCTACCCCGGTCGACGCGGACGGATATCTGAAAGAAAAGGTTTTCGAAGATCTCCCCCTGCAGGAATTAAGAACGGACGATCTTGCGCCTTTCTTTGACAGGAAGCTCTTCAATATGGTCAGCGGCTGTAAAGACAACTGCGGATGTCATGCAAAGGAGGCTCTGGACTATCTGCGCAAAAAGGAAAGCAGGGTGAGAATCTGCGCCAGGTTCTTTGAATGTCACAAGGAAGGGAACGTGATTACGGACGGCAGCTTGCGATTCCCCATACTGTCCGGAGCAAAGGGACTTGCGGACTTCTTCCCGGAGAACGATAAGGCCCAGCTTGGAATATTTGCAATAAGGGTAAGCGGAGAAGAAGGGCAGGACCTTATGGAGCACGCGGCAAGGGTGACGCTTGCAGAAGCGGCTTCCTCCTATCTGCAGGAAAGATTCGGGAGGATGCTGCCGGAGGGAATGAAATTGATAATGCCTGGAATAGGATATCCATGCTGCCCTGACCACAGCCTGAAAAGGGATATACTCGCGCTGATGCCTCCCGGACTTGGAATAACACTTACGGAATCCTGCGCTATGATTCCGGAAGCGAGCATCTGCGGTTTTATCATTGCCCACAAGAATGCCGCATTCCCGCCAATGGGAAGAATCACCGGAAGCATTCTGGAAAATTATGCCGAAGAAAGAGGATTCACAAAAGAGGAGAGCGCACTTTTTCTAGGAAGCCTGGAAACAGATACAAATATTTAAAAATCAAAGATATGCACACAACAAAAAATGGATTTTACGTTGCTCACGGACCTCAGGGGCCGATCAGCATCTGCGGAAAGATGGCAAACAGGCACGGACTCATAGCCGGGGCGACCGGAACGGGTAAGACCGTGACTCTGCAGGTACTGGCCGAGACTTTCAGCCAGGCCGGAGTCCCCTGCTTCATGGCGGATATGAAAGGAGACCTTTCAGGAATCAGCCAGAGCGGAAAAATGAGCGGCTTCATAGAGAAACGCTGCTCGGAATTCGGAATAAGCGACCCACATTTCGAGTCCTGTCCGGTACAGTTCTTTGACGTTTTCGGAGAGCAGGGTCACGCATTGAGGGCAACCGTATCCGATATGGGACCTCTTCTGCTAAGCCGTCTGCTTGAACTTAATGAAACACAGTCCGGGGTTCTTGACATCGTATTCCGTGTTGCCGACGACAGAGGACTTCTGATTCTTGACCTCAAGGACCTTCGTTCCATGCTCGGATACGTAAGCGAGCATGCCGCAGAATACCAGCAGAACTACGGAAATATCAGCGCGGCTTCTGTCGGAGCGATACAGAGAGCCCTTCTCGCCCTTGAGAATCAGGGAGCGAACAAGTTCTTCGGAGAACCTGCTTTCGACATAAACGACCTTATGCGCACAAAGCAGGGCAAGGGTGTGATGAGTGTACTCGCGGCAGACAAGTTGATGCTGAATCCAAAGCTGTATTCCACATTCCTTCTCTGGATGCTCAGCACCATATACGCCACCCTTCCGGAAGTGGGAGACATGGACAAGCCCAAACTGGTATTCTTCTTTGATGAAGCCCACACGCTGTTCACCGACACTTCCAAGGCACTGACAGACAAAATCGAGCAGGTCATAAGGCTCATAAGAAGCAAGGGTGTAGGAATTTACTTCGTGACACAGAGTCCGACCGATATTCCTGAAACCATCCTCGGACAGTTGGGAAACAGAATCCAGCATGCCCTCAGAGCCTATACTCCCAAGGACCAGAAAGCCGTCAAGACAGCGGCGGAGACTTTCCGCGCAAATCCCGGATTCAAGACAGAAGACGCAATCATGAACCTCGAAACCGGAGAAGCTCTCGTAAGTTTCCTCGACGAGAAAGGTGCGCCGTCTGTAGTTGAACGCGCACGTATACTCTTCCCTCTCAGCCAGATAGGTGCAATTACAGAGGATCAGAGAAAAGAAGCTGTGGAATGGTCGGGGCTTGCAGGGAAATATGACAATATGATAGACCGCGAATCCGCATACGAAATTCTTCTTGCAGAAGCAGAGAAGGCAAAAGCAGAATTGGAAGATGATGAGGAAGAAGAAAAGGAAAAAGCGGGCGGCAAGGCAAAAAAGACAGCCTCTGAAAAGAAAGCCAAGGGCAAAACGGCAAAGAGCATTGGCGGTGCGGTTCTCAGCGCAGCGGTGGGCGCAGCCATAACCAGCGTCACGCGCAGTGCAGGAACAGCCGCGGCAAATGCGATAACGGGTAAGAAGAGCAAGAAGGCTACGGGAAAGGACATTGCCGGGAAGGCCATAACCAATGCAACGTCAACAGCATTGAGAACGCTTACACGCAGCATTCTCGGAAGCCTTGTAAAATAGCGGGACCATCCTGCAGGACAGGCTTCAATCATTAATGATATTGATGGCAGAGATGTCATCAATATTTATTCTGTACCCTTCCTTAAGGAGAAACAGCCTGTTTGCAAGCTCCACGTCCCTGACAGTACCTTCCGTCTTCACATATTGTCCACCCTTCTTGCGGGAATCCTTCCTGAACCATGTCACAGACACTTTGGGATGTTCATTGATACGCTCAAGAATCATGGACAGAGTCTCGTTGAGAGCAAGAATCTGCTCGTCATCAAGATCAATCTTCGAGTCGGTAAGTCTTGAAGTTTCTCTTACCATGGCATCATAACCGGTAAGGGCGGCGAACGGCGAAAACTGAGCCGCACGGTCATAGGCGGACATCCTGGGATGCGACTTGGGATTCCAGCGGGGAATGTTTATGATGTCATCATACCTGCTCATGCCTTGTGCCCTCCGACCTGCATGTTTCTTTCCATTGCCGTTGCACCGTCCTCAAAGTTCATACCCTTGAGGATAGCGTTCTTTCCGTATTTTTTCTTTATTGCCAGTATCGCTTCCTGCCGCCGGCGTTCCCTGGCGTCTTCTTCTCTATGGTCTTCGAAGAGATCCGGCTGGATTACGGCTTTCGATTCGTCAACGATATTTTCTGCAACCACGTTCATTCTCCTGACAAGGAGGTTCCTGTCCGCCACCCTGTCGAAAAGTTGCATCACCGCATCGGTGATAAGTTCCGTCGAGGACGTCTGACGTGAAAGACGGATTGAGCCATGCGATGGTTTGGGAACTTCCCTTCCGTACCAGTCGCGCTCAACAGGACCCGTATAAGCGATGCGTTGCCGTTCATCTGTAATGTTCCCGATGTCGTATCCTATAACCAAAGTCATACGCTCCGTGACGAGCTTTTTGGATACAAGTTCAAGAACAAGGTTGTCCGTCATCTCCCTGACAACAAGTTTCGCCTTGTCGAAGGTGTACGGACCGGACAGGACCTGCCCCGTGCTTATGCTGTTCATGGATGGCTTATACGCCTTGATCTGAGCTATGGTACAGGGTTCCCATCCCCATGCATGGTCTATGAGAATCTCAGCATTGATTCCGAACAGCTTGTACAGACGGGCTTCACATTCCACGGAACATCTGGCAACGTCTCCCAATGTAAGCATGTGGTCCGACTCCAGCCTTGCCGCAAGTCCATGCCCTATACCCCAGAAATCCGTCAGAGGACGGTGGTTCCAGTATTTCTGGCGGAAGTCCGTCTCATCCAGACGGGCTATGCGCACACCGTCTTTGTCTGCGGGACAGTGCTTCGCTTCCACATCCATTGCAACCTTTGCAAGAAACATATTTGTACCTATTCCTGCCGTTGCCGTGATTCCGGTAGTATCAAGGACATCGCGTATCATTCTCATGGCCAGGTCCCGGGCTGTGCACTTGTAACTGCCAAGATATGCAGTGGCATCGATGAATACCTCGTCACAGCTGTAAACGTGTATGTCCTCCGGAGCTATGTACTTGAGATAAATGCTGTAAACTCTGGTGCTGACCTCCATATAGCGGTGCATGCGTGGAGGCGCGGCAATATAATCCAGGGCAAGGGAGGGATTGAGTTGGAGGGCATTGATATCGGACGAGCCGCCGGCAAGACGGCATCCCGGAGCTTTTCTTCGTCTCTGCTCATTGATTTCCTTAACCTTATGGACAACCTCGAAGAGCCTCGCCCTGCCGGGAATACCATAGGACTTCAAAGACGGCGACACCGCAAGGCAGATGGTCTTTTCCGTACGGGAAACGTCTGCAACGACAAGATTTGTGGTCAGAGGGTCGAGATTTCTGTCCACGCACTCTACTGAAGCATAGAAAGACTTCAGGTCAATGGCAATGTATTGCCTGCCGCCGTTGTCCATTTCGGGATAATCTGAAGATCAATTTACTATATTGGTCATTATCAGTTCCGTCTTTGTCATCTTGACTGAAATTGAACCGTTGACAACGGGAACGAATTTCATTTTTTCCAACTCCATTGTCCGGCAATCGTCGTCAATGAGAGGCATGGACGCGCTGTCATTTGAGAACCACCGGGAATATATCACTTGTCCGTTGCAAACCTGGCCGATACGGATTACACGGTTTGGATGAATGCGATAACCGTCCGTCTGTACGAGCGTGAGGTTCAAAAGCCCATCCGACAATGTTTCAACACATATGGAGTACCTTGAAAAATCACCATTCCTGTAGGCGTAGCCTTCGCCTTCGTCCTCATAGAGACATCCGGCCGCCTTGCCATGAGCGTCAGGATTCACCAGAACAGTAAGGGAATCGGTACTGAATTGGGCAGTGCTCTGTATGATGCCGGTAACGGGCAGAGCCGCCCCGGGTCTCAAGGCCATATATGACTGATAGCCGTCATCAGGTCCTTCACCTTCAAAGGTGAAAAGATCCCAGTCGGCATCCGGAAGGGAGGGATTTTCGCTCCAACGTGGAATTATCATAAGGTCGTTTCCAACAAGATATGCCTGCTGTTCGCCCCTTAGACTGTTGTCTTTCCAGTCGCTCCAGAAAATGGGTCTCATTACAGGGAGACCTGTCCGTGAAGCTTCCTCGAACAAGGTATAATAATAAGGGAGAAGGCGGTAGCGCCTTTCTATGGCTCTGCGACAGATGTCTTCTGTCCGAGAATCGAAAGCCCAGGGCTCCTGCCTGGCTGTACCGAGGGCGGCATGATTGCGTGCAAAAGGAAAGAATACTCCGGATGCGGTCCAATGCCTTAAAAGTTCGGGGGTGCAGTCACGAAGGAATCCGCCTATGTCCGGGCCGTTGAAAGGCTGCCCGCTGAGGCTTATATTCAGGCACATGGGAACAGATTCCTTCATCGGTGCATAGTCGCTGTAGTTGTCTCCGGTCCACATTGCCGCATAACGGTGACCGCCGAGGAAATTCGAACGGGAGAGCACGAAAGGCCGTTTTTCGGGATTTGCCGCCATGATGCCTTCACGGCTTGCCTTGACCATAAGGTAACCGTAAATATTGTGATAGCGGATATGAGGTCCCGCAGGCAGGTTGCCCCCTCCCCTGTGGACGCTGTTTTCCGGCAAAGTACCTCCGAAACCGACGAACACCGAGGGCTCGTTCATATCGTTCCAGACACCATCTATGCCGTTTGACATGAAATCCTTGTAGAGCCCGGCCCACCATCTGCACACTTCCGGGCGGGTAAAATCAGGGAAATGACACTCCCCGGGCCATACCTTGCCGTGAAAGACTCCTCCCTTGCGGTCGTGCATAAAATAATCTGCTTCCATTCCCTGGTCATCAACGAAATAGCCTTCCTCGGCCTTGACTCCCGGATCTATCATATAGACAGCCTTGAAATCCAGACTGTGAAGATAGTCGTTCAGTCCCTTGGGATCCCTGTAGCCTTCAGGGTCGAAGGTGAACACCTTGAACTTGTCCATATAATGTATATCCATCCAAATGACGTCACAGGGAATGCGATGGCTTCTGAGAGTATCTGCAATTCCGGCAGCCATTTCCTGGGGATAATAACTGTAACGGCATTGCTGGAAGCCAAGTGCCCACAGCGGAGGAAGCTCCATCCTTCCCGTCAGGTCTGAAAGTGTCTTAAGAACTTCTTCAGGATTTTCCTTTTCAATTACTGCTACGCGGAAAGCCGGGCCTTCGCTGGTAAAGCGGATTTTCCCCCTTGTGTCAAGACTTGATTTCCATGTATTGTCCGCTATGATGCCGAACGCGCTGCCGTCTTTTCTTACACCCAGAATCCATGGATGCGATTCGTACAGCTGTTTGCCTTTCTTGAGCATACCCATGGGATTTTCCGTATTCCAGAAATTCTGTCTGTCGTCGTTCCTTCGCAGGTTGCCGCTGACTTCACCTGTTCCATAAAGGTCAGCGTCACCGCAGCTGAATTCTACTGTGCTTTTTCCGAACAAGGTATGCCCGAACTGAGGTTTCAGCTCCCAGTTGTCCGGAGATGGAGCACCGTTGACAGAAACCGGTTCCGAAATAAAAATCGGAGATGGGCTGTGCTGTGTGGCATCGTAGCCTTGAGGTTCGAAAACTGCCACACCGTCCCGGACAAGGTATGCCTCTCCGCAGCCGCTGCCAGTACAGGAAGACAAGGCGACAGCCACAGCAATAACAATTATATGAGAATATTTCATAATTTTTAAAAGATATTCTGATTTATGAAATCACTGATAAGAAAAGCGACCGCGTCGTTTTCTATCAGAAAGCCGTCATGACCGAATATTGATTCAATACCGTGGCAGGTCGCATCCGGGATAAGTCCTGCATATTCTTCACAGAGTTCCTTCGTGAAAATCTGGTCGCTCGTGATGTAGACAACCTTGCACCGTGCCCTGATTGAAGAGAGAGCCTTCTCCACACCTCCCCGTCCCCTTCCGATATTCATCGAGTCAACGGCATAAGAAAGATACCAGTAGGAATAGGCATCGAAATACCTGTCTATCAGTTTCCTCCCCTGATGACGCTGATAAGATGCGGCTCTGTCGGCAAAGAGAGTGTCGGGGTCATCCTCTTTCTGTGTAAGATTATACGCATAGGGCGTCCTGTACGACAGCAATGCCATTGACCTTGCACAGACAAGCCCCTTCTCCCCTCCCTTGAGGTCCAGTGCCGCAAGGAATGAGGGATCGGCCAGAAGAGCCATGCGCATTGACTCGTTGAAAGCCGTCAGATATGGAAGGACCCTGACGTATGTGGCAAGAAGAAAGGCCTTTGAAATTATATCCGGTTCGGTGACAAGCCATTCGGTTGCAATGAATCCGCCGATTGAAGGACCTATCAGACAGTCGATGGAATGAATACCAAGATGTTTCCTGACAAGAATGCAGGCTTTGAGCATATCCCTGATTGTAGTCTTCGGGAAATCGAGAAGATACGGTTTGCCTGTAAGAGGATTTACGGATGCAGGACCACAGGTCCCGTAGGAAGAACAGAGCATGCTTGGGCACACGACAAAACATTTGTCGGGATCTATGGCCTTGCCTTTTCCGACGACACCGGGCCACCAATCCTCTGGATCCGCGTTTCCTGTCAGAGCATGGCAAATCCATACAACTGTTTCCCCGGGGGTGTATTCCCTGTCGGATGTATAATACGATAAAGTAACCGTATTGAGGGATTCTCCCGATTCGAAAAGGAATGGACCGGATGTGACGAATTCGTGCCTAGTCATAGTTTTGCAGCGTCGAGGGCCTGTCTTATATCCGCCATAATGTCATCGGGATCTTCAAGACCGACGCTGAAGCGCAATTGAGCGGGGTCTATACCGGCTTCGGCAAGCTGTTCATCGGTAAGCTGGCGGTGAGTATGCATGGCAGGGTGAAGTATGCAGGTATAGCAGTCGGCCACGTGAGTCTCTATCGTGGCAAGCTTAAGATGATTCATGAAACGCCCCACGTATGCCTTGTCTCCGTTCAGTGCGAACGCCATGACTCCGCAGGTTCCGTCAGGAAGATATTTCTGTTGACGTTCGTGTTCGGGATCACCTTCAAGTTCGGGGAAACTCACCCACTTCACTTCGGGAAGTGTCTGAAGCCACCCGGCTATCTTCCGCGCGCTGCTGTTGTGCCTTGCAACCCGCACTGCAAGAGTCTGCAGGCCAAGTCCGAGGTAGAATGCATTCTGAGGGCTTTGGATTGCCCCGAGGTCACGCATAAGCTGACTGGTAGCCTTGGTGATATAGGCAAGCTTTCCGAATTTCTCGGTATATGTAATTCCGTGATAGCTGGGATCGGGAGTGCATAGCCCGGGGAACTTTTCCGCATGGGCCTCCCAGTCAAAATTTCCGCTGTCTATTATGGCACCGCCAACCTGTACGCCTTGGCCGTCCATGTATTTTGTAGTGGAATGGGTTACAATGTCAACCCCCCATTCAAACGGACGGCAGAAGACGGGTGTGGGAAAGGTGTTGTCCACTATCATCGGGACACCATGACCGTGGGCGACTCTCACGAACTTCTCAATATCAAGGACCCTTACCCCGGGATTGGACAGGACTTCCCCGAAAACCAGTTTTGTATTGGGACGGAAAGCGGCGTTGATTTCCTCCTCGGAAGCATCCTGGTCAACAAATGTGACCTCTATTCCCATTTTGCGGAAAGTGGATGCGAAAAGATTATACGTTCCGCCATATATGCTGGCAGTGCTGATCATATGGTCACCTGCCTCACAGATATTGAAGCATGCGAAGAAATTTGCAGCCTGACCCGAAGAGGTAAGCATACCTGCGACACCTCCTTCCAAAGCGCATATGCGCGCGGCAACCATGTCATTGGTGGGATTCTGAAGCCTCGTATAGAAATAACCGTTGTCTTCCAGGTCGAAAAGACGGGTCATATCCTCGGAACTGTCATATTTGAAGGTGGTACTCTGGATTATGGGCATCTGACGGGGTTCCCCGTTGCCGGGAACATATCCGGACTGGACGCACACTGTACCTTGATTCAGTTTTCTACTCATATATATGATCTTTTTCGAATGCCGTCATACGCTCTTCAAGCACGGGGAAGAGGTTTTCCGTCATCCTGCTTACACAGGCTCTGATTCCGTTTTGCATGCTGCCTGTTGTGGAAAGGCATATGCAGCTTACTCCATAGTACATAAGTTCGAGCAACAGTTCTTCCCCGCTCATCTTTCCATATGAAAGCGTGAAGAAGAAACCGTCACCGACCTTGTCCGTGACATCCTTGTCGTACACAATGCTGAAACCATGACTGCAGAATATCTCCTTCATCCTGCCGGCGCGACGCGAATATTCCCTTGTATCTTCGACAAAATCAATGGTCCCATCACAGGAGAGATTCAGCATCTCCGCATAGGCATACTGGGTTGTGGCAGTGCATCCGCTGGTAATCATGTACAAGATTGAAGCAGTAAGGGTTACACCAAAAATACCGGAGTCATCATATCTTTCAGCCAATGACCGGTACTGCCTGCCGTAAAGCGCATCGGAAATGCAGCAGAGACCTATCCGCTGACCGGCATAACTGAAAATCTTTGAGGCGGACAGCATAAGTATATAATTGTCCGTATATCTGGCGACGGTAGGGATGAAGGGTGCGACACCGGGATGTCCGAGTTCTTTCCTGTAATCCATGCAGAAATAGGCAAGGTCCTCCATCACCACAGCATCGAATTCCGTGGCAAGTTTTCCTATCACTTCAAGCTCCTCCTCTTCGAGACAGATCCAGGAAGGGTTGTTCGGATTGGAGTAGACTATTGCCGCAACATCCCCTCCGGCCATTTCTTCACGCAGTCTGGCCTCCAGTTTTTCAGCGCCACGACATGGATAAATGTCGAAGGACTTCATCCCGATTCCAACCACCCGCAACTGGGATTTCTGAATCGGAAAGCCCGGATCGATGAAAAGCACCTTGTCCTTTCCGGGTATTCTCTGGGCGCAGGCAATGAAAGCGCCGAAAGACGCGGCGACGGAACCGGTAGTCGGGATGCAACCCTCAGGACTGAGATCAATATCAACGAAAGACTTGATGAATCTTGAGGCGGCAGTCTTGAGCTCCGGAACTCCCGCGGCTGCAGGATAGCTTGATCCTATTCCGCTGTCGAGAGCCTTCTTCTCCGCTTCGATTCCGAATCTGTTCATCTGAAGGCTTGGAGAGCCCTGGTCCATGCGGATGAAGGGAATACCGGTCCTGTTTTCAAGATACTGCGCAACAAGAACCACCTGACCTATCGTAGCCTTGGCAAGGTCATTTACATTCATCGCCGCACAGGCCTCGCGGACTATATCCTCACTGAAAAGCTTCATTACCTCCTGCTTATAAGATATTCTGCAATCTGAACGGCATTCAATGCCGCCCCCTTCTTGATCTGGTCGCCGGAAAGCCAGAATGTGATACCGTTGGGATTTGCAAGGTCCTTGCGTACACGCCCGACATATATGTCATCCTTGCCTCCCGTATACAGGGGCATGGGATAAGTAAGGGTGGCAGGGTCATCCTGAAGCACCACACCGGGAGCTTCGGAGAGAGCCTTCCTGACCTCATCCACAGAAAGAGGTCTTTCCGTGTCAACCCAGACGGCCTCGGAATGGGACCGCAGGGATGAGATTCTTACACACATCGCCGAGCACCTTACATCTGAATGCAGAATCTTGCGCGTCTCGTTGAACATTTTCATTTCCTCCTTGGTATATCCGTTGTCTGTGAAAACATCAATTTGAGGTATGACGTTATATGCAAGCTGATATGCAAATTTTTCAACCTTTACGGGATTCCCCTCCACAATGTCCTTATACTGCTGCTGCAGTTCAGCCATGGCTTTGGCACCGGCGCCAGAAGCGGACTGGTAACTCGCAACGTGAATGGTCCTTATATGAGACAGTTCCTCTATGGGTTTCAGGGCTGTTACCATCATTATGGTAGTGCAGTTCGGATTAGCGATAATATGTCTGGGAGCATCCAGGGCATCTTCGGCATTGCATTCGGGAACGACGAGCGGAACATCGGAATCCATTCTGAATGCACTGGAATTGTCTATCATGACAGTTCCGAACCTGGTGATGGTTCCGGCAAACTCCCGTGAAGCGGAAGCTCCGGCAGAAACGAATGCAATGTCCACATCCTTGAAATCATCATTGTGCTGAAGAAGTTTGACCTCATATTCTTCTCCCTTGAACATGTACTTTCTTCCGGCACTTCTTTCAGAGCCGAAAAGATAAAGTCTGTCTATGGGGAAATTCCTTTCTGCAAGGACTTTCAGGAACTCCTGTCCCACAGCCCCGCTTGCACCGACTATTGCTAAATTCATATCAGTTATATATTGGCGATTCTCATAACGTCTGCAAAAACACCGGCAGCCGTGACGCCGGCACCGGCACCGTATCCCTGTATAAGCATGGGATGCCTGTTGTATCTTTCGGTAGTGAACAGGAAGATGTTGTTTGCGCCCTCGAGTCCATAGAAGGGATGGTCGTCTGTGAATTCCCTCAGGCCGACGGAGTACTTTCCGTTCTCCATGGAAGCGACGAAACGCCATTTTCTTCCGCGACTCTCCAGAAGTTTCCGACGTGCTTCAAAATCACCGTCCAGAGATGGAAGTCTTTTCCAGAACTCATCCATGCTGCAATCAAAGAAATCTCCGGGAATGAGGGGATCGGCCAGCACATCTTCCTGACTGACGCGATAACCGGCCTCCCTCGCCAGAATGACGAGCTTGCGTATTACATCCCTTCCGCTCAGGTCGACTCTGGGGTCAGGTTCGGAGTAGCCCTGTTCCATCGCCATTCTGACCGCCTCGCTGAAGGCAGTGTCCGAGCCGAGTGTGTTGAAGATAAAATTGAGGGTACCGCTTACAACAGCTTCTATCTTCAGGATTCTGTCCCCGCTTCTCCTGAGCGCATTTATGGTGTTTATAATGGGCAGGCCGGCGCCCACATTCGTTTCGAAAAGGAATTTGACTCCCTTGCTGCGGGCAAGGTCCTTCAAGGATGCATAAGCGTCATAATCGGAGGATGCGGTGATTTTGTTGGCGGCCACAACCGAAATGCCGTGACCGACGAAATTTCGGTATAGGGACGCTATTTCACCGCTGGCTGTGCAGTCCACAAAGACGGAATTGAAGATATTCATCGAAATCACCTCCTCCTCGAGCCTGTGGGGGTCTATGCTTACTCCCTGTTCAAGAAGATCCCTCCACATGGAAAGGTCTATGCCATCCCTGTCAAAGACAGCCTTCGTGCTCCTGGCAATCCCGACAACATTCAATTTCAGATTGTTCTCACGCATCAGTTTCTGACGCTGCGATGCAATCTGTGAGAGAAGATTGCCCCCGACAGTGCCGACTCCGCAGATAAAGAGGTTGAGTTCCTGATACTCGGAAAGGAAGAAACTGTCGTGTATTACATTCAGAGACTTGCGCAAGAACCTCCTTTCCACCATAACGGATATGTTTCGGTCGGCGGTTCCCTGCGCGCTTGCAACGATGCTTATACCGTTCCGTCCCAGAAGGCTGTACAGTCTGCCTGTCACTGAAGCGTCGCTGCCGACATTCTCTCCAACCACCGCAACGGCGGCAAGTCCGGAAATCATCTTGACGGGCGCCATGGAACCTTCGGAGATTTCATGGGAAAACTCACGTTCGAGTATTTCGCGCGCAATGCCGGCACTCTCGCTCTTGATTCCAAGGGAGATATGAGTCTCGGAAGAAGACTGGCTTACAAGAAAGACGCTTATGCCGTTCGCGGCAAGGGCTGTGAAAATACGGCTGTCAACGCCCACGATTCCGGCCATGGAAGGTCCGGATACGGTAATTAGGCAGGTGTTGTCTATGGATGCAATGCCTGTAACGGTACGGTGCCTTTCCGAAAGCGGCTGGCGGATAACGGTTCCTTCAGCACCGGGATTGAACGTATTTCTGACATATACGGGGATATTCTTCGGGTATACGGGGTAGAGTGCGGGCGAATAGATAACCTTGGCCCCGACGTTGCAAAGTTCCATCGCCTCTTCGAAACTGAGTTCATCTATGACATAGGAAGTCTTGATGATGCGGGGGTCGGCGGTCATGAATCCGTCCACATCCGTCCATATCTCAAGGCTGCGTGCCCCCAGGGAAGCGGCAATGATACTTGCAGTGTAATCCGAGCCCCCGCGACCCAGATTCGTTATCCGGCTCGTCTGTATGTCTGAGGAGATGAATCCAGGAACAACAGCGACCGCCCCCATGGCGGGAAAGCCGGAAAAAGCTTCGCGCACAAGATTCTCGGTGGCATCGGAATCAAGTATGTTCCTTCCGTTGAGTGCTGTCGTCCTGATAAATGAAAGAGGATCGTAAAGTTCGGAGCCTTCAAGCATCTCACAGACAATGATGGAGGACAGACGTTCTCCGTAACTGACAATTTCCAGCGTATCCTCCTCACGGCACACACGCGAAAAGGATACCGCATCACATTTCTCCTTAAGCTCCGCAAGGAGTCTGTCCACCGCGCTCTCGAGTTCCAGGCGGGAATCCGGATTGTGGAAGATGTTGCGGATTATGTCGCGATGACGGACACAAACGTCGGAATAGGAATTCAAATAGCCGGCATCCCCTTCCGAAGCAAGTCTTGCGATACGGTAAAGAATGTCGGTTATCCCCTCCATGGCGGAAACAACCACAATGACACTTTCCCTGCGGGAAGAGACTATTTTTCCAATATTCAGAAGAGGTTCGATTGAACCCACGGAAGTACCACCGAATTTAAGGACATCCATATAAGACCAAATTTATGTAAAGGTAACAAAATTTCACGTATTTGTTAATTTTTGCTTAAGTTTGTAATCGGTAAAAAGTTCCGGCCAATGGACGTCATGAAATTCGGCGGGACCTCGGTGGGGTCTGCACAGAGAATAAAGAATGTAGCGCTTCTTGCAGAAAAAGCCGGAAAGAACATCGTCGTTCTCTCCGCAATGTCCGGTACTACCAACTCCCTGGTGGAAATAGCGGAACGCATATGCGAATCAGACGCCGGAGCAGCTCTCAACATCATCAACGAACTGGAGGGGAAATATCGGAAGCACATAGAGGAACTTTACAGCTCGGAAGAATATGCCGGACTGGCCTTGGAATATGTTTCAGGCACATTTGACTGCCTGAGGGCATTCACCAGAAAGCCAATAGGCCCCAAGGAGGAAAAGACAATACTGGCCCAGGGAGAACTCCTGTCCTCCCATATGATGTACTGGCATATCCTGGAACAGGGGAAAAAGGCCTCACTTATACCGGCTCTGGAGTTCATGCGCACGGACTTCAACGGAGAACCGGACCTGGATTACATAAAGCTGCACATCAGGCCTTTCATTAATTCGTCAGCCGATGCCGACATCATAATTACCCAGGGATACATCTGCAGGAACTTCTATGATGAGATAGACAATCTGCAGCGCGGAGGCTCCGACTACAGCGCAACACTCATAGGTGCGGCTGTAAATGCCGGGGAGATTCAGATCTGGACAGACATAGACGGCATGCACAACAATGACCCCAGAGTCGTCGAGGGAACGGTACCGGTGCGCCACCTTCATTTTGATGAGGCGGCGGAACTGGGATTCTTCGGGGCCAAGATCCTTCATCCAACATGCATTCTTCCGGCCAAGGCCGCGAACATACCCGTAAGGCTGCTGAGCACCATTGACCCCTCGGCTCCCGGAACGCTTATCGACGGCTTTCCGGATTACGGAAAGATAAAAGCGGTTGCGGCCAAAGACAACATAGTTGCCATAAACATCCTTTCATCAAGAACACAGCTGCCATACGGGTTCATGCGAAAGGTATATGAAATATTCGAAAGCTATCAGGTCGGCATTGACATGCAATGCTCATCGGAGACAAGCATCTCAGTTGCAATAGGGCGCAATCCTCACCTCGATGCCATAGTGAGGGACTTGAAAAGCTATGGTTCCGTCAACGTATGCGAAGGGATGTGCATCATCTGTGTCGTGGGAGACATGGAATGGCACAACACGGGATTCGAATCCATGGCGGCAAAAGCCCTTGAGGACATTCCCGTGAGGATGATATCCTACGGAGGAAGCCGCAACAACATATCATTCCTCATCAGGGAGGAAGACAGGATAAGGACGCTAAACGCATTGAACAAAAGATTATTCCAATGATCAAAGGCTCATTTCCAACAGAAGAGTTCAAAAAACTCAGAACACCGTTCTATTACTATGATATGGAACTGCTGGCAAGCACTCTCGAGAAAATCAGGACAGAGGCCGGCAAGTCTCCCGAATACATAGTGCATTATGCCATAAAGGCGAACTTCAATGAAGAGATTCTGAGGGCGGTTTCCGCAACGGGCCTGGGTGCGGACTGTATCAGCGGAGGGGAAATAGAGGCCGCGCTCAAAGGAGGATTCAAACCGGAAACCATAGTATATTCCGGTGTGGGGAAAAGCGATGCAGAAATTGAACTCGGCCTCGAAAAAGGCATAGGCCGTTTCAATGTAGAATCGGAGGCCGAACTGGAAGTCATAGACGAAATAGCGGGAGCTCTCGGGAAAAAGGCCCGGATCAGTTTCCGCGTCAATCCCGACATAGGAGCCCACGGAAGGGCCAATCTGACCACAGGGACAATTGAAAACAAGTTCGGCATAGATATGGAGCAGCTCGACAAAGTGGTCGACAGGAGCCTGTCAATGAAAAACGTGGAATTCCTGGGGCTTCATTTCCACATAGGGACACAACTTACAGACATGTCCGACTTCGTGATACTCTGCAACAGGATAAATGATCTTCAGCAGAGATTCCTCAAGAAAGGGATAAGCATCGCAGACATTAATGTCGGTGGAGGCCTCGGAATAGAATATCTTCACCCCAATCACCTTCCGCAGGCGGATTTCGAGTCATACTTCAACGTATTCCGTACACACCTTAAGACAATACCAGGGCAGAAAGTGCATTTTGAGCTCGGAAGGAGCGTCGTCGCGCCCTGCGGTTCACTCATATCAAGAGTTCTCTACGTCAAGGAAGGAATCTCCAGGAAATTCGCAATAATAGACGGGAGCATGACAGAACTGATAAGGCCTGCACTCTATCACGCATATCACAGAATAGAAAACATAAGTTCCGACGGCGACGAAGAAACATACGATGTGGTGGGCCCGGTATGTGAAAGCACAGATATTTTTGCCAGGAGAATAAGTCTTGACAAATGCAGGAGGGGCGATTTCATAGCAATAAGAAGCGCCGGTGCATATTGCGAGTCGATGGCTTCAAGGTACAACTGCCGTCCGCTTCCCGGATCTTTCTTCGGGAAAAAGAAAAAATGATGGCGGATGGCGGCCGCGGGAAAAATACTGAAAGCCACTCTCAAGCTTGTTCAGCTTGCAATTCAATTGTGCATTATATTCCCGATAATACTGTTTACAGCAGCACTTGTCGCCCTTGCCATTCCTTCAGTACAGCAGAAGACAGCATCACTTGCGGCCGGAATACTGTCCGACAGGACAGGCATGCAATGTTCGGTAGGTCATTTCTCCATAAGGCCGCCTCTGGATATACTGATTGAGGATGTATATGCCCTTTCGGAAGAAGGGGACACGCTTGTATGCGCCGGCCGCATAGATGCACGCATCAAGATCAGATCCATTCCCGATTCGATAGCGGTGAAATCCCTTTCCCTGAAAGGAGTGACCGCGCACACAGGTGATTTTATCCAAGGTGTGAGGATAGACGGAAAAATCGGAAGTCTGAAAGCCCGTACCGAGGCCTTGGGACTGAAGAATGGCATATACAGGATAGAAGGCGGAATCCTGTGCGATTCCGACATCAAAGTCACACTTGCGGAAAATGATGTTGCAGAAGAGGATGAGGCAGACAGCAGTTACGTACTTGAATTCGACCTCGTCGACATGGAGTTGAGGAATCTGAAATTCGCACTCGATCCGCAGGATATAAACCTTTCTATCGATAAGGCAAGGACGAGCGCATTACTTGACATAGACAGAAACTGTTACACCGCCAGGGAATTCGAAGCCGACAGATTGTCATTCAGTGCAGGAACTTTCAGGATTCCCGCCGGTAATGTAAGAGGAAGTGCCGTTGCCGACATAGGCGGCTCCATGATAACGACAGACAGATTCATCATTGAAGTTCCGGAATGGAATGCGGAAGCCACCATAACGAATTCAAGCCTTGACCTTTCAACCATGACGGTAAGTTCTGAAGCGGAAGGCAGATATTCAGGTTATCCGCTGAAAGTCACAGGAAGTTATAACATAGAAAATGAAGAATACCGTGCAGAAAGTGTGATAGGAAGGACGGACCTTGCAGAAATCCTCGGGATTCCAGGTGAGGAAATAATTCTGCAAGGGCATATACGCGCGGAGGGAAAAGGTTTCAGTCCTGAAACTGATAACATGAAAGCGCATGTAACGGCAGAAATGGACAGTTGCCGCTTCAACGGGTTGCAGACAAAAGGTCTTTACCTTGATGCGGATATCAGGGATGACTCGGCGGAAGGAACGGTTTCAGCGAACTTGTGTTATTCAGATACCACAATTACGGCAGGGACTGATATCAGGGGGACCTTCGTTATAGACAGTTTTCTTGACAGATATCCTTCTGCGGGAATATCAGCAAAGATGAAATCCCTTACTGCGGAAATGCGGGAAGACTCGCTCAGTATTGATGAGATGGACATCAGGCTGAAGACTGCTGACAATTCATTCGGAGCCGAACTCGTATCCGGGGGTATGGACATAAGTCTGGAAATTTTAAGACATGCGCTGGAACTGCCTGGAATCATATCGGAACTGTCGAAAAAAATTACCATAAGATCATTTGCGACAGACTCTCTGAGAAAGAGCCTGCCCGGGTTGAAGGCAAGTGTCAGAATAGAAGGGAGGAATCCCATACGGGACATATTGGTCTCGAAGGGATTCGACATCGGAGAGCTGACAGCGGAACTGGTGTCAGACTCCGAAAGAACAAAATTCGATGCGGACGTTTCTGTTCCAGACATTAACGGAGAGTACCGTCTTCCATCCTTCTATCTTGGCCTGTCATCAGAACTTTCAGAAACTGTTTCGAGGACTGATGTCAGGTTCAAGTCGGATGTCCGTGACGGATTGATGTCCGTACATGGGATGGACGCAGACCTGGACATGAATGCAACGCTGAGCGGAAATGATGAAGAATTGTTCATTGACGGTATGCTTGACATAGGGAATCTCATCTATGAAGGGAAGAATATAGGCAACAGAAGTATTGATTTCGGAATGAAACCCGATGAAGGAAAGCAATGGAAATACACGGCATATGCAAAATTGGATGAAATTCCTGTTGACCTGCTAAATCAGTTCGTCAGGATTCCGGATGAATTGGGAATCAAAGGAAGTATCAGGGCCAGGGCTGAGCTCAGGGGACTGCCGGACAGCATAAGTGTATTTGCAGGAATAACTCCCGTCGACGTATCAGCCGCAATAATCCCGCTTGATGCGGAGTTCCGTCTGGAAAACAAGGAAATAACCTTGAAAGACGGGACAGTTTCCATAAACGGGATAGCCCTGTCGGGTGCTGACAGCACTTTCCTGTATCTTGACGGAAATCTCAACCTGAATGAATCATATGCCGATTTGAGTCTTAAATCAGATGCATTCGAACCGGCCAGTCTTCCGAAAGGAGGAAAAGCTGGAATTTACGGAAAGCTGATGTTCGGACTGGACGGCAGGATGACAGGTCCTCTTGACAGTCTTGACATTCATTGCGGGATTAGGATACTTCCCAAGACAGACATAACCTATCCGATAGACAAAAAGAATCTGGTACAGATACTTCCGTCAGGAACAGTTGACGTAAGCTGGAATCCGAAAGACAGCCTGAGGCTTCACGGACGGATTGATGTAAATGACGGAAAGATTTTCTACACACCGGCACTGTATCCGATGCCTCCTTTCAAAATCGACAGAGGAAGTTCCATAAAGTTCAACGGAAAAGTCATGCAGACGGAACTGGCTCTTTCCGCATCGCAGAATGTCAGGTCCAGTTACAGGCCGAAGGGAGGCGTTTCGCGGAGGGTCGACTTCATCACAGGGGTTAAATTGAATGGAACCCTCGAAAAACCGGATATCGGTTTCTATCTGAATGCTCCCAATGACAAAGAAATTCAGAATGAGCTTGAAAATACGCCGGATGAAGACAGGGAAGGTTTGGGGGCAGTACTCCTGGCAACCGGCATGTACGCATCCGAAAGCAACGATGAAGTTCAACAGGAAGGATATGCTATAAGCAGCATAATGCAATCAAGGATTAACGCTATAAACACCAACCGTCTCGGGAAATTCGTGGATGTCGACTTCGGTATCGGGAAAGGAAAACACGGAAATGGAATAGAAACCACTGATTACAGCGTCAATCTTTCAAAGTCCCTTTTCAACGACAGAGTTAAAGTTAAACTCGGGGGAACTGTTACGGACAATGCCGAAGTTAACAGGAATTCTCTCTCAATATTAAACAACATTTCTGCAGAATACTCAGTTGATACAACGGGAATGTATAAGTTCCGCATTTTCAGCATGAGGGATTACGACAATGTCATTGAGGGGGAACTTGGCAAATCCGGAGGAGGTTTCCTGATGAACAGGACTCTGAAGAAGGAACGGGATTCACTTGACCGTTCCGTTGAATTGAATGCGGAAGGCAATATAGTTTACAGGACAAACAACCAGCTTGGCCCCAATGCTTCCGTTTCGGTAAGCAAGCATAACCTGTTCAGCAGGAATGAAACGCTGACAGCAAGGTTGAAAGGTGCATATTACTGGGACCTTAACAAAAGGAAAGAAAAAGATCCGCGCAGGAACGACACATATACGCTGGGTGGCGACATTTACCTTGATTTCCCCTATTATCAGCTTGCAGGCAGATCAGGAAAGAATGAAGGGCACTCAAAATATTATGCAGGTTATCTTAACGAGAACATTTCCGGAAAAATCAACATAAACAAGTATTATCTCGGAACGGAATACGATATCTGTCAGAATAAATACATAACGCATACATTCTCCCCTTTCACAATTTCTCTTGTGCTGGCAGACAAGCTGTCGGCAGAAGCGATGCAAGACATGAACTACGAAGAACTCCTGAAACTTTATATCGACAACGAATTCTATCCATCGACAAAATATAGTTTCAATTATAACAATTTCAGAGATAAAGACAGGGTTATCAATACAGGTATCGACTTTCAGATTAAAGAAGCATCCAACCTGGTATCAGGAATAATGACAGCCTTTGGAAGAGATTTCAACAAAGTGGGAAAGAAACTGTGTGGAATAAATTATGACCAGTTTGTAAAACTCCAGTTGGAAGCCAGAAACCGATTCCACCTGGGTGAAAGGATCGTAATAGCAACCAGAGCGTTTGCCGGTGCGGCTGTTACATACGGGAACAGTCTTGGTTCGCCGATGTCGGAGGCCTATTCCATTGGAGGGCCTAACAGTCTGAGAGCTTTTGCGCCAAGGTCAATCGGTCCCGGAGATTTTTACAACAGGAATTACAGTTCATATATATTCCATACGGGAGACATGAAACTTGAGATGAATGCTGAACTGCGTTTCCCCATTGTATGGAAAATAAACGGGGCAGTCTTTGTCGATGCCGGAAACATATGGGATTTGAGGGATATCAAGGATATTCTGTCACCGGAACAGATAGAGGAGTATATCAGATATTTCAACCTTCCGTATATTTATAACAGCGGAATCAAGGCTGAAACATTCTTCAGGCAGATAGCGCTTGGCTCGGGTTTGGGATTGAGACTGGATTACAACTCGATAGTGATAAGGCTGGATCTTGGCATAGCGATACACGCGCCGTATGACACAGGCAGGGGCGGATATTACAATATTCCGAATATGTGGAGGGACGGAATGAGGCTCAACTTCGGAATAGGTTACCCGTTCTGATGACATTCATTGTCATGAGCACTCAGAACGGCAATTCAGGAAAAACTGAGCGGCATAATATGTACCCATGACAATAAGTCCGCTTGAAGGAACGGGAAAGGCAAAACGGTTAATGGCAATGGTACAGTCGGAAACGACGAACAGAAGAGAACCGAAAGCAAATAAAAACCAATGGCTGCGCTTCTGGCTGATTGCAAGGAAGGACATCGAAGAAAGAAGTAAAAGATAGGCACTGCCGCCAAAAATGAGAAATGGGCTTTCCCCATTGGCGTTCATGCGCGGCAGAAGAAAGATAAAAACTGGAACGACAATTGCCAGAAGGATTATCAGAAATAAAAGCTGTCTTCCGGAGTGAAGGGAGAAAAAACCTGAAAAGGCATAAATGTAGAACAGATGGGCAACGGCAAAGAAAGCCATCATAGATATGAACGACCAGGAGATATCTCCGAGAGAGGAAAAAAGAATTGCAAAAATCACGGGTATAAGCCTTTTGCAACCGGATTTTATGAACTTGAAAATACAATCACATAAAAGGAACACAAGAGGCAGCACCTTGGCAAGCTTGACGTTGACAGGAAATACTCCGTACAGGGTAAGGAAATAAATTGCACACAGGCACAGATAGAATAAGGTACGGACAATTATGGAACTGTTGGAATTTTGCATGGACTAAGATATGAAATTACCTACTGAATACAAAATAGAGTTTCTGACTGCAATGATGCTTCTGACAAGCATAAGCGCATGGTCCCAGAACAGGATAACCCTTGACAGGAAAGGCGAAGCTTTTTCCGGAAAATCGGTTCCTGGAATGAATGACAGAATGATAGGGACTCAGTTGCAGATGGGCGACATGCCGGTAAACTATGGAAGATATTCTGACGAAAGAATGAAAGAGTTGACAAAAGAGATGCAGGAAAGAAGTTGGGAAAGCGAAGAGACAGCATGGGATCTGGCCAGAAGCCTTGATACGAGGGATGCATACGAAAAATACATCAAGCTTTACCCGGGAGGAGCACACAGGGAGAAAGCGGACGGGCGTATCGTCGACTTCAAGGTTGACGATATATTCAACGGAAGCCACAACCACCTCCCAGGAATGCTCAGGACTGTAAGTGACGACAAGTCAACCAGAAGTACAATCCTGATAGAGAACATGACCAAATATGTCCTGACAGTAATATACAGCGGTCCGGACAGCAAGGAGATACAAATCAGTCCCGGGCGTAAGGATTCCATCACCATTCCGAACGGAAACTATAGGATTGCGGCGTACGTCCCGGATGAGAATGTAAGACCTTTCGCAGGCTTTGAAGACCTTGCAGGAGGCCATTACGAGATAGGATTCTGTATAGTACAGCTTAAGGAATAAGGGGGCGTCAGCTGAACTGTGTCAAGCAACTAATTTAATTCTGCTTAACTCGGATTTCTTTGGTAACCGAAGCATAGCCAACGAAAATAATCCAGTCGTTTATATTCGCTGATGGTGTGACAGTAATGTTGATTTTGTTTGATTCAGATCTATCAACCTCCGCCTTTATACCATCAGCTTCCAACGATGTTGTCCAGTTTCCATCTGGATTATAATGCTTCTCTGTATCAACGCAAAGGATGTCGCTAATCAAAATATTTGTAACATTGCTTGATTCAATAGATACGGTGCCACCTTCCTGACCGAAAGAGACAAGTGATTGAGACAGAATTATATCTGTAAATCCTCCTTCTCCTTCCTCGTGATGCTTGTTACATGAGCAAATAGCAGAGGCAACAATTAACAAAATGAATATAATCCTCTTCATTTTTTCTTTAGCTTAATTGTTGGACGGAACATGGACGGAGATAATCTGATCTCCATCTACAAATTTTATTGTTTCAAACCACCCAGCGCTCAAATTCAAGGGGTCTTCATACGAATATCTGAAAGTGACATAACTATTAAGCGACCTTGCTGATAATGCGATGCTTTCTACTTTCTGGCAGTCACCGTTCAAGCTTTCATAAAGAATCCATGTTGAGTTTAAATAAGATAGCTTTCCTTGGATTTCTTTAGACCACGCTTTAACGCTTCCTCCTTCCATCACAATGGTTTCATCCGAATCTCCTTCGTACAATCTTACAACAAATTGTATTTCATCTCCTTCTTCCCAAGATAAGGTATGATCAGGGAGGAGTGTAGCTTTACTCTGTTTCAGAGAATTCTCTACATTGAAATGATACCTTGCGGTAAAACTATCTTTACTGCAGGAAATCAATGCCAAACAAAACGCGCAAAAAATAAATATTCGTTTCATATCACTGAAATATAATAATCTATACAAATATAATGAATCTACAGCAAACTATACCTATCTCCGAACTTTATCGCCAATTGCTGTGAGATAATACCCCAGTTTGGGATAGGCATCGTCCATTTTTTACGGACGTTGCGGTATGCAAGATAGACGAGCTTGGTCAAGGCCGTATCATTCGGAAAGACGCCTTTGTTCTTAATGACCTTGCGGATCTGGCGGTGGTAGCCTTCGACGGTATTGGTAGTGTAAATGAGCCTCCTGATGGGCTCAGTGTACTGGAAGAACTCACTCAGACGGTCCCAGTTGTCACGCCAGGACTTGATGACTATAGGATATTGCTCGCCCCATTTCTCCTCAAGTTTGTCGAGGGCCAACTCGCCAGCTTCCTTCGTTGCAGCACCATAGACAGGCTTCAGATCCTTCATGAACTCCTTCTGATATTTGCTGCCGACATACTTCATTGAGTTGCGTATCTGATGGATGATGCAGAGTTGCACCGCAGTATCCGGAAACACGCTCTTGATTGCTTCAGGGAAACCCTTGAGGCCATCTATACAAGCAATCATTATATCCTTTACGCCCCTGTTCTGCAGATCAGTCAAGACACTCAACCAGAAGTTAGCTCCCTCGCTCTTTGAGACATACATGCCCAGCAGATCCTTATGGCCTTCTTTGTCTATGCCGAGCACATTGTAGATAGCTCTGGTAACCACTCGGTTCTTCTCATCCATCACTTTGTAGTGTACGGCATCAAGCCAGACAATCGGATAAACCTCGTCCAGACCGCGGTTACGCCAGGCTTCAAGTTCAGGCAGCACCCTGTCCGTTATGGAACTGATAGTCTCAGCAGATACGGATGTCCCGACCGTCTCTTCGAGCCAATTGCTGATGTCTCGAGTGCTTGTACCAAGTGCATACAGGCCGATAATACGGTCAGCCATGCCCTCGGACAACATAGTCTCTCTCTTCTTGATGAACTGGGGCTCGAATGAGGCATCACGATCCCTCGGTGTCGTGACGGTAATATCACCCACTGGGGTCTGTACCTGCTTCTGCATCTTGCCATTCCGGCGGTTACCAGACTCGCGAGACTCCTGGGTAAGGTGAGCATCCATCTCTCCTTCCAGGGCTGCATTGACAATGTTCTCAATCATAGGAGCAAGGGCTCCATCTTTGCCGAAAAGCGGCTTGCCCGCTTTGATGTCCTCAAGGATCTGTGCCTTGAAGATGTTGAAATCTACTTCTTCTTTCATTGTTACTGTGTGTTACAAAAATAAGTCTTTATTCTTGCTTGACACAGTTCATTTTACACTCTCAGGAATAAGGGGACGCGGTTGTCATTTCCAGTCGGAAGCCGACTTCATAAGCTCAGCAATTCTGTCATTGCAAAGATTGCCGATACTGCCTATATGGGTATGCTTCAAGTCTCCGTCGTAATGAAATCTTCCTTCATTCACCTCAATGCCCACCTGCTTGTATGCGTCACGGAAAGGAACTCCCTCCAGAACCCGTCTGTTCACCTCTTCGACAGTGAAAAGATAACTGTAAATCGGAGCGTCAAGGATATGCCCGTTCACCTGAATGTTGTCAAGCATATAAGAAGTTATTCCCAAACATGCGTGCATAAGGTCAAGTGCAGGGAACAGAATATCCTTAAGCAATTGATAATCTCTATGGTAGCCGTGGGGCATATTGCTGCAGAGAAGGGAAATTTCGTTTTCTACTGCAAGTATGCGGTTGCACTTTCCGCGTACCATCTCCCAGACATCGGGGTTCTTCTTATGCGGCATGATGCTGGAACCTGTAGTAAGATTGTCAGGAAACTTGATGAATGCGAAATTCGGACACATATACAGGCAGCAATCGGCGGCAAACTTATTTAGAGTCAATGCAACAGAACCGATGGCGGAGGCAACGCACCTTTCCGACTTGCCTCTGCTCAGCTGAGCGGCCACACTGTTGTAGTCCGGAGAAGCAAAACCGAGCAGGGACGTTGTCATCTCCCTGTCCAGAGGGAAAGAATTTCCGTATCCGGCAGCTGACCCGAGAGGATTACGGTTAACGACCCTGTATGCCCCCTCAAGCATGTACATATCATTTACCAGAGACTCGGCATAAGCCCCGAACCACAAGCCGAAAGAAGAAGGCATGGCAATCTGCGCATGGGTATACCCGGGAAGAAGAACATCCTTATAAGTCTCGCTGAGGGACTGGAGTTTTTCAAACAGGGAAAGTACCTCGGAACGGATCTGCAGAAGCTCATCCTTGAGAAACAGTTTTATGTCAACAAGAACCTGATCGTTGCGTGACCTGCCGGAATGTATCTTCTTGCCTACGTCACCAAGCTCCCTCGTCAGGAGAAGCTCGACCTGCGAATGTATATCCTCCACATCATCTTCAAGGACAAAACTGCCATCTTCTATCGATGCGTAAATTCTGTCCAGAGCACCAAGCAGGACATCCAGTTCGTCGGAAGAAAGAAGTCCGACGGATTGAAGCATCCTGATATGGGCTTTGGAGCCGATTACATCATATTTTGCAAGTTTCCTGTCAAGCACCCTGTCGTCGCCAACAGTGAAGCATTCAACGGCATCTGTACAGGATGTGCCTTTATTCCAAAGAGTTGCCATAAAAATTTTCTATAAGGAGAATGTATTTTTCAACCGCTTCTTCAATTTCGGAACACAGGATGTATTCATCTGCCCTGTGTGAACGGGAAGAATCCCCCGGCCCAAGCTTGATTGCATCTTTGCCAGTGCGCATCCAGTTGGAGGTTGTAAGAGATGAAAATGTTTCAAGCCCTATGCTTTCAACAGCCTTTACCAAAGGGGATCCATCGTAGGTAGCCGAGGAAGAATTTCTGAGATTTCTGGGAACCAGAGTGCTTGTGCAGACAGACTGGAGTTCCTCCAGAATCTCGGAGTTGGAATAACAGTCTGTGGGACGGATATCAACAACGAAAGAACAGGTGTCCGGAATGACATTGTGTGCGGTTCCGCATGCAATCTGCGTGACATTCAGACGTACGCTCCCCATTCTGGAGGATATTTTCGAGAACTTGTGAAAGCGAAGCGCAAGAATGTCATCCAAAGCGATATAAAGGGCATTGACACCTTCTGAACGAGCCGAATGTCCGCTGACTCCCCGAGCCGTTCCATCAAGGACAAGGAGTCCCCTCTCGCTGGTTGCAGCCTTCATTCCTGTAGGCTCCCCTACTATAACCCAATCTGCATCCCTTACGGCAGACGGACCATCGGGGCCGTATAGCATCACAGCGCCGCCGGGTCCGGACTTCTCTTCCTCTGCGCTGAGGGCAAGCACAAGATTGAACGGAAGTTCGCGATTGTAGAAATAACGGAAAACCGCTGTTATGGCTGCGACTGAACCGCCGTCATCATTGGATCCGAGTCCATATACGACGCCCGTGTCTTCACCCGGATCGAAGGGATCTCGGGTATATCCCCTTGCAGGCGGAACTGTATCTATGTGCGCATCGAGGACAAGAGTCGGAAGTTCCTCATTAAAATTCGAATTCCTGGCTATGACATTCTTCCCTACCAGTTCGGGAGCGAGTCCCCACTCGGAAAGACGTCCGAAGACCAGGTCCGCAACCGCAGCCTCCGAAAAAGACTCCGAAGGTACACGAACCATTTCTCGAAGCAAAGCTATGGAATCCTTAACAAAATCTGTCATAAGCAAATAGTTGTTCCTGTCCTGCCATTGATGCTCATGGCGTTCCTTATTGTTGCGGAAAGCGCACCCTGGCGCATAGCTTTAATGCAGTTCTCTATCTTGGGAATCATTCCGTCTGCAACGGAACCGTCGCTTTTCATACTCTCGAAATCCGATTCGGACAAACAGGGGATGATACTTGTGGGGTCTTTTATATCCCTGAGCACGCCGTCAAGTTCGAAGCAGCAGACAAGATCGGCCTTCATGGCAGAAGCAATGGAAGATGCTACAGTATCTGCATTGGTGTTGAAAAGCTGTCCTCTACCGTCGTGGTTTATGGCATTGATGACGGGAACAAGTCCCATGTCAAGAAAAGCGGCAAGCCGTACGGTATTTATTCCCTCCTTGCGCACGTCTCCGACGAATCCGAAGTCAATCTCAGAAACTCCGTCATCCATGAGAAGAGGTGGCCTGCGGTTTGAACGGATGATATCCGCATCACAACCGGAAAGGCCGATGGCATTGCAGGAATATTTCTGCAGGCAGGCGACAAGTATCTTGCTGCACCAGCCGGCATAGGTCATTGTAACAGCCTTCAGCGTCTGAGCATCGGTGACACGTCTGCCGTTGATCTTCACAGGACGCTGGCCGAGCGATTCCTGAAGTTCCGACGCCATGACTCCGCCGCCGTGAACAAGAATCTTCCTGCCGGGGAAAGATGAAAACTCACGGCAGAACGATTCCATCATTGCAGAATCCTCGATAACGCTCCCGCCTATCTTGAAAACGGTTGTCATAGGCTTTCAAGCATACGTTTCATTACTACCTGGGCGGAAACCACACGGTTGGCAGCCTCAGGAATGACAAGACTGGTCGGAGAGTCTATCACGGAATCGGACACGATCATATTCCTTCTTACGGGAAGACAATGCATGAAGAAAGCATTGTTGGTCACGGCCATATGTCTGTCATCAACTGTCCAGGACATATCCTTGGAAAGAATACTGCCGTACTGCGACCTGTCCCTTACACCGGGGCAACTCCAGTTCTTTGCGTAAACGAAATCAGCCCCTTCCAGAGCCTTCATCTGATCATATTCTACCTTGGCATTTCCGGCAAAACGGGGATCCAGCTCATATCCTTCGGGATGGGTGATGACAAAATCAACGTCAGCCGCATTCATCCACTCCGCAAATGAATTCGGGACAGCCTGTGGAAGAGCTTTCGGATGCGGCGCCCATGTCATGACAACCTTGGGTCTTGGATTCCTTTTATGCTCTTCAATCGTAATGAGATCGGCGAAAGCCTGGCAGGGATGCACAGTGGCGGACTCAAGGCTTATCACGGGTTTTCCTCCAAACTCAATGAACTGCTTGAGTACCGTTTCGTTATAATCATATTCCCTGTCCGAAAGACCGGCGAATGATCGTATTCCGATAATGTCGCAATAGCTGGCCATCACCGGAATGGCCTCGCGGAGGTGCTCGCTCTTGTCACCGTCCATCACAACACCCATTTCAGTCTCAAGTTTCCAGCTGTCCTGGCCGATATTGAGCACAATGGGATTCATTCCAAGATTCAATGCCGCTTTCTGGCTGCTCAGTCTCGTTCTCAGGCTGCCGTTGAAAAATACCAGCATAATGGTTCTGTTCATGCCAAGCTCCTTCCATGCAAAAGGAGTTTTCTTGACCTGGAAGGCCTCATTTATGGCAGAGTTCAGATTTCCTATGTCCTGTACATGAAAAAAAGATTTCATTATAGAATTTCTTTGAGAGATTTGATGAAAATGTCAGCTTCAGCCTTGCTCAGGCAAAGAGGGGCGAGGAGCCTTATCATATTTTTGCCTGCAACCCCGGTGAAGATATGCTTGCCGAAAAGAAGATTCCTGCGGATTGGTGCGACATCCGTATTGAATTCAATGCCCAGCATAAGACCACGCCCCCTGACTTCCTTGATCAGAGGACTGCCAGGAATGTTTTCCTTGAGGTAAGTTCCCGTGTCGAGAGCATTTTCAATAAGATTCTCACTGACGATAATGTCAAGCACTGCAAGCGCTCCGGCCATTGCAAGGTAATTCCCACCGAAAGTGGTGCCGAGGAGTCCCTTGGAAGCCTTGAAGTCTGGAGAAATAAGGATTCCACCGCAGGGGAAGCCGTTCGCAATCCCCTTTCCCATGGTGATGATGTCGGCCTTGATGCCGTACCACTGATGAGCGAAGAATTTACCACTCCTTCCGTATCCGCTCTGGACCTCGTCAAGAATAAGGACCGTATCTGTCTCAGTACAGAGAAAACGGAGGTCCTTCATAAAGGATTCGGACGGAAGATTAATGCCTCCACAACCTTGGATACCTTCAACAATTACGGCGGCAACATCTTTTTTGGAGAGCTCGGCCTCTACCTGTCCGATGTTGTTCAAATCGCAGAAAGTAACCTTATGGTTCGCATTGAAAGGAGAGACTATGGACGGATTGTCCGTGACGGCGACGGCACCGGAGGTACGACCATGGAAACTCTTGTGGAAAGCGATGACTCTGTCTCTTCCTGTATGGAAAGAGGCAAGCTTGAGCGCATTTTCATTCGATTCGGCTCCGCTGTTGTCCAGAAAAAGAGAATAGTCGGGATAACCGCAGACTTCCCCCAGACGTGCCGCCAGTTCAGCCTGCAGAGGGTTTATGACACTGTTGGAATAGAATCCTATCTTTTCCAACTGGTCTTTCAAGGCTTTTACATACACGGGATGACAATGCCCGACTGAAATGACGGCATGACCACCGTAGAGGTCAAGATATTCCTGTCCGTCTTTATCCCAAACTTTGCAGCCTCGGGCACGGACGGGAGTCACGTCGAAAAGGGAATATACGTCAAAAAGATTCATTTTCTAAAAAGCTGAGGCCTTGAGACGGAGACCGGAGTCTTCCGGAAGGCCGAAAATAAGGTTCATATTCTGGACAGCCTGGCCGCTTGCTCCTTTGAGCAGGTTGTCTATGACAGATGTAACAACCAGCTTGTCACCATGTTTCTCAAGGTGAAGAAGAGCCTTGTTGGTATTCACGACATCCTTGAGGTCAACCGGGCGTGCCGATACAAAAGTAAAGGCTGCGTCGGCATAATAATCCTTATAGAGATTTATTGCCTCTTCCTCTGTCAAACTGCAGGAAGTATATACGCTTGCAAAAATACCGCGGGCAAAATCTCCACGCATAGGAACAAAGTTGATGCGGAAAGGCTGAGGGCTGTCAGGGGCAGAGGTCCCGGCAGAGATAGCCACCCTCGGCTCAAGAGGGGGAACCGCTTGCGATGGGGCCGAACAAAGTGAGGCGTCTGCCGGAGCCTCTGCCTCTGACAGCCGCATCAGAGCGGACAAATTACGGTTTATTTCAAGAAGATGCTGGTGCTCGAAAACCTTATATGCAGAAACATTATTATTTCTCCAACTGAAATGTGTTGTGTTGGAAGGTTTCACTCCAGCTCCAGTAGAACCTGTCACGGCTGTGACCTGAACCTCGTCACAAAGCAGTCCGACATTAGCCAAAGGCAACAATGCAAGCTGGATACAGGTTGCAAAACAACCTGGATTGGCAATTCTGGAGGCGGAAAGAATCTTATCTCTGCTACATTCCGGAAGACCGTAGACATATCCGTCGTGCTCATCACGGAAATCCTGGGCCAGGTCTATTACCTTCAGACCGGGCGGCATGGCATTCTCCTTCCAGAATGCCTCGCTCTTGCCATGGCCGGAACAAAGGAACAGGACATCAATGGAATTCAGGTTGTACTCCGAACTGAAAGTCAAGTCCGTATCACCGATAATACCCTGATGGACATCGTAAAGATGATTGCCGGCATTGCTGCCGGAATGTACGAAGACCAGGCGGACATACGGATGATTGAGAAGGATACGTATCAATTCCCCTGCAGTATAGCCCGCACCTCCTATGATACCGGCTCTAATCATCGGGAAGTTCATCCTTATGTGAAAGATAATATGCTCTTAACGGAGTTGAAGTAACTTTGATGAAGCCCTTGGCCTCATCAGAAGTCCAACCTTTCGCGCCTTCACCGTATTCACCCAATTTGTTCATCACCAGATCATCCTTGGAGTCTACACCTACGGTGGAGAAGCAATAAGGCTTGAGTTCAAGGGTAACGGTACCGTTCACGTTGCGCTGACTGCTGGCAAGCATGGCCTCTATGTCACGCATTACCGGTTCCATATACTGACTTTCGTGAAGGAACATTCCGTACCAGTTCGCAACCTGGTCCTTCCAATACTGCTGCCATTTGCTGAGAGTGAATTTCTCAAGGAATTTATGTGCCGCTATGATAAGCATAGGAGCCGCGGCTTCGAAGCCGACACGTCCCTTGATACCGATGATGGTATCTCCCACATGCATATCCCTTCCTATTCCATAGGCACTGCCTATCTTCTCTATCTCCTGAATGGCGGCAATCCTGTCCTGGTAATCCTTCCCGTTCACGGAACAGATTTCTCCTTTGCTGAAACCAATGCTGAGAATTTCGCTCCCTTTCCTGGTAACCTGCTTCAGATATGCACTCTCCGGAAGTCCCCGGGTGGAATCGAGAATTTCTCCGCCACATATGGAAGTACCCCAGATACCTACATTGTATGAATACTTGAGTTTGGTGAAATCTGCCTCATATCCATGTGAACTGAGATAGTAGATCTCCTCATTGCGGCTGAGATTCCTGTCTCTGGTAAGAGTGATGATCTCCATCTCCGGACACATTACAAGGAATGTCATGTCAAAGCGCACCTGATCGTTACCTGCTCCGGTAGAACCATGGGCAATGGCATCGGCACCGATTTCCTTTGCATAACGGGCAATGGCCATTCCCTGGAATATCCTCTCGGAAGAAACGGAAATAGGATAAGTGCCGTTCCTGAGAACATTGCCGTATACCATATACTTGAGACTCTTCTCGTAATACTCACGGGTAACGTCCAAAGTGACATATTTCACGGCACCGAGCCTGTAGGCGTTCTTCTCGTTCTGAGCGAGCTGTTCTGCACTGAAACCGCCTGTATTTGCACAAGCCGCATAAACTTCGTAGCCCATCTCCTTTGTCAGGTACATAACCGTGTAGGACGTATCAAGACCTCCGCTGAAGGCCACAACAACTTTCTTCTTCATATTCATTTTTCTTTAGGATCGTATAAAAGACCTGTACAGATGCACATCTTGTAATCGTGACTCTTGAGAATGTCGAAATGGCGGCACCCCTCGCACCCTTTCCAGAATTCGGGATCATCTGTCAGTTCGGAGAAAGGAACGGGGCGGAACCCGAATTCGTAGTTCATCTTCATTACAGCCGCACCCGTCGTAATGGAAAATATCTTGGCTTCGGGGAAAAGAGTACGGGAAAGATGGAATGTCTGTTCCTTTATACGTTTTGAAATGCCGCGGGCCCGGAACTTATGAGCTACAATCAGACCGGAATTGGCAACAAAGCTCTTATGCCCCCAGGATTCGATATATGAAAAGCCTGCGAATTCACCATCCTCGGAAACAGCGATCACAGCCTTGCCTGCCATAATCTTTTCCTTGATATATTCAGGAGTCCTGCGGGCGATACCCGTCTTGCGCTCCTGTGAAGATATGTATATCTCCTCACAGATGTCCTCGGCATATCTGACATCATCCGGAAGGGCCGTCCTTACAATTACGTCTGAAATATTGAAGAGGGATTTCAAGGCCGAAGAAACGGCATTGGAATCGGCATCTTCACGCAACATTACAAGAACGGTGTCATCTCCGGCAATCGTTCCCATTACACCGGGAATTTCAGCATCATCCACTGAAGAAGCCACGGGAGAGGCAAAACCCGGCTGCGTTTTCATCACGCATAACTGACCCGAAATGTCAATGGCGTCTACGTTTATGTGAGTTCTCCTTGGCGAAGGAGCCGATTCCCGGGGAAGGGAATAATATTGAACTCCATTTCTGTCCGTAACCTTGAATGCGCCCAAATCCTTTAAATCCCTTGATAGAGTTGCCTGAGTTACGGAAATGCCGTTAGTCTGCAGTTCAGACATCATTTCTTCCTGAGTATGAATTTGTTTGGAGTCAATAAGACTGCGTATCAGATTCTTTCTGCTTATTTTTTCATTCATAATATTCAAATATTATGCAAATATATGAATAATTATGCATAAAAGCAAACTTACTCCTTCATTTTAAAGATAAGTTTTCCCCCGTTTACCAGATTATCATGCCTGATGAACGGTTTCTCAAGTGTCCTGCCATCAATTTCAACAGAACGGACCAGACTTGTCTTTCTTGAATTCCCGGGTGCATGAATAGTGAAGTCTCCTCCGGGAAGATGAAGCGTCATCTTCTTGAAAAGCGGAGTCCCCAGCGCATACTCACAGGATGCTGGACAGACAGGATAGAATCCGAATGCGGAGAAAACATACCATGCGCTGGTCTGACCGTTGTCTTCATCCCCGCAGTAGCCGTCAGGTGATGATGTGTAGAACTTGTCCATGACTTCCCTGACACGGGCCTGGGTCTTTTCAGGCCTGCCGCACCAGTCGTAAAGATACAGCATATGCTGGATAGGCTGGTTACCGTGCGCGTAGTTGCCCATGTTCATAATCTGCATTTCCCTGATTTCATGGATTGTAAAGCCATAATAGCTGTCATCGAAATCTGGAGACATGTTGAATACGGCATCAAGATTCGCCTCAAACCTGTCACTCCCACCCATAAGATCAATGAGACCGGGTATGTCATGAAAAACGGACCAGGTATAATGAAGGGCGTTCCCTTCAGTAAAATCACCACCCCACTTAAGAGGACTGAAGTCATCGGGGAATGTTCCGTCCGCCTTTCTTCCGGACATAAGCGAAACATCACTGCGATAAAGGTTCCTGTAATTCAGGGAAGATTTCTCGTAAGGGGCAATTACAGCCTCTTCTTTGCCCAAAGCCCTTCCGAGAGCGGCGATGCACCAGTCGTCATAAGCATACTCGAGAGTTCTTGCCGCGCTTTCCCTGATTCCGCAATCGCATGGCACATAACCGAGCGAATCATAAAGCTCCCAACCGAGTCTTCCCGTCGAAGACACCTCCGGGTGGACAGAATGCGCGCCATGAAGGACTGCCTCCCATAGAGTCTCAATGTCGTACCCTCCGATTCCCTTCAGGTAAGCCTCTGCTACAACGGAAGCCGAGTTGTTTCCGACCATGCATCCACGGTGCCCGGGACTCGCCCACTCGGGAAGGAATCCGCTCTCCTTGTAAGTATTTACGAGTCCTTCCTGAAACTTTGAAGCCTGCTCGGGATAAAGAAGATTGTCCAGAGCAAAAAGGCAGCGAAAGGTATCCCAGAACCCGGTGTCGGCAAAAAGATATCCATCGTGGATTTCTCCGTCAAAGGGACTGTAATGAACGCGCCTTCCGTCAGGAGTCACTTCGCTGAGGTCTCTGGGGAAAAGGACAGACCTGTACAGGCAGGAATAAAAAGTGCGGAGATGGTCGATGTCATCGTCTTCAGCCGAGGCTCGCGAAAGCACCTCGTTCCAACGCTTGCGCCCTTCCGCCTTGATTCTCTCGAAATCACCGTCTCCGAGTTCGGAAAGATTGTACGCCGCCTGCTCCTCACTTACAAATGAAGCCGCAACCTTGAGTGACACCTTCTGCCCGCGGGAAGTCGGGAAGGACAAAAGCAGACAATCCTGCTCTCCCCCGTTGTCTTCAACGGAAAACTGCGTATCCGAATCGATTATGAACCACATCCGGAAGTTATCGGAAACGCCGCCGTGATTGTTTGTCGTTGAACCGACAATCCTGTTGCCATCAACTCTCAAAGTGGAATTCTCGTCAAATGCATCAATGACAAGATAGGACTTATCCTTCTCCGGGTAAGTAAGGCGGAACTCGGCCGCTCTCTCCGTAGGAACAAGCTCCACGAAGGTGTCGTGGTCTGCAAGATAAACGCTGTAATAATAAGGGGTGGCGGTCTCGGCCTTATGCGAGAACCAGCTGGACCTTGCGTTCTCGTCGACGAAGGGACCGGTAGTCACGGGCATGATCGCGAACTGACCATAATCGTTTATCCATGGGCTGGGTTGATGGGTCATCTTGAATCCGCGTATCTTCTCGGCAGTATACACATACGCCCATCCGTCCCCCATTTTCCCGGTCTGAGGAGTCCAGAAATGCTCCCCCCAGGGCATTGCCACAGCAGGATACGTGTTTCCTGTAGAAATCGAGAAAGTGGATTGCGTGCCGACAAGCGTATTCACATAGTCCACGGGGTCTGACATATTATCCGAACCTGCACAGCCGTAGACTATGAGCACGAAAACGGACAGGACAAGGGCGACTGGCTTTTTCATACGATTGAGTTCTCTTTTGTAAATCTGACGATTTCATCCAGATACCCGAACGCGAGTCCTACAACCGTGTCTGCACAACCGTAGTAAATGGCTATCCTGCCCGTCTGCAGATCGTACAGCGAGGCGCAGGGGAAGCATACGTTGGGGACGTCTCCGGTACATTCGTACAGTGTTTCGGGATGAAGAAGGTACGGACCTGTCCTGGCTATCACCTTCCAGGGCTGCTCGAGATCAAGAAGCGCGGCTCCGAAGGAATAGTTGTAGCCCTGACAGGTACGGTGCACTCCGTGATACAGCATGAGCCATCCGTCCTTGGTTTCAATCGGAACGGGACCGGCGCCCACCTTACAGCATTGCCAGGCACTCTTCTCAAAATCGGAAGGGCCCATCACGAAACGATGATGCCCCCAGTACTCGAGGTCGGGAGATTCCGAGTAGAAAATATCTCCGAAGGGAGTATGACCTGTATCGCTCGGACGTGACAGAAGGGCGTACTTGCCGGCTATCTTGCGCGGAAACAGGACGCCATTGCGGTTATAAGGCAGAAAAGCATTCTCCAGCTGATGGAATACCTTAAAATCCGTAGTCCAGGCTATCCCGATTGTAGGGCCGTGATAGCCGTTGCACCAGGTAACGTAATATTTGTCTTCAATCTTGCATACACGTGGGTCGTATCCATACACCCACTCCTTCACTTCAGGGATATCACAATCGAACTTAATTGTTTCAGGTTCTATCTTCCAGTTAATTCCGTCATCAGAGAAACCAACGTGCAGGGTCATCCTGATATTGGTGTCGTCGCAGCGGAAAACTCCGGCAAAACCATTGCCGAAGGGAACGACCGCGGAATTGAAGATACTGTTTGAATTTGAAAGGAGATCTCGGGGAATGACAGGATTCCCGGAATATCTCCAGAGGACTTTATGCGACCCAACAGGGCGCTCCTCCCAAGGAATATTGTTAGCCATAATATTAAAATTTAATTGATTACGATTTCATCTATGAAGAGCCAGCCCCATTTACGCTCGTTTATTCGTCCGGTAACCCTCACATAGCGTGCGGAGGTCTCCCCATTCCAGGAAAACATATGATATGCGGGTCTTAGGTCTTCAAGGTCATATTCATTAAGTTCAGTTCCAAGCGGTGTAAAACTTGTTCCATCCGAAGACGCTTCGAAACAGACTTCAACAGGCATGCACACCCATGCCGTACGCCACTGGGTGAAATCTGCCTTTATCTCCCTGATGTCTGTCATTTGTCCAAGATCTACGGTTGCTACCATATCCACATTGAGAAAGCCCTGCCAGTCACGCTTCAAGGTCCAGGAGCCGAACACCCCGTCCGTAAGGGAGCCGTCACCGTCGGCAACGTACGGTGCGGTATATGGTGTTCCGTATATGACTGGACATCCCAGAGCCTTGTGTTCAAGCTTGCCGGAGGTCTCAGCACGTTCCCCAACCTCATTTTCGAGATCAAAACAGTTGTAACCGTCTTTGCGTGCCTGATGCAGTCTGGCAAGTGCCCTGGCGTGGAAATGCTCATAATCCTTTCCTTCGGCAGGACTCCAAGCTATCTCCGCAAGAGCGAACACACGCGGATAAAGCATGTATTCGAGATGTTCCGGTACAGGAACCTGTTCAGTCCAGAGGTTGGTCTGAACACCCATGACAAATTCACGGCCGGGCATATCATCCGGAGCCGGATCATAACTGTATACTTTAGACAGAGGCAGATAACCGCCAAAGGCAACGGGTTCCTTGTAAGGAGCGTCCTGATAAGAATCAATATAGCAATACTCTCCGGGAGTCATTATTACTCCGTGTCCCATTGAGGCGGCTTTCTTCCCTCCTTCCTCCCCTCTCCAGGACATGACTGCGGCATTTTCCGCAAGACCGCCTTCGAGAATTTCGTCCCATCCAATAATCTTGCGTCCGAGGCTGTTGACATACTTTTCAATTCTTTGGATTCCATAGCTCTGGAGCTGGCTGACTTCCGAAAGGCCTTCTGAACGCATACGCTCACGGCATCTGGGACAAGCCTGCCAGACAGTCATATCTGCTTCATCACCGCCAATGTGAATATATTCCGAAGGAAAAAGCTCCGCCACTTCGGAAAGGACAGTTTCGAGAAATTCGAAGGTCTTTTCAGAGCCTATGCAGTATTCACCGGAATGCCGGGATCCGACAGGACACTTCAGTTCGGGGTATGCCGCAAGAACTTCTTCGCTGTGGCCGAACATCTCTATTTCGGGTATGACAGTGATGTGCAGAGAGTCCGCAAGCGCAAGAACCTCACGGACATCATCCTTGCTGTAATGGTCAACACCTTCCGTCAGTTCCGGATACGCATCAACCTCAAGCCTCCATGCAACTCCGTCTGTGAGATGCCAGTGGAAGCGGTTGATCTTGAGCGATGCGAACATACGCAATTGCTTCTTGATGACCTCCTTGTCGAAGAAATGACGGGATACATCTATATGAGCGCCCCTGTACGGGAAACGCGGCTCATCCCTGATTATAAGCGAGGGGATACGTCCGTCGAACTGACGGACCAGCTGCTCAAGGCTCACACGGGCATAAAACTCCCCGGCCTGGCCGGACGCCCCGATAACGATGCGGTGGGGCTTGATACAGAGGGAATACGCCTCGTCCGGGAGTTGCGGGCAGTCTTCCACCACAATTTCCGCAGACCGGGCATTGCAGAAGCCTCTTCCCCATTCAACACTTACAGGGCGCGGTATAAGCATCAATTCTTTCTCCCGTGCACAGGACACAAGAGAAAGAATGAAGATAAATGCAAAAAAACGGAACCTACCTGACCGGAGCATAATTATGCGACTCGAGATATCTCTTCAGCATATCGAAGCCGGCATCGTCCGGTCCGTCAAAGAATGAGACTCCGCTTGCACCGTTCTCATAGGCGGCATCTAGAATCTTACCGAAGTCCTCTTCATCCTTGATGTCGGGATACATTATTCCGGGATAAATTGCAGCCTTTCCGTTCACCGCCTTCACACTCTCGGCTACCGAGCGGCCAAGCCATTCGGCTCCCTCATTATAGAACCCGTGATAGGTCATAGGGAAAAAGGCGGGCAGAGGCCAGTTGCCCCAATCCTGACGGACCATCTTCTTTGCCATGGAGGGGCCGGGGAAGACAGCGGCCGAAAGGAATTTACCATCGGCGGCAAGAGTTTCATAAACCTTGGTAACAACACGTGTAATGGCATCAAGACGGAAATTTATCCAGGACTGATCCTCGTTCGGATACTGAACTTCAAGAGGATCGCGGCCTGTGAGCTTCCTGAAGGCCTCACGGCATTCGTCACAGTAGCAGAAATCGTATTCCGGAAGTTCCTTGCTCTGGTCTATGCCATAATTCCCCCAAAGGGAGACGGGAAGGACAACGTCAGGATAACGGACATAGTCAAGATGCATTCCATCGACATACTTGAGATTTGCACGCTTCAGATAATCAGCGGCAATGGTGTCGGCCACCTCAGGACGTGTAGGACAGAGGAAACGGTAGTAATCAACATAAGGCGGATTGTCATACGTGGATTCACCCTTGCGGTTTACGGCGCCCCACTCGGGATGTCTCTGGAGAAGGTCTTTCCTGTTCATTGTCCAGAACCAGTAATGAGCTTCAAGACCTGCTTCCTTGCAAAGACGGAATATGCGCTCGTCATAACCTTCGAACAGGATTCCGCTGATTCCGCTCTCATGGGCCTTCTTGAAATGGGCCGCATATTTCTCATCGGACCAATTGCCCTTAAGACGCTCCCAGCACCAGTTCTTGACTGTTTTTGCAGGAGGCATGGGAGGTACGAAGTCTCCATCACAGAAGCGCACATAACCCCATTTTGCAGGAACGTGAATATCAACCTTTCCGGTAGGGGCCCATACCCAGTTTTCCTCCGGTCCTCCCTTCTTCAGCCACTCCACGCGTGAGAAATTCATCCTCCATACCTTGTGAAGCCTGGGATCCATGAACCCGCGTTCAAGGGCATCGAAAGGAACGGCCATCTCCACGTACCAGGCTCGGTCGGAATCCTTTGGATTATTCAGAGTTCCATCTTTATATACTGCCAGCTGCAGTCCCTTGCAGTCCCAATTCATGATGAACTGGCCGTCCTCGCTGTACGGTTTCTCCATCATGAGGTCCATTACAGTGCCGAGCGCGTTGTTCTCTATCTCATAATAGAGCTTTCCGTCTCCGTAGGGGTCAAGAAAGACCTCAAAGTCATTGTCATGATAAATGATATCATCATGCTTGGTGATGGAGCCTGTAATGTTGTCTTCCTGAATTGTGGCTCCGATATAAAGGAAATCGTCGTCCCACACCATTTTTACACTCGTATTCTTGGTGGGAGCGGGATATTCAGCCCCCCGGATATCCACGAAAAAAGCACTGGGAACCGCATTCTTCCAGGACTGTTCAGTCAATTTACCGTCAATTCTGATTTTTTCGGAGGTACGCTGCGCATCATAAACTCTAGGAAGAGTCTGGGCGGCCGCAACGAAAGGCAGAAGGACAGCAATGGTAAATAAAAACTTCTTCATATGCTAATAATTGTTAAAACTCATAACCTGGCCTGAGCCCCTGTAAAGGGAAAGCGGGCCTTCCAATTCAAGTGCCAGCACAGTGATATGCTCATCCAGAACATCCTCAGGAACATTGATATAATAAACCCCGGGAACCTCGCTCCAGTCTATGTCGTTGTAGAGAGTCCAGTCCAGAGTCCTGTCGGTCCCAACCACCCGGACCTTCTTTATATGTGTTTTCAGGCCTTTCACTTCTATGGATTCATTGGGAGTGTAGGGAAGATAAACGTACAGGATGTTTCCTTCCTTGTTCAAGGTGGTGTATCCCTGGACATGTCCGTCAGGAATGCCGGCCCTTGTAGGATAAACGGCCTCCTCATGCTTGGCTATCCAACGGCCTATTGTCTTCAGGGCCGCAACCTCCTCTTCGGGAATGGTCCCGTCCGCACGGGGACCTATGTCAAGAAGAAGATTGCCCCCGAGGGACATGCAGTTCACAAACATCCGGAGAAGGGTCATATCGGATTTGAAATCCCTGTCTCTCTTTCTGAAGCCCCAGGAGTCATTGATTGTCATACAGGTCTCCCACCACTTGTCTGCAGGTCTGGTAACCGGAACTCCAAGTTCCGGAGTGGCATAATCACCGTTTCCCTGAATGCGGGAATTTACAATGACGCCAGGATTGGTCTTCCTGACCATCTCGAGAAGCTGAGGGGCCCTCCACTGTTCGGAACTGAACTCCCAGTCACCGTCAAACCAATACAGGTCGGGATGATATGCATCATTGAGCTCCTTCATCTGGGCAAAATTGAAATCACAGAAATGCCGCCACCTCTCCGGTTCCTTGTTAATGTCATATTTTGCGGGACCTTCACGATAGATATTGGGATAATCCTCGCGGGGCCAGTCAATGAGGGAATAGTACAGGCCGAGCTTGATTCCACCCTGCTTCCTGACTTCATTCACAAAGGGAGTCAGAACATCACGCTTTGCCGCACAGCTCTTGACGGTACTTACATCTCCGGCCTTCGTGTCCCACAATGCCACTCCGTCATGGTGCTTTGTGGTTATGACAGTATATCTGGCACCGCTTTCCTTAATGAGGGAAACCCATTCCTCAGGATTGTAATTTGATGCTGTAAAATCCTTTTCCTGGGCAAAATAATCGTCAATGCCGACATATTTGTTATGGAACGCCCAGCTTTCAGACCAATCTCCGCGGGAGTATATCCCCCAATGGATGAAGACTCCGAATTTGGCCTGGGAGAACCATTCCATACGCTCGGCTTTCTGCTCCTCCGTCTCAACAGGTTCTGCGGAAAAAACGGGAGCGGCAATCATTGCAAAAGCAAGCAAGGTCAAAAAATGCTGTTTCATATCAATGGTTATTGTTTATGTGTCCTGTAGTATTCCCTGAGTTTGAAATATGCATAGTACCTCTCCATTATCATCGGGGAGTTTATGCCTGCACGACCCAGACGGAGCATTATCTCCATAGGATCATTTGTCACTATAAGCAGGCTCTCAGAACTTACGCGGGCGGAGTCGGGTACGCGCTGCGGACATGGATTCTGCCTGAAGTAAGAAGTGAACTCCTTGTGTGTAAGGCTCTTGTCAAGTATATCACAGTATTTCACGACCATCAGCGAATCACCAAGGGCATAATTTTCCTTGACAAGCATCCTGAGAGTCCTGAAACTGGTGCAGTGTGGAAGGAAATCTCCGCACTGGTGAGTTCTGTGGATGGCCTCGTTATAACATCCGAGATTATAATAGAGTACTGCATCAAAAAGGCTTCGCCTGTAGGAAACCTCATCCCCGTAATCGAGGCCGAGGTTTTCCATAAGTGGATAGCGGTCTATTTCATCCGCAAGACGTCCCTGGGCATTAAGGGCGAGAAGTGCGTAAGGAACTATGTTCATATCTTTCTGGGCCATTCTGGGGGTGGCATTCTTAAGAAGGAACTTCCACTCGCCCTGAACAGCTGCAAATTCGATACGGCTCCACTTCTCCCCTTCCCTGATATCATGATGAAGTGCGACAAGAGACGAAGCGGATGCTGCTACAATGATGCAACAGACGATATCAACCGCCTTGGGCAAGGCATGTCTTGCGGAAATTTTCCTGCCCAAAATGAGGGCTAGTGCGATGAGCGGAACGGAAGAGCACAGAAGTATGGCCACTCCCATTGAAGGATTTGCAGCCTTGGCTATGAAGAACCATGCTGTGCAGGCACATAGCATACACAATGATTCCGCTTTGATTCCAAGGCGCGCAAGGATTGCTCTTACAACCAGATACTCAGATACAACAATGATGGCAACTATTGCAGAGCCTACATAGAAATTGCTGTAGAACTGAACCAGAAAGCTTCCTATAAGATTGGAAAGAGGGAAAGCGTCAAAGAAAAGAGCCCTGTAGAAATCCGGCGTGTTCAGAAACAGCCCGAGACCTTCCTGCCTGAGAATGGTGAAACGCTGAAAGAAAACGGTAATGCAGAAAACAAGGACCGCCAGCAGAATTGGTATGATGTACTTCTTCATTTAAAACAGTTTCTTGAACTTCGACTGACAGACGCTTGTTTTTCCGGAAATGAATTCCGGAACATTATATGACTGAAGCCTCAATTGGTTATGTTCGGGCTTTCTCTGAGGCAGAAGGAAAGGTTTGCTGAAATGGCCCTCACCATCAAAATGAGAAATATAAAGTCTGGTATATCTCCCATCTATCCTGCGGCTGCTGAATACCACCCACTTTCCGTTGGAAGACCAGCTGTGGTAACTTTCCGTATCCGGACTGTTGAGTTCGTCCGCAACACGGAAATCACCATTCTCAAGATTGAGGATGCATAAATCAGCTTCCCTGTGCCATATAGGGAAAGTACCGTAGGCGGATTTTGTAAACAGGAGCCAGTTTCCGTTCACACGGGGGAAGGATACGGAGGCGCTGTCGTCCTGCCATACCGTCCTGACTTCACCGGAAAACTCTCCATCAGCAAAAGAAGTTGACTTGAGGCTGTAATGTATGTCAGCCCTGTCTTCACAGGAAACGGTATCACCGACGGCACAGCAGAAGTACAGAGTTTTGCCGTCGGGAGACCAGGCAGGAAAGGTTTCGAGCCTGTCAGCCTCGGACAATCCGGAAATACAATAAGTGGAATCCGTGGCGGTATCCATCATTATGATATCGGAAGTCTCGTCAAAAACCTCTATGGGCTGGCTGTTCTTTATGGAGAAGCGCTGATAAGTCTTGCATGAGGCGAATGCGACGTACCTGCCGTCGGGATGCCAAGCCGGATAAACGCCCTGCTTGTGTGCACCAACCTGTGTGAGATTGACCAGTTTGACGTCATTCCCGTCAACGAAAACCGTACCGCCACCCGTACCGCGTGCGTGAAACAGGAAACGGTCGGGGCTGAAACCGGAAAAATTATGACAATTCACACAGCCTCTGTTATTGACAAGATTGGTGACTACAGGCGTTTCCTTGAAAGAAGCAAGTTCACGCTGGTAGATTCCCATATCATGCCAGTTCTCGTAGCCGGGCTCAATGAGCCGGTATGCTATATAAGGATCTATTTCATCGTGAGAAGTCACGATTGGGAAAGGTGCATAGCGTACGGCATCTGAAGCATTGTTCCACGCAGTCACAACTGTCCAGAGGGTATCTCCGTTACGGTAATGCTTGCATTTGAACTTGCGTCCGTCTCTCATTCTGAATTTCAACGGAGCCATTCCTTCAGGAACCGTCACCGCCGTATAATCAGGTTCTATGGGAGGGAACTCCTGAGAATCGGACACCTTTGCCGGAGAGCACGAAACCAGCGGCAGAAGGAAGCAAAGGCAAATTCGGACAAAACTATTCATCGGCTCCGGTACAGATGAAATCAAAAATCTTCCTCGCCTCTTCAGCACTCTTCATTGTATAATTATGCTCACGGATAAACCGTTTTATATCCGCCGCCTTTCTCGGAAAATATCTGTAAAGTTCGGAATAATGATGAACCTTATATTCGATACCTTCATACACAAGAAAATATATGTTTTCATTCTTTACAGTCCAGACATCCGTCCTGTCTTCATATTTTCCTATGCTGTCATAAGAATACTCGGAATTTATTCCCGGAACCTGCATGACTTCAACTTTCTGCTGGGTGGTAGTTCCGAATGCTCCCACCTTGCCCACGAACGAATCCCTGATTCTCCAATTGACATATATCACACCGTAAGGTACCTTGACATATTCACAGAGGCAGTCATTCTTCCATACGAATTTTCTGGAATCGACAAAGAGCGTGTCTATATCCTCACAATTGGTCAGTTCCATCACATCTTTACCTTGAAGGAAATAGATTTTCTGGTATTTTGCATCAATATTGATGCGGGCCTTGGTGGTTATATTTCTCTTCATTCTGAAGGTTGCCGGCTGATAATCACCGAAAAGGAAAATAGGTTCCTGGGCAGACAGGAACATCGGCAAAAGAAGAAACAGAAGAAAAGTAAAAACAGACTGTTTCATAGCTTGAATAAGAATACATTCCTACAAACTTAAATAAAATATATAAAAAAAAGAAGAGCCGGAAAACCGGCTCTTCAATTAATATTGAATAATCAGAAGATTATTACTTCTTTGCCCACCAGAGAGGAGTACAGGTCTTCTCTCCATCGGTCATGCCCATAAGTTCGAGTGCATGCTGATACTGCTCAGGACTTGCATTGTTGAACTTGGCGGGATAGTTCATACGACCGGGATAGTAACCGGCCTTCTGACCGTTCTTGTAAGAATCCTTCGTCCATCCGTCAAGGAAGTTGTACTCAGTCGAGCTGACAGGAATCTCCCAGAAAGGAAGACCGGTACGACGGTGGTCAGACCAGGTCTCGAGAGGCAGCCAAGGAGTGTTGGCAATGTACTTCTGGGTGATGATCTTGGTCAGCTGGTCGTTGAGGGCCTTGCCATAGAGAGTCTTGCTTGCAACAGGATAATGATAGGTGGTTTTCTTGACTGCTTTAGCTACAGCGTCATAGTAGTCAATTTCATAGTCTATAGGCTCGTCAGTATGAGAGAACTTGACAGATGTACCTACGCGGTTGTAGTTCTCACTGTTGATGTAATCAGCAGCAAGAGATGACATGCCGAGATAATCGAAGCTGGCCTTGATACCTTCGTTGTATTCAGTTTCAGCATTTCCGCTGATATAGCCGCGAACGATAGCCTCAGCTTTGAGGAGATAAGTCTCCCAAGGTCCGAAGAACACGCGGTACTCCTTACCGTTACGATACCTTTCCTGAAGTGCGGGATATGTGGTACCGTAATCATTGTTGA
>JAKSKH010000001.1 GCA_024401855.1 Bacteroidales bacterium | reverse complement strand
AGAGCACCTGCTTTGCAAGCAGGGGGTCAAGAGTTCGAATCTCTTTATCTCCACTTTTTAAGCCTCACGGGAAACCGTGAGGCTTTTTTTGTGTATGTTTTCCTTGAATTACAGCTGCAGGTTCCCTTTGTCCAGGAATCTGAATGATGCCGCCTCCAGAAGGTGTCCGGGTTTTATGTCGTCGGCCCCCTCCAGGTCCGCAATGGTTCTTGCCACTTTTATTATTCTGAAATAGGCCCGCATTGAAAGCTGCATCTTCTGCATTATCCCGTCCATCGTTTCCCGGCATTTTCCGTCAAGTTCGCAGTATTTCTCTATCTGCTTGTTGCTCATCTCCGCATTTGTGCTGATGCTGTCTGCGGCAAAGCGGTGTTTCTGGGCGATTCTCGCCTTCAGGACTCTTTTGGCCACCTCTGCACTTGACTCTGCCTTCCCTGATACTGCAATTCTTGATGGAGGCACGGACTTCATGTAGACATGAATGTCAATCCTGTCCATCAGAGGACCGGAGAATCTGGAAAGATAGTTGTACCTCTGGGAGGGAGTGCATATGCACCTGTCTCCTTCTCCGTAGTATCCGCAAGGGCAGGGATTCGACGCGGCGACAAGCATGAAAGAAGAAGGGTACTGTATCTTCGACTTGAGTCTGGAAATGGTGACTTTCCTGTCTTCGATCGGAGCCCTCAGGGCCTCCACCACACTTCTTGGCATTTGCCCGAACTCATCCAGAAAAAGAATTCCCCCCTGTGCAAGTGTCACTTCACCCGGGAAGATGTTGTCTCCACCACCGCCTCCGATGATTGCGGCCAGTGATGCGGAGTAGTGCGGAGAGCGGAAAGGTCTTTCCCTCATCAGCCCGAGGCATTGCCCTCTGCCGACGACTGAATATATTTTGCTTGCCGTGAGTGCCTCTTCCGTAGTCATGGGCGGGAGAATTCCGGCCATTGCCTTTGCGAGCGAACTTTTCCCGGAGCCAGGAGATCCGATGAGAATCACGTTGTGACCTCCTGCCGCCGCTATTTCTATTCCTCTCTTCGCCCCTTCCTGCCCGATTATATCCTCGAAATCCATCGCAAGAGCGCCTCCGTGAGGATCGCCGTGCATTTTCTCCCTATGTATCCTGTTATACAGACGTGTGTTCCATATCAGAAACCTGACGGCATCATCACTGCCTTTCAGAATGGTCAGCACTTCCGGAAGAGTTCTCACCCCATAGACCTTGAAATCCCGGAATTCCACGGCCTCCAATGCCGATTCTTCAGGAAGTATAATCCCTTCGAACCCCCCTTTCATGGCAAGGTCCGCGAAGGGGAGCGCCCCCGGAATCGGCCTTACGCTCCCGTCCAGGCCGAGCTCCCCCATAATAAGGTATTTCCCTATATCCGGAAGGTCTTCCTGTTCGGAAGAGGCTATTATTCCCAATGCAATCGGCAGGTCGTACCCGCTTCCGCTCTTGTGAACATCTGCCGGGGCCAGGTTGATTACAATCTTCTTGCCAGGGATTCTGAACCCCAGGGACTCCAGGGCAGTGGTGGTCCTCAGGAGACTTTCCTTTACCGCCGCGTCCGCCAGTCCGCAAAGGTGGATTCCCAGGCCACGTTCTATTTTGACCTCAACCAACACCTCCACGGCATCTATCCCTACACATTTTGCACCTTTAATACGTGTCAACATATCTTCATAAATTAGTATCTTTGCAATGCCATGCAGCATACCTTGACAATAAACAGGCTTTCGGAAATCGACAAAGTTGCGGAAGAGTTCCTCAATCTGGTCCGGGGCAGCAACCTCATCGCCTTCTATGCACCGATGGGCGCCGGAAAGACTACGTTCACGACTGCAATTTGCCGTGCTCTCGGAGTGGAGTCGGATGCCGTAAGTTCTCCTACATTCGCCATAGTGAACGAATATCGTACATCGGTGGGGGATTCCATCTTCCATTTCGACTTTTACCGTATCACCAGGAATTCCGAAGCTATGGACATAGGCCTGTTTGACTATCTGGACAGCGGTTGCCTCTGCCTGATGGAGTGGCCTGAGAACATCGAGGAACTCCTCCCGGACGAGACTCTGAAAGTCTATATCAAGGTGCTCGACAATGGAGTCAGAGAACTTTCGTGGTCTGACTGACCACCGTCTCCACTCCCGTAAGAAAACCGTTCAATCCGTCGAATGTCCTTTTCCTATTGTCTTCCAGACAGTAGGGTTCCCCTTCAAGCGGCGTAAGTGCAATTATCTCCTTCCCGTGGGAGAGGCTTGCGCATACAGGAGAGAAATACCTGTATGCTCCTTCAAGCTTTCTTTCCACTCTCAGAGTTGACAGTATTCTGACTTCATTGTCTTCATTGACCGAAATCCCCATTGCCCCGATTCCCTTATTGTAATACATGACGAGATTCTTTTCCGGAAAACTGAAAAGAACGGCATCTTTCCGGTTTACCACCACAGACCTGGAACTCAATTCCCCTGTGCGGTACCATTCCCCTTCGCCGGGCCACAGGCAGGATGTCTCCCATTTTCTGTTACCGCTTGCCCGTCCGGCGATTATAACTTCGGAACTGATGCTTCTGACATCCAGAACGGATGCCGTTCCGTCCGCTATCTGCTGTTGCTTTCCATCACAGACGAGGTACCAGCCCTTGTCCGCATTGTCTGTAGAACGGTAGGAGAAACATATGTGAGCGCCGTCGCGGTAAAGGGCTCCTCCGTTCCCGTACGAAGGGACTTCAAAGCCTCCTGTAATCCTGCCGCTCCCCACTTTCAGAAGAACCGCACCGTTCTTCCTGTAAGTGAATCCGTTGCCGGTCCTTTCCTGAGAGAGGGTGTAAAGGTCATCGCCGTCGGTCAGCAGTCCTTTCAGGAACTCCCTGCCTTCGAATCTGAACAATTCCTCCCCGTCCCTTCCGATAATGGTCTGGTCTGCATCGGAAAATTCGGTATATAGATGACCTTCAAAAATGTGGTGCATGTCCGGATCGGGCGATATCCCGCAGGACGCTCCGGCCGGTACGCTCATGATTTCCTCCCAGTTCCGGTACAGGACAAGATGGAAGTTGTCACCTCCGTATGCCGTGTCCCTTCCCCAGTCGTAATCTTTGTTTACGCATCTGAGAGCCGATACGAACACCGAGGTGTCCAATATAGTGATGACGGGCACATCGGAACTGTCTTTCCCGCTTTCAGGATATCTCCTGCCTCCCGCTCCGCCTTCCGCCGTCCCGATATTCAGGTAATCGCATCCTGCCATCCATAAGCAGGCAAGAAAAAAGAGAATGAAGTTTTTCATAGACAAAAGTTTTGGTCATACAAAGAAAGGCAATATAAATCAACCCCTCAATTTTCCGTAAGAAAACCGAGGGGGTACAGTTGAAATATACGTTTTTAAACCGTTTGTGTTTTTTCTTTATTTCAGAAATCCCATCTGATTCCCGCATCAAGGTTAATCAGGAACGGCTTGTCCGTACGCAGATTCCTGGGCTGGCCGTTTTCAAAGTAATAGCGGACTCCGGGGTCAAGATAGATGCCCAGGCCCTTGACGGCCTTGAATTCCACACCGAGGCCGATTCCTGCGGACCACTGCAGGTTGTTGACTTTGTCCTTATGCGTGAAATTGCCGAGTGTGGTGGTATGGATGTCGTATTTGCTTGACAGACAGTATTCGGCAGAACCTCCTCCGTATACGTAGAATTTGAACTTGTCTCCTCCCGCTATGTCGAAATAAAGGTTTACGGGAATGCCGATGTAATGCATGGTATGCTTTATGTCTCCCGAAGCTTTGACGTCGATGACTCCTGCGGCGTTCACATGCGTGTAAACCCCTTCAAAGTTTCTCGTAAGATAAGAGTAGTTCAGCCCTGTGCCTATGGCGAGCCTCGGAAGGACGTGGACGCGTACACCCAGCCCCGCCGTGAAAGGAATGCTGTATGAGGATTTCCCCGTTTCCTTGATGCCTGTAACGGATGAGCCTCCTCCGGAGATGTATCTGCTGCCGGACACCTTTGCTCCCGAACTGTTGCCTGTCACGGAGCCGCGAAGATAGAAGTCGCGTGGCATTCCCGCAGCCTTTTCCTCAGAACCCCAGTCGATGAACTCCCCATCCGCCTTTTCCTCTTCCCTGTCGCCGTCCGTAACTGTGTTTACGGGAATTTGAACGTCAGCGGACTCCGGTGCGGAAGGCGTTTCCTCTTCCTGCTTCTCCGGAACGGCAAAGGATGCGATTTCCCCGACACTGACGTCTTTATACCTTTCCGGCAGGATTCCCGCCTTTCCGGCCGCGGAGATTGCCTCCGGCGATGCCGGCTCCGGAAGAACCTGGGGAACCTCCTGAGCCAGCAGCTCCTTCGGATCGTTATTAATGATATAGGTTGGAATTGGTTTGCTTTTATGGAAGATGCCCACCGCAAGGGCGGCGCATACCGCAAGGGCGCACGCAGACCAGGACATCCACGGACGGTACGGGCTCGCCTGTGGCGCGGTGTCCGGCACCATTCGCGCGAGCACGGCCTTCCGGACGCGGCGTGAGGGTCTTACCTCCGCATCCTCGACCATTGACCTTATTTGAAGGTCAAACCCTTTTATGTCTTCTTCGTGCATCTAATACTTTTCCTTAATCTTTTCCTGCAATTGCATTCTGGCTCTCAGGAGCTGTGAACGTGATGTGTTCTCGGAAATGCCAAGCGTTTCGGCTATCTCCTTATGGGAGTATCCCTCGATGGCAAACATGTTGAATATCACCCTGTAGCCCGGCGGCAGTTCGGAAATCATCTTCAGAATGTCCTTGCAGGAGATCTTCTGTATGGCGGAAGGTTCGCCGCTGGAAATGTCCCTTGCGGCGTCCACATCTTCGCTGCCTTTCAACGCGTCTTTCTTTCTGAGACTCATCAGTGCAGTATTGACAAAGATCCTCCTGGCCCATCCTTCGAAAGAACCTTCCCCCGAGTAGGTGTCCAGTTTCGAAAACAGAGTCACGAACCCGTCCTGAAGCACGTCTTCAGCCGATTCCCTGTCTCCCATATACCTGAGGCATACCGCCATCATTCTGGGAGCAAGGCTGTCGTAGATTTCCTTGAACTCCGCTTCCCGAGTATTAAGATGCTTTTTAAAACCTGGAAGTTGCATCTGTCACTCAAAAAATATATTGCTAAAGTAGCCAAATTTTCTCTTAAAAATGTATACTTTTGTCTTTATTATGCGTAGGATTGCCGTTGTTTTATGCTGTTTTGTTTTCTGCATCGCAATAGCCGGGCAGGAAAAATCTGATTTTATCGGTGCCGTTCAGAAGTTCTCGGATGAGAAATATGAAGAGGCGCGCGCGGATTTTGAACTCCTTCACGCCAGGGACAGCCTTGATGACGCCGTCCTCTATTATCTAGGCCTGTGCGAATATTCCATGAAGGATATTGCGGCCGCAAAGAAGCATCTGGCCGGGGCTTGCGAAATAGACTCTACCAATATGTGGTATCTTGGATCGCTCGCTTCCGTCTACAGTTCCACCGGAGAACGTTCCAAGTCTGCGAAGCTCTGCGAGAAACTTGTCAGGCGCAACCCCAGGATGTACAAGAACAGCTTTACGCTTACCATGATAGGAGATTCCAGGTTGGAGGAAGGCAATGACTCCCTTGCCCTCTCCTATTACGGGCAGGCGTTGGAGATGGAACCGGATTACGCCCCGGCCGAGCTCGGAAAAAGTGAGGTGTACAGGCTTCGCAACAACCTTCCGGCGTATTTCCTGTCTCTTGGAAATATAATAGGCAACAGTTCCGTTCCGGCCTCGCTGAAGAGTCAGTACATCCAGAATATCATGCAGAATATGGATTCCCGTTTCTACTGGGTGTGGGGGGAGCAGCTCGGGAAGCTTGTCGATTCCTGTGTCACCATGCATCCGGAGGATGTCCAGTCCAGGGTGAACAAGCTCCAGATATGTTTCATCAAGAGGGATACCCTGGGCATAATGCAGCAGTGCCGAGAAATCATCCCTGTGGCAAAGGCGGCGGGTGACACCTCGAATCTGATGACGGCGTACAGCACCCTCGGGGATTTCTACTATCACCTCGGAGAGTATTCCAGGGCTTTCGAAACTTTTGAAACCGCCCTTAAGGAATGTCCTTCCGATGCCACTACGCTGAACAATTACGCATATTTTCTGTCCGAGAGGGGAAAGAAACTCCGAAAAGCTTTGAAAATGAGTAAGACGGCCATAGAACTCGAGCCGGATAACGCCACATATCTGGATACTTACGGCTGGATTCTTTTCCTTATGAAGAAATATAAGGAGGCAAAGCCGTACTTCAAGCATGCCATGATATATGGAGGCAAGGACAGTGCCGTGATTCTGGAGCACTATGCCAAGGTTCTCGATGCTCTGGGAGAGAACAACCTGGCCAACTACTATCACACTCTCTCGAAAAGCAGGGCCAGATGAGTAAAATCACGCTAATCTTCTTCCTTGCAGTGATTTCCTGCTTTCCGTCCTTTGCCCAGGATTCTTCCCGGGCGGACAGCAAGGCCAGGTTGGAAAAGGAAATCCGGATTCTGGAAGACCAGATCAGCGCCGCTTCAAACAAAAGCTCCAACGCAATGGCTTCCCTTGAGCTTGTGCTCAAGAAGGAGAAGATTTACAGGACCCGCATAGCTGAAAGCGACAGGGAAATAGCTTCCGTCAAAGATAGCATACGCTTGTGTGACAGGCAGATAAAGGCAATTAATGCGCGCTTGGACACAATCACCCTCTATTACAGGAGGCTTGTCCGTAATGCATATAAGAACAGAGATGCAAGGGTTTGGTACATGTATATACTTGCAAGCACTTCCCTTGGACAGGCCGGGCACCGCTATTCGTATCTGCGTAATCTGTCCCGGCAGATGAACATTCAGGGACGCAAGATTGCGGAGGCCAGGAAGGAGCTGGAAATCCAGAAAGCCAGGCTTGTCAGATTGAAGTCGGCGGCGGAGAAGGTCAGGGCCGAAAGGCAGAAGGATTATGATTCCCTTAAATCCGAGGAGGCCCGTTCCAGGAAAATCATAACCCAGTTGAACCGTCAGAAAAGCAAGTATCAGGCCCAGCTTCGTACGAAGAAGCAACAGAAGGCGGCTCTTGACAGGGAGGTCCAGAAGGTAATAAGGACAAAGGACAACAAGCCGGTCGACATAAAACTGAGCGGCGAGTTCGAGTCAAACATGGGCAAACTTCCCTGGCCGGCCGAGGGACCGGTGATCGAGAGCTTCGGCCAGCACAATCATCCCGTATACACCAAGGTGGTGATGCCTTTCAATAACGGAATCACCATAGGTTTGGATAAGGATACGGCCATAAAGGCTGTGTTTGACGGAGAAGCCCGCAAGGTGATAGTCATGCCCGGATATGGCAAATGCCTTCTTGTCCAGCACGGAAATTATTTCTCTTTCTATTGCAAGCTGAAGTCTGTCTCAGTCAAGGCCGGGGACAAAATAAAAACCGGGCAGACCGTCGGCATCGTGGACACCGTAGATGGTCAAACCCGGTTTCATTTCCAGATATGGAAGGGAACCGTTCCTCAGAATCCCGAGGAGTGGCTCAGAACCTTATAGGTTAGGATTGACTTTCTTCCAGTCGGCAACTGCGGGGATGATTCCGAGGCTGATGATTTCCTCGCGCATCTTGCAGAGGTGCTCGTAAGAAGCCTGAAGGGCGGCCATTTCCTCTGCTGTTCCCTCGGGAGCGGAGAAATGAACACCTGTGGCGTCTATTACTGAAGGCATTGCCATCATGACGTTCTTGTAACCGCATTTGTCACAGTTTACGTAGCAGCCTGCGGGCCACTCGAATTTATCTGAACCCATAGCTGCGGCAATCATCTTCACAGCCTGGTATGCGGGGCTCTGGAATGAGCTGCGGCCGCGGAGCTTGATGATGTTGGAACCTCCCTGGATGGTGTTGTGCTTGATTTCCTCCCATTTGTCGGCGGGAATATTGAAATCTGCCAGAGGCTTGCCGTCAACAAGAGTCTTTGATGCGAAAACTGCCATGGCCTCACCATGTCCGCCGTAGGTGCGTGCTCCTGTAACCTTGTACTGGGGAACTCCGCATTCCTGTGCGATGGCCTCCTGAAGACGGGTGCTGTCAAGGGCGGCGAGGGAAGTGAGCTGCTCGGGCTTGAGTCCTGAATGGATGAGGGCGGTGAGCGCTGTCACGTCTGCGGGATTGAAGATGACAACAACGTGCTTTACGTCGGGGCAGTACTTCCTGATGAGATCTCCGAATTCAGCGGCGATCTTGCAGTTTCCCTTGAGGAGGTCTTCGCGGGTCATACCTTCCTTACGGGGTGCGCCACCTGAAGAGATTATGTATTTTGCATCCTTGAAAGCGACCTCGGGGTCAGTGGTCCAACTTACGTTGGCACCTTCGAATGCACAATGATAGATTTCTTCCGCAACTCCGTGCACGCCGGGCTCGAAAATGTCGTAAAGGCATACGTTGGGGGTGAGACCGAGCATCAGAGCTGTCTGAACCATGTTGGAGCCGATCATGCCGCCGGCGCCGACAATGAGCAATTTTTCGTTTGTAAGGTATTTCATGATATTAAAAAAAGTAAATCTCAAACAACAATACAAAGATAGTAACAAAATAATTATTATCTTTGCCATGTTATAAATTATTTATGGCCTTATATCTAATAAAAGATCTGGACGACGACTACCACTCGAAACTGGGAGTCTGGCAGATTTCCGAGACTGAAGAGGAACTCAAGAGTCTCACATCCATCCCAACCGACGAGTTGGAGGAAATTTCCTACATCAAGAGCGAATCCTTGCGCAAGCAGAAGCTTGCCGTGCGCGCGTTGCTTGACGCGATGTTCGAGGAGAAGGTTTACCTGAGCCATCACGACAACGGCAAGCCGTATATAGAGAACTCCGCAATGAACATCAGCATTACCCATACAAACAAATACGTTGCGGTGCTGCTGAACGATACGGAGGAGGTGGGCATAGACTGCGAGTCTCTGGACAGGGACTTCTCCGCAGTTGAGAAAAAGGCTCTGTCGGAGGAGGAGATAGACGATCTCGACGATGATGACAATCGTAACGGGCAGCTCGCAATCTACTGGTGCGCCAAGGAAGCCGTCTACAAGAAGATGTCCCAATACAACGTGGATTTTGCGGAACAGATAGAGGTTGAGGATTTCCGTCTTCGCGATGAAGGGGAACTCCGTGCCACTTTCATCAACAAGGACGGTTATCAGGAGGAACTCAATCTGGAGTACATCACTTTTGACCGCCACGTGCTTGTCTGGGTTATCGAATAGCCATTGTGGATAAAATTGCCGTTATTGTTGAAAACTTCATTTAGAAGTTTCCGACAATATGTGCTATTTTTGAATCCTTAACCGCTTGGAAAATTACGATATGAAAGTTATCAAAAGAAACGGGGAAATTCAGGATTTCGATTTCGGCAAGATAGAAAAGGCCGTCAATTCCGCTTTCGTCGCCTGTGGAAAGGGCAACATGCCCGAGGAGTTCAATCAGAGCCTCATTCATCTTTTCAGCATGTTTGATGACGATTATTCCTTCAAGGTGGAGAAACTGCAGGATATCATCGAGAACCAGCTGATGTATGAGAAATTCTTCGATGTTGCAAAGGCGTACATACTTTACCGCGACAAGCACAAGGACCTTCGATTCATCAAGGAGCGTGTCGATTACATGGACACCTACGCTCATTCCGGAGACAATGCCGCAACGTCATCCGAGACGGATGCCAACGCCAACGTGGCAATCAAGAATGTGGCGAATCTCGACGGCGAGGTCTTCAAGACTCTCAACCGTCAGATCCAGCGCTACAGGATGAAGAAGAAACTCAAGGAACTTTTCCCCGAGGTAGCCGAGCAGTATGAGGCGGATCTCAACCATCATATCATATACCAGCACGACGAGGCGTCCTCTCCCGCAGTCAAGAACTATTGCGAAGCTGTTTCCCTCTATCCGCTCGTGATGGAGGGGACCCATGGCATGGACGGCCTTGGAGCCAGCGCCCCCAAGAATCTCAGCAGTTTCTGCGGGCAGTTCTGCAATCTTGCCTTCCTCCTTTCCGCCCAGTGCAAGGGTGCGGTGGCGTTCGGAGAATTCTTCAACGTTTTCGATTATTACTGTGCAAAGGATTTCGGTCCGGATTATATAAAGAGGATTGATGAGATAGCATCCTTCTATCCCAGGAAGACGATAGGCGAGACCATTCATCAGTATTTCCAGCAGATAGTCTATGGAATCAACCAGCCGGCCGGCAACCGCAGCTACCAGTCTCCTTTCACCAATATCAGTTACTACGATTCGAATTACTGGCACGCGCTGTTCGATGATTTCTGTTTCCCCGACGGCACAAAGCCGGAATGGGAAAGGGTGAACTTCCTTCAGAAAGACTTCATGAAATGGTTCAACATGGAACGTACGAAGACCATGCTCACGTTCCCCGTCGAGACCATGGCTCTTCTTTCCGACGGAAAGGACATAATAGACAAGGAGTACAAGGACTTCACCGCAGAGATGTACGCCGAGGGACACTCGTTCTTTACATATATTTCCGATAACCCGAACGGTCTGGCAAGCTGCTGCCGTCTGCGCAACGAGATTCAGGACAACGTGTTCTCCTTCACGAACGGACTCACCGGTGTACAGACCGGAAGCGCGAATGTCATCACCCTCAATCTCAACCGTATCATCCAGGATTGGGCGAAGGAGGAGGAACTTGACCGTGAATATGTCAAGGAGCATTTCTTCGAGCTTTCAGCAGGTTTCAAGCAGTATCTTGTAAATATTCTGGAAAGAGTTTACAAATATCATACGGCTTACAAGACTTTGCTGTACGAAACGGAGGAGGCGGGCATGCTCAATGCTTCCAAGTCCAATTACATCAAGATGAACAAGCTCTACAGCACTATCGGAGAGAACGGAATCAACGAGGCTGCCGAGTTTGTTGGTCTCAAATGCAATTACAACAAACCCTATATGGAGTTCTGCCGTCTTGTCACGGGAACCATAAGCGAACAGAACAAGCTGCATTCCAAGGACAAGAGGTTCCAGTTCAACCAGGAATTCGTTCCCGCAGAGGGGTTGAGCTCCAAAAATCTCAACTGGGACAAGGAGGACGGTTACTGGATTCCTGACGGGCGTATTCTCTACAATTCATATTTCTACCTTGCAGACGATCCCGAGACATCCGTACTCGATAAGTTCCGTCTTCACGGACGTGAGTTCACGGAACTTCTGGACGGCGGTGTGGGCCTTCACTGCAATCTCGACGAGCACCTGAGCCACGAGCAATATCTCAAGCTCATAGATTTTGCAATCGCCAACGGCACGTCGTATTTCACTTTCAATGTGCCCAACAGCGAATGCACGAACGAACAATGCCACCATATTGTCAAGGTTCCCCTTGATGTATGCCCCAAGTGTGGCAAGCCCATGCGCCAGTGGACAAGGGTAATCGGATTCCTGCGTCCTGTTGACAATTTCGACAAATATCGTCATGTAGAGGCTCTTCACAGATATTACGCCAAGGAGGTGAAGTAGTGAAGTTCGTAGATACCAAGGTTGTGTTCCGGGAAGTGCCGGACGAGTTGGCGCTTGCAATCAATATCAGCGGATGCCCGGTGCGTTGTCCGGGCTGTCACTCCGATTATCTTGCCGGCGATATCGGGGAAGCCCTTGACACATCTTCGCTTTCCGGTCTTGTCTCTGCCAATCCCGGCATCAGCTGCGTTTCCTTTATGGGAGGGGATGCCGATCCCGCATTCATCGGAGAACTTGCGGATTTCGTACACGAAACATGGCCCGGGATGAAGGTGTGCTGGTATTCGGGAAGGACTCTGGAGAATGCACGCCCTATTCTTTCCAAGTTGGATTTCGTGAAGGTGGGCCCCTACATCGAGGAGTGCGGACCCCTTGACTGGGAAACCACAAACCAGCGTTTTTACAGGATTGAACAGACAAAGGATGGTCCGGACTTGGAAGACTGGACATTCAAATTCAGAAAGAAGACCTTTTGACGGTCTTCTTTTTCTTTATGGGCAAGTTCCTTTTTGTACAAATTTGTTATATTTGTCAGTTACTAATAACCGAAAGCCATGCGTTTCAAAGAAACAAGACACTATCTGAGTTTCATTTCCGACGCCATTCAGACCTACTGGGAAAAGCCTGCCCTTACCGATTATCAGGGTTCGGTTTCGTATTCTTTCGCCGGCCTTGCCGAAGAGATAGCGAAACTTCATGTCCTGTTCCGCGGCATGGGTGTGAAAGCCGGAGACAAGATAGCCATCTGTGCAAAGAGCTGTTCCAACTGGGCGGCCTCCTTTCTTGCCGTCGAATCATATAAGGCTGTTGTCGTAAGCGTTCTTGCCGAATTCGCCGGAGAAGATATAATAAACATACTCAACCATTCAGGGTCCAGTCTTCTCATAGCAGACAAGGGAGTCATTAAAAAATTGGGTTCCAACGTCGTCCCGGGCATTATCGCCACACTGGACATTGATGATTTCCATCCGGTAGCTCCCTGCAGCGAACAAATCAGCAGGGCTTTCTCCGAATGGGATGAAGACTTCAGGAAAGCCTGGCCGGGAGGAGTGTCGAAGGAAGATGCGGTTTATCCTACAGACAACCTCGATGAACTGGCAATGATCAATTATACTTCGGGGACTACATCATCTCCCAAAGGCGTACAGATTACTTTCAGGAACCTGAGCTCGAATGTCACCTACGGTCAGAACACAGTCATCAATACGCCGGAGAACAAAATGCTTTCGGTGTTGCCTCTGGCCCATATCTTCGGGTTGATGTTCGACCTTCTTTACCAGTTGTCCGGAGGAGTCCACATCTATTATCTCACTAAAACGCCCACTCCCAGCATCCTGATGACTGCGATGAAGGATGTTCAGCCGTATATGATGCTGAGCGTCCCCCTCGTAATCGAGAAAATTGTCAATAAAAACATATTCCCCCGTATCCAAACCCCTCTCATGAGAGTTTTGTGGAACACCCCCGGAATAGGGCATATTATCAGGAGGAAGGTCAGAGACAGCCTCATTGAAGGCTTCGGCGGCAAGCTGCAGTTTCTCATCATAGGCGGGGCCGCCCTGAATGAAGATGTGGAAAAGTGCCTCAAACAGATAAAATTCCCTTACTGCTGCGGGTACGGAATGACCGAGGCATCCCCTCTTGTCGCGTACTCGTTCGGCAAGGATTACAAATTCCGTTCTGTGGGCAGGATTGTGGAAAGAATGGAAATCAAGACAGTCTCGGGGGAGCTTCTCATCCGTGGAGAGAATGTAACCCCGGGTTATTACAGGAATGAGGAGGCTACCGCTGCCGCCATCGATTCGGAAGGGTGGTTCCATACCGGAGACCTCGGAGAAATCGATCCGGAGGGGAACATTTATCTGCACGGGCGCTGCAAGACAATGATTCTCGGCCCGTCCGGACAGAATATCTATCCGGAAGAGATAGAAAGCAAGCTGGGCTGCATGGAAGGAGTCACAGACTGTCTGGTGATTGAAAGGCAGGGAAAGATAGTGGCGCTTGTGCGTCTCGCAGACAGCATAGGGGAGGAGCGGAGGAAAGAATGGGTGAACTCCGCGAAGACTGAGCTCAACAGGCATCTTCCCGCCTACAGCCAGGTTGCATATTTCGAGATAATGGAGAATGATTTTGTCAAGACTCCCAAGAATAGCATCAAACGTAATCTGTACAGATAGCCATGAATAAAACACTATTGATTATCCCGGCTCTTGCCGCCGTGCTCTTCATTTCAGCGGCTTGTGGGAAAAACGAATCCGACAATGTGCCTGTATCCGTTGTTGAACAGGGTTTCAATAATGTGCCCGACAGCGTGCGCATAGCCTGCTATTGGTATTGGATATCGAACAATATTTCCCGCGAAGGCGTCACGAAGGACCTGCAGGCAATGAAGAAGGCTGGAATTACGCGTGCATTCATCGGCAATGTCCTGGACGAAAGAGTCCCCATGGGCAAGGTCTCGTTCATGTCGGACGAATGGTGGGAGGTTACTAGAACCGCTTTGAAAGTTGCCGGCGACCTGGGCATAGAAATCGGAATATTCAACTGCCCCGGTTGGAGCCAGTCCGGAGGCCCTTGGATTGACGAAGACAGGAGCATGAGGTATGTAGCATTCAAGAACGATACGGTTGAAGGAAACGGACAGGTACAGACGGTAGCCATGCCGGACGTTCCTTCGCATAGGATAATCAGTGTGTACGCATATCCGGCTCTTGAGGGGAAGACACGTGAGTGGAGTGCCCATAATACCGGGAAGGGCATCGTGACCATAGACATGAAACTTGACGAACCCATGACGGTGCGCTCCATAGTGGTCTGTGGCCGGGCAGGAATGGAGGGTGACGCCAGGCTGATTGCGGATGACGGGAGGGTTGCCCGCGAGTTTTACTTCTACAGGCATCATACCACTCCCCAGACCGGGTGGGATCCCGCCGCTCCTCAGGCGGAACGTGTCCCGGAAGTTACATCAGACCATTTCACTTTCACCTTCGACAGCGGTGATGAAGGTGACATCAAGGTAATTCTTTCCGAGAATCTCTATGTTGAGGAATATGCGGAGAAGACCCTTGCCAGAACGTATCAGGAGACAATTCCACCGTTCGATTACTATATGTGGGAGGCTCCTGCGGAGTGCGGCGGACCCAGAGTGTCCGGCGACTCCATCATCAACCTGAAAGACTTCGTCTCCGAGGATGGAAAAAATATAGAGTGGCAGGCTCCGGAAGGCCGGTGGAACGTGGTTACGGCGTACTCTCACACGACTGAGGTCACCAACGGTCCTGCGGTTCCCGAATCCATAGGACTGGAAGTTGACAAGATGAGCAAGGAGCATGTGCGCTATCACTTCGACAAATATCTCGGAGAGATACTCAGGCGCATCCCCGCGGAGGACAGGAAAACCTTCGACATCTGCGTTGAGGACAGCTACGAAACCGGTTCCCAGAACTGGACTGACGACATTATTGAAATGTTCGAGGAGAACTACGGATACAGCCCTTTGAGGTATTTCCCTGCATTGAACGGCTTTGTGGTTGACAGCGACGAGCAGACGGAGCGCTTCCTCTGGGACATGCGCCGCCTCATCAGCGACAAGGTGGCCTACAACTATGTAGGCGGCTTGCGCGAGGTCTGCCACGAGAACGGCCTCAAGACCTGGCTCGAGAATTACGGACACTGGGGCTTCCCCGGAGAGTTCCTGCAGTACGGCGGCCAGAGCGACCAGATTGCCGGGGAGTTCTGGGCCGAAGACGGCAACTGGGACAGGAAGGAACCGAAGCTTGCAGCTTCATGCGCACACATCTACGGCAAGAAGCAGGTGTGGGCGGAGTCCTGCACCGCAGGTAACCTGACCTATCGAAAGTCGCCTCATATGGTCAAGTTCGGCATAGACGACTCTTTCATATCCGGAGTCAACAGCACCCTGCTTCATGTGTTCATAGAACAGCCCGACGAAGTGAAGCCCGGTTTCAATGCATGGTTCGGAACAGAGTTCAACCGCCACAACACCTGGTGGGATTTCATGGATCTGTTCACCGGTTATATCAAGCGCTGCAACTATCTGCTCCAGCAGGGCAGTTACGTGGCGGATGCTGCATACTTTATCGGAGAAGATGCCCCCAAGATGTCAGGCATACGCAATCCCGAACTTCCTGATGGTTATTCATACGACTGGATCAACGCCGAGGTTCTGAACAAGTACGCGCATGTTGAGGACGGATGCCTTGTGCTCGACAGCGGAATGCGCTACCGCGTGCTTGTCCTTCCCCCTCAGAAGACCATGCGCCCCGAGATGCTTGAGCGTATAGCCGAACTCGTGAAGGATGGACTCACCGTAGTCGGGCCCAAGCCCGAGAAGTCTCCCAGCCTCAGGAACTGGCTTGTAGCGGATGAGAACGTCCGCGCTCTCGCAGATGAGCTCTGGGCTTCCCGCAACTACGGCAAGGGCCGTGTATATCCGGAAGGAACCACTCTGGAGACAGTCTTTAACGAACTCGGAATGGAGCCTGACTGCGTTCTTTCAACAGGAGGTGAGAACGTGGTGAGATTCATTCACCGCAAGCTTACCGACGCCGAGGTTTACTTCATTGCCAACAGCGAGTATCATCCTGTTCACGTGGAGGCCAGCTTCAAGGATTCCGGTTACACCGGAGCCGAGATCTGGGATGCAACTACAGGATATTGCAACGGCATTGAATGCGTGGACAGGAACGGACGTCAGAACGTATCCTTCGACCTTGAGCTGAACGGTACGGCATTCATTGTGTTCAGAAACGATGCCAAGCCTGCGCTCAAGCTGCAGTGCGCAGAGTCCGTCGAAGTCGGAGGCCCCTGGAACGTCGAGTTCGATGAGCAGAGCGGCAATCCCGCATTCAGCAGAACCTTCCCCACCCTGTGCGACTGGTCACAGTCATCGGATAAGGCCGTGCGCTACTTCTCCGGCACGGCGCATTACAGCAGCGCCTTCAACGTGCAGACGGAGGGAGCGCAGAAGGTGGTGCTCAACCTCGGATATGTCATGTCTGCGGCCAAGGTCAGAATAAACGGCGAATATGCAGGGGGTGTATGGACATATCCTTACTGCCTCGACATCACTCCTTATGTACACGAAGGCGAGAACACGATAGAAGTGGACGTTGCCAACAACTGGGTCAACAGACTTCTCGACGAGGTAAAGAAGCCCGCTGCGCAGCGCAAGGTATGGACCGTCCAGTATCCTTCGGAAGAAGAGGGCGGACTTCAGGTTTCAGGACTTATAGGGCCCGTGAAGGTTGAGCTGATGACAGAATAAAATACCTCTTCCATGAAAAAAGCACTCTTAAACGTATGAGGCTTGTAATACAGAGAGTAAGGGAAGCCGGCGTGACCGTTGACGGCAGAGGTGTAAGTTCCATAGGGAGGGGGTTGTTCATTCTGGTCGGGGTGGAGTGCGGCGATACGGAAGAGGATGCAGTGTGGCTTGCTTCCAAGGCTGCAGGGATGCGTATCTTCAACGATGGAAACGGCGTGATGAACCGCAGTGTCGTTGATGTCGACGGAGAAATCCTCGCGGTGTCGCAGTTCACGCTTACCGCATCCACGAAGAAGGGAAACCGTCCCTCATATATCCGTGCCGCAGGGCACGACCTGGCAATCCCGCTGTACGACAAGTTCTGCCTGCTTCTTTCCGAGGCGGCCGGGAGACCGGTTCAGAAGGGGGTATTCGGAGCCGATATGCAGTGCTCCCTGGTAAACGACGGTCCCGTTACCATAATCATAGATTCAAGAATCAGGGAATGAATATAAAAAACCCACTGCTGGAAAACAGTGGGTTTTTTGTCGGGGTACCGCGACTCGAACGCGGGACCCCCTGCTCCCAAAGCAGGTGCGCTAGCCAACTGCGCCACACCCCGTAAAGCCCCGTAAACGGGACTGCAAAGATAAAGGGGTTTTGATAAAAAAACAAAATTCTTTCATATCTTTGAAAGATATGATAATAGAAGCCGCAAACATTCACAAGTCGTTCGGAAAGCTCGAGGTCCTGAAGGGGATAGACTTCAGTGCTGAGAAATCCGAGGTGATAGCCGTCACCGGTGCGTCTGGAGCCGGGAAAACCACTCTTCTCCAGATACTTGGAACCCTGTCCACCCCCGATTCGGGCACACTGATCATAGACGGTAAAAATGTTCTGGGGCTCAGCGGCAGGGAACTTGCGGCTTTCCGGGGCCGTCGCATAGGCTTCGTCTTCCAGGCTCACCATCTTCTTCCTGAATTCACATCTCTGGAGAATGTGATGATTCCCGCCCTCATTGCGGGAAAGAAATTCGGGGAGGCCCGTCCGAAGGCGGTGGAACTCCTTGAAAAAGTAGGCCTTTCGCACAGGATGGACCATAAGCCGTCTGAACTTTCAGGCGGAGAGCAGCAGAGGGTTGCCATAGCGCGGGCCCTCATCAATTCCCCCGCCGTGCTTTTCGCTGACGAGCCTACCGGAAACCTCGATTCCGCCACAAAGCAGGAGATTCACGCCCTGCTTTTCCAACTCCGCAAGGACCTTGGTCAGACCATCATAATAGTTACTCACGACCCGGAACTGGCCGGACTCTGTGACCGCTGTCTGGTAATGAAGGATGGCGAATTCATTTAGATTCAAGCAATTTGAAGTAAAGAACGGAAAATCCGCACTGAAAGTGGGTACGGATGCCGTTCTGCTTGGCGCGGCAATGACCCTCCTGCCGGAAGACAGGACTCTGCTGGACATAGGAACAGGTACAGGCGTGATCGCGCTCATGGCCGCACAGCGCTGCGGAGCCGGCATTATCGGGATAGATATTGACTCTCCTTCGGCTGAGGAGGCTGCGGAGAACTTCAGCCTCTCCCCCTGGGCCGGCAGACTGCGGGCAGAGAATGCGGCGCTGGCATCGTTCCGTCCGCCGCACAAGTTTGACCTCATCTTCTCCAACCCTCCCTATTACGACAACTCCCTTCTTAACCCGGATGCCCGTGAAAGTGCCGCCCGCCATACGGAGAGCCTGTCTTACAGGGAGATAGCAGCCTTCTCCTCGGAATGGCTTGAAGAAGAGGGGAGGCTGTCGCTGATCCTGCCCTTCGACTGCAAGCCCATGGCCCTTCGCACGGCGGCCTCGTTCGGGCTTTTCCCTTTCCGTGCAATAAACATAAAAACTACCGCGAGAAAGCCCTTCAGGAGGGTGATTCTGGAATTCTCCCGCAGAAGGGCGGAATGCACCGAGAGCGAACTCGTACTTCAGGACGGGAATGCGCGCACTGCGCAATACAGTGAACTTACGGAGGATTTCTATCTTTAGTCCAGTTTGAGCACGGCCATGAAGGCACTCTGGGGCACTTGCACCCTGCCTATCTGGCGCATGCGCTTCTTTCCTTCCTTCTGCTTCTCCAGCAACTTGCGCTTTCTGGTGACGTCGCCTCCGTAACATTTGGCGGTAACGTCCTTGCGCACCTGCTTCACGGTTTCGCGTGCGATGATCTTGGCTCCGATTGCCGCCTGCACGGGGATGTCGAACTGCTGGCGGGGGATCAGATCCTTGAGTTTCTCGCACATCTTGCGTCCGAAGGTGTAGGCGTTGTCTTCGTGGATGAGGGAGGAAAGCGCATCGGCAGGCTCTCCGTTGAGGAGAATGTCAAGCTTGACGAGCTTCGAGGGCCTGTATCCGGTCTGGTGGTAGTCGAATGAGGCGTATCCCTTGGAGATGCTCTTGAGCTTGTCGTAGAAATCGAACACTATCTCAGACAGGGGCATGTCGTAGTTGAGCTCCACTCTGTCCGCCGTAATGTAGTGCTGGCTTACAAGGGTTCCGCGCTTGTCCAGGCAGAGTTTCATGATGGGCCCGAAGAATTCGGACTTGGATATTATCTGGGCGCGTATGTAGGGCTCTTCTATATGGTCAATGAGCGTGGGGGAGGGAAGTCCTGACGGATTGTGCACATCGGTCACATCCCCCTGGGTGGAGTAAACCTTGAAAGAAACGTTGGGAACTGTTGTGATGACGTCCATGTCGTATTCCCTGAAAAGCCTTTCCTGAACTATCTCAAGATGCAGCAACCCCAGGAAACCGCATCGGAATCCGCTGCCCAGGGCCAGGGAGCTCTCAGGCTCGTAAACGAAGGAGGCGTCGTTGAGCTGGAATTTCTCCAGCACGGTGCGGAGTTCCTCGAACTTGTCTGCCTGTACGGGGTACATTCCGGCGAAGACCATGGGCTTCACCTCCTCGAACCCCTCGATAGCCTTGGAGCATGGGTTCCCGGCGAGCGTGATGGTGTCTCCCACCTTAACCTCGGAGGCTACCTTTACTCCTGTGATAATGTATCCTACGTCTCCGCAACTGATTTCGTCAGTAGGAACGAGCTTCATCCGCAGAATGCCCACCTCCTCCACGTCATACTCCCTTCCGGTGACGAAGAACTTGATTTTGTCCGTCTTTTTCAGGCTGCCGTTGCGTATCTTGAAATAGGCTATGACTCCGCGGAAAGGGTTGAACACCGAGTCGAATATGAGGGCCTGCAGGGGGGCGTCGGGGTCTCCCTGCGGGGCGGGGATTCTTTCAACTATGGCATCCAGGATGGGTGGAACGCCTTCTCCGGTGCGGGCGGACACCTTGAATATGTCTTCCGGCTTGCAGCCCAGGAGGTCGCATATCTCGTCCGACACAACTTCCACCTGCGCCGACTCCATGTCTATCTTGTTGAGGACGGGGATGATTTCCAGACCGTGGTCTATGGCCATATACAGATTGGATATGGTCTGGGCCTGGATGCCCTGCGATGCGTCCACCACAAGGAGGGCTCCCTCGCAGGAGGCGATGGAGCGTGACACCTCGTAGGAGAAGTCGACGTGGCCCGGAGTGTCTATGAGGTTGAGCTTGTATTTCTCTCCCTTGTATGTATGTATCATCTGGATGGCGTGGCTCTTGATTGTGATGCCCTTCTCCTTTTCCAGATCCATGTCGTCGAGCACCTGATTCTCCATGTCTCTTGCGGACAGGGTGGACGTCAACTCCAGAAGCCTGTCTGCCAGAGTGCTCTTGCCATGGTCTATGTGCGCGATTATGCAGAAATTGCGTATATGTTTCATACTGCAAATATAACTCAAAATTTTTGTTAACTTTGTTGAAAGACAAAACATCAGATTCTATATATGGCAACAGTGGAAGAATTGGGAAAAATTTCCTCCCAGGTCCGCAGGGACATAGTGAGAATGGTCACTGCGGCGGGGTCCGGGCATCCCGGCGGGTCCGTCGGCATAGCTGACGTGATGACAGCTCTGTATTTCAGCGTGATGAAGCATGATCCGGCAACGTGGAAGCGTGACTCCCGCGGGCAGGATGCATTCATACTTTCGGCCGGACACCTCGCTCCGGTGTTTTACGCAGTGCTTGCGCGCAGCGGATATTTCCCTGCAAGCGAACTCGGGACGCTGCGCAAGTTCGGCTCCAGGCTCCAGGGGCACCCCTGCGTCACCGACGGTCTTCCCGGAGTGATCAAGCCCTCAGGCTCTCTGGGGCAGGGCCTCTCGGTTGCCGCCGGCCTTGCTCTCGCCAAGAAGATGGACGGTGAGGGCAACTTCGTCTATTGCCTTTGCGGCGACGGCGAAAGCGAGGAGGGGCAGATATGGGAAGCCGGAATGTGGGCGGTGCACCATAAGGTGGACAACCTCATTGCCTTCACCGACTGGAACGGCCAGCAGATAGACGGCCCCACCACCACAATCACCGCCATCGAGGACCTCAGCGAGAAGTGGAGTTCCTTCGGCTGGGACGTCATTGTTGCCGACGGGCACAATTTCGCGTCCATCCTCGATGCGTTCAAGCTTGCCCGCAACGCAGACGGCAAGCCCAAGATGATTCTGTTCAGGACCGAGATGGGCCACGGAATCGACTTTATGGCCGGCACCCACGAATGGCATGGCAAGGCGCCTTCCGCAGAACAGTGTGCCTGCGCCCTCGCACAATTGGAAGAAACTTTAGGAGATTATTAGCATGAAGAAATATACAGACACAGGAAAGAAAGATACCCGCAGCGGGTTCGGAGAAGGTCTCCTTCTTGCAGGCCGCGCCGATGAAAGGGTCGTTGCGATGACCGCTGACCTCAAGGGATCCCTCAAGATGGGGGCGTTCGCAAAGGAATTTCCGGAGCGGTTCATCCAGTGCGGAATAGCAGAGGCAAATATGATAGGGGCAGCGGCCGGACTTGCGATTGCCGGGAAAGTGCCTTTCGTGGGTTCGTTCGCTGAGTTCGTCACCGGACGTGTCTATGATCAGATACGTCAGGAACTCGCTTACGGTCATACAAATGTCAAGATTGCATCCTCCCATGCGGGAATCACCCTGGGGGAGGATGGGGCCACCCATCAGACAATGGAGGACATTGCGCTCATGCGTGCCATGCCCGGAATGACAGTAATTGTGCCCTGCGACTATAACCAGACAAAGAACGCCACCATTGCGGCCGCCGGGTACGAAGGACCTGTCTACCTCCGTTTCGGCCGTCCGTCGGTGCCTAACTTCACTCCTGCCGACGAGCCCTTCGAAATAGGGAAGGTGTATACCCTCAATCCGGGGACCGACGTCACCGTGGTTGCCTGCGGACACACCGTCTGGGAGGCTCTTCTCGCCGCCGAAGCCCTGGAAGCTGAAGGAATAAGCGTGGAGGTCCTGAACGCCGCTACCGTCAAGCCTCTTGATTCCGCCGCCATACTCGAATCGGCGGGAAGGACGGGCTGCGTCGTGGCTGTTGAGGAACACAATATGGCCGGGGGACTGGGCGAGGCTGTCGCCGCGGTGCTTGCGGCCGGCAATCCGGTGCCGGTGGAGTTCGTCAACGGTCTCGACAGATTCGGGCAGTCGGGCTCTCCTTCCGAGCTCATGAAGGCTTACGGCCTGGATTCGGGACATATAGCCGAGGCGGTAAGGAAAGTTATAGCAAGAAAGAAATAGATATAACATGAAACGTTTTGCAGTTATGGCCGCCGTGATGACGGCCATTCTCGCTTTCAGTTCCTGTGGCGGGAAACACATTCAGGTCGATCGTATATGGGATGAGAACTACAGTGCCTTCCCTTCAATCGTAAAGTTCAATGGAAAGTACTATGTGTCGTTCCGTGAGGCCAGCAGCCACGTTTTTGACGAGAACGGCAATGCCGACGGCAGGGCGCGCATACTCGTGTCCCGCAACGGCAGGAAGTGGGAGCCTGTGGCCCTGATAGAAAAGAAGGGCACCGACCTGCGCGACCCCAAACTGAGCGTGACTCCCGACGGGCGTCTCATGCTTACGATGGGTGGCTCTGTTTATGAAAACAGGGAACTTGTCTCATTTCACCCGCAGGTGTCGTTCAGTTCCGACGGTGTTCATTTCAGCGACGCCGAGCCGGTCCGCTTCGACAGTTCCATAACGGATGAACGCGAGTGGATATGGCGTCTTACCTGGAATGAAGGCGTAGGCTACGGTGTAACGTACGGCGGGCATTTCGCCCTTGTGAAGACAGAAGACGGCTTGAATTATGAGACCGTCACCGAACTTGATCTTGACCGCGCGAATTTTCCCGGTGAGAGCACCATACGTTTTAGCCCGGACGGGAGGATGTTCATGATGGTCCGCTGCGACAGCGGAGACTGCCTCGGACGCTGGGGAGTGAGCGAAGCTCCTTATACAGGCTGGAAATGGACGGATATGGACATGCATCTGGGAGGCCCCGATTTCATCATCCTTGACGACGGGAAGGTGGTTGCAGGTTCAAGATATTATTTCCCCCGCGGGAAGTGCAGGACCATGCTTCTGACAGGAAATCTTGACGGGGACTTCGAGGAGAGATACCTTCTGCCTTCAGGTGGAGACACGAGCTATCCGGGCCTCATCGAGGTGGGTGATGAAATATGGATGGTGTATTATTCCTGTCACGAAACGGCGGACGGAGGCTCCCACGGCACCATTTATGATTACGACCCCGATGCGGAGAAGGCTCCGCGGGCTTCCATCTATCTTGCGAGGATTCCCAAGGCGTTGCTTTGATTCAAGTCCCTGATGCCGCCTTGAGCTGCGCGCGGACCATATCCCTGTGATACTCCTTCTCTTCTTCGGACAGTTCGTCCCATCCGCAGATCTGATGGTTGGTCTTGAGAAGTTCATCATCTTCAGCGGCAAAGGAATATCCGTGTGCCGTAAGGTAGCGTGCATAGCGCAGATGTTCCGTTTTTGCCACGTTCTCCAAGGCCTCTCCGCTCAGTTCTGCCGGAATGGTCCCTCCAAGGAGAATGGCCAGAGATCCCGCATGGTTGGCTCTGGAAATGAACTGGTGCAACTCCATCCTTGCCCTGCTCTTTGAACGGTAACTCTGTGAATCCCCGTTCAGTTCGGCAGCCTTTCCGGATACAAGGGCATAAGCGTCGGCAAGCCTTCCTGCAAGTGAGGTGGCGTTGCTGTTGATACCGCTCCTGGAGTCCGAGATAATCATCTCAGAGGTGAAAATCTTTTCATATTCACCGTAGCATACCATTACTTCACGTCCCGCTTTCTCGTTGAACTTGGCCACGAGTTCTCTCTCGTGCGAAAGCGTATATCTTTTCCTCACTGCAATGCGGAAGTTCTCCATCCCGTTTTTCCTTTTCTTGAAGGCGTACATCATTATGGTGCAGGCGAGGTCAAGGTTGGAAGCGTCGTTGTGCATGGATATGGCAATGTAGTTAAGGCTGTCAAGTCTCTCCACGAGCCTTGTCCAGAATTCGCTTGATTCGGTACCCGTATCTTCGTACTCTATTATTCCGGAACCCGCCACATCGGGGCAGTTGAATTCGAAAGGACCTTTCAGACTGTCTATGTGCTCGTCCTGAATGAAGATGTGTGCCGGAAGAACGGAACCGTCCCCATGTATGGCGGAGGAGAATTCATAGAGGAATTTTGTGACGGCCTGCCCGGTTTCTCCGAATCCTATCACCATGGCGTTGAATTCACCGTTAACCGCACCTGTCGGCCGGCCCTCCGTATCCGTTTCAGGCTTCATGACAAAGGCGGGATGGCAGGACGGATTCTTCATAAGTTCCACCACGGCAAGCGAGGAGGGATAGATGAAGTGAACCCCCGTCCTCTTCAGTGTGGTCTTGTAGTACCTTGCAACTCCCTCCCTGGGCATGCATACGTGTATGGTGTTTTCTGTGAGGCGCTTGTCGGACAGCAGGGCCATCAGTTCGTCAAGGTTCCTTTCGGTGTCTTCGGAAAGAAGGTAGAAGGCGGTGCCGTCATCTATGAAATGCTTAAGTCTGTCCAGCCCCATGGTACGGAATACGTCCTTGCTGCTCTCATCCAGCGTGAGCCTGCGCTTCGCGAAAAGAACAGAGATATTGCTCTGTCCCGATGCGGAGAATTCCGTTTTCTCTTCGCGAGAGACTCCTTTTATCACATTCTGTATTGATATTTCGTTTTCGGAGGTGTCTGAGGGGAATTCAATGAGTGCCACTTCTTCTCCCCGGATGTTGCGCACAATGGATTCGGAGCGCTTGTTCATTCCTATGAACACATGCTTGAACTTCTTCTTCCTGAAGCACAGGGCGAACAGGGTCATGGCCCGTTTGCCGAACAGCATTATGATGGCGGAGGTACTGGTCAGCACAGCCGCATAGAAAACGAAGAAATACAGTTCCAGAAATGCAGTAGTATGCTGCGCATGAACGAGTTCAAATATGCTGCCGTCGTATAGGAACATCTTGAAAGACAGCAGCATGGACCTTCCCAGAACGGCAAGCGGCCCTTGTGCGAAGTCTTCAAGCGAGAAGGCGAATGCGTACAGGGCTGTTCCGGCGACGAAAATGGCCAGGGCTGACCTTTTAATGTATTTGGGCTTGAGTCTAGTCCTGAACAGGAAGACTGCATATGCCGCAAGCAGAAGGAAAAGCAGGATTTGAAGCACGGTGATCATGTTGCAAAAATAATCAATATTTGCCCCTGTCGCAAATTACGGGACGGGGTCATATCCGGAACCGCCCCAAGGGTGACATCTCGATATCCTTTTGACAGACAGCCACATGCCTTTTAGCGGTCCGTATCTGCGGAAAGCTTCCAGGGCATACTGGCTGCAGGTGGGGGTGAATCTGCAGCATGACGGTTTGAGCGGAGAGATGCACAGCTGGTAAAATTTAATCAGCAGTATGAATGGAAACGACAATATACGTTTCAGTCTCATTTTCTGAGTGGGTTGTCTGTAAGAATACGTGATACGTCCGCCTTTATCTCGTCATATCCGGCAATTTCTTCCGAGCAGTATGAGAACATTATGTCAACGCCTCCGGTTTCCAGCAGGCCTTTCTGAGTCCTGTACGCCTCCCGGATGCGGCGTTTGAGGAGATTCCTCCTCACGGCTCTCTTGAAAAGCTTCTTGGGTACGGCCACAAGTATCCTTTTGGGCCCCTCCTCCCCACGCTGGAGAATGCAATACCTGAGATGTCCGCAACGGCCCCACCGGCCCTCGGACAGAAGTCTTGCTATGGCAGTCTTTCCGGACAGCCTTTCCTCTTTGGGAAGAGCGGCGGACATTTTATTTGTTTTGAAGGTATAGTTCTATGGCCTTGGCGGCGGAAGTGGCCTCCGGGGTGGGAGCCTTGACTTCAATCCTGAGACCTGAATTCTCCATAGCTCCGACTATGCTTTTCCCGAAACTTACAAACTTTATTTCCTTCTGTTCGAATTCCGGGAAATTCTCCTGCAGGGATTTCACATCATTGGGATTGTAAAGGACAATCATATCGTAGGAATGAAGGTCAATCCTGCTGAGATCCTGCGATACGGATTTGATGAATCCGCCTTCCGCATATCTGAGTCCGGCCTGCTTGAAAAGTGAGGTCACAGGCTCGGAATTGGAACCCAGGGACGTGGCTATAAGGAAGTTCTCGTCCTTGTGCTTAGACCCTACAAGGCTGATGATGGAGGAAGGAGTCCCGTCTCCGAAGAAAATCTTTCTTTTCCTGTAAACTATGTGTTTCTGCAGATACATTGCAACGGCTTCAGTAGTGCAGAAATATTTCATTGTCTCGGGAACCTTGAAACGCATTTCTTCCGCAAGCTTGAAATAGGCGTCAATGGCGTGGCGTGAAGAGAACACTACAGCGGTGTAGTCCTGAAGATTTATTTTTTCCGCTCTGAATTCCTTGTCTGAAAGCGGTTCTATCAAAAAGAAGGGGATGAAATCGATTTCGGCTCCGTATTTTTTCTGAAGCACCTCGTATGGGGCTAGGTTGGAAGGGTACTTCTGGGAGAATAAGATCTTCATAGAAAAGCAGTCTTTTACCTATAACTTGACGGCGCTTGCAACAAGCACAAGTGCAGGCGCCAGTTCGGAGGTGCAAAGATACAAAATAGTTGAAAAACCAGAGCAATATGAGACCAAAATTTGCATTTCCCGTATCATTGCCAGAAGGTATGCACCTGCCGCCTCCCATAAAAGGGCGCTTTTTATGACACTGTCGCTGCAGGAAACGACAGACAGAATCCCCACTGTTGCCAACATTATGAAAGTCAATGGTATGAAGAAAGTGAGCAGAACGTGGTGGGCGCTTTGCACCACTTCGTTCGGAACTCTCTTCGGCCGTGCCGCCAAATGCATTATATGCCTTAGCAGAAGAAACGCGAACAGCACTCCGGCGATGGCCGGTGTCTGCCAGGTTTCCGGTATGTCCGCCATGAACACAGGCCGGTACAGGCGGTATCTTCCGACCACAAGACAGAAGGGAAGGGCCAGATACAATGCGCAGAGATTGCGCTGTTTGGACATGTTGTAGCTGTGCTCGAGCTCTATGTTGAGCCTGTTTCTACCCAGGCACTGAAGAACGGACGGGAGTGTGCGGAGATACATCAGGATGTGTCCGGCCACCAGAATGATTGAGATACCCGTCAGAATCCTGTTTGTGAGGATATCGGACCACAAAGACATCTCCACGATGCCGGTTAACGGCTCCGGGGACATCTCAAGCCTGCCTGGAATTGAGGAAGGGGGAAGCATCAGTTTCCGCGTTTCGCGTTATAGCCCATATCCATCAGCAGGGCCGTGACTTTATCTCTCAAATCTCCCTGGATGGTGATCTCTCCATCTTTTGCACTGCCTCCCACACCACATTTCACCTTGAGGGATTTTGCGAGCGCCGCAAGATTCTCCTGCGATCCCTTGAATCCTTCGATGAGCGTGACCTGTTTGCCTGCGCGCTGCCTGCGGTCTATCCTTACGGTCAGCCTTTGTTTCTCCGGCGGGAGAGTTTCGGCCTCCGGAACTGAATTCTGCTGCTCGAAGAATTCCTTGTTTGTCGAGTAAACTAGCATAGTGTGGCTAAATTTTTGCAAAGTTAATGATTTCCTTTTGTATCTTTGCAAGTTATGAATCAGAAGAATTTCAATTTGACGAACAGAATCTGCGCGGCGCTTTCGTTTGTCGTATCCGCTGCCACTTACCTGCTCACAATAGAACCTTCAGCCTCATTCTGGGATTGCGGGGAATTTATAGCATCATCATATAAGCTTGAGGTGGGACATCCCCCCGGAAACCCCGTGTTCCAGCTTATTGCAAGGTTCTTCACGATGTTCGGCGACAATATGCACGCCGCAGTGCTCGTCAACGCGATGAGCGCAATCTGTTCGGCGCTTACCATATTTTTCCTTTACCTGACGGTAGTGTGGTTCGCAAAGAGGCTGATTGCCCGCGGGGGAGAGGAATATTCAACCGCACAGGCAATTGCAATTGTGGGATCCGGTCTGGTCGGCTCTCTCGCTTACTGCTTCTCCGACACCTTCTGGTTCTCGGCCGTCGAGGGGGAGGTATATGCGATGAGCTCCCTGTTCACCGCGCTTGTATTCTGGGTTATGACGCTCTGGTATGACAGGGCGGACACTCCCCACTCAGGCAGGTGGATTGTACTGATTGCCTTCCTTATGGGACTGAGTATAGGCGTACATCTTCTCAACCTTCTTGCAATTCCCGCCCTGGTGTTCATGTTCTATTACCGTCGCAGGGAGGACAAAACTTTCACTTTCAAGGAATTCCTGAAGATTTTCCTTGTTGGAGTGCTCATACTTGCGCTCATACTCTTCATCATCATACCCTTTGTGCCCAAGATGGCGGCCTATACGGACCTCTTCTTTGTCAATGTCCTCGGGCTGCCGTACAATACGGGAGCGGCATTTTTCGTGCTTGCTCTCCTCGGTCTTTGTTTCTGGGGTCTGTTTGCAAGCCTGAAGAAGGAGAAAGTGTTCCTGAACACCGCTCTCCTCTGCTTTACCATGATAATAATAGGATTCTCGGTGTTCAGCCTGGATATCATCCGCTCCTGCGCCAAGACTCCCACCAACGAATATCAGCCGGATAACGCGTTCACCCTTGTCCGTTACCTCAGCCGTGAACAGTACGGATCCGCCCCTCTACTGTACGGGCAGTACTACGATTCCGACTATGATGTGAAGGTTCCAAGATACTGGGCTCCCATAAACGGGAAATACAAGAAGGTGGACGGCCCTATGGAACCTGTCTACAAGCCTTCCGGAAAAATGCTGTTCCCGAGAATGTGGATGAGCAGTTCGGACGGGCAGTATGAAGAGTTCTATCAACTGTACACGGATGGCAAGAACAAGAAACCCACGATGGGGGAGAATCTTATCTTCTTCTTCGACTACCAGCTCAACTGGATGTACTGGAGGTATTTCATGTGGAATTTCGTGGGCAGGCAGAATCAGATACACGCCCCGTCTCCCGGAGATATCTTCCACGGGAACTGGGAAAGCGGCATCAAGTTCATAGACAACGTGGTGCTCGGCGACCAGAGCGACGCTCCGGAAGTCCTGAGCGAGGACCCGGGCAAGAATCATTATTTCTTCCTTCCCCTCCTTCTCGGTCTTCTCGGCCTCTGTTTCCAGTTCGACAGGGACAAGCGCGGATGCTGGCTCAATTTCCTGATGTTCTTCATGACGGGCATAGCTATAGTGCTTTACCTCAATCAGCCTCCGTACCAGGTGAGGGAGAGGGATTATGCCTATGCGGGCTCCTTCTATTTCTTCTCTGTATGGATAGGTCTTGCGGTCGCGGCCGTTTATGAGATTTTCGATTCCCTTTCTTCAAGAAAGAACTCCGCCCCGGCATCTGCCGTTATAACGGTGGCATGTCTTATGGTGCCGGTTCTGATGGCAAGCCAGAACTGGGATGACCACGACAGGTCAAACAGGCGCACGGCAGTGGAGATAGCGCGAAACTATCTCAATTCAGTCGGGCCGAACGGAATACTTATAACTCACGGCGACAACGACACTTTCCCGTTGTGGTATGCCCAGGAGGTCGAAAACATTAGAACTGACGTGCGCATCTGCAACACTTCGCTGCTGGGGACCGACTGGCACATAGACCAGATGACCTGGGCCTGCAACGAATCTGCACCGCTCCCGATTTCCGTTCCTCACGAGCAGTATCTTTATGGAACAAACGAGTGGGTGCCCATTGTTGACAACAGGGAGCAGGAGATGGATATCCACGACGTCATGACCCTGTTCAAGCATCCACAGGTGAAGGTCCCCCTTGCCGGAGGATCAAAGGTGGATTACATCGCGTCCAGAAAGATTTCGATTCCGGTAAACAAGGAAAACGTCATAAAGTACGGAATCCTTGATGCCAGGTATGCAGATATGATACCTGACAGGATAGTTCTCAATATCTCCAAGGACAAGGACTTCCTGACCAAGCCGGAGCTGTTCATGCTCGATCTTCTTGACGGCTATCAGTGGGACAGGCCTCTCAACCTTCTGAGCCAGGGAGGGGATATAAACATAGGAATCAAGGATTACCTTCAGTTCGAAGGATATTCCTATAAGTTCATACCGATCAGGAACAAGATAACCAACTCCGATGTGGGATTTGTAGATACCGAAGAAATGTACAGGAACATGACTTCGACTTTCAGATGGGACGCCCTTGCTTCCGACGATTATTTCATTGATTATCAGAACATGTACACCCACCTCGGCGTAATCTCCGTACGTTCCATGTTCCTGAACAGCGCCCAGGCATTCATCAAGGCCGGAGAGAACGACCGCGCCGAGCAGATGCTTGACAATTGTCTTGTCAACACTGCGCGCTACCCCATAGAGGCCATTCCTCTCGGGCTTTCCGGAAACGATTACGTCATGGTAGGGATTGTAGAGGCCTATTACGAGCTCGGCAAGGCGGACAAGGCGGCCCTTATATCTTCCAAACTCGGGGGAGAGCTGCTCAAGACCGCGAGATTCTATCTGGAGTTCTACGACTGGGCCCGTGATGAATTCGAACTTGCCGCCAACTACATCTACATACTCGCTGAAGCGATGGAGAACGGCGGCGATTCCGAGAATGCCAGAAAACTGACAGATACGCTGGTTGCCATGCTTAAGGAAGCCGCAGGCTAGCGTTTCATCCTTACGACTACAGAGAGCGGGAGAACTTTGCCGTACTTATCCTTCAAGGCGAGTTCCCCGCTTTCCATTTGCGATGCCCCGAAGGCCTGGCGGACTATAGTTTCCCCGAGTGCCGAGGTGTATCCGTTCGAATACAGGTTAAGGACCAGAAAGGCGTTTTCGGGTGCCAGAATCCTGTTCACTGTGCACAGAAGTTCGAAAAGACACTCGTCGAGTTTCCATTTCTCCCCGTCCGGGCCGTGTCCGTATGCCGGAGGGTCGAGGATTATTCCCTGATAGAGATTCCCGCGCCTTTCCTCCCTCTTTGCGAATTTCATTGCATCCTCAACAATCCAGCGTATGCCGTCTAGCCCGCTGTTCTCCATGTTCCCGCGCGCCCAGGTCACCACCTGCCTGACAGAGTCCAGATGTGTCACTTCTGCACCGGCCGCTCTTGCCGCTAATGATGCTCCTCCCGTATATGCGAAAAGGTTGAGGACCCTGGGACTGATGTCTGTCCTGAAGTTGGAACATTCCCGGTATATGTAGTTCCAGTTAGGAGCCTGCTCGGGAAACACTCCTACGTGCTTGAAAGACGTGAGTCCCAGACGCAGATCCATCCTGAGCCCTTCCGGATTGGAGTATTCTATGTGCCACTGGTCGTCCATCTTCTTCAGGCGGTTCCATGTTCCGCTGTCTTCCTTGCCCGCTTTGCCGAATCCCGCTCCGGGAGTGAAACTTGTGTGTGTCAGCCTGTTCCATTCCTTCTCGCTCATCTCCGGAGTCCAGAGAGCCTTTGGTTCGGGGCGTCGCAGCACGAATCTGCCGAAGCGTTCGAGTTTCTCGCCGTTGCCGCTGTCGAGCAGCTCATAATCTTTCCAATTAGCGTCCGGATATTCTATCATGGTGCAAATGATATTACTTTCATTGAGATATACATGTTCCCGCATCCTGCAAGAAGTGAAACCTCAAAAACAAGCGTGAGCGCCTTTACAAGGTTTTTCTTCATTGCAATTGGTTATGCGATTTGTCGTAATGATACGAATATACGAAAAATTGTTAACTTTGTCTTTCCGAATATTCAATTAACATATATTATGCAACAGCACATTGATTCTTACAATTTCGCAGGCAAGAAAGCTATTGTCCGCGTAGATTTCAACGTCCCCCTCAATGAAAATTTCAATATTACGGACGACACCCGCATCCGTGCGGCCATCCCCACGCTCAAGAAGGTGCTTGCAGGCGGCGGTTCCCTTATAATCATGTCCCATCTGGGCCGTCCCAAGGGAGTTGATGCCAAGTTCTCTCTCAAGCATATCGTCGCTCACGTGTCCGAGTGCCTCGGAGTTGAGGTCAAGTTCGCTCCCGACTGCCAGAAGGCTCAGGAGGAGGTTGCCGCTCTCAAGCCGGGAGAAGCTCTTCTTCTCGAGAATCTCCGTTTCTATGCCGAGGAGGAGGGAAAACCCCGCGGACTCGCTGAAGATGCCACTGACGAAGAGAAAAAAGCTGCAAAGGCTGCCGTAAAGGAAAGCCAGAAAGAGTTTGTCAAGACTCTTGCCTCATATGCGGACTGCTATATCAACGATGCATTCGGAACGGCTCACCGCGCTCACGGTTCAACCGCCCTCATCGCCAAATATTTCCCCGATGACAAAATGTTCGGATATCTTATGGAAGGCGAGATAAAGGCCATTGACAATGTCCTCAAGAACGCACAGCATCCCTTCACCGCAATCATCGGAGGAAGCAAGGTGTCTTCAAAGCTCGCCGTTCTCGAGAACATGCTCGAAAAGGTTGACAACCTTATCATAGGCGGCGGCATGGGCTACACTTTCGTGAAGGCCCAGGGTGGCAGCATCGGCAATTCTCTCCATGAGGATGACCTTATGCCCCAGGCTCTCGAAATTCTTGCAAAGGCGAAGGAGAAGGGTGTGAACATCTACATCAGCCAGGATACTGTTGTCGCCGACGCTTTCGACAACAATGCCAACAAGAAGACTGTTGAATCCTGCAATATTCCTGAAGGATGGGAAGGAATGGATGCCGGCGAGAAGTCGCTTTCAGTATGGCAGGATGTCATTCTCGGCTCCAAGACCCTCCTCTGGAACGGTCCCGTGGGCGTATTTGAAATGCCTTCCTTCGCAAAGGGAACCCTCAAGATTGCCGAACTTCTTGCTCAGGCAACAGAGAAGGGCGCATATTCTCTTGTCGGTGGCGGTGACTCAGTGGCTGCCGTTACTCAGATGGGCTTCGCAAAGAAGGTCAGCTACGTCTCTACGGGCGGTGGCGCCATGCTTGAGGCTCTCGAAGGCAAGGATCTTCCCGGTATCGCAGCAATCCGTGAATAATCATGCTTGACCTGCTGTTCGTCCACTGGCACGCAAACCCGGTTCTTTTTAATCTGGGTCCGCTTCCGATCAGGTGGTACTCCCTCCTCTTCGTTTCCGGATTCATAATCGGCTGGTACGTCTTCAGGTATTTTTTCCGCAGGGAAGGGGTTCCGGAAAAACTTCTGGACCCTCTCCTTTACACACTGCTGCTCTGCACCATAATGGGAGCGAGGCTGGGTCACTGCATATTCTATCAGCCGGATTACTACTTCGGGTCCTGGAGCGGTTTCCTTGAAATCTTCCAGCCCTGGAAAGGCGGTCTTGCAAGCCACGGCGGAGCTATCGCTCTTCTGCTTGGAATGTTCTGGTACTCCAGACATTACGGTAAGGAATACGGTTTTGATTTCCTCTGGATAATGGACCGTCTCTGCATTACGGTAGCCTTTGCCGCCTGTCTTATACGTCTGGGCAACCTTTTCAATTCGGAGATATACGGAGACGTCACATCTCTTCCGTGGGGCTTTGTATTTGACCTTCGCGGCGAGACTGTGCCCAAGCATCCCACGCAGTTGTACGAAGCTTTCAGCTATCTGATTCTTGGAATAGTCCTCTACAGGATTTATCGTGACAGACTTGACAGGGTGCATCGCGGGTTCTTCTTCGGAACATTCCTGACGGTATGTTTCGGAATGAGGTTTCTCATAGAGTTCGTGAAGGAACCACAGGTGGAGTTCGAGGAGTCCATGGCTCTCAATATGGGGCAGCTGCTTTCCATCCCCTTCATTGTGGCCGGTGTGGCTCTGCTTGTATATTCCGTGGTCAGGAAAGCGCCCGCAATTCTTGTGAAACAATAAATGAGACAAATGTCTCACAGAATAAAGAAGCCTTGGTTTATGCCGGGGCTTTTTTGTATCTTTGCAGTCTCTCCGGCGTGGACGCTTCGGGTATGATTTTTGCATGGCTTGCGCCTGCCGGAAACAGTTAGTTAAAGTGAAATTATGATTGGAATTCTTTTTTGTGCAGCGTTGCTTGCTTCTCCGGCAGATACGGCGGCGGTAGAAACAGCCCCGACTGTCATTACATTGGAACAGGCGCTGCAGATTGCTCTCAGCGAGAGCCCCACGGTAAAGATTGCTGACAAGGAAGTGGAAAGGACAGGCTACTCTCGGAAAGGCACTTATTCAGCGCTGTTTCCCACGATAGACGGTTCCGCTTCATACCAGCGCACCATCAAGAAACAGGTGATGTATATGGACTTCGACATGAGCTCCATAACCGGTGGCGGAGATTCTTCCCAGGCCGCGGCATCATCTTCCGGAACTTCATCCGGTGGCGGAATCGAAGTCGGACGCTGGAATACCTGGACAGGCGGAGTCACCGCCGCCATGCCTCTGGTCAATGCACAGCTCTGGAAGAGTCTCAAGATTTCTGACCTGGACGTAGAACTCTCGGTCGAGAAAGCCCGCTCCAGCCGGCTTCAGACAGTCGAGCAGGTGAAACAGACCTACTTTGTGTGCCTTCTTGCGCGTGAGGCCTTCAACGTTTACAAAAGTGTTTACGAGAACGCTCTTGAGAATCTTGAACAGATTCAAAGGAAGTACAACGCCCAGAAAGCTTCAGAGCTTGAACTGACCCGGGCAAAGACTTCCGTTGCGAATGCCATTCCGGACGTTTATGATGCCGAAAGCTCCCTTTATATCAGTCTTTGGCAGTTGAAGGCTGTCATGGGTGTGAATCTCGAGGAGAATATAGATGTTGCCGGTTCTCTGAACGATTATGCCGGCAACATGACAAGCGATATGATGGATGCTGAAAGCGGTGAACTGACCCTTGAGAACAATTCATCCATGAGGCAGCTGGCGTTGCAGGCTGAGCAGCTGGCCAATACGGTCAAGCTCCAGCAATATGCTAACATCCCCAGCCTTGCCCTCGCGTTCTCCTTCAATATGAATGCAATGACCAATGACTTCAAGTTCAGCGAGTATAAGTGGTCCCCGTATTCATATGCCGGACTCTCCCTGTCAATCCCCATTTTTGCCGGAGGCAAGCGTTCATCTGCAATCAAGCAGGCCAGGGTTCAGGCCCAGGAACTGGATCTTCAGAGAGAGAATACGGAACGCCAGCTCAAGATATCCATCCGTCAGGATCTCAACACGATGGAGACAGCTGTCAAGAGCTATGCGGCTGCGGTAAGCGCGGTCGAGTCCGCCCGCAAGGCGTACGACATCGCAGTCAAGTCATATGATGTAGGCCGCAGCACCCTTACAGACCTCAATTCGGCTCAGCTTGCCCTGACCCAGGCTCAGCTGTCCGTAGCGCAGGCCGTTTATAACTTCATGGTTGCCAAGGCGGATCTCGAAGGTGTCATAGGCGCCGATTTTACAGATACAAAATATCAAACTGAATAAAATACACTGCAATGAATAAATCTTATATTGTCTTAATGGGAATTGCGGTACTCGCAGCAGGATGCGGCCGCGGCAAGGAACAGGAGAATGTGGTTGAAGAGAGGACCCCTATCGTGACCGTGGAGAAAGCTGTCCGTGAGACGGTGCCTCAGGATGCAGTCTATTCCTCCACGATTCAAGCCAATGTGATCAACAATATCGCTCCTCAGACGGGATCCCGTATCCAGAAGATAAACGTTGAGGTGGGCGATTTCGTAAGTGCCGGTCAGGTTCTTGCAGAAATGGACAGGGTGCAGCTTCAGCAGGCCGAACTGCAGCTTAAGAACAGCGAGCTGGAACTGGGACGCCTGAAGCAGCTGCTTTCCGAAGGAGGAATCTCCCAGTCTGATTATGATGCCCTCGAACTTCAGTACAACGTTGCCAGGAACTCATACGACAACCTTGTTGAGAACACAATCCTGCGCTCGCCCGTTAACGGAGTCGTTACTGCGCGCAACTATGACCGCGGAGACATGTATTCAATGGGACAGCCCATCTTCACCGTTCAGCAGATCACGCCGGTGAAGGTGCTGGTGGGAATAACCGAAACGGATTACACCAAGGTTAAGGTCGGAGACAAGGTTGCCGTCACCGCTGACGCTCTTCCCGGAGAGCAGTTCACGGGTTCCATAATCCGTCTTTATCCGGTAATGGACGCAAGTTCCCATACTTTCAATGTTGAGGTGTGCATAGGAAACGAGCAGAGGAGACTTCGTCCCGGAATGTTCGCCCGCGTTACGGTGAATTTCGGAGACAATCAGAGCATAGTTGTACCTGACGCCTCCGTTGTGAAGATGCAGGGCTCCGGTGTCCGTTCCGTATACGTTGTCGACGGCAACAGCATGGTTGAACTCCGTACTGTTACCCTCGGACGCCATTTTGACGGAAAATATGAAATACTGTCAGGTCTTGCTGACGATGAGACCGTAGTAGTGAAGGGGCAGTCCGCCCTCAAGTCTGGAATTAAAGTTGATATCCGATGAGCATATATAGAAAAGCCGTCAAGAATCCGGTAACCACAGCGCTGGTTTTCGTCGCCTTCATGGTGTTCGGTATCTTCTCTCTCTTGAAGACCAGCATCGCGCAGTATCCGGATTTCGACGCCAATATAATTATGGTGATGTCTTCATATCAGGGCGTGAACGCCGCTGATATAGAGACCAATCTTACAAAGGTCCTGGAGAATGCCCTCAATGGTGTGGAGCACCTCAAGAGACTCAACTCCACGTCAAAGGAGAATGTAGCTCTCCTCACTCTCGAATTCGAGTACGGAATAGATATAGAAGAGGCAACCAACAATGTCCGTGACAAGCTGGACATGGTGAATTCCGTCCTGCCGGACGGAGCCTCAGTCCCGATGATTTTCAAGTTCAGTGCGGATGATATGCCCATCATGCTGCTTTCCGCCACTGCAAAGGAGAGCCTTCCCGGACTCGACAAGATTCTGGACGACAAGGTGGCCACCCCTCTTGCGCGCGTATCCGGAGTGGGAACCGTGAGCGTCATAGGCGCCCCCACGCGCGAAATACAGGTTTACTGCGATCCCAACAGACTTCAGGCCTACGGCTTGAACGTGTCCACGATTGCCTCTGTCATTGCCGCAGAGAACAGGAATCTTCCTTCCGGAAACATAGACATAGGAACAGAGACCTTCACCCTGCGTGTTCAGAAGGAGTTCAAGGATCCGTCCGAACTGCTTGACATAGTTATCGGGGCCGTCCGCGGCAAGACCGTCTATCTGCGTGATGTCGCCACCATACGTGACGGCAGCGAGGAGCGTGAGCAGGAGTCCTTCACTAACGGAATCCGTTCAGCCCGAATAACCATCCAGAAGCAGACGGGCGCCAATACCGTAAATGTAATCAGGGATGTAAAGAAGACTCTGGCCGAGGTTGAGAAAACCCTTCCGGCCGACATAGAGATCACTCCAATCGTGGATTCGTCCACCAACATCATCAATACTATCAACACTCTCAAGGAGACTATCATCATAACCTTCCTTGTGGTCATGCTGGTGGTGTTCATCTTCCTGGGCAACTGGAAGTCGACATTCATAATAGTACTCTCCATCCCTATAGCTCTGCTGGCGTCGCTGGTATATCTCTTCGCCACGCATAACACTCTGAACATCATCTCGATGTCCGCGCTCACCATTGCGATAGGTATGGTTGTGGACGATGCCATTGTGGTGTTGGAGAACGTCTCCACCCATCTTGCCAGAGGGGAGAAGCCCACTGAAGCCGCTGTTCACGGCACTTCGGAGGTGGGTATTTCGGTCATTGCTTCAACCCTTACCATGCTTTGCGTGTTCCTGCCGCTTACCATGATTACCGGTATGGCCGGAATCCTCTTCAAGCAGCTCGGATGGATAGTGAGCATCATAATGATAGTCTCCACGGTTGCGGCCCTTACCCTTGTGCCTATGCTCTGCTCCCGTTTCCTCAAAGTAAACGAGAAGCACGGCAGTTTCTACAAGTGGTTCTTCACCCCTGTCGACAAGTTCCTGAACAAAATTTCGCGCGGATACGCCCATGTCATCCACTGGGCTACCAGGCGCCGCAAACTTGTCATATTCTCCGCCTTCGGCATTTTTGTGGCGGTGGTCGGACTCCTTGCTCCCGGCCTTAAGACCGAGTTCATCCCCCAGGGCGATGACGGACGTCTGAGCGTGACGGTGCAGCTCCCTATAGGAACCGCGCAGGATGTCACCCGTGATTTCTCTGCTGAGCTTTACGATGTTATCACAGCCGAGATTCCGGAGATTCAGGTATTCAACTATTCCTTCGGCCAGGCCGACTCCGACAACGCGTTTGCGAGCATGCAGAGCAACGGTACGCACATCATCTCGATGAACATCAACCTTGGAAGCATCGGCACCCGCGACCGCGGAATAGCCGAAATCGCCGACCAGCTTCGTGAGATTCTGGCCCGATATCCTGAAATCCGCAAGGCGAACGTGACCGAGGGAGGAATGGGAAGCATGGGAGGAGCCTCCACCGTCAAGGTGGAAGTATACGGCTACAGCTTCGAGGAAACCGACCGCATAGCCAGGATACTGCAGGAAAAGATGCTCAAGGAGTCTTCCTATACCCAGGTGCTTCTCAGCCGCGAGGAGTACAGTCCCGAGTATCAGTTCGACTTCGACCGCACCAAGCTTGCTCTCAACGGTCTCAATTCCACTACCGCCGGTTCAGTGTTCAGCGCCGCCATGGGAGGATCCCTCGCTTCTTTCTACCGGGAGGACGGAGAGGAATACAACATACGCGTCCGCTATGCTCCCGAGTTCCGTACGAGCATAGAGGATATGGAGAATATCGTAGTTACGAATGCCTCCGGAAATGCCGTCAGGATGAAGGAACTTGGTACGCTCGTTGAAACGCTCGTGCCTCCCACCATCGAGCGCAAGGACCGCGAGCGTCTCATCACCGTTACCGGAGTCGTAAAGCGCGGGCATGCGCTCAGTGAAGCTGTGGATGCCACCAAGCTCATTATTGACGATACTGATGTCCCTTCCGAACTGTCGATTATCATTGCGGGAAGCTATGAGGACCAGCAGGATATGTTCCGGGATATTTTCGTGCTTATGATATTGATAATCATAATGGTCTATATGGTTATGGCATCTCAGTTCGAGTCGTTCCTGAGTCCGTTTGTCATTATGTTCTCAGTGCCTTTCGCAATAGTTGGTGTGCTGCTCGGACTATGGGTTACAAATACTCCCCTTGGAGCCATGGGACTCATAGGTGTGATAATCCTTATCGGAATCGTTGTGAAGAACGGTATCGTGCTCATTGATTACACCATACTTTGCCGTGAGCGTGGAATGAACGTGCTCGATGCATCCGTAACGGCCGCCAAGAGCCGTCTGCGTCCTATCCTCATGACGACCCTCACCACAGTGCTCGGTATGCTGCCTATGGCAGTTGGTACCGGCGAAGGTGCGGAAATGTGGAGGTCTCTGGGTATGGTGGTATGCTGGGGTCTTACCGTTTCAACGGTGGTTACCCTGGTGCTGATTCCAACTGTTTACTGTGTGTTCGCAACCAGACAGGAAAAACGAAAAAAGAAATGAAAATATGAAAGCTGTCTTTATATCATACAATCAGGCATACAACGAAGAAATAGTTGATGTCCTTGAAGCAAACCGGCAGAGGGGATTTACCCGCTGGGAGGAGATCCAGGGCCGTGGAGGTTTCAACGGGAAGCCTCACATGGGCACCCACGGATGGCCCGAGATGAACAATGCCGTCCTGGCCATGGTAAAGGACGACAAAGTTGAGAAAATACTCGCCGACCTTAAGGAAAAGGATGAAAATGCTCCCGACCTCGGCTTGAGGGCTTTTGTGTGGAATATTGAAATGTTTTATTAACTTTGCCTCTATGGAAACTGTAATTACAAATACCAATATTGATGAAATCCTTTCAACATCCAAGCCGGTGCTGATTGATTTCTGGGCAACGTGGTGCGGCCCTTGCCGCGTATTGTCTCCCACCATTGACGAGGTGGCGGGCATTCTCTCCGACAAAGCTGTCATAGCAAAATGCAATGTCGATGACTGTGAGGATATTGCCGTCCGTTTTGGAATACGCAACGTCCCCACTCTCCTGTTTGTCAAGAACGGCCAGGTCGCCGACCGTTCGGTGGGCATTGTTTCCAAGCAGGAAATCATTGCCAGATTGGAAAAACTTTATTGATCTTCTAACAAATGAAAAAATTGTTTTTTGCCGCGTTGGCGCTTGTGCTTTCCCTCAATGCCAATGCTCAGTTCGGAATCGTCGGTGGTGTCACTTCTACAACCGGCAACATCAAGGAATTTTCCAGGAATGTCAAGAATATGACACAGTACCACGTGGGTGTGGCCTACAAGATTCCCATCGGGTCTTTTGCAATCCAGCCTGCAATTGAATATAATGTCAAGGGTGCAAAACTCGGTGATGTTATAGGTCTTGGTGACTTGAATTTCAAGACAGGATATGTAGAGGTCCCTGTCCAGGTTCAGTTCGGCTTTGATCTGGAGGTTGTACGCCCCTATGTATTTGCCGAGCCTTTTGTGGGTTATGCTGTCAATAACAAGATAACGTGGGAAGGAATAACCGAAACCGGATGGGACAATGTGAAGCAGCGTTTCGAATACGGTGTCGGACTCGGCCTTGGTGTTGATATAGTAAAGCATCTTCAGTTGTCTGTACGTTATTTCTGGAACATGGGTTCCATCTACGGAGCGGACATCACTTTCAAATCCGTAACTCAAACAATATATGACACCAAGTGCAGCGGAATTGCCGCCACCCTTGGATTCTTCTTTTAACAGCCGGATATGACGGAAAAGAGGGCGGTGATTTTCTGCTCCGCCAGTTACGATATAGATCCCAAATACAATCAGGCTGCACGGGAAATTGTCCGTGCAGCTTGTTTGCGTGGATACACCATTGTCTCCGGAGGTACCGTAAAGGGTACAATGGGGGTGGTGTCCGATGCTGTCGTTGAGTTCGGAGGCAGGCACAGGGGCATAATCCCGCGTTTCATGGAACAGTATGTATATCCGTCCCTGGATGAGCTTGTGTGGACGGAAACGATGTCCCAGCGCAAGGATGCAATGAGGGAAGGCGCAAGCGTCGCCATTGCTCTCCCCGGTGGGATGGGGACCCTTGATGAACTCATGGAAACCCTGACTCTTGCAAAACTCGGCAAGTTTGAGGGCAGAATCATAGCATTCAACTATGAAGGTTTCTACGAACCGTTGAAAAACCTTCTGGACTTTATGCTCGAAAGGAAGATGTTCGGACAGAAGGACAGGAACCTGATCTTCTTCCCCGAAACCTTGGAAGAACTTGAATCCCTTATATGAGTTTTAACGAAGTCATTGAAATATTGGGTGATGACTGGCGTCGGGTTAAAATACTGATGTCGGAGTATCTGCATACCGATGTGTCCCTTCTGAGAGATACCAATGACTCGGTGCTGGGGCACAGCGGCAAAATGATGCGTCCCATGGTGTCTCTGCTCAATGCCGCCGCCATAGGAAAGGTGAATGACGACAGTCTCAGACTGGCAGCGGCATCCGAGATTCTTCATAATGCAAGCCTGATGCACGATGACGTGGCGGACGGCAGTCTGGAAAGAAGGGGATTCCCGTCTGTCATGAGCCTCCAGGGGCCTTCAGCCGCGATTCTCATTGGCGACTTCTGGCTGGCAAAGGCCGTTGAGGCGGTATTCGACACCGAATGTCAGGACGACGTCAAGAGACTTTTTTCCAAAACTTTGTGTGACCTTTCCGAAGGGGAGATGCTTCAGTTGGAGAAGTCATTCACTGCAGACACGTCCGAGGAGGATTACCTGAAGATAATATATTGCAAGACCGCTTCCCTTTTCAACGTGGCCTGCACTTCGGGGGCAGTTTCCGTACGTGCGGACAATGCCATGAAAGATGCCGCAAGCAGCTATGGCGTAGCGCTGGGCCTTGCGTTCCAGATAAAGGATGACATCCTGGATTATTCCGGAACATCGGAAATGGGCAAACCGGTCGGGGTGGACATCAGGGAGAAGAAAATAACCCTGCCTCTTCTCGGAGCATTCCGGAATGCCCCGGAAAAGGAGGCTGAGATACGTGCGATGATACGGGACATGAAGGACCCATGCAGGACCGGCAGTGAAATCACGTCCTATGTGCTGGATAACGGAGGAATAGAATATGCATCCTCCGTGCTGGACAGCTATGTCCGCAAAGCCGAGGAATCCATCTCGGTTTACGCCGATTCTCCTGCAAAGGAAGCCCTTGTTTCATTGGCCAGATTCAATGCAATAAGACAGGTATGATATTCGACCGCATAGAAGGTAACCGCGACGTGTGCAACGCTCTTGTCGGAATGGTGGATTCCGGCAAGGTCCCTCATGCCATACTGTTTCACGAGGATGACGGATCTGACGGCTTTATGGTGGGCCTTGCATTTCTGGAGTACCTTTTCGATGGAAATCCCAGAGTGGGCAAGCTCATTCATCCGGACATCCATTTTGTATTCCCTACCGTTGCGGGGAGCCTCTCACGACAGTATATGGAGCAATTCCGCAAACTTATGCTGGAGAACCCCCATTTCACCGAGAGGGAATTGAACGAGGCCTTCGGAATAGAAGGGAAGAATTCGGTGATTGCGGTGGGCGAGGCGAAACAGCTTCTGGAATCGTTGAGCCTCAGCGCACTGGAGGGTGGATACAGGGCGGTTTTCGTATATCTTCCGGAAAAAATGAATCAGGAGGCCGCCAACAGGCTGCTCAAGCTTATTGAGGAACCCCCTCTGAAGACTCAGTTCGTCTTCATATCGCATTATCCGGAGAAAGTCCTTCAGACAATTCTTTCCAGGTGTCAGAGAATCAGGATTGTACCGAGCCGCGAATCCTCCGTGTGCCGATTTGACGATCCTTCTATCCTGGATGACCTGATGGGTGCGCTTGTCAGCGGCAATCTGTCGGAGGCGCTGGAGGTTTCCGACAGGATTTGCGCCCTTTCTTCAAGAGAGGAAGTCAAGTCTTTTTGTAAATTTGCAGCTGAGCGCATGCGTCAGGTATTCCTCCGCCAGCAGGGTTTGACTGCTCTGTGCCGCGAAGAATCGGAGGTGCTTGACACCTGGGCCGCCGGATGCCGCAAATCTTTCCCGAGGCAGGCTTTGGAGGCATTCGGCAGAATGCAGAGCCTTATAGACAGAAACGTTAGCACCAAGATTCTTGTTACGGATCTTGTTGACAGATTATTCCTAAGTATATGAACAATAAGGAAACCATACAATATGATTGCTATCGCGGTTGTGTAGTTACCAGCGATGAGCAGACAGGAGAAAGCAACTGCACATACCGCGCCGGTTGCTGCAAACTTGGAGACTACAACTGGCTTAAAGCCGCCGATGACGGCACTTATTCCGATTTTTTTGAGGTGCGTTTCAAGAATACCCGGAAGGGCATATACAAGAATGATTCCCCCCAGAGCATTCATGTCGGAGATATGGTAATTGTGGAGGCCGCCACTGGGCAGGACCTTGGAATCGTGACTCTTGAGGGCCCTATCGTCGGCCGTCAGATGAAGGCCAAGGGTGTTGATGCCGAGAACGTGGAGTTCAAAAAGATTCTGCGTAAGGCCCGCCAGGCAGATGTGGAGAAGTGGCAGCAGGCCATCGCGCGTGAGCAGGAGACAATGATCAAGGCTCGCAAGATTGCTGCGGAACTGGGGCTGGAAATGAAAATCGGGGACGTGGAGTTTCAGGGAGACGGGACAAAAGCCATATTCTACTATATCGCCGACGGGCGCGTGGACTTCCGCCAATTGATTAAGGTCTTTGCCGAAGAGTTCCGTATCAGGATAGAGATGAAGCAGATAGGTGTCCGTCAGGAAGCCGGGCTGATAGGCGGTCTGGGAATCTGCGGAAGGGAGCTCTGCTGTGCCAACTATATCACGTCGTTCCAAAGCATATCAACTTCTGCGGCCCGTTGCCAGGATCTGTCGCTGAACCCTCAGAAACTTGCCGGCCAGTGCGGAAAACTGAAGTGTTGTCTCAATTACGAGGTTGCCAATTACCTTGACGCACAGTCCCGTATTCCAAGGGTGAGCGAGCCTCTTGAATTTCAGGATGGCCTTGCATATCTGCGCAAGACGGATATCCTCGGGGAGAAGATGTATTTCTCCTACGACAAGAGCTCCGATGCCAATCTCTATCCTCTCGATGCTTCCGAGGTCCGGGAGATTATCAAGATGAACAGGAACGGAATCAAGCCTGAGTCTCTCAGGGAGGATCCGGTTCCCGCTTCGCCGGAGTTCGTTACGGCTGTCGGCGATGACAGTATAAGCCGCTTTGACTCTCCAAAGCGCAGGAAATCCCGCAGCGGAAACCGCAACAAAAGGAACAAGAAACAGCAGCAGTGAACTATAGGAGAGGTTTTTTTGTAATGGTGGCGGTCCTGTTGGCGGGACTGGCCCTCTGTTGCTGCGAAAAACCTTCCTCTTCGGAAAGCTTCATACGCGCTTCCGATGCTGAGGACGGCAAGTATGTGTTTGAACTGGCCCTTACTGATTCCCTGTCTTCCTATGACATATCCATATGCTCCAGGCTTTCGGAAGGAAAAAGCCGGAGTCTTTGCCTGAAAGTCAGGTGGGTGTCGCCGGATTGGGAATCATTCTGCGAAACCGTCTACACGGAACCTGTAGGGATAAAAGGGAATGTGGAACTGTACCGGAGCGGGGTTGAACCCTGCCCTCCGGGGAATTGGAAAATAGAAATCACAGCTGTTGATGCGCCGGAAAGCCTGTGCGGCATAGGGCTGGTCTGCAAAAGGAATGGGACACGATAAATTACGCAAATTTGCTGAGAATGAGACTTTCGACTGCCTGTTGCAGCCGGATATGACCGAACTCCTGAAGGACGGATTCTTCAATCTCAAGGACCATCCTGTCAAGGGAAAGTGGTTCGGGGGCTCTTCCTGCCCTCTTGTCCTGGAACTTGGTTGCGGCAAGGGGGAATATGCCATAGATCTTGCCGTCAGAAATCCCGGAAGCAACTATGTCGGTGTGGATATCAAGGGCGCAAGACTTTGGAAGGGAGCGAGGCACGTCACGGAGAACGGAATGCCGAATGTGAGGTTCCTTCGTACCAGGGTGGAGTTCATTACAGCCTTTTTCGCCCCTTCGGAAGTATCGGAGATATGGCTTACTTTTTCCGATCCGCAGTTGAGAAGTGAAAATTCCCGTCTTACGTCTCCTCTGTTCCTTGAAAGATACCGTTCTTTCCTGAAACCGGGAGGGCTGGTCCATCTCAAGACGGATTCCCGTTTCCTGTTTGAATATACCAGAGCGGTGTGCATGGCAAACGGACTGGACATAATCTCCTGTACTGATGACCTGTATGGAGACAGGCCGGTGAACATCGCTCCCGAGGTATACGAAGTGCAGACTTTCTACGAGAAGATATTCCGCGAACAGGGATACAGGATAACATACCTGTGCTTCCGCATAGATCACGAGGGTTCATACGTTCATCCGGAATTCGATGCCGCCTATTGGCGCTCGGTAGAGGGTGACCGTCAGATTTTCGGTCACGATACCGCGGAGACACGCCGCCGGAAATTGTCTCGGGAAACAAAGATATGATTCTTCAGGACTTCAACATAAATGACTGGGATCTGATATGCGTGCTCGGCCCTACGGCTTCCGGGAAGACGAAACTTGCCGTGAATCTGGCACGAACCCTCGGCAACTGCGAGATAATCTCAGCTGATTCCAGACAGGTCTATCGTCGTATGGATATTGGAACGGGCAAGGATCTGGCGGACTATGGAGAAATTCCCTGTCATCTGATAGACATTGCGGAGCCCGGGACTCAATATAATGTCTATATGTTCAAGGAGGATTTCCGCAGGGCGTGTGACGATATCCGTTCCAGGGGGAAGTTTCCTATTCTGTGCGGGGGGACGGGCCTGTACATAAATGCGGTTACCCGGGATTATGATTTTCATGAGAAGGTCCCTCTCAGCGCTCCCAGAAACGGGATTGCCCGAATATATTTCATAGGAATCAGTGTTGACAAGCCTACCCGCAATGCAAGGATAGACGCCCGTCTGGATTCACGCCTTGAAGAAGGGATGATAGATGAGGTGAGATCCCTTCTGAATGAAGGTGTCCCGGAAGAGGTGCTGATATCATATGGCCTCGAATACAAGTTTGTCACCTTGTATCTCAAAGGGGAACTCAGCTATGACGAGATGCGCGGCAGGCTTGCAATCGCCATCCATCAGTTCGCAAAACGTCAGATGACCTGGTTCCGTGGAATGATGCGAAGCGGAGTTGACATTCACTGGGTGGAACTGTAAAAATTTATATGTCTGTAAAATCATTCATTCTCGTATCGTTTTCCGCACTGGCCCTGGCCGTTTCCGCCATGGCGCAGGACGGACTTCCCTATAAGGTGCTCGGAGACCCTTCGGGGACTTCACCTTATTTTTTCGGCCCCAATGCTTTCCCTATACCGGATATGGTCAAGGACACGAAAGACAAGGTTACAGCGGAACTGAGCGGCGATTATTTCTCCGGTCGGCTTGCTTCCGAACCGGACAGGACCGGATCCGTAGGATTTGCCGTAAGGATACCTTTGTGGACAGACAGGGTGAATCTTTCCGTTTACGGACAGATGCATGAGTGGTACAGCGACAATCCTGAAGTCAGGGCGTTGAGGGGCGTGTCCGGGAAATATCCGCTGACCGGACACTGTTCCGGTGATGTGTATGTGTCAACAGACATGCGCATACTTGACGAGAGGAAGTTCGTTCCTGCTCTGACTCTGCGGGCTGCATTGAAGAGCGCATCGGGTGACGAATATGAAAAAGCCCGTTATTTTGACGCCCCGGGATATCATTTCGACATCTGTGCCACAAAATCCTTCCCTTTTGCGGGGGATGGCTTCTTGAAATCCTTCAAGGCTTCTTTCAATTTCGGCTTTCTATGCTGGCAGACCGACATCGGCTGCCAGAACGATGCATGGATCGTAGCCGGTTCCCTGGAGCTTGACACCGCTGTGGCAAACCTTTCCGCAGACCTTGGCGGGTATTACGGACGGGAAGAGTATTATGACCGCCCGGCTTCGCTCAAGATAAAGCTGGACATCATACCGGACCGTATGGTGTCTCCTTTTCTATATTATCAGCATGGTATACGCCATTGGCCTTTCGACCAGTTCAGGGCTGGCGTGAGATTCAGCTTCGCTCCATTTCGCGGCGCACGTCCTTCTCTCTGATGGTGGCGCGCTTGTCGTATTCTTTCTTGCCCTTTGCCAGTGCTATGTGCAGCTTGGCATATCCGTTTTCGGAGATATAGGCATGCACGGCCACTATCGTGAGGCCCTTGGTCTTGGTTGCCTGTGCAAGATGACGCAGTTCTTTTCTGGTCAGAAGAAGCTTCCGGTCACGGAAAGGTTCGTGACTGCTCCATGCCGAAGCCCAGAAATATGTGGAAATGTTCATCCCCCTCACATACAGTTCTCCGCCGCTGAAATAGCAGTAGGCATCCTGAAGGGAAGCCTTGCCGGCACGTATGGACTTGATTTCCGTTCCCACGAGAACTATACCCGCGTCGTAGGTCTCCAGAAATTCGTAATCGAACGACGCGCGCTTGTTGTTTATCTGTATTCTGCTTTTGGCCTTGGGCATGTCAGAGCTTGAAAGTTTTCTTTACAATGTCCACGGAGTCAAGAAGTTCCCAACCGAAATACTGGATGCCGTTTTCGACGTAGGGCTTTCTTCCCATGTGACCGTATGCCGCGCAGGGCTCGTATATGGGGTTCTTAAGACCGAACTTGCGGATGATCGACGCTGGACGCAGGTCGAAGATTTCGGATATCTTCCGAGCTATGTCGGCATCGGGAACGCATCCGGTACCATATGAATCGACGAATACGCTTACAGGCCTTGCAACACCTATCGCGTAGGAGATCTGTACAAGACATTCCTGCGCCACTCCCGCCGCAACCAGGTTCTTTGCTATGTACCGCGCCGCATATGCCGCGCTGCGGTCAACCTTGGAAGGGTCCTTGCCCGAGAAGGCTCCGCCTCCGTGTGCGCCGCGTCCGCCGTAGGTGTCAACGATAATCTTGCGTCCGGTAAGTCCCGTATCGCCTGCAGGGCCTCCGATGACGAACTTGCCGGTGGGGTTGACGTGCAGGATGTAATCGTTGTCGAACAATGCGGCCGTTTCTGCGGGAAGGCTCGCTATGAGTCTGGGAATCACCTTGTCGCGGACGTCGAAACGAATCTTGTCCTGCATGACCTTGTCTGAAGCGAACTCGTCGTGCTGCGTTGAGAGCACAATGGTGTGTATGCGGACAGGCTTTTTTGTTTCGGAGGAATATTCAATTGTGAACTGGGCCTTGGCGTCCGGACGCAGATATGGCATCAGCGGATGGTCATTGTGGCGGATGTCGGAAAGAATCTGCAGGAGCTTGTGTGAAAGGGCCAGCGGCAGGGGCATATAGTCCGAGGTGTCGGTACAGGCATATCCGAACATCATTCCCTGGTCTCCGGCACCCTGCTCGTCGGGATCCTCGCGCACAACGCCGCGGTTGATGTCGGCGCTCTGTTCGTGGATTGTGGAAATGACTCCGCATGAAGAGTAGTCAAAGCCGTATTCCGCCTTGTCGTAGCCGATGCGCCTGATTACACGCCTTGCCACTCCGGGAATGTCCACATATGCATTATCCGTATTGACCTCTCCTCCTACGATTACGAGTCCTGAAGTGCAGAAAGTTTCGCAGGCCACCTTGGCTTCAGGGTCCTGGCGGAGAAATTCATCAAGAATGGCATCAGAAATCTGGTCGGCGACTTTGTCGGGATGACCTTCGGAGACGGACTCCGACGTAAACAGATAGTTCATTTTAGCATTTTTTTATAACGAGGTTGCAAGCATATCAAATCTGTCCTCGTCAGGTTATTGGGAACAAAGGTACAAATAAAATAGAAATTAAAAAATTTAAAAAAATGTTTTCAATTATTTTTTTAGAATGTACCTTTGCGTCGCAAAAAGTTAGTTGTTGTTTTTATTGTTGAAAAGTTGTTGATAACCTTGGATTGTAGATGCCAGGTTATTGTGTAACTTTGTGAACAACAGAGTGATATCATTTTTTACATACACACTATCAATTCATTATGAAAAAAACTATTAAAATGTTGTTGTCATCAATGACAGCAATGCTTTTAGTCGTATCTGCCTATGCGCAGTTCACGACGTCCTCAATGAGTGGACGCATCTCCGACGAGGCCGGTGCTCCTCTCGCAGGTGCAGCCGTTGTGGCTGTGCACACTCCTTCAGGTTCTCAGTACTACGCTATTGCGAATGAGACCGGAAATTATACTATCGATGGTATGCGTCCGGGTGGTCCTTACGAGGTTACCATTTCCCTCATAGGATGCCAGACAGTCCGTTACGCCGACATCACTCTCGCCCTCAGTGAGACCTATAGCGTGGATGCAGTCCTCAAGACCGACTCCGAGCTCCTCAACGAGGTTGTCGTAGTTGCCGATGCATCAAAGTTCTCCGCTGAGAAGACAGGAGCCTCCACCAACGTTTCCAACAACGAAATGATGAGCCTCCCCAACTCAGAGCGCAGCATCAAGGCCCTTACAAAACTCTCTCCGTATTCCAACGGAATGAGCTTCGGCGGTTCAGACGGCCGTTCAACCAACTTCACAGTGGACGGTGCCAACCTCAACAACAACTTCGGTCTTTCTGCAAACCTTCCCGGCGGTGGTTCTCCTATTTCTTTGGATGCTCTTGATGAAATCCAGCTTGTGGTAGCTCCCTATGACGTACGTCAGAGCAACTTCGTAGGTGGTGGCATCAACGCCGTTACAAAGTCAGGTACCAACACTTTCAAGGGAACAGCCTATGCTTATTACACAAATCAGAACTTCCGTGGCAACAAGATTGCAGGTGAGGATCTGGGTGAGCGCCCTGCAGCTTCCAACCTTATCGTAGGTGCGACCGTAGGTGGCCCTATCATCAAGAACAAACTCTTCTTCTTCGTAAACTTCGAATATCAGAAACAGCCTGAGCAGACCATAGAGTATCAGGCCAGTGCAGCAAAGCAGGCAGTCCTCCAGAAGATTTCCGACAAACTCCAGAAGGAATACAACTACAACCCCGGTTCATACACAAGCTATCCCGGCGGTACCGACAACATGAAGATTCTCGCCCGCGTAGACTGGAACATCTCCGATGCCCACAAGCTCAGCGTACGCTTCAACAAGACAAACAATACTTACTGGTACGCACCTAACGGAAACTCCTGCGACGACAAGTTCCGCAACAAGAGTTACAACCGTGCAAGTGACGTATCACAGCCTTTCTCTGGTAACATGTATTCCCAGATGAACAACGTCATGTCCATCACCGCAGAACTTAACAGCCGTTTCTCTGACAAGGTTGCCAACAAGTTCCTTGCAGCATACACCGACATCAACGACCAGCGCGGTTCAAACTCCAGCGCCTTCCCTCACGTTGATATCATGACCGATGGAGATTATTCAAGCGGTAACTTTGTTCCCTACACCTCTCTCGGATATGAGCTCTTCACCTGGAACAACGGTGTCAAGAACAAATCCCTCAATATCCAGGACAACCTGACCTTCTATGCAGGTTCCCATACTATCGTAGCCGGTGCAAGCTATGAGATGATGCAGGCCCGCAACTCATATATGCGTAACGGAACAGGTTACTACCGTTATGCAAGCGCGGATGACTTCCTCAACGGCGCTCTTCCTCTGAGTTTCTGTCTTACCTACGGATATGAAGGAAACGAGAATCCTGCAGGTATCGTCAAGTATCATCAGGGAGCTCTCTATGTTCAGGACGAATGGAAAATCGCCAAGAACTTCAAGCTTACCTATGGCGTTCGCGGAGACCTCATCGCATTCGACAACAAGGACATCGTCACCAACCCCAACATCCTTGCCATCAACTATGGTGGAAAGAAGGTTGACACCGGTGCATGGCCCAAGACCCGTCCCCAGGTTTCTCCCCGCGTAGGTTTCAACTGGGATATCAAGGGTGACAAGAGCCTTGTCCTCCGTGGTGGTACCGGATTCTTCCAGGGCCGTCTTCCTCTCGTATTCTTCACCAACATGCCTCAATATTCAGGTATGATTCAGGGAAGCTACAACATCAGCGCGCAGATCAAGGACGGCAAGCTCGTTTATGCAGATGATGTAAAGCAGAATCTCGAGAAACTCACTTCCGGTGGCAAGATGATGACCAATGTTCAGGATATCATCAAGACTCTCGGTCTTCCCACGAAGGTTGATCCTTCAAAGGCCGGACTCGGTGGAAACAGCTATATCAGCGGTGTTGACCAGAACTTCCGCATGCCTCAGATCTGGAAGACTTCAATTGCGATCGACTACAAGCTCCCTACAAGCTTCCCGTTCAGCGTTACTGCAGAAGGAATGTACAACAAGACTATATGGGGAGTATGCATGTCTGACTGGAACATCAACAATGACAAGCTCACCGGCAAGTTCGCAGGTGTTGACAACCGCGTGAACTATGCTGCATGCAGCGACTATACTTACAGCTCAACCCCCGCATATATCATGACCAACACCAACAAGGGCTGGGGTTATACTGCAAACGTTACCGTAAACATGGAACCTGCCAAGAACCTCAAGATCATGGCAGCATACACCCATACAGAGTCCAAGGAGATTTCCGGTATGCCCGGTTCCGCCGCCAATTCCGTATTCACCGGAATGCCTACAATCAGCGGTACCAACCTCAGCGGTCTCCAGCGCTCTCAGTACGTTCTTCCTGACAAGGTTATGGCAAATATCGGATACTTCATCCCTTGGAAGGTATTCCACGGCAACGGACTCCACATCAATGCATACTACACCGCCAGCTCATCTTATGGCAACAGCTATATCTACTCCAATGATATGAACGGTGACGGTAATGCAACAGACCTTATCTACATCCCAGCATCAGAGAACGAGATCAATTTCAAGACTCCCGAGGATGCAAAGGCTTTCTGGACATTCGTAAACAACGACAAGTACCTCAGCGGCCACAAGGGACAGTATGCAGAAGCATATGCAGCACGTGCACCCTGGGTTCACAGAATTGACCTCCGCATTGCTGAAGACTTTGCTTTCAAGGTTGGCAATACAACACACAACTTCCAGCTCAGCGCTTCTATCGACAATATCGGTAACATGCTTAATTCCAGCTGGGGTGTTCAGAAGCTCTCTTGCTACCAGACCAGTCTTACAGGAACTATCGCTCCTCTCAAGTATGAGGGCGTAGGTGCAGACAACAAGCCTGTATTCTCTATGAACAAGGTTGGTGATGCTTATCCCACTCAGAACTACACCAAGTACTATAAGAACACTTCAGAGTGCTGGCAGATTCTCTTCAGCCTCAAGTATTTCTTCAACTAACAGTATTTGATTCCGCATAAAAAGGGAGAGGATGGCCATCACCATCCTCTCCCTTTTTTATTTTGATTTATTCTTTTACTTTTGCAGAAAAAGCATCATGAAAAAACTGTTATTTGCATTTCTGACCATATTTCTGGCATTTCCCTCAGAAGCAAAAGTCTATTTCGGAGGCAGTTTCAACATCAATTTCGATACTGTAAAGGATACTTACAACAATGGGGAAGTCATTATCAATGATAAAACCTATCAGTTGGGATTTAACCCTAAGGTTTATTGGAATATCAATGAAAAAATGCAGTTGGGCGGCAGGGTAGGTTTCCAGTACGGTCAGATGTATACCGGTTCCGTCTTCTCATGGGATGGCGACATAAACAAGGAGGAGCCCATAGTGAACCGTGCCATAGGCTGGTCCGCAGCTCCTTTTTTCGGCTACAAGCTTTTCCAGTGGAAAATAATAACCATTTGGGCGGAAGGCAATATTTTTGTCGGTCAGAACTACAATATCGGAAAGGAAATGCGCTGGACGGAATGGACGAAGCAGACACAGTACGGTTTTCAGGTTCTTCCTGTGGTTGATTTTGACATTACAGAAAAATTCGCCCTCCAGATTCATTTCGGTGTAATTTCTCTCGGATGGTGCGGAACCAATTCCACCTATCCTGACAAGAAATCATTCGAATCAACCTGGGATATCCGGAAAGGAGGGGCCATGGGCCTGCTTCAGGGCTTTATGAGTTACGGAATCGGCATTATCCGTAAGTTCTGATGAAAAAACTGTTTTCTATTTTTGTCGCCTTTTTTTTGAGCATCGCTTCATATGCCCAGTGGTCCGGTAATCTTGACCTGGGCGGAGGCACCAATTTTTCCGGCAGCAATAATGAGAATGCGGCTTTCAAGGTGAAATATTCCGGCAAGAGAACCTATGTTGGCCTCAACCTTGCCGGCAGTCACAATTATATGCCTTCTGAGCAGCAGACAACAATAATAGATGTGAAGAAAGAAGGTAATGAATATTACAAGGCTGAAGACAAGATTATCAAACCTAGAAACTGGGATGCAAGGGCCGGAGTTGATTTTGGTTACGCTCTCGATACTTTGAATGCAATAGACGTTTCCGTATCCTATTCCATCCGTGCAGGAAATGAATTTGTCAGACTTTCAACTGAAAGGCGTGAAGGTCTGTCCCGTGAAGGAATAACCGGAATCCAGGAAGATTCCGTTGCAAACAAAAGCGGGCAGATAGACGGTATCATAGCATATACCCGAAAATTCAAGAACAGGCCATCCGCAGTCTTTTCCGCTGGCGGTGTATATTATGGCAAATCGAATCTGGAGAGAAAGATGAGATTCACTGACGGAAATTTCTACCTCAAGCACAAGCACTATGCGACTTACAGCAATCTCAATGACATCGATTTCAAACTCAACATTGCCTATAATGATATGTTCAATTTCAACGGGAGTAAAATCAAGCTGTCTGCGGGCATTGATTCTCCTTTGAATAACGATGTTGACGGATATACAGCAGAGTCCTTTGTCGGGGGCGCCTGGAAGGATTCGACGGATTACCGCCAGTCGTACTATTACTTCTCATGGGCTGCGGAACCTTACGTCAATCTTGTATGGACCGTAGGCAAGTTTGATTTCTCCTTGAAGGAACGTATTCAGTGGTATTCGCATTCCATGATGGACAAACTTGATGAAAAGAAGTCCCGATCCGACATTAAATACCTTTTTGACAAAGAAGACTGGCAGAATATTCTTGCTGCCGGTGTGAAGTTCCGCATCAACGAGAGGAACAGCATGTCTCTTGACTATGCCCGTACCATCAGCAGACCCGATTATAAAAAACTTTGTCCCACCTACATGATAGGCGAGTCTGAGGGGGAGTATTTCAGAGGAAACCCGGAATTGAAGCCGGAAATATCGGATAATGTGAATTTCAATTATTCCTACATACGCTCCATTTTCAATCTGTCATTGGATTTTCACTACAGAAACAAGACAAATACTGCCGAAAAGGTCATGGATGTCAATTTTGACCCTTCCACCACGGATCTTGGAGAGAAAACGCTGTTTACCTGGATAAACAACAAGAGACAGGAATCCAAAGGTGTCAAGCTAGACCTTAAGATGAACGGGAATGACATAAAGGCTGAAATCTGGACCGCGTTCAACAACGATGTTTACGGAAACAACAAGGAGTTCAACAAAGAGGACTTCAATTATGAACTTGGCTCCAGAATCAACGTGTATCTCAATCAAAGCATCAAGCTTTCTTCCGATCTCATATATGTGAGCGCCAAGGAATCGGCCTATAACCTCAAAGGGGAGGACGTAATAGCAAATCTCCGTTTTACCAAGACTTTTGCGAACGGACTGGAACTCTTCGGGGAATTCAGGGATATTGTTGACAAGGAGAACCACGAGCAAACCTGGAATCAGGAATTGACATATTTAAAGGACGTTGTCACCAAACCGATGCAACGTGCATTGCTGCTGGGATTATCGTACAGGTTTTAACCTTTTTTTGAAAAATATGAAAAACTTCACCTTCATGGCCTTGTCGGCCATCTTTTTTGCGTCCTGCGCAAGGGTCCCCGTACCTGCGCATACATCGGACAGCATCACTGAATTCAAGAACAGGGCAGATGCCGGGGATACGGCTTTCTGCCGCGTTTCCGCCACAGTCGTATCGATAGCCGATTACGACAACGGACGATTCTATCTCTATGACGGGGAGGATTATCTGAAGGTGTACGGGATGAGAGGATTCCGGCAGGAAGGCATAGAGGAGGGCGATGCCGTCACGCTTCTGGCCCGCCCCCACATCTATCATGGAGAAACGGAGGCATGCGATGCTGCGTGCGTTTCGGTTCGAAGGGGTTCCTGCCCCGGTTTCGCTTCGGATGTGGCGGATGTCTCCTGGCCGGAGTTGCCGGAAACGTCGGTGGGAGACGGATGCGTCTTCATCCATCATCCTTCTTCTTCGGGAGGACGGAATTATTCCGTTTATTATGACACGCTTGCGAGGATTGCCAGATGGGTAGCCTACCCGCTCTGCTTATCGGACCTGACGGATGGGGTGAGAACGGACGCTTATGCTTACGATCCTCTCATCCCCCGTGGTTCCCAGGCCTCGATCGGCAATAAATCTTTTACCTCCGGGTCAGGCGGTTCCTTTGTGAGGGGGCACCTTGTCCCGTCCGCCGACAGACTCGGGCTGAGGGATAATCTGGACGTTTTCATGGCCTGCAACATAGTGCCCGAGAACTCCGGTCTGAATTCCGGCGCGTGGGCCTCATTGGAGGCATACTGCCGTGAATTGGCGGTGCATTGTGACACGCTCTACGTTGTTGCAGGGACTGATACAAGAGGATCTGCCGACTATGTCAGAGACAACGCCGGGCACAGGGTCAGGGTGCCTGCGGCACTCTTCAAGGCGGTGGTCGTCTTTTCCGAAAAAAATGGATACAGCGGTTTCGGGCTGTATTTCCCAAACAAAAAAGGAAACCCTTCCAAAATATCTCCGGATATGTTCATGTCTATATCTGAACTGGAGGATAAACTTGGGAAAAATGGTTATCTTTACAAGAATATATCGCTTTAATATGAAAAAAATAATGACGGCCGCATTCGCGGTATTGGCTATGACAGCTTGCAGCAATAACAATCCTTTCCTGGAAGATTGGAACACCCCGTATGGAATACCTCCGTTCGACAAGATTCAGGAGTCTCATTACCTCCCCGCGGTTCAGGCCGGCATAGAGGAGCAGAACAGGGAAATAGAGGCTATCGTCGCTTGCCCTGACGAGCCGGACTTTGAGAACACCATTGCTGCTCTTGACCGCAGCGGTTCAACTCTCGAGAAAGTATCCAACGTGCTTTTCAATATAAGTGAAAGCAACGCCACAGAGTCTTTAAACGACATCGTTGCGGAGGCTACGCCTCTTCTTTCAAGGCACAGCGACAATATTTTCATGAATCCGGAGCTCTTCAAGCGTGTGGAGAAGGTTTACAAGTCTGACCAGAGCAATCTCACCCGCGAGCAGCAGATGCTTCTGAAGGACTTCTATGAGAGTTTCGTCAACAATGGAATCGCTCTGCCTGAAGAGCAGCAGACCCGTTTGCGCGAAATAAACGAGGAGCTTTCCTCCCTTGTTCTCAAATTCGGCAACAATCTGCTTGACGAGAGCAATGCTTTCAAGGAGAAGTTCGGCTTTTCCGTGGCGAACTACTATGACAGGATGGCCTCCACCGAGGACAGGGAGCTCCGGGAGCAGATTTTCCGCGGATACTCCATGCGTGGCAACAATGGTAATGACAAGGACAACAAAGCTGATGTACTGCGCATAATGGAACTGCGAATAGAGAAGGCGAAACTCCTTGGTTATGCATCTCCCGCCGCCATGATTCTTCACAACAAGATGGCCGGCGACCCTGCAACCGTAGATAATTTCCTGTCCGGCATAATGGATGCCGCCATGGCAAGGGCCCGTGAAGAAGTGGCCGACATGCAGAAGGTTATGGATGAGGACATTGCGGCCGGTATTCTTCCGGAAGGGTCACGTATCGAACCGTGGGATTACATGTACTATGCAGAGCGCGTCCGTAAGGCCCGCTATGCAATGGACGAATCCGAGATAATGAAATATTTCAAGATGGAGAACGTCCGTGCCGGAGTTTTCGGGAACGCCTCACGCCTTTATGGACTCAAGTTCGAGCCGGTTGCCGACGTTGCACTTTATTATCCCGAGTGCGAGGCTTTCAAGGTTACGGACGAGGACGGATCCCTTGTCGGAATCATCATCACTGACTATTATCCCCGCGACAGCAAGCGTGCAGGCGCCTGGATGACCAACTTCGTAAATCAGTACAAGACTCCTGACGGGAAGGACGTCAGGCCTGTGATTGTCAATGTGGGCAACTTCAACAAACCTTCCGATGGAACTCCCGCCCTTCTCAACATAGATCAGGTGGAAACCATGTTCCACGAATTCGGCCATGCCCTGCACGGGCTCCTCAGCCAGTGTACATACAAGAGCGTAGGCGGTACTTCAGTAAAGAGGGACTTCGTCGAACTTCCTTCACAGATTAACGAGAACTGGGCGTTCGAGCCGGAAGTTCTCGCCACCTATGCATTCCATTACGAGACCGGAGAGGTCATTCCCCAGGAACTTGTGGACAAACTTCAGGCAGCCGGAAACTTCAATCAGGGATTCACCACAGGAGAACTTTGCGCCGCCAGTATCCTTGATATGAAATGGCATGAACTTGAGAGTATCGAGGGCGTGGATGTAAATGCCTTCGAGGCTCAGGCGTCAAAGGAAATGGGACTCATAGACGAGATTATCCCGCGTTACCGCAGCACTTATTTCAACCATATTTTCGGTTCGAGTGGATACAGTGCAGGTTACTACAGCTATCTCTGGGCAGAGGTTCTTGACAAGGACGCTTTCGAACTGTTCAGGCAGAAAGGCATCTTTGACAAGGAAACTGCCATGAGTTTCCGTCATAATGTACTGGAGATGGGAGGAAGCGAAGAGCCAATGATTCTTTACAAGCGCTTCCGCGGAGCGGATCCCGACGCTTCCGCACTTCTAAGGGCAAGAGGTTTAAAATAAACAGATATGTATAAGTTTTCACCGATACTCAAGACAATGGTCTGGGGAACGGAAAGCTGGGTGCTTTCCGCCGTTCCCGGTAATGAATCCGTAGTTTCTGAAGGCCCTGAGAAGGGTAAGAAGATAACCGATATCTTCCCCGGACAGTTTCCTCTCCTTATCAAGTTCATAGACGCTCACAAAGATCTCAGCATTCAGGTGCATCCCAATGATGAACTTGCGGCAAAACGCCATAACTGCAAGGGCAAGACAGAGATGTGGTATGTTATCGGGGCCTCTGAAGGCGCTCATCTGCTGAGCGGTCTGAAAGAAAGTATAAATCCGGAGAAATACGTCGAACTTGTGGAGAACGACAGGATAACTGACGTTCTTTCCGACTATCCCGTGAAACCCGGAGATGTGTTCTTCCTGCCTGCAGGCCGTATCCATGCCATCGGCGGAGGATGCTATATCGCAGAAATACAGCAGACTTCAGATGTAACATACCGTATTTACGATTACGGACGTCCGGGGCTTGACGGCAAACCCCGCCAGCTCCACACTCAGGAAGCTAAGGATGCAATTGACTACACTGTTCTTCCGGATTACCGTACCAGTTACGTCGCAAGGAAGAATGAGGACATAGAAATAGTCAGGTGCCCCTATTTCACGACGACCTTCATGGAACTCACCCGGCCTCTTGAGAAAAAGACAGAGGGTGAATTCATGGTTGTGATGTGTCTTGAAGGGGAGGGAACCGTCAACGGAACCTTCATCAAGGCCGGCGAGGCGGCGCTTCTTCTGAAGGAGGATCTTTGCGCCGTTCCGACGGGCTCAATGAAACTGCTGACCTCAGGCGTCTGAGTCCTCCTTTGTCCTGGACAAGTTGAAGGCATTGGTGATCAGTGCCACAACGAATACAACTGCAACGCAGTTGTTTGCGAAAATGTCCTGAATCATCTGCGGGAATATGTCGAACATTCCCGTCACTTGTGTGAATCCGAGACCTACTGAAAGGGACAGGATTACAACGGACTTGTTGTGTGTGTTGATTTTGCACCTTGACAGCATCTCGAATCCGGCGAAGATGATGGAGCCGAACATCATGATTGTACATCCTCCCAGAACGCAGGAGGGTACTGTGCAGAGAAGCGCCCCGAAGGCGGGGAAGATTCCGGCGATAATCATTACGGCGGCACCTGTGCCTATTGCATAGCGGTTGACAACTCCGGTCATGCCAACAAGACCCACATTCTGGCTGAAGGAAGTGATGGGAGTGCATCCGAACACACCGGCAATCGAACTGATGAATCCGTCACAGGCAAGAGCTCCTGAATATTCCTTTGTGCTTGCCCCTCTATGTAGTCCGGCCGCGGTGAGTGCGGAGGTGTCTCCTATTGTCTCGGTTGCCGATACAAGGAAAATCACGACGAAAGAAAGAACGGCTCCGAGGTTGAAATCAAGTTCGAAACCTTCCTTAAGCATTGGGATTGTCGGGAGGGAAATTATGCCGCATTCCTTTAGTGGACTGAAATCAACCAAGTCCATGCATATAGCCAGAATATATCCAACCACAAGACCTGCGAGAACGGAAATGGACTTGAAGAAACCTTTGGTGAACACTCTGAAAAGGATACAACTGAGCAGTGTCACGGTTCCGACAATCCAGTTCCGGGCGGAACCGAAATCTGCGGCTCCCTGCCCGCCGGCGAAAGAGGCGGCGCCAATGGGAAGAAGGGAGAAACCTATTGCTATCACGATTGTCGAGGCTACGACGGGGGTGATTATCCTGATCCAATATCTGGCGAACAGTCCAAGCAGTCCTTCAACTATACCGCCTATAATGACCGCACACATCATTGTTCCGTATCCGTATGTGGTGGCAACTCCTATGGCGACGGAAAGGAAGGTGAAACTGATTCCCATTACTATAGGAAGTCGTGCTCCTATCTTCCATACCGGGAACAGCTGAATCAGGGTTCCGATGCCTGCGACGATCATTGCATTCTGTACAAGGTTGGCCTTGAATGCCGGGTCGAAGTTCATAATCCCGGCAAGGATGATGATGGGGGTGATGTTTGAGACAAACATCGCCAGAACATGCTGCAGGCCGATGGGGAGCGCCTTGCTCAGAGGAACGCGGCCATCAAGAGTGAAAATATTGTCCATTATTGTCTAAATTTAATGGTTCCCGTAGTTCCATCCATCTCATCTATGATGGCAAGTGATTCCAGTCTGTATCCTTTTTCCCTGATTTTTCTTCCCCCTTCCTGAAAGCCCTTTTCTATGGCGATTCCAATTCCGGCCACCTCGGCTCCCGCCTGTCTGACTAGGTCTGTCAGTCCTTCCAGGGCAGAACCCATGGCAAGGAAATCATCGATGATGAGTACCTTTTCTCCAGCTTTGAGATAATTCTTCGACACGAAGACGTTGTTGATGCATTTGTGGGTGAAGGATGCAACCTGTGAACAGAATTTTTCTCCGTCCACATTGACACTTTGTGTCTTCTTCGCAAACAGCACCGGAACATTGAAGTGCAGGGCGGCTACACTTGCAAGTGCGATTCCGCTGGCCTCAATGGTAAGAATCTTGTCAACCTTCACGTCAGAAAAACGTCTTTTGAATTCTTCTCCGATCCAGTTGAGCATGTCAATGTCTATCTGATGGTTCAGAAAGCTGTCAACCTTGAGGACATTCCCTTCGCGGACTATGCCGTCGGAAATGATTTTCTGTTCCAGTCTATTCATATGAAAAAATGGTTATTTCCTTTTCTCCAACTATCTTCGGCTGCCTCAGGACAATGGACAGGGTCTCACGGCTGCCGCTCTTCAGAAGATTGAGGAGCGCGCATGGGTTGAAACCTTCCGCCAGTTTCCCTCTGACGGGAATGTAGTACATCCTGTATCCGCTTTTTATGTCAAGTCTGTAGACTGATTCTATGTCGAAGGCTTCGGCACCTGACAGCTTCATCATTCCGGCAATCCCGATTTCCGGAGATATCTTCATGAGAGAGGGAGAATCTATGCCTATTTCAAGAAGAGCCTGGAATCCGTCAGACCCAAGTTCGTCTATGTACAGGATATCGAAACTTTTTACGCTGAACTGGCCCGGAAGAGGGGAAATTGAAAACGGCTTCTCCAAAAGCTGGGTGATAAGAACCTCCGACTTAAGTATTCCGTCCAGGGGGATGTCCGTCCTGAATGTGGCGCCCAATCCGCCGCGCATCGCCACCTTCATTGAGGCGGACAGCGAGAAACTGGCCTTGTACCTCGACTTGAGCACATTGAGAATACTGAAGATATTGGCATCTTCCGGAATGACGATGTCAACGTCAGTGAGATAGGTCTTGTCACTTTTCTTCTCGACGGCTATGATGTTTCTGGTGGCCACGGAGCAGCAGGTCCTGCCGTCTATGATGAGGTCAGCGTTGACATTGGAAATCTCAAAAGCCATCGTAGGATTGCTGAAACCTATTCTGACCGTCGCTATGGCGTTGCGCTGGTCCTTGACCGTAATGTTCAACAGTTCCACGGTCTTGAGGGAGTCAGCCACCCAGCTGAAAGACTCAGCCGCTCCTGCAGTCCCCGTCATCATCGGACAGAGAAGGATGAAGGCGGAAATAATGGATTTGAGTATTCTTTTCATATGTGTAAGCTTACGCTTCGGTTTTTACTTCCTCCACACCCTTGATCCTGGAGATGCTTCTTATCGCACCCCTCAGTTCGTCTGCCGAATGGACGAAGAACTCTATGTTACAGGTTACAATCTGTTCCCTGTTCACCGATTCAAGTCCGTTCATTGAAAGGTGACGGTCTTCCACGATACAGTCCAGGATATCCCTCAGCAGGTGATATCTGTCAATGGCCGTGATTTTCATCTTTACAGGATAGGTAAGAGCCTCGTTGGGTTCGAATCTGACATCAACTATGTCATCTCCGTTCTCCGATGCAAGCTGAATTGCATCCGGACAGTGACGGCTGTGTACCGTAACGGTGCCGTCAGCCTCTTTGAACCCTATTACCTCGTCTCCCGGGAGCGGGCGGCAATGTGTGCAGCGGTTGTATCCGAACACTTCCTGTTTGCGGAGAATGTCGCGGAGAATGTTGCGCGATTTGTATGCCTTGGCATTTTTCAGCCATTCCCGGGTTGGTGTAATCCTGTCGCTGACTCCTATCTCCACGCAATCACCACGGTGCAGTTCGGTGCTCAGAGGACAAAGCTTCCCGTTGATGCGGGCGTATTGCGCATGGGAACCTATGTCAGAGTGAAGCTCGAAGGCGAAATCCATGGCTGTGGCCTTCTGGGGCAGGATGATACCTTTCCCTTTGGGCGTGAAGGCGATTATGTCCTCGTTGTACAGGGAGGAGTTCAGGCCTTCCATGAACATGAAACCGTCATTGCTGTCGGCAATGTTCTGCAGGACATTGCGGAACCGGCCAAGCCAGCTCTCGCCGCGTTCCACCACGCATCCCAGCCTTGAGTTGATGTGCATGCGTTCGGAGGCTATGTGAAGTTCCTCCCAGACTCCGGCCGGATTCAGGAACCTCACATGAAAACTCTGGTATCCGTTGTCTTTGGGATGGTCTATATAGTTGTTGACACTTCTGGGCTGTTCCGTGAAATGACTGGAAAGGATGGAATAAATATATATTGCAGTATCTTTTTCTATCGATTCCCTCTGCCCCCAGCCTTTCATCGGTTCATAAATGATGCGCACATAATGTTTGAACTCCACGTGGGAGAAATCGCAGCCCTTTTCCTTCATGTCCCTCCATACACTGTAAGGCTTGCGGTAACGGACTTCTATCCTGGCCTTGATTTTTCTTCCGGAAAGAATCCGGTCAATGTCTTCGGTGAATTTCGTGAGTGCCGGGGCTGTGCTTTCCCTGTCCGCTTCCAGCATCTCCTCCATGGAATAGAAGTCGCGCGGGCAGCGGAATTTGAAAGACAGGTTCTCAAGCTCCGACTTTACGTGATAAAGGCCAAGCCGTCCTGCCAGGGGGGCATAGAAGAAGTCGGTTTCTCCGGCAATCTTCATCTGCTTGTCCGGACGCATGCTTTCCAGCGTTCTCATATTGTGGAGCCGGTCGCTCAGCTTGACGAGCAGTGCGCGTATGTCATAATGGACCGAGGCGAGAATCTGCTTGTAGTTGTCCACCTGCTTGGTGTTCTCGTACCTTTCTTTCTTCCTTTTGGTTACCACGTCCACCAGGAAAGCCACGTCTTTTCCGAAATTCTCCCTGATGTCCTCTATGGTGTAGGGCGTATCTTCCACAACGTCGTGGAGGAAGGCGGCGCACACGGTGCTTGTATCCAGCTCAAGCTCCTCTGCCGCTATGCGGGCAACCGCAATCGGATGTGTGATATAGGGCTCTCCGCTCTTGCGCTTCTGCCCTTCGTGGGCTTTCGCCGCAAAATGATACGCTTTCCTGATCAGTTGCAGCTCATCTTCGCTGACCCTGCCGGCCATTACTTCAAAAACTTTACCTGCCGCCTGGTCCAAGGCGTTCAGCTCATCTTTTTCCATAGGTGTTGGCTCTAAAAAGTAAGGTTTAAAGATAAGAATCTTTTTTTAACTTTGTGCCATGCCGAGTTTCCTTCAGATAGAAAGTATATCAAAATCCTACGGGCAGAAAGTATTGTTCGAGAATATAGGATTCAACATTAACGAAGGAGACAAGATAGCTCTCATAGCTCCGAACGGGACCGGAAAGAGCACCTTGCTGAGAATCCTTGCAGGGGAGGACAAGTCCGATTCGGGCGGGAAGATACTTTTTCTCAAGGATATCAGCATTGCTTTCCTGGACCAGGACTTCAAGTTCGACCCCGGCTTTACGATAGAGAGACAGATTCTTTCCGGAGCGGAAAACGTTCTTGCGTCCGGCTCCGGACTTGCGCGGGATGAATTTTCCCAGCGCATGAAGGAGATCGCCACAGGATTCAGCCTCGGCAGCCTTTCCCGCAGGATGGGAGAACTTTCCGGAGGCGAAGTCAAGCGTGTTGCGCTTACGCAGATGCTTGCAGGGAATGCGGACTTCCTTATTATGGACGAGCCTACAAACCACCTGGACATAGAGGCTGTGGAGTTTCTGGAGTCATATCTGAGCCGCAGGCGCTGCACCCTGCTCATGGTTACGCACGACCGTTATTTCCTGGACAGGGTATGCAATACGGTGATGGAACTTGACAGAGGTTCCGTTTACATCTACAGGGGGAATTACCTCAACTATCTTGAAAAGAGGGACGAGCGCATAGCGAACTATAATGCGGAGACAGACAAGGTCCGGAATCTTCTGCGTCGCGAGCTGGAGTGGATACATGCTACACCCTGCGCGCGCAGCGGGAAGGCAAAGTACCGCATCGACGCTTTCCATGCCCTCGCGGACAGGGCTTCACAGGTCTATACCGAGCGGCAGGTGAACATGGAAGGGGTGGGTGAGGTCTCCCGTCTCGGAACAAAGATCATCGATTGCCACCACCTGGGTTTGTCAATGGGCGGGAAAGTGCTCCTGAACGATTTCGACTACAAGTTCCAGCGTTACGAGAAAGTTGGAATCGTGGGGCGGAACGGCATAGGGAAGACAAGCTTCCTCAAACTTCTCACCGGAGAGACGGAGCCTTCTGCCGGGGTTATAGAACGCGGTGAATCGCTCAGGATAGGGTATTATCGCCAGGAAGGCATTTCCTTCCGCGAAGATGACACGGTTCTTGATACAGTGAACGATACGCGCCTGCTCGGAAGATTCCTTTTTCCGCATGATATGCTCAACACGCGTATAAGCAAACTGTCAGGAGGGGAGAAACGCAGGCTGTACCTGCTTACCATACTTATGCGCAATCCCAACCTGCTTATCCTGGATGAGCCTACCAACGACCTTGACATAGTGACGCTGAATATTCTGGAGGAGTATCTCCTGGAGTTCAAGGGAACCCTTGTCATAGTGTCGCACGACCGTCACTTCATGGACAGGCTAGTGGACCATCTCCTTGTGTTCTGCGGAGACGGGCTGGTAAAGGATTTTGTGGGCAATTTCAGCGAATACCGTTCCTTCATAAAGGATTATGAGTCCAACAGGAAAAATGCTGCAACGACGGCTAAGCCGGTGAACGCCGCCGTGAAGCCCAGGACCGCAAACACCCGCAGACGTCTCAGCTGGAAGGAACAGAAGGAACTTGAGACGATAGATGCGCGTCTTTCGGAACTTGAGGCGGAGAAAAAGCGTCTCCAGGCAGAAATGAGCTCCGGCTCGCTCTCATATGAAAAACTGCAGGAGGCGGCAGAAAAAATCCAGGCCATCATCGAGGAAACTGACAGCCTGGAAATGCGTTGGCTCGAGCTCAGCGAGCTGGCGTGAACCTCCGTTACTCAAGGATGAACTTGGCGGATACGCTCACTGACACCTTTATTTTGTCGAAATCTATTTCCGCCCTTTCTTCTTCAACCCCGTCCATGGAATTCGCCATAACTGCAGCCTTTGCCATTATCGGTCTGGAATAATATGATGAGTTCCCGGAATTGCCGCTGTACAGATAAAAACATTTGCCCAGTTTCTGCCCGAGGGCCCCGGCCATAGAGGCTGCCTGGCGCTTGGCATCAGTCACTGCCGCTTTCCTGACCTCATCCTTGAATTCATCAATTCGGCTGTATTCGGCCTTGGAGAAAGAAACGTTTGATATTCCCAGGGCATCCAGGCGGTCAAGGGCCTCAGAAACCTGTTCCGCGCTGTTGAGCTTAAGCCTGTACGTCGCTCTTGCCATGTTTGTCCTTCTGTTGTAGAATGAACTTGAGAGCGATTCCCGGCTGAGTTGTTTCTCAATGTCTATTCCGGCAGACTTCAGTTCAGCCACCATGGTTTTTTCCTGCTGGGCCAGACTTTTCTTCCCTTTGCTGTCCGCCTCGTTGATGGTGATGTTTACATAGAATATATCCGGGGCCACCTCCTTCTCCGCAAAACCGGTAACTTCTATGAAACTCTGATAAATATCCTGGTTCTGGGCATATGCCTTGCCGGAAGCAAGTGTCATTGCAGTTACGCAGGCAAGCATAATTAAATTTGTTCTTTTCATATTTCAGTATTTTTAATCCATCCCCTCAAATTCAATGCCATTTAAGAAAAATATTTTTTATATTTGAGTCATAAATATTTTTAATAAAGAAAGTTATGGGAAAATTTGTTATTTCTGTCAGAAAGAATGGTGAGTTCCAGTTCAACCTTCTCGCAACCAACGGCCAGGTAATCCTTTCAAGCGAAGGCTATACAACAAAGGCTGCCTGCCTTAACGGAGTTGAGTCCGTAAAGAAGAACGCTGTAAACGAGGCAAGATTCGAGACCAAGGTGGCAAAGAACGGAAAGCCTTACTTCAACCTCAAGGCTACCAACGGCCAGATCATCGGAGCAAGCCAGATGTACGCAAGCGAAGCCACAATGAAAGCCGGTATCGCTTCTGTAATGAAGAACGCTCCCGAGGCTCCCGTTGTTGAGGTGGAGGAATAAAGCCTCAGATGGCTGAAATCAGGGCGTCAACCTGCTCGTCGGTAGTTGCCCAGCTTGTGCAGAAACGCACTCCGATGTGGTCTGCATCGATTTTCTGCCATTCTTCAAAACCGAAATCGGAGGACAATCTTTCCTCATCTTCCTTAGGGAGGATGGGGAAGATTTGGTTTGTGGGGCTTTCCACAAGAAAATCATACCCTTTCTTCCTGAAAGCCTCGCTTATCCTCTGAGCTTTTCTCACGGCATCCCGTGCAATGCTGAAATACAGGCCTTCCTTCATCAGGGCGTCAAACTGAATGCCGAGAAGTCTTCCCTTGGCCAGCATCCCTCCGTTCTGCTTGATGAAGTAGCGGAAATCTGTCTTAAGTTTCTCGTTGCATATCACCACCGCCTCTCCGAACAGCGCTCCCTGCTTTGTACCTCCGATGTAGAAGACATCGGCTATTTGCGCTATGTCCTTCAGAAGAAGATCGCATCCCTCCGCCTCCAGACCGTATCCCAGGCGGGCTCCGTCTATGAACAGGGGAATTTCCCAGTCGGAGCAGACTTTCTTTATTTCAAGGAGTTCCTTTTTTGAATATATGGTTCCCAGTTCCGTGGGAAATGAAATATAGAGCATTCCCGGCTGAACGGTGTGCTCGAAGCTCGGATCGGAGTAATGCGCTTCCAGGGCTGCACACACGTCCTGCGCGCACACCTTTCCGTCTTTTGCCGGCAAAGGGAGCACCTTGTGTCCGGAGTGTTCTATCGCTCCGGTTTCGTGAACGTTGATATGCCCGGACGATGCGCACAGAACACCCTGGTGCGGGCGCAGTGACGCGGCGATTACCGTCATGTTCGTCTGAGTGCCTCCAACCAGAAAATGAACGTCGGCTCCGGGGGCTTCGCATATGTTTTTTATGGTTTCCTTTGCCTGCCCGCAGAAGTCGTCCTCGCCATAACCCGGGGTCTGGTGCAGATTTGTCTCCTGAAGCTTGTTCAGGATTGAAGGATGGCAGCCTTCAAGATAATCGCTGTAAAATAGTATCATAGACCAAAGGTAGATAAATTTTGTTATATTTGTGGATAACGCACACTAACATTTAATCATTCATATTATGGCAAAATCTAGTTTCTGGGCTGATTTCAAGGCATTCGCCATGAAGGGCAATGTCATTGACATGGCTGTCGGCGTAGTTGTCGGCGGCGCTTTCGGCAAAATCGTCACGTCTCTCGTAAATGACATCATCATGCCTTTCGTCGGATGGCTTATCGGCGGCATCAACTTCACAGACTTCAAGGCACCCCTCAAGGGCAGCATAATAGGCGCGACCGGAGATGCCGAGCCCGTATATATCTGTTACGGTAACTTTATTCAGCAGATAATAGACTTTGCTATCGTAGCCTTCTGCATATTCCTTGTCATCCGCCTTATGACCAAGGCTTCCGCCGCTCTTTCAAAGAAGAAGGAAGAAGAGGCTGCTGCGGCTCCCGAAGCACCCGCTCCCAAGCCCGATGATGTTGTTCTCCTTGAGGAGATACGCGACTTGCTCAAGAATCAGAAGTAATCCCGCTCTAGCGAGGATTCGGATCGTGCACTGTCAGACCCGGAACCGGACCCCATTCTGTCCGTTCCGGGTTTCCTCGTCTGTCGTTCAACGGAGGCAGGATCTCAGCAAAATATCTCTGTTCGAATTTTCTGTACAGGAGGCTTGTGCTTTCACGTTTCAGATGACCCTTCTTGGTAATCTTGAAGGTCATGCCGTTTGATATGCTTACAGTTCCGTCAACAAGGGTGTATCCGTATTTTGAATCGTCCTGCGGGCAATAGAAAAGTCCGCTGAAGCCCGGTATCTGCAAGCCTATGGTGCCATGGAACAGATTCACGACGTCTGTCTCACCATAATATACGGCCGTGTTTCCGTCTATGAAATGTATGATGCTGTGGGGAACCCTGTTATATTCCTGGTCTATGCACCAGTATCCTATAAGGTCCTTGGCGGTGAATTTGGGAAGCACCCCGGTACAGGCGAAATCGAAAATTTTTTCGGCTTCATCCGCCTGCTTCAACGAAAGCCCGTATTCGCGGACTATGCGTTTGATGTCGGAAGTCTTGTCCGGGAACTGTGCGTACAGGTCGGATAACCGGCTTATTTCATATTCGCGGCCTTTGCAGAGCAGGTAATAGATGTTCTTATTGATGAAAATTGCACCGTATTCCTTGGGGATATATTCACAGATGGAGTTGTTTTTCATCACGAATTTGCGGTTATCTGCATACAGGGTGTCAAGTTCGGAGATGTTTGTCATTTCCATCACATTGTCTCCATCTATATAATACAGTTTCTGACTGTTTGCATCCAGATTCACACTGACTTCACACACTGTTCCGTCTTTGATTTTTATTGTGGCGGGAGTGAAGTCTTCAAACAGGAAGGCCGGTTCCTGGGCAAGAACGCCGGCAGAAGACAGAATGCCGGAAAGCAGTATGACGGTAAGTCGTTTCATGTTGTGTTTGTTTCTAACGTGCCGGCAAGTTACAAAAAAAAAGGAGAATGACAGTAAGTCACCCTCCTTCAGTGAAAAAAATGCTTGCTTTTAGAATATTTCCTCTGCGGGCTCGCGGAAGTCGTCTATTGCCGGAGCGGGGGCTTCGGTGCGCGGTCCGTTGCTGCGGCGGGGACGGTCCTCGCGGCGGGGGCGGTCATCGTGACGGGGACCTCTGTCTCCGTCCCTGCGCTCCCTGCGGTCTCCTCCCCTGCGGTCATCATGGCGGGGACCCCTGTCGTTACGGGGTTTGCGCTCGGGCTCCACATACCCTTCCGGTTTTTCTGTGAGGGCGCGCATTGAAAGACGCATCTTTCCGTTCTTTGCGTCAATCTCAAGAAGTTTGACGTCAACTTCGTCTCCTTCCTTGAGCACATCCTCAACCTTCTCCGTCTTGTTCCATGCAATCTCGGAAATGTGCAGAAGTCCTTCCTTTCCGGGGAGAATCTCTATGAATGCACCGAATTCGAGTATGCTTACAACCTTTCCGTGATATGTTTCGCCCACCTCGGGAACTGCGCAGATACCTTTGATCCAGTCGAGAGCCTTCTTCATGGCCTCTCCGTCATTTGAAGCCACGTCAACGACACCCTCCGTGCCACCTCCGGGAAGAGGTTCCTCGGTAATGGTGATGACGGTTCCGGTTTCCTTCTGAATCTTCTGGATGGTCTCTCCACCCTTTCCGATGATGGCTCCGATAAACTCTGAAGCAACCCTGATCTGCTGTATGCGGGGTACGAAAGGCTTGTAGTCCTCGCGGGGCTCCGAGATGGTTTTCATCATCTCTCCCATGATGTGCATGCGGCCCTGGCGCGCCTGCTCGAGAGCCTTCTCGAGAACATCATATGAAAGTCCGTCAACCTTGATGTCCATCTGGGTGGCTGTGATACCGTCCTTGGTTCCGGTCACCTTGAAGTCCATGTCTCCGAGGTGGTCTTCGTCTCCGAGGATATCTGTAAGGATGGCGTAACGGTCATTGGGGCGTTCCGCATCGGTGATAAGGCCCATTGCAACACCTGCCACAGGCTTTGTGATCTTTACACCTGCATCCATGAGCGCGAGGCATCCGCCGCATACTGAAGCCATTGATGAAGAACCGTTGGACTCGAGTATGTCGGAAACTATGCGCACTGCATAGGGATTCTCGGGAGCTGTGGGGATAACAGGCTTGAGCGCACGGAGGGCGAGGTTTCCGTGACCGATTTCACGACGTCCCACGCCTCTCTGGCTCTTTGCCTCTCCTGTTGCGAAAGGAGGGAAGTTATAATGGAGGACAATCTGCTGGTCGTCCTGGATGAGAACCTCGTCTGTCTCCTTCATGTCCATCTTCGTTCCGAGCGTCACGGATGCGAGAGACTGGGTCTCGCCGCGGGTGAAGATTGCTGAACCGTGTGCGCAGGGGAGATAGTCAACCTCGCACCAGATGGGACGTACCTCGTTGCAGACGCGCCCGTCAAGACGGCGTCCTTCGTCGAGAATCATGTTCCTCATGGCCTCTCTCTCCACGTTGTGATAGTAGCGTGAAGCGAGCGCGGCCTTTGTATTGTAAGCCTCTCTTTCCTCGATGGAATCGCCCGGCTCGGGAATGGTTGCGATGAATTCCTCCTTGATGGCCTCGAACCCGTCTTCACGCTCGTGCTTGGGCTTTGCGCTCTTTGCAAGAGCATAGCATTTGTCGTAGCAGAAGTCGACAACGGCCTTCCTGAGTTCTTCATCCTCTATGTCGTGGGGATAGTCCCTCTTGTTGACGTCTGTGCCGAGCTCGTGCATGAGCTCTTTCTGGATGCGGCAGTGCCTCTTGATCTCCTCGTGCGCGAACTTGATGGACTCGAGCATGTCATGCTCGCTGACTTCCTTCATTTCGCCTTCCACCATCATGATATTCTCTTCTGTGGCTGCAACCATGAGTTCAAGGTCGGCGCGCTCCATCTCGGAGAATGTGGGGTTGATGACGAACTTTCCGTCTATACGGCATACGCGTACCTCGGATATGGGACCTCCGAAAGGAAGATCGGACGTTGCGAGAGCGCAGGATGCCGCAAGACCTGCAAGAGCATCGGGCTGAATGTCCTTCTCTGCGGAGATGAGGGTTACGTTCACGAATACCTCAAGATGGAAATCGTCCGGCCAGAGGGGACGGATGGGGCGGTCGATCAGGCGTGAGATGAGAATCTCATAATCCGACGATTTGCCTTCCCTCTTGGTGAATCCGCCGGGAAAGCGTCCTGCTGAATAGAATTTTTCCTTGTAATCTACTGTGAGGGGCATGAAATCGGTGCCCTCCTTGACTTCTTTAGCCGCTGTAACGGTGGCGAGAAGCATTGTGCCACCCATCTTCACAACAGCGGAGCCGGCTGCCTGCTTGGCAAGTTTTCCGGTTTCAATCTCAATCACGCGGCCGTCCGCGAGTTCGATTTTTTTGTTGATGATGTTCATTATTGTTTTCCTTAACGTCTTTCCGTAAAAAAGGGATGGTACCGCCCGGGCACCACCCCTTGTCTTTTCCTATTTCCGATTATCGACGGAGACCGAGCTCCTTGACGATATTCCTGTATCTCTCGATGTCAACCTTCTGGAGGTAGTCCAGAATCTGACGTCTCTTACCTACGAGGCGGAGAAGCGAGCGGCGTGTAACCACGTCTTTCTTGTTCTTCTTCACATGCTCGGTAAGGTGAGCGATACGGTAGGAAAATAAAGCAACCTGACTCTCTGCAGAACCTGTGTCCTTATTAGACTTTCCGTACTTCGCGAAAATCTCCTGCTTTTTCTCTGGCATTAAATATTCAGCCATTGCGCAAAAAATTAATTTGTTAAAATGCTCCTCCCACCGTGGGCGGAACGAACTGCAAAGATAGTAATTTTTATGAAACACAACAACTTTGCCCAATTATTGTTAGTTTTGCGGGTATGAACTTGAAAAAGACGTACATCGTTCTGGCCCTTGCCTTTGCATCCCTGACCGGATATTCCCAGGATTACCCTGAGAGGCAGGCGTTCCAGGATTCCTCGGGCAAGGTCTCCACCCTTTTCAGACAGAAGCAGGCCGTCAGGTACAATTTCCCCCATAACGGGAATTCCTACTGGCAATCTCCCGAATTCAAGACGGGGGAAGTGCTTTTCGGCGGCAAGCTGTACAAGAACCTCCTTTTGAACATAGATGCCGTGAGACATCAGCCGGTGGTTATGCCGGACAGGAATTCGGTGGTCCTTGACCTTGACAGGGAATATGTCCTGTATTTCACAATGGGGAAAGCCCGTCTGGACAATCTCTTCCTTCAGGGGGTGAAGGGCGCCGGGGAAGGTTTCTATGAACTTCTCGAAGATGCGGATTACAAGCTTTACAGACGGGTGGGGAAGACTCTGGCCGAGAGTACCGACTTCTCCGTAAACGGAGACGGCATAGGTTACGAAGACCCCGCCTACCGTCGTGATGTCCACAGATATTTCAGATACCACGCCGATTTTTATGCGCTTACCCCGGAAGGAGAACTTGTCCCCCTCAGGAACAAGGGATCCGTCAGGAAGCTTCTCGGCGTGAAGAAAAGCAATCTGCCGTCCGGGGCTTCTCCGGAGGAGTATTTCCGCGCGGCGTTCAAGATACGGAAGGCCGGAAGATGAAAAGGTTTGCTCTGCTGCTGGCACTTTTGTGCACGTTCGTCCCTTTGTCCGCTTCTGCCGGGGAGGAACTGGAAGTGAAAAGGGTCGAGCTCGATTCGCTCGTCCGTTTCCTCCGCAAAAACACGGGCCGTCCGGTATATTACGTCAAGGATGAAAAGGAACAGTCCACTTTCACGTTGCGATGCAGCCGCGAAGCTCTTCTGGATTCCGTACGCCCCCTGCTTGCGGAAAAGGGTTACCGCATGAGCGAATACGGAGAGGCTCTGTTCATCCTGCATTCACAGAGCATCAGGTCGTCACTGCCGTACGGATATTTCGACAGGACGTCAGGTGCCGATAATGACAGCACCTTGCGCAAGTATCTGGCAGACAGGAATATGGTCGCCACTTTCGCGAACAAGGTATATGAAATCGGCGAGAAGGAGGCCGGGCGGACAGGCAAGGTTTACGTCAGCGGGCATGTGCGTGACGTGGCATCCGGAGAACCCCTTGTGGGAGTGTCGGTCTATGACGGATCCGGATTATACACCGTAACGGATGCCGCCGGCTTCTATAAGATTCTTCTTCCGGTAGGATCCAGTACGTTGAATTTCAGCGGGTACTCCATGGATGACCTGCATCTCTCGCTTCTTGTTTACGATAACGGCGGGCTTGATGTGACCATGAAGGAGAAAGTGACTGCACTGAAGGGAGCTGTTGTTTCCGCCGACCAGATATCCCATCATAAGGATGCAATAATGGGTGTGGAGAAGGTGCGCGTGAACATGGTGAAGAAGATTCCCACGGCCTTCGGCGAGTCCGACGTGCTCAAGGTCGTGCTCACGCTTCCGGGTGTCAAGTCGGCCGGAGAGGCGTCCAACGGGTTCAATGTGCGCGGTGGCTCCTCCGACCAGAATCTTATCCTCTTCAACGACAATACCATCTACAACCCTTCGCATATGTTCGGGGTGTTCTCCGCTTTCAATACCGATGTGATAAGCGGAATAGAGCTGTACAAGAGCTCGATTCCGGTGGAATACGGAGGACGCATATCCTCCGTGCTCGACGTGCGCGGGAGGGAAGGCAACTCCAAGAAAATAACCGGGTCTCTGGGAATAGGCCTGCTTACGGGCCGCTTCCATCTTGAAGGCCCGATTATCAAGGACAGGACCACTTTCATAATCGGCGGGCGCACGAGCTATTCCAACTGGATATTGAACCTTCTTCCAAAGAATGCCAGCGCCTATGCCGGAGGCAGGGCGTCTTTCCGGGACCTGAACGTGAATGTAAGCCACAAGGTGAACGGAAAGAACTCCATCCATGCCTGCGCGTACACATCTTATGACGGTTTCAGTTTTTCCGGAGACACTACATTCCGGTATTCGAACCTCAACCTGTCCTTGAAATGGCGCAGCAATTTCAGCGAGAGGAACAGCATGGTGGCCACCGCCGGCTATGACGGATACAACAGTTCCCTTGAAAACAGTTTCAACAGATATTCCGGATATAACTACAGCACAGGAATCCGTCAGGCATTCGCCAAGTTGAATTTCAAAACCATTCTGAACGACAGCCATACCTTCTCCTACGGATTCGATGCCGTTTACTACATGCTTAATCCGGGAGCTATGGCGCCTCTGTCTTCCGAGGAAGTGAGCTTCGTTAAAAATACCGCTCTGCCGATGCAGAAGGCATTGGAGCCCGCGCTTTACTTCGGAGACAGCTGGAGAGTCAGCGAAAAGCTCTCCTTCGACCTGGGGCTCCGCATGGCCGGTTTTCTCGGTATGGAGAACTCCTGCTTCTACGGCGTGCCGGAACTGCGCGTATCCGGAAAGTATTCGTTCAGACCAGATCTTTCCATCAAGGCCGGGTTCAACAGCATGAGCCAGAATGTTCATCTCATATCGAATACAGCATCCGTCTCACCCATGGACACGTGGCAGCTCAGCAACGCTTCCATCAAGCCGCAGACAGGATGGCAGGCGGCTTCCGGACTGTACTGGACCGTTGCCGAGGGAAAGGTTGACATCTCCCTGGAAGGGTATTGGAAGAAGGCTTCCAATATGCTGGACTACAAATCCGGAGCTGTTCTGGTGATGAATGAAAACCTGGTGTCCGACCTTGTTCCCGTTTACAACAGGGCTTATGGAGTGGAGTTCATGGTGAGGAAGAGCATAGGCAAACTCAACGGCTGGCTCTCATACACCTATTCCAGATCCCTTTTGAAGGAAATGCAGGACAGAGGCCCGGAGACCATCAACGGAGGGGGATGGTACAATGCCCCCCACGACAAGCCGCACGATTTCAAGCTGGTGGGCAATTACAAGTTCACCCACAGGTTCTCCCTGTCCTGCAACGCGGATTATTCGACAGGGCGTCCGGTGACGGTCCCGATAGGAGTGTTCCGTTACGGCGGAGGCAAACGCCTTGAATACTCGGACAGGAATGAGTACAGAATTCCCGACTACTTCCGTCTTGACCTTGCAGTCAATGTTGAGCCGAGCCATTATCTGAAGAAACTCACCTACCTTTCATTCACTCTCGGAGTGTACAACGTGACGGGGAGGAAGAACGCCTATTCCGTCTATTACACCACGGAAGGCGCCGCTGTTTCCGGGCACATGCTGTCCGTGTTCGCCTGCCCCATCCCTTATCTCAACCTTAACCTCAAGTTCTGATGAAACGGAAAAACATATTGATGACCCTGCTGGCGCTGCTTCCGCTCGTGTCCTGCGTATATCCTTTTTCCATAGAGGCCCCGGAAGGTTCCGGCAGCATGGTGATAGACGGCGACATTCTCATCGGCGGGATTTCCGGAATAAGCGTTTCCGTCTCGGAGCCCCTGGCCGGAGAAAACGTATATCATGTACCCCAGTGCAAGGTATGGGTTGAGGCGGAGGACGGAAAGACATATAATGGTATCAGTACCGACAACGCCCTTTATCACGTGGATCTTATGAATGCCGATCCCGGTGTCCGCCATAAACTGTGCGTGAAGAATTCATCTTCAGGAAAACAGTACGAAAGCGACTGGTGCGAGGTGACTGCCGCGCCTACGGTTGAAAGGCTGTCCCACAGGCTGGCGGAAGACAATGAAACAGTGGAGCTCGGGATAAGCGCTCACGGCAACGGAAAAGAGAGCCATTACCGCTGGACCTATACCGAGACCTGGGAGTATCATTCATTTTATGAGGCCAAATTCTACTATGTTCCCCCTACAGCCAAATCTTCAGGCTATATTGCGAATTTCACGGACAGGGAGAACATATATTACTGCTGGACATCCAGACCGTCCTCAGACATAATGATATTCGATACCTCCCTCCAGAGCGAAAACCGTTTCGAGGATCTGGATTTCCTGTCCATTCCCTGCAGGGACAACCGCCTGAGCGTCCTGTATCACATAGAAGTATATGTCGAGGCCATAAACGAAGACAGTTACCGTTACTGGAACAATATACGTACAAACTCGGGCAGTTCCGGAGACCTCCTGTCGCCTATGCCGAGTTCCATGAGGGGGAATATCCATTGCATCGGCAATCCGGACGAAAACGTTATAGGATATGTCAACGCCGCCTATGTCGCCTCCGCCGAGATGTGGATAGACAATGACAAGACCGGATATTACCTCGTGGACAGGAGCAGCGTGGACCTGCCCGAGGCCATCGCTGCGGAGGACTGGTATTCCGCATATATGTACAAGAATATGCGTCCCGTCGACTTGGAAGTGAATATAACCGGCGGGGAGGACGTTACATGGGCTGCCGCTAACTGTGTTGACTGCCGCCTTTCTGGCGGAACAAAGGAAAAGCCGTCTTACTGGCCGAATGACCATATCTGAATTTGAGAATGATGAAAAGACTTATTCATATACTTCTGTGCCTGAGCCTGTCCGCATTCCAGCTGCAGGCGGAAGACCATCTGAGGGAAAGGGTTTATCTGTCTACAGACAGGACGGTTTATGTGGCCGGAGATGCAATCTGGTGCTCTGCATATTGCCTTGATGTGAATACCGGCAGGCTGTCGTCTTTCAGTGAGATAGCCTATGTTGAACTGCACTCCTCCGATGGAATGGCGCAGACGGCCAAGATTTCCCTGAAGAACGGCCGCGGCGCCGGTTGCCTGGAAATTCCCAATACAGTCCCTACAGGGAACTACAGGTTGATTGCCTATACGGCCCAGAGCTGCAATGAAAAGGGGTACGACTATCTTCCGGGCTCAAGGACGGTGTCTGTTTTCAACACTTTCTCAGGCGCGCGCGTGAAGTCCGGCGTTGAACTTGTCGATGCGGCAGCGTATGAGGATTTCTGCAAGGAAAGCGCGCCCGGAGCTTCTTCGGGGATAGAACTTGTGCCGGAGGGCAGGGATGCCATTCTCATTAAGAACAATTCCGGGGCCGACGTTAGCCTGAACCTTTCGGTTTTCCACAATGACGGCATAGCCGCTCCTTACAACGAAGGAATCGCTTCTTTTGTGCGCGGGGTTAAAGCTCTTCCGCCTGCGGAAGGCTTTTCAATGGAGAGGACTCCGGAATATGAAGGGGAGATTGTCCGGGCCCGCGTTGTAGGCGCAAACGCTGATCTTATCGCCGGAACAGCCGGAATGCATGCTTTCCTGTCAACTCCCGGTCTGGTGCCCAATCCGTATTCCGCCCGCATAGGCGGGAACGGAGAAGTCTCTTTCTTCACGACCAACATATTCGGAGAACAGGAAATATTCCTTGAGATAGAAGGACTGGATGCGGACAACGGCTGCCACCTTGAGATTGTATCTCCCTTTGTCAACGTCGGCCCGGGGGCCGTGGCTCCTCTGAAACTGAGTTCCTGTCTTGCCGGCAGACTGGCCGCAAGAAGCGTTGGGATGCAGGTGGAGAAAGCATTCAACGCCGATACGCTGTATGAATATATCCCGGATGGAAGGCTTCAGCTTCTCAGAACCAAGCCTGTGCGGTACGTTCTTGACGACTATACCAGATTCCCCGACATGAGGGAGGTGCTCTCCGAGATAGTCCAGGAAACCAGGACCGGTTCCGGCTCGAACATCAGGGTAAGGATGCAGGATTCCTACAATACCGTATATATGTCTTCCGGCATGTCGATGGCGATGATAGATGGAATTCCCGTTCTGGACCAGAGCAGGATTCTCGAATATGACCCGCTCCTGGTGCAGTACATAGATGTGTATCCCTACAGCTACCTCATCGGCACACGCCTGTTCGGAGGCGTCGTGAACTTCGTGACTTACAAGGGAAATCTGCCTTCATGCCCGTTTGCGGACAATGTGAGGATAGTGAACTTCCAGGGAGCATCCGTTCCAAGGGCTTATACCTGCAGCGGGGCCGGTCCCGAATATCCGGACTACCGTCAGACCATATGGTGGCATCCGGTAATCAACATACCCAAGGGTGAGTCTTATCGGGTGAAAATCAAGCGGCCTGCCTACGAAGGGCGTTTCGATGCAGTTGCGGAGGGCCTGTCAGCGGACGGGACCCCCGTTTACGCAACACTCGGGAATCTATAGTTTTACCGGCTTGTATTCCGGAACCAGAGTCTTCATGATAATCCAGCTGAGCAGGTAGGCAAGCCCGCAGAATGTGAACATGATGAGGTATCCGGCCTCAATTCCCTGGCATCCCAGGATATTCCATGCTCCGTTCTCACTGGCATCGAAGAGCATTCCCGCTCCTTTCTGGATGAAGAAGCTTCCGAGTCCTCCGGCCATTCCTCCTATTCCGGTGACTGTTGCAATGGTTGACTTGGGGAACATGTCACCTACGGTCGAGAAGATATTGGCGCTCCATGACTGGTGTGCTGCCGCGGCAATGCCTACGAGCACTACGGGAATCCAGTAGGAAACATGCGCCAGCGGCAGGGCTCCCAGTGCCACAAGAGGGAAGAACGCGAAAATCAGCATGGCGCGCATGCGTCCCGCATAGGGGTTCATTTTCTTCTTCTCGATGAATATGGTGGGGAGGTATCCTCCGAATATGGAGAGCATCACTATGAGATAAAGGGCGCCGATGGCAATCTGGAATCTGGGCTCCGTTGAACTCATTCCGTAGACGTTCTTAAGGAAGGAAGGCATCCAGAACAGGAAGAACCACCACACTCCGTCCGGGAGAAGCTTTCCGAAGGCGAATGCCCAGGTCTGCTTGTAGGTGAAGCATTTCCAGAGGGATATTTTCTTTTCGTTCTTTGCGGCCTCGGCGGCTGCGGCCTTTTCCGCTTCCTCTTCAGCTTTGTCCTGCTCTATGTATTCGAGTTCAGCGGCGTTTACGGCAGGATTCCTGTCCGGTTTCTTATATACGAATGTCCAGAATCCCATCCAGACGAAACCGAGGGCTCCAATGATTATGAATGCGGCTTCCCATCCGTATTTCGCCGCGAGGGCGGGGATACAGAAAGGAGCCACGAGAGCGCCTATGGTTGAACCCGCATTGAAAATGGAAGTGGAGAAGGCGCGGTCTTTCTTTGGGAAGTACTCGGCGGTGGCCTTGATTGCAGCCGGGAAGTTTCCGGCCTCTCCGAGCGCCAGTATGCATCGGGCGATGATGAACAGGGTCATGCTCACCGTGGCAATCCTTGCAACGGCGTCGGCGGAACTGAGCGCTTTCATGGCTTCGGCGCTTCCTACACCCACGAACTTCTGGGTCAGAACACCGCAAATTGCGTGGGCACAGGCACCTGCAGACCATATTCCTATGCTCCAGAGATATCCTTTCTTTGTGCCGAGTTTGTCAACCAGACTGCCGGCAAAAAGCATTGCAACTGCATAGAACAGTGAAAATATTCCCGTAATGGTTCCGTAGTGGTTGTTGGTCCAGTGGAATTCGGGACGGATGAAATCTTCGAACGTGAGTGAAAGTACCTGACGGTCCATGTAGTTGATGGTCGTTGCGAAGAACAGCATCGCGCAGATAATCCATCTGTAGTTGGTTTTTTTTGCTGGCTGAGTCATTTGTATGCGGTTATTGTTTGATTTCTTTGATTATTTCGAGGGCGTTCCTGCAGAGTTCGCTTATTTTTGCCCATTCGCCTGCCTCGACGGCATCCTTTGGGAAAAGGTTCGAACCCATTCCCACACAGCTTGCACCGGCCCTGAACCAGCCTTCGAGATTCTCTCTCTCGGGCTTGACCCCTCCGGTCACCATCAGTTTGCTCCAGGGCATGGGGGCGCGGAGAGCCTTCACGAACTTGGGTCCGAGCACATCACCGGGGAAGACCTTGCAGATATCGCAACCCGCCCTCTGGGCCTTTCCCACCTCTGAGACCGTGCCACAACCCGGGATGTACGGCATCCTGCGCAATTTGCAGGCGAAAGCCACACCGGGTACGAACTGGGGTCCGACAACGAAGCTGGCTCCCATCCTCATGAATTTCCGGGCATCCTTCGCGAAGGATATCGAACCTATGCCCACGATCATTCCGGGCAGATTCTCCTTAGCGTATCCGACAAGTTCCGGGAACACTTCCGCCGCCTTGTCTCCGCGGTTCGTGAATTCGAACACCCTCACACCTCCGTCGTAGCATGCTTTCAGGACTTTCTTGCCTGTTTCTGCATCCGGATTATAGAATACCGGAACCATTCCGGTGGAGGTCATCGCCTCCAGAACCTGCTGCCTGTTGAACTGTGCCATGTGGATTATCTTTGAACTCTTCCGTTTGCGTTTCCCTTTACAAGTGAGAGCACTTCGTCCTCGCTCACAAGATTGAAGTCCCCGTTCACCGTATGTTTCAGGGCCGATGCCGCAGCCGCGAACTCGACGGCCTCCTTCATGTCGCCTCCGTACTTGAGCATTCCGTGTATGAGTCCTCCGCTGAACGAGTCTCCTCCTCCCACGCGGTCGATTATGGGATTTATCTCATATCTTTTCGACTGATAGAACTCCTTCCCGTCGTAAATGAGAGCCTTCCATCCGTTGCAGGAAGCCGAGAATGACTCCCTGAGCGTGGATACCACGCACTTGAATCCGAATTCAGCCATCATCTGTCTGAAGATGCCCTCGTATCCCGCCGCATCTGTGCTTCCGTTCTCCACGTCTGCGTCCGGCTTGAATCCGAGGCACAGCTGCGCGTCTTCCTCGTTCCCTATGCATACGTCCACGTATTTCATAAGCGGGCGCATTACGGATATCGCTTTTTCCGACGTCCAGAGTTTCTTTCGGAAATTGAGGTCCACGGATACCGTCACACCATGCCTTTTTGCGGCTTCGCAGGCTGTCCGGGTGAGTTCTGCCGCCTTGTCGGAGATGGCGGGGGTGATTCCTGACCAGTGGAACCAGTCGGCGCCTTCCATAATCCTGTCAAAGTCGAAATCTTCCGGTCCGGCTTCGGCGATTGCCGAACCTGCGCGGTCGTAGATGACTTTGGAAGGGCGCATGGAAGCTCCTGTCTCGGCATAGTAGAGACCTATCCTGTCTCCGCCCCTGGTGATGTACCCGGTATTGACTCCGTATCTGCGCAATGCGTTAACGGCAATCTGGCCTATCTCGTGTGACGGAAGTTTGGTTACATAGCAGGCATTGTGACCGTAGTTCGCCAGGCTGACCGCCACGTTGGCCTCTCCTCCTCCGGGTATGATTCTGAAAGAGTCGGTCTGGATGAACCTGTCATTGCCCGAGGGGCTCAGGCGGAGCATTATTTCTCCGAAACAAATGATTTTGGACATTTTTCCTGTATCAGATAAGAGGTTCTGCGGTCATGGCTTCAGGCTGAGGTATTCCCATAAGCTTGAGTATGGTGGGGGCGACGTTGCAGAGAGCTCCGTCTTTCACTGTCTTCACTTCGTCTCCGGCTCCTATCACTATGAACTGCACCTCGTTGAGGGAATGTGCGGTGTTGGGGGTGCCGTCTTCGTTCACGGCGTAGTCGGCATTGCCGTGGTCTGCGGTGAGAAGCACCACGTAGTCATGCGCGAGGGCGCAGGTGACAACGGACTCCACGCATCCGTCTATGCATCCTACGGCATTGGTGATGGCCTTGTAGACTCCGGTATGTCCCACCATGTCCCCGTTTGCGAAGTTCAGTATTATCATGTCCTCCTTTTCGGAACGGATGGCTCCGCAGAGCTTGTCCGTAACCTCGATGGCGCTCATCTCCGGCTGGAGGTCATAGGTGGCGACCTTCGGGGAGTTCACGAGAATGCGGTCCTCGTTCTCGAAGGGAGTCTCCCTTCCTCCGTTGAAGAAGAAAGTGACGTGCGCGTATTTCTCGGTCTCGGCAATCCTGAGCTGGTTCTTTCCGGCCTTGCTCACTGTCTCGCCCAGGGTGTCAACCACCTCTTCCTTGTCGAAGAGGATGTGAAGTCCCTTGAATGAGGCATCGTAGGGAGTGAGACAGCAGTAGTAAAGGGGAAGCGTGTGCATTCCCTCTTCGGGCATGTCGTTCTGGGTGAGGACGTTCGTGAGCTCGCGCGCACGGTCGTTGCGGAAATTGTAGAAGATGACAGCATCTCCTTCCTCCACCTTGGCGACGGGCTTTCCGTCCCTGGCGATGACGATGGGCTTGATGAATTCATCGGTCACGTCTGCGTCGTATGACGCCCGGATTCCATCGAGAGCGTGCTCGAACTGTGCGCCCTTTCCGTCAACAAGCATATCGTAGGCTTCTTTTATGCGGTTCCATCTCTTGTCCCTGTCCATTGCATAGAAACGTCCGCAGACTGTTGCTATGCGTCCGGTGCTCTGCGCCATCTTCTCCTCAAGCTCTTTCACGAATCCGAGTCCGCTGTGGGGGTCGGTGTCGCGGCCGTCCATGAAACAGTGTACGTATACGTCCTCGAGTCCGGCCTTCTTTGCATCGTCCAGGAATTCGTAGAGATGGTTCAGGGATGAGTGCACTCCTCCGTGAGAACAGAGTCCGAAGAAGTGGAGCTTCTTGCCGCTCTCCTTCACGTAATCATACACCGCCTTGATTTCCGCGTTCTGCTGAAGGGCGTGGTTGCGGCAGGCCATGTTGATCTTGACGAGGTCCTGGTAAACCACGCGGCCGGCTCCGAGGTTCATGTGCCCCACCTCGGAATTCCCCATCTGTCCGTCCGGAAGGCCTACATATTCCCCGCAGGCCTGGAGATGTGAGAAAGGATATTTTGCGCGGAGACTGTCGATAAACGGAGCTCCCTGTGTGTAAATGGCGTTGGATGCATCATGACGGCCTTCTCCCCATCCGTCAAGAATCATAAGAAGTACTTTTCTGTTCATATTTTTGAGCTGATATTCATATATGTCCGATACGGATTGCAAAGATACAAATTATTGGTATATTTACGGAAATTACGAATCTGTCGAGAGATGAAAAAAGTAAATACGAGGAGAAGGACGAAAAGAAAGGTATGCCCGCAGTTTGTAGGCAGGGTGCAGATGACCAGGGACGGTTTCATTTTCGTCATCATAGAAGGACAGGATGACGATGTGTTCGTAAAGGCCTCCAGAACCCGCCACGCGCTTGACGGAGATACGGTCAGGGTCGCGGTTACGCGCAACAAGGCTTCGGACAGGCGCCGGGAAGGCGAGGTGGTGGAGATCATAGAACGTTCCGGCAGACAGTTCGTGGGCATACTCCATACGGTCGGGGCCCAGGGATGGGTGCTCATGCAGAGCAAGACCATGCCGTATGATATAGAGATAGATGTGGAGCAGGCATTTGCTGCAGGCGCGAAGCCGGGCATGAAGGTGGCGGCAGTAGTAGACGGCTGGGACAGGGGAGAGACGGCCCCGCACGGCCATATAGTGGATGTGCTCGGATACCCTGGTGAGAACGATACCGAAATGCATGCCATCCTGGCCGAGTTCAACCTTCCCTACCGCTTCGAAAAAGAAGTCGAGAATGCGGCTGAAGGCATTTCCGAAGAAATTACTTCGGAAGACATGAAAGGTCGTCTGGATTACCGTGACCGCTTCACCTTCACCATCGACCCCGCCGATGCCAAGGACTTCGATGACGCTCTCAGTTACAGGAAATTGAGCGGCGGCAACTTCGAAATAGGAGTACACATCGCGGACGTGTCATATTACGTCAGGCCGGGAACGCCGGTCGACAAGGAGGCCCGCGAACGCGGCACTTCCGTTTATCTGGTGGACCGCACCGTGCCCATGCTCCCGGAGAAACTGTGCAACAAGCTATGTTCCCTGCGGCCGGACGAGGACAAACTCTGCTTTTCAGTGATTTTCGAAATGACTCCGAAGGGGGAGGTGAAGTCACGCAGGATAAACCGTACTGCAATACGTTCGAACAGCCGCCTCAATTATGACGAGGCTCAGGAGATAATAGAGAACGGCAGGGCTGAGAACGAACTTCAGGAGGCTGTGCTCGCCTGCTTCAGGCTGGCCATGATATTGAGGGAGAACAGGTTCAAGGTAGGAGCAATAAATTTCGACCGTCCTGAGATGAAGGTTGAGGTGGATTCTGACGGAAAGCCGGTGAAGGTGTATGAGAAGTTCTCGAAAGAGGCCAACTGGCTGATTGAGGAATTCATGCTTCTGGCAAACCGGACTGTGGCCGAATTTGTGGCGACAGGCGGGCAGATGAACGGAGTGGCGGCAAAGAACGCCAAGCCTTTCGTTTATAGAATTCACGGTGAACCCAACTTCGAGAAACTGGAGGGGCTCCGCGGCTTTGCATCCAACTTCGGATACAGGATGGGGGAGGCGAAGAACGGGAAGAGCGCGGCCGAGTCCCTGCGCGGTCTTCTGAGCGCATCGCTCGGCAAACCGGAGTATGATGCATTCGAGAACATCGCGCTGCGGTCAATGGCCAAGGCTGTCTACAGCACCGACAATATCGGGCATTACGGACTTGCCTTTGACTTCTACACTCATTTCACTTCGCCTATCAGGCGCTATCCGGACACTATGGTGCACCGCCTGCTTGCCAGATATCTCAACGGCGGTTCTCCGGAGAACAAGGAGAAGCTCGAGGAAGAGTGCAGGCATGCGTCCGAAAGGGAACTTGTCGCCGCCGATGCCGAGAGGACATCCGTAAAGTACAAACTTGTGGAGTTCATGCAGGATAAGGTGGGTCAGGAGTTTGACGGCACCGTATCCGGGATGACGGAATGGGGGATGTATGTGGAGATTGAGCCTACAAAGATTGAGGGAATGGTTCCGCTGCGTGAGATAAAGTCTGATTTCTACGACTTCGACGAGGCTCACTACAGGCTTGTGGGCAGGCGTGGTGGAAAGGCTTTCAGATTGGGCGACAGGGTTCGGATTAAGGTCAAGAACGCCAATCTGGAGCAGAGGCTGCTGGATTATGAACTGATAGAAACAATCAAATAATATTGGAATTATGGCAAAAGGATCAACTTTTTTTGCATTCGTTGCAGGCGTTGCCACCGGTGTGGCTCTCGTGGCCCTTTCAATGACTGAAAAGGGAATGAGGATAATAGACAGCGTAGCTACCGCCCTCCACGATGAGGGGGAGCCCGAGGATGACGTTTTTGAGGGGAATCCCAAGGAAGAGGAGTAACTGTATCATGGGAATCAAGGAATATGTGGACCTCCGCATCAGGGAAATGAGGCTGAACGTGACAAAAAGCCTGTCCGTGGCCCTTGCGGGGCTCCTTTCATCTTTTCTTCTTGCACTTGCAGGCTTTCTGGCATTCGGAATCCTTTCATATCTTCTGATGCAGGTCCTCAATGCGTCCCTGGGCACCCCCTGGGGAACGGTCATTGTTCTTTTCATTTCAGTTGCCGCATTTGTCGTGCTGTTCCTTCTGAGGAAGAAACTCTTTCTTGACGGCTTCGTAAGGCTGTTTTCAGATGAAGTGAAGGATTCACGGGAACTTGACAACGAAATCCTGAAGGCGAAAGCCGGGGTCTCAAGCTTCGACCGTGAGACTTCGAACGCTTTCAATTCATTCAAGAGCGTCTGCGGTGCGGCAGGAACCGGGCTGCGTGTTGCCGGCATCCTGTATTCGATGCTAAAACGCAAGCCCTGTAAGAAAGGCTGAGGTAGACTGTCCTGAAAAGGAGATGTGCAAAATAAGCGGCGAGGAGGCAGTGCAGAGCTTCCGCGCCGCTTGGTGTAAATGCCGCCCGGCAGACTGTCCATGTGCCGAAAAAGAAAAGCGCCGCCCCGACCATCGAGTTCCTGAAGGGAACGGAGGCCGTAGCTCCCATAAAGATGCCGTCCCAGGTGAATGCCGCGCATCCTATCGGCGGCATAAGAATCAGCCAGGGCAGGAATTCCCGGCAGCTTTCCACAACCTTCGTGTCGGAGGTGAGCAGCTTGAGCAAGGGTACTCCGCCGGCAACATATATCCCTATGAACAGCACGGAAACGCTCATGCTCCATACGAAGACATACCGTACGCTCCGGCGCAGCAGGCCTGTGTTTCCCTCCCCGATGAAACGTCCGCTCAGCGCTTCCCCGGCGTAGGCGAATCCGTCCGTGAAATAAGAGAAGATCATCAGCATCTGCATCATTATGGAACTGCAGGCAAGAATAGTGTCACCAAAGCCGGCGGCTATGGCGGTGTACCCGATGTATATCACTATGAACCCCAGCGAGCGTATCAGCAGGTCCAGATTCATCTTGAAGAAGGAACCGAGGTCATCACCGCGAAGCATTCCCGGAATGCCGGAAGGCTTGAACAGGCTGAACACTTTTCTGCGGTATTTCACGAGGCACACGATGACACAGAATGCAAGGCCGCTGTATTGCGCGGCAACCGTGCCCATCGCAATGCCGGCAAAGCCGAATCCTTTCCAATTACCTGCTCCCGTTGCAAGGATTATGCTTGCAACCACGTTGACTCCGTTTACGACGAGATCCTTCCACATGGAACTCATTGAGTCCTGCATTCCCGCAAACCATCCGCTGAACACCATCAGGCAAAGCGTTGCCGGAGCTGCCCAGATGCGTATGAAGAAGTATTCCTCCGCCAGAGTCCGGGCTTCCGGGCTGGCTTCCATAAGAGAGAGCACCAGCTTTACGAAAGGCCATTGCAGAACCAGCAGCAGGATTGAGATTCCAAGGGCGAGGCATACTCCGCGTACAAGAATCTTAAGGGAGTCCTGCATGTCATTCCTTCCGAATGCCTGCGCTGTCAGTCCTCCCGTTCCGGTCCTGAGGAATCCGAAACCCCAGTAGAGGAGGTTGAACAGCATCGCCCCTATGCTGATGGCTCCGATGAACGTTGCGGCGTTCCCTCCGTGCAGGTGTCCGGCCACGGCCGTGTCGACCATTCCCACGAGGGGTACGGTCAGGTTTGCCAGAATGCTTGGAACGGAAAGACGGAGTATTTCCCTGTTGAGTTGCCTGTTCATCTGAATTTCCTGTCTTCTTCCAGCATGCCGAGGTATGAGTTGTAGCGCTCCCGGCTTATCTTCCCGGCTTCTACCGCCTCTTTGACTGCGCAGCCGGGTTCGTGAGTGTGTGTGCAGGGGATGAAACGGCAGTCTCTGCCTGTCTGCAGCATTTCCGGGAAGTACTTGGATATCTCCTCTTTTTCAAGGTCCACAAGTCCGAAGCCCCGGAGCCCCGGAGTGTCTATTATGTAGCCTCCGCATTCCATGCGGTACATCTCGTAGAGCGAGGTGGTGTGCTTCCCTTGCAGATGCACGTCTGAGATTTTTCCTATCTTGGGGTCCAGGGCCGGGTCCAGAGCCTTTACAATGGAAGACTTGCCTACCCCCGATTCTCCGGAAATGAGGTTTACCTTGCCTGCGCAGAGTTCCCTGAGCCTGTCTATACCTTCTCCGGTCCTTGCCGATGTTTCTATCACCGTGTACCCGGCATCGCCGTATATCTCCTTGAACCGTTCCACTTCATCCGCGGCTTCGGACCGGTACATGTCAACTTTGTTCAGCACTATTGTTGCGGGAACCTTGTAAACCTCGCAGGTTACAAGAATGCGGTCCAGGAAGGGGAGCTTGATTTCCGGGAAATACAGGCTTGTGGCAATTACCGCCCGGTCAAGGTTGGCCGCTATAACGTGGGACTGTCTTGACAGATTCGTAGATCTGCGGATTACGTAATTGTCCCTGTCCAGAACCTTTGTGATGATTGCCGGGTTCTGCTCGGAGGGCTCTCCTTCCGGCAGTTCGTATTCGACGCGGTCACCCACGGCCACGGGATTGGTAAGCCCCTTGCTGTCCAGACGGACACGCCCCCTGAGCACCGCCGGAAAAGGCTTCCACAGGGGCAGTTCGCTCAGATAGAAATGACTGCCTGCATTCTTGGTTACTACTGCATTCATTATTGCAAAGATAACCATTTTATGACTATATTTGCAGGTTATGATTTCAGAAGCCAACATTGACGGCGTTGTCCTCAAGCTTTTCAAGGATATACGCTTTCCGGAGACCCCCGCAGGGCTGTACGACCCCTTGAGATATATGATTGAGATAGGTGGCAAGCGCATACGTCCGCGCCTGTACCTTACCGCTTACGCCCTTTTCAGGGACAGCATAGACGATGATGTCCTTGAGCCTGCGGTGGGACTGGAGGTTTTCCATACTTTCACCCTTCTTCATGATGACATCATGGACAAGTCTCCGCTCAGGAGGGGAAAACCGACTGTGTGGACCAAATGGAGCGGGGATACCGCAATTCTGTCCGGAGACGTCATGCAGATTGATGCTTACAAGAGGATTGCAAAGGTTCCGGCGAACAAGCTTCACGCTGTTCTCGACCTTTTCTCCAAGACAGCCGCAGAAGTGTGCGAAGGCCAGCAGTACGACATGGAGTTCGAGTCCGTTCCCGAGGTGAAGATGGACGAATACGAGAAGATGATAGGGCTTAAGACCGCTGTTCTTCTTGCGTGCTCCGCCGCTATGGGTGCCGTATTGGCAGGGGCGGGAGAAGAGGCCGTGAAGGCCATGTACGGATACGGATATGAACTGGGCATGGCTTTCCAGGTCGCCGATGATTATCTGGATGCGTTCGGAGACGAAAAAGTGTTCGGAAAGCCTATCGGGGGAGATATTCTCAATGAGAAGAAAAGCTGGCTCACCGTGCGCGCCATGGAGAAGGTTTCAGACAGGCAAGCTTTCATGAATGCGTTCCTGGCCAAGGCGGAAACCCCGGAGGAGAAACGGAACAAGATTGAGACTGTGAAAAAGATGTATATGGAGGCCGGTGTTCCTGAAGATGCAAGGAAGGAAATCGTAAGATATACGGACAGGGCCATGGATGCCGTCAGGAATCTCGAGCTTGGAAATCTCAGGATGGAGTTCCTCAGGCGTTTTGCCGAGAAACTGGTGGGGAGGGCAAAATGATGAAGATTGTCTTTGCAACCGGCAACAAGGGCAAGCTCCGCGAAGCGGCGGACCTGCTCGGCCCCGACTATGAAGTGGTTTCCATGGAGGAAGTCGGAATAGTCGAAGATATAGAAGAGACAGGGGAGACCCTCAGGGAGAATTCCATAATAAAGGCGGAATACGTCTATGAAAAAACCGGTCTGAACTGCTTTGCGGACGATACGGGACTTATGGTTGACTGCCTTGACGGCGCTCCGGGAGTTCACAGCGCCCGCTATGCCACCGAGGGTCATGATTTCAATGCCAACATAGACAAACTTCTTTCCGAGATGGAAAAGCATCCTGGAGAGCCCCGGACCGCGCATTTCAGCAGTGTTGTCACCCTTATCTGGAACGGGGAGAAGCATTTCTTCGAAGGGACTTTCAACGGCCGCATAGCTGAGCGCAGGGCCGGAAACGGCGGATTCGGATATGATCCCGTATTCATAGCCGACGCCTGCCCTGACCACAGTGTGGCGGAACTCCCCATTTCTTTCAAGAATGAACACTCCCACCGCGCCAAGGCCTTGAAGGCCATGGCCGAATGGATCAGGAAGCAGGACAGATGAACGGATTGGAAATAATGGCCCCTGCGGGCAACTTCGAGTGTCTTAACGCCGCCATTCAGGGCGGGGCGGATTCCGTATATTTCGGTGTGGGTCATCTGAACATGCGCTCGCACTCCGCAAACAACTTCAAGCCGGAGGACCTGCGCGAGGTTGTAAGGATATGCCGTGAAGCCGGTGTCAAAAGTTACATGACCTTGAACATAGCCCTGTTCCCCGAGGACCTGCAGTCCATGCGCGAGGCCCTTGACGCCGCCAGGGATGCGGGAGTGGATGCAATCATCGCTTCGGACATGGCTGCCATTCAGTATTGCCGCAGCATAGGGCTTGAAGTGCATATCTCCACGCAGTTGAGTATTTCCAACGTGGAAGCCCTGCGCTTCTATTCCCAGTTCGCGGATGTTGTGGTACTGGCCCGTGAACTCAACCTCAACCAGGTCAGGGAAATTTACGACGCCATTCAGAAAGAAGGTATCAAGGGCCCTTCAGGGGAACTTGTGCGCATAGAGATGTTCGCTCACGGAGCCCTGTGCATGGCCATCAGCGGGAAATGCTACCTCAGCCTGCACGCCTACGGCGCTTCCGCCAACAGGGGCGAGTGTTACCAGATATGCCGCAGGGGATATCAGGTGACTGATCTCGAGACAGGCAATACCCTCCACATAGACAACAAATACATCATGTCTCCCAAGGACCTCTGTACCATAGAGTTCATGGACAGGATAATAGAGTCGGGAGTACGTGTCTTCAAGATCGAGGGGCGTGCCCGCAGCGCCGAATACGTGAAGAGGTGCGCCTCCTGTTACCGCCGTGCCGCCGATGCGGTCAGCGGGGGGACATATTCCCCGGAACTCGCCGCTTCCCTCAAGGGCGAGCTTGCCGAAGTGTTCAACCGCGGATTCTGGGACGGATATTACCAGGGCGCATATCTTGGACAGTGGAGCGACGTTTACGGCTCCCAGGCAACCAGGAAGAAAGTGTATTGCGGCAAGGTGACCAACTGGTTCGACAGGATAGGCGTAGTTGAGATTTCCGTCGAATCGGTGCCTCTTCATGTCTCCGACAGGGTTATGGCTATAGGTGCAACCACAGGAGTGGTTGAATTCGATGTCACGGATATGCGCGTGAATCTCAAACCTGCCTCGGAGGCGGGAAAGGGAGTGAGGTGCTCCGTTGCCGTAGATCCTTCCATCTGCCCCGACGGCCGTCTGCGTCGCGGAGACAAGATTTACATCTGGCAGTGATTATCTGAAGATTTCCCTCAGTACGGAAAGAGATCGTATGTTGATGGATGATTCCGTGTGGTAGCCCAGGTACTTGAGAAGTATCCCGGCTATCTCGTTCCGGCTCTCACCGTTGAGCGGATATAGCATGAAGCGTCCGAAATCCAGGGCCGCCAGGTCCTTCAGTTCCTGGTAACGCTCTCCGGCAAAGGGAGCGAGGTCCTGCCCCGACGGAGAAAAACCAAGAACCGTGGCCAGCTCCAGTACGAAGCGCAGGTGATAGTTGGAGAAATCGCTTTCCAGCGCATCCAGAGTCAGGATGCTGTTTCTGCACCATTCATACAGCCCCTGCTCGTTGGCACCGTCTTTGATTGTCCTGTACAGGACCTCGCTCATGAACATGGTTATGGCGTTCTTGTACAGATTTTCCCTCAGCCCGTTGAGGGAGTGCGCGGGGCAGAAGGCCCGGGCCCGCCAGAGATCCGATTTTGGATTCTCCGTTATCTCGGCCTCCAGTATGCTCAACGGAAGGAAGAAGGAAGTCCTCGAAGCTCCGGATACGGAACATATGAAGCTTCTCCTTCCCCAGTCCGGACTCAGTGTATGCAGCACGAGGGATTTTTCCCCCACTTTCGTGGTGGCAAGAATAATCAGTTCCGCGGAGTGGGTCATACAAGTGCAAAATTATTTATTAAATTTGTAAGATGAAAAAGATATTGACGGCTATAATCCTTTCCGCTTCCTGCCTTGCGGCGGTGGCTCAGTCGAACAGTTTCAAATTGGGCAGGTGGGTTGAAACCCGCAATGCGATTCTAAGGGAGCTGAACAGCTCCTATGTTGACACTCTTCCGGTAAACAGAATCAGCAGGGCCGCCATCGATGCCATGCTCGAAAGTCTGGACCCGTACACGGTGTTCGTTCCCGAAGAGGAGAACGAGGATCTGGAGATGATGATCCACAAGACATACGGTGGCATTGGAGCCGTTATATACAAGCCGGAAAAAGACGGTAACGTCATCATCAACGAGCCTTATGCCGGTTCTCCTGCACAGAAATATGACCTCAGGTGCGGAGACGAGATAATGGAGATAGACGGGCAGAGCGTAGTGGGGCTCACTTCCCAGGAGTGCAGCGAGAAGATGCGCGGCGAACCCGGAACAAAGGTCACTTTCAAGGTCAGGAAACTCCGCCCGGCCGAAATAGTGGACGTGACCGTCACGCGCGACAAGGTCAGGCTCCCCGATGTGGAATATTTCGGAATGCTCAATAATGAGTTCGGCTATATCTCACAGACAGGCTTTGCCGAGGGAGTTGCCGGGGAGGTCAGGAACGCCGTGCTTGAACTGAAGAAACAGGGTATGAAGAAACTTGTCCTCGATCTGCGTGGAAACGGCGGAGGACTTCTTTCTGAGGCCGGAGACATAGTCTCTCTGTTTGTTCCCAAGGGCTCCGTGGTGGTTACGGCAAAGGGGCGTGACCCGAAGTCGAACTATACGGTCTGCACCACAAAGGACCCCGTCGATCTGGAAATCCCTATCATCGTGCTTGTGGACGGCGCCTCCGCCTCCGCCTCCGAGATTGTGGCCGGAGCCCTTCAGGATATGGACAGGGCAACTGTCATGGGCAAGCGTACCTTTGGCAAGGGGCTTGTGCAGACCATACGCCCTCTTCCCTTCGGAGGGGAGCTTAAACTCACCACTTCCAAATATTATACGCCTTCCGGACGCTGTGTACAGGCCATAGACTATTCCAACAGAAGTGATGACGGCAGCGTGAAACATATACCCGATTCCCTCACCCGTGAATTCAGGACGGCCCACGGCCGCACGGTACGCGACGGAGGCGGAATAACTCCCGACGTTGACATAGATATGAGGGAATACAGCCGTCTGGTTTATTCCCTTGTGGCATACGGCCTCACTGAACAATATGCCCTGGAATTCGTCCGCGCTCACGAGTCAATTCCCGCAGTGGAGGAATTCAAGCTTGCGGATGATGATTACGAGGCCTTCATCGGGTTTGCCAGGGGGAAGGATTTCGATTACCGTTCAAGTGCCAGGACTTACTTCGACAAGATGAGGGAGGAACTCAGGAAGGATGGCATTGAACAGAACATGCTTTCCGAACTGGATGCTCTCCAGAAATCCATCGAAATGGACAAGGAAACATTCCTGAGGCTGAAAAAGGATGAGATAGTACCTTTCCTTGAGGAGGAGATAGCTATAAGGTATTATTTCCAGCAGGCCGGAGTCAAAGTGAGAATCCGTTATGACGACGCTCTCTGGAAGGCGTTGGAAAGCCCTCTGATAAAGTTCTAGGAAACAAGCACCAGGAGAACCAGCCCCGCGAGCAGGATGCCCAGGCTTATGGCCTTGGGCCTGATGTTGTTCTCCTTGAAGAGAACCGCCCCCAGAGCGAATGTGATTATCACGGAGCCCCGTCTGATAAGGGAGATGACGGAAAGCAATGACCCTTCTTCCTTGACGGCGAAGAAATACAGGCAGTCGGAAACCGTGATGAGTACGGCTATGACAAGGATGTTCCAGTCCCATTTGAACTTCTGTGCTTTTTCCGGGTGAAGGAACTTTTCTCCAGCAATTATAAGCCCTAGCAGTGCGGCTATGTAGATGTTCGTCCAGCTCTGTACGAAAAGAGGCTGCAGGCTTGTCAGGATATACTTGTCATACAATGCGCTCCCGGCGCCGGATATCACCGATATGGCCATGTAGAATATTCCCTTGTTGCTGGAGAATTCTATCCCCTCGTTCTTGCTTGTCCTGCTCAGGAGAAAGAGGGCCGCTACGGCAAGAAGCACCCCGGCCCATTGCCACAGGCTCAGCCTTTCACCGAACAGCACGATGGAAAAGATGAGGACCAGCACAGGTCTGGAAGCCTTTATTGTACTTGCTGTGGTAAGGGGAATGAGTTTTAGCGCCGCAAGCCCTGAAATCCAGGATATGCTGACTATGAACGCCTTGGCAATCAACAGAAGATGCCCGGAGAGTGTCCCGGCGGTCAGGAACGGGCTCATGAAAAGTGCGGAGAAGGAGGTGGCGAGGAAAAGGACGCCCATAACTCCGTTGCGTTTGAGGGCCTGCTTCTTGGCCACATCATAGAAGCCGAGAAGAAATGCGGAGCCCAATGCCATCCAAAGCCACATGCAAACACATTCTATTGTGCGGCAAATTTACATATATTTATTAAATTTGTGATTACATAAGATGAATAAGGAAGATTTCATAGAGATTCACGGTGCCTGCGCCCACAATCTCAGGAACGTTGACGTGAAGATACCCCGTCGCAAGTTCGTGGTTGTAACGGGAATCAGCGGCAGCGGCAAGTCCTCCCTGGCCTTCGACACCATTTATGCCGAGGGGCAGCGCAGGTATATGAACACCCTGTCTCCTTATGCCAAGCATTTCATGGGGGTGCTCGAGAAGCCTGAGGTTGAAAGCATAAGCGGCCTCAGCCCCATAATTGCGATAGACCAGAAAACCACGGGGAAGAACCCCCGTTCCACGGTGGGGACCATTACGGAGATATCCGACTTCCTCCGTCTGCTTTATGCCAAGGCGTCAACCGCATATTCCCCCGTCACAGGGAAGGAGATGGTCAGATATACCGATTCCCAGATTGTCGACCTCATCCTGAATGAATACGCCGGCATCAGATGCATACTCCTCGCTCCTCTCGTGCGCGGAAGGAAGGGACATTACAGGGAACTGTTCGAGCAGCTCCGCAAGAAAGGGTTCACGCAAGTGCGCATAGACGGGGAGATCCAGGATCTCGGCGGAGTTGAGTCCCTTGACAGATACAAGGCTCACTTTGTGGAACTTGTCGTTGACAAGCTCAAGCCCGGGGAGGGAGATGAAAAACGGGTGCGCGACTCCGTGGCGTCCGCTCTATCCTTGGGCAAAGGGTCCGTAGCCATCCTTTCGGCCGACCCTTCCCGTCCTCCGCAGGAAATAAGACACTATTCCAAGCATCTGGTGGACCCTCAGACCGGGCTCTCCCTTCAGGAACCTGCGCCCCACAGCTTTTCTTTCAATTCGCCGGAGGGCTATTGCCCGCATTGCAAAGGGCTCGGGACCATTGTTGACGTTGACATGGACAAGATAATCCCTGACAGGAGCATATCCATAGCGGACGGCGGCATCGTGCCTCTCGGCCGCATACGTGACGGACGCAAGTATGAACTGGTGCGCGCAGTGGCCAGAAAGCACGATTTCTCCCTTTACGAACCCATAGATACTCTTCCCGACGAGGTGTTGACATTGATGGTCTTCGGTTCCGACGAATTCTTCAGGGTCGGCGAGGGCTCCCTTTCAGAGATGCTCAACTGGCCGGGTGTGGTGGATGACATAGAAGACAAGGTGGTGTGCCCCGTCTGTCACGGGACCAGGCTCAATCAGGAGACGAAGTGCTTCAGGATAGACGGAAAGGACATTTCGGAGGTCTGCTCCATGGAAATCTCGGAACTTGCGGAGTGGCTGCGCTCCCTTCCCGGCAAGCTGTCGCACAGGAGCGGTGCCGTCGCCCGCGACATACTCAAGGAGCTGACTGAAAGGGTTCAGTTCCTTCTGGATGTTGGGCTTGAGTATCTCAGTCTCGACAGGCCCACGGCATCGCTCTCCGGAGGTGAGAGCCAGCGCATCAGGCTTGCCACGCAGATAGGGTCAAAGCTTGTGAATGTGATATACATCCTTGACGAGCCCAGCATAGGCCTCCATCAGAGGGATAACAGAAAACTTATCGCGTCCCTGAAGAAACTCCGTGACGAAGGGAATACGGTGATAGTGGTGGAGCACGACGAGGAAACCATACGCTCTGCGGACTGGATTGTGGACGTGGGCCCCGGGGCAGGCTCCGCGGGCGGCAATATCTGCTATTCCGGCCCCGTGCGTGATTTCGTGAACTGCATAGATACGCCTTCTTCCAGACGCGCAGGAAACGGCAGGACCCTGGTTCTGCGCGGAGCCGCCGGCAACAATCTGAAGAATGTGGACGTGACCTTCCCTCTCGGGTGTCTGATAGGCGTGAGCGGCGTGAGCGGGTCCGGGAAGTCGTCGCTCGTCAATGAAACCCTGATGCCCGTGCTCAAGGGAGAATTCTACAATTACAAGTCGAAACCCCTTCCCTATGTTTCCGTCGAGGGCATAGAAAACATCGACAAGGTGATAGAGGTCGACCAGAGCCCCATCGGGCGTACTCCAAGGTCGAATCCCGCTACCTTTACGGGGGTTTTCAATGACATAAGAGCCCTTTTCGAGGAGACTCCCGACGCAAAGGTACGCGGGTTCAAGGCCGGGAGGTTCTCCTTCAATGTCCCCGGGGGAAGGTGCGAGGAATGCAAGGGTGCCGGCATAAAGGTGATAGAGATGAATTTCCTCCCTTCCGTGAACGTCATGTGCGACCAGTGCCGCGGAAAACGCTACAAGGAAGATACGCTTGCGGTCAGATACAAGGGAAAGAGCATAAACGACGTTCTGGAAATGTCGGTTGCGGAGGCGTACGATTTCTTCAGGAACCATCCGAAGATAGCCCCGAAACTCAAGACTATGGTGGATGTCGGGCTTGGCTACGTCCATCTCGGGCAGTCGGCCGTGACCTTGTCCGGAGGGGAGAGCCAGCGTATGAAACTTGCGGCCGAGCTTTTCCGCAAGGCCACGGGAAATACGCTGTACATGCTCGACGAACCCACGACCGGCTTGCATATGGAGGACATCAAGGTGCTTCTGTCCGTCCTTCAGAGACTGGTCGACCAGGGAAACACCGTGATTGTCATAGAACACAATCTGGATGTGCTCAGGAGTGTGGACTACCTCATAGACATGGGGCCTGACGGCGGGCGCAGGGGAGGCAGGGTCATTTCCTGCGGCACTCCGGAAGAGGTGGCCTCGGACCCCGCATCAATTACTGGAAAATATCTAAAACCTTTGTTATGAACAAGATAGAATCTGCCAGACAGGAATATGTGGATTGGTGCAATACCATAGGCATCAATACCCTGGACGTAGTCAACGAAGTTCTGGCAAGCGGCAATGCAATAAAGCTTATCAATCTTTGCGAGGCCCGTCAGGAACGCAAGTACGCCGAGGTGGCGGATCAGATATTCTGGCGCAGCAGCAGTTGCCGCATAGTGATGATGTCCGGTCCTTCGTCCAGTGGCAAGACTTCTTCCTCACACCGTATTGCGCAGCAGTGCCTTGCCCTCGGCCTGTTCCCGAAAGTCATAGAGCTTGACAATTATTTCGTGGACAGGGAACTGACACCGAAGGATGAGAACGGGGAATATGATTTCGAGTCCCTCGGAGCGATGGATGTCGATGAACTCGGACGCCAGCTCAACGCCCTTCTCGCCGGGGATGAGGTGGAGCTTCCCAAATATGATTTTGTAAGCGGGAGGAAGGTCCGGTCCGGAAAGAAAATGTCTCTTGCCTCCAATGAGATTCTGTTTATGGAGGGAATACATGCCCTCAATCCGGCTTTGACTCCCTCCGTTGACCAAAGCCGGATATTCCACGTGTATATTTCCGCCCTGACAGCCCTTCCGGGCGGCGAAAAGTTCCACAATTCCACTACAGACAAAAGGCTTCTGCGCAGAATAGTCAGGGACAACCGCACCAGGGGGATATCTCCGGAGGAAAATATTCTCAGGTGGCCCTCCGTGCGCAGGGGGGAAGTGAAGAACATCTTCCCTTACGAAGAAAACGCCGACGTTGTGTTCAACTCGTCGACGCTGTACGATATTCCTCTCCTCAAGTATTACGCGGAGCCTCTTCTCTGCGGTATCAGTGAGTCTTCACCGGCTTATGAGAAGGCCTCGTCCCTTTTGAAATTCCTGAACCGCGTGACGGCTTTGAAGCCTGCGGAAATCGCCGCCATACCCCCGACTTCAATCATGAGGGAGTTCATCGGCGGACAGACTCTGCTCTAGTTCTTCCTTTTCATTGAACGGCTCCAGCATCGGGTTGCCCGTGCGTTCCACTCCTATGGTGGATGTGCCTCCGTGCCCCGGATATATGGTGATTTCCGGAGCGAGCCAGATGAGTTTTTCCATTATTGAGCGGATTTCGTTGTCGTAGTCGCCATATTTGAAGTCGGTGCGTCCTATGGTGCCGGCGAACAAAGTGTCTCCGGTGAAGAGAATTTTCTCATCTTCCATCAGGTAGCATACGCTGCCCGGGGAATGTCCCGGAGTCGTTATCACCTTGAATTCCATACCGGCGGCTTCTATTGTCTGACCGTCCCGGACATCATTGTATCTGAAATCGGTCCGTGGCTCCCGGAATCCGAAACGCCTGCTGATGAACACGTCTTCCTCAAGTTCCAGCCTGTCCTCTTCTTTCATGTAGACGGGTATGCCGCCGAAAAAGTCCTGTGTCTCCTTTACTCCGGTAATATGGTCTATGTGCCCGTGGGTGAGTAAAACAGCCTCGGGAACAAGGCCGTTGGCCTCCAGCCATCCGAAAAACTGCTCCTTCTCGCCCGGTTCGTAGAATCCGGGGTCAATTATAACACAGGCAGGACCGCCGTTGTAAACCACCATCGTATGTTCCTGAAACAAGTTGAAGGTAAAAATCCTGATTTCCATCATTCCTGACATTATTTACAGCAAATATATGAAACAAAATGCTAATTTTGTAAGATACAAAATCTCATTTCAAGCATGCATATCGGTATATCTGGCAATATAGGGAGCGGCAAGACAACTTTGACGAGAATGCTGGCCGAGCATTACGGGTGGACGCCCAAATACGAGTCGGTGGTTAACAATCCCTATCTCGAAGACTATTACGGAGACATTCCACGCTGGTCCTACAACCTTGAAACATATTTCCTTGCGCAAAGATTCAAGGATGAGCTCGAAATTTCCAGGACCGAAGGCGTCGTCATTCAGGACAGGACCCTTTCGGAAGGTGTTAATGTTTTCGTCGCCAACAACAGGAGGATGGGGAACCTTTCGCAGAGGGATTACGAAACGTATATGCAGCTTTACGGGGTTATGATGTCCATGGTCGGCGAGCCGGACCTTCTCATTTACCTCAGGGACAGTGTCCCGCATCTGGTGTCCAGAATCCAGAAAAGGGGGCGTGACTACGAGCAGAGCATAAGCCTGGAATACCTCTCGGGACTTAACGACTTATATGAGAAGTGGATATCGGGACATACGGGGAAAGTGCTCATAATCGATTCGGAAAAGCTCGATTTCCAGAACAATCCGTCCGATTTCTCATATATAACGGACAGGATAGATGCCGAAATGTTCGGACTATTCAAATAATTGTTATCTTTGTGTAATATAACCGAATAGTTTATGCATATAGCGATTGCCGGAAACATAGGCAGTGGAAAGACGACCCTTACCAAGATGCTCTCCGCCCATTATGGGTGGATTCCGAAGTACGAGTCTGTTGACTTTAACCCATATCTTTCTGATTTCTACGAAGATATGCAAAGGTGGTCTTTCAATCTGCAGGTTTATTTCCTGAACAGGCGCTTCAGGGATGTCGTTGATATCTCACGTTCTTCGGATGTGATTGTCCAGGACCGCACCATTTACGAAGATGCCCGTATATTCGCTCCCAATCTTCACGAGATGGGGCTTATGAGCACCAGGGATTTCGAGAACTATACGGATCTCTTCGAACTCATGATGTCCCTTGTGGGTGAGCCGGACCTGCTTGTTTACCTCCGCTCATCGATTCCCAACCTCATTTCCCAGATTCAGAAACGGGGCCGCGATTACGAAAAGAGTATCCGGATAGACTATCTTACCGGGCTGAATGAGAAATATGAGGCCTGGATCGAAGGTTATAAGGGCAATCTCCTCATAGTCGATGCAGACAAAATCAAGTTTGGAAACAGGCCGGAGGATTTTGAACATGTCACGAACATGATTGATGCCAAATTATACGGTTTGTTCAAGTAACTCTAGCATGGGGAAAGAAAGACCTACCATAATCGATTTCGTCGACAAGTACGCCGGTATTTATGGCAGTGAAACCTTCCTGAGGGAGAAGGTCGGGGATGTGTGGACGGAGACATCGTATGCCGATACCAGAAATGAGGGACGGCTTCTTGCCGCGGGTTTCATGGCGCTCGGTTTGGAGAAAGGCCAGAGGGTCGCCTTGATTTCCGAAGGCCGCAACAAGTGGATATTCACGGAACTCGGCATTCTGTACGCCGGCGGAGTCAATGTCCCCCTGTCGTTCAAACTTGAATCGGACCACGACCTCAATTTCCGCATAAATCATTCCGACAGCCGTTTCATCGTCGCTTCGCAAAGTCAGATAGAAAAGGTCAGGCGTGTTGTTTCGCAGTGCCCGGCCCTCGAGAAGATCATCGTAATGGATGACATACCCCTTGAGGAAGGGGAGATGTATCTCTCTGAAATCCGCTTTATGGGTGAGAGGTTCCTGAGGGAGCATCCCGGCGAACTCGAAAAAAGAACAGCCACGGTGGGCCCTGACGATTACGCCAATATAAGCTATACTTCGGGAACGACCGCTGATCCCAAAGGCATTCTGCTCACTCACCGCAACTATACGGCAAACGTGGAGCAGTGCAATTCCGTCATAAGCATTGGGAAGAAGTGGGTTATGCTCATCATCCTTCCGCTGGACCACTGTTTCGCCCATGTGGCGGGTTTCTATTACATGATGTGCAACGGAGGCAGCATAGCTACCGTGCCCGGTGGAAAGAACGCGGTCACCATGCTCAAGAACATACCTTCCGCAATCAGGGAGACCAGGCCTCACGTCATGCTTTCCGTTCCTGCCATATCCAGGAATTTCCGCAAGAACATCGAGAGCGGAGTAAGGAAGAAGGGCCCTTCCGTCTGGAAACTTTACAGCTTTGCCCTTGATAACGCAATAAGATACAACCGTGAATACTGGAACATGGGAAGGCCTTTTGTCACCCAATGGTGGAGAGCCGTTCTCAAAGTGTTGTTCGATGCGGTTGTCTTCAAGGGAATAAGGGAGAATTTCGGCGGACGCTTCAAATTCTTCGTAGGAGGAGGAGCGTTGCTTGATATCGAGCTTCAGCGCTACTTCTGTGCCATCGGTATGCCGGTATTCCAGGGATACGGCCTTTCCGAGGCTACTCCCGTGATATGCGCCAATTCCGAGGGCAGGGATTGCGCGCGCTTCGGTTCGTCCGGCCGTACCGTACGTCCTATGGACATAAAGATCTGTGACGAGGACGGGAAGGAAGTGCCTCACGGCGTTACGGGAGAGATAGTCATCCGCGGAGAGAATGTAATGGCCGGATATTGGAAGAACCCCGAAGCCACCGCCAAGACCATTGTGGACGGCTGGCTCCATACCGGAGACCGCGGATACATCTGTGTTGACAACCCCCGCTTCCTGTATGTGACGGGACGCTTCAAGAGTCTTCTCATTTCCTCTGATGGGGAGAAGTATTCCCCCGAAGGATATGAGGACAGCCTCGCGGACGGGTCCGCATACATAGACAGTTCGGTTCTGTACAATAACCAGAGCCCATATACCGTGGTAATAGTTGTCCCCAACAGGTCCCTGCTGTATGATGCCGCCAGGTCTGCCGGGAAGAATCCGGACGATGAGGATGGCAGGAAGTATATGCTTGACATAATTCAGGGGGAGCTGGATTCTTACCGCAACGGTGGACGCCATCAGGGAATGTTCCCTGAAAAGTGGCTTCCTTCAGCCGTGGTGGTTGCAGATGAACCTTTCACGGAGCAGAACGGAATGCTCAACTCCACATCCAAGATGGTGCGCAGAAAAGTCGAGGCCCGTTATGCCGACAGGATAGAATATGCCTTCACTCCCGAAGGAAAACAACTTTACAATCCAAAGAACATAGCATCTATTTAATCCTAATTAATATGACACAGAAAAAAACTAACATGGTGGCCATCGTTACGATGTGTTTCATCTTTGCGATGATTTCATTTGTCACCAACATGGCCGCTCCGTTCGGCAACATCTGGGGAAACCAGTATGAATGGTCTAAGATGGCCGGTAACCTCATGAACTTTGCAGCATACGCCTTCATGGGTATTCCCGCAGGAAAGATGCTCATCAAGGTGGGTTACAAGAAAACCACACTCATCGCCCTTGCAGTAGGTTTTATAGGAATCGTAATCCAGTGGATTTCAAGTCTTTCATTCCTTGCAGACTCTGCAATCTTCGTTTATCTTCTCGGCGCTTTTGTCTGCGGTTTCTGCGTTTGTATGCTCAACACCGTTGTCAACCCCATGCTTAACATCCTCGGTGGCGGCGGAAACAAGGGCAACCAGTACATCCAGATAGGAGGAACCCTCAATTCCCTTACCGGAACACTTACCCCTCTCCTTGTCGGCGTTCTTATCGGAACCGTTACCGCAAGCACCAAGATGAGTGATGTCGCTCCTCTGCTTTTCATTGCAATGGCAGTGTTCGCCCTCTCATTCATCATCATCAGTTTTGTGAACATCCCCGAGCCCGCACAGGAGCGCAACTCTCAGAATTTCGAGCACAGTGCATGGAATTTCCGTCACTTCGTTCTCGGAGCTGTTGCCATTTTCTTCTATGTGGGTATTGAGATAGGAATCCCTTCACAGGTCAACTTCTTCCTTGCTGACGCATCTGAAAAGGGAGCGGGCATCGCTCTCAACGGAGCCGCTATCGGAGGCGCCATCGCCGCCGTTTACTGGCTGCTCATGATGATCGGCCGCGCCGCATCTTCAGCCATCTCAGGAAAAATCAGCACCCGCACCCAGATGATCAGCGTGGCTTCTGTAGCCATCGTTCTCGTTCTCGTTGCCATCTTCACTCCCAAGACTGTTACCGTCAATATGCCCGGATACAGCGCAGCGGACGGTTTTGCAATGTTCAATGTTCCTCTCAGCTGTCTCTTCCTCGTTCTCTGCGGTCTCTGCACCTCAGTCATGTGGGGAGCAATCTTCAACCTTGCAGTTGAGGGTCTCGGCAAATATACGGAGCAGGCTTCCGGTATCTTCATGACACTTGTCGTAGGTGGCGGCATCATGCCTTTCATCCAGAACATCATCGCCCAGAAGGCTTCTTATATGACAAGCTACTGGCTTGTAGTGGCCATGCTTGCATATCTCCTTTACTATGCAGTTGCAGGATGCAAGAACGTTAACAAGGATATTCCCGTAAAATAGTATCTTATGGAAGGAAAACAGTACGTAGTGGGTATTGACGTAGGTGGTCAGACCTCAAAGATCGGTGTTGTTGATGCCAGGGGAAATGTCCTTGCACAGAAAATAATCCGTTCAGATATTTATGGTGACGATGCGGACGCTTTTCTTGAGGCTCTTTCTGTAGCTGTCAATGAATGCGTGAAGGATGCCGGCAAGGAAGGCGAGATCCGCGGAATCGGAGTGGGAGCTCCCAACGGTAACTATTATACCGGAGAGGTTTCATATGCTCCCAATCTTGCATGGGCCGCAAAGAAGGCAGTCAAGTTCTCTGAAATACTCAGCAGCAAGACCGGTATCCCCGTTTCTCTTACCAACGATGCGAATGCTGCCGCAGTGGGAGAAATGACCTATGGTTCAGCCAGGGGAATGAAGAATTTCATCATGATCACCCTCGGAACCGGAGTCGGCAGCGGTATCGTAATTGACGGAAAGGTCGTTTACGGACATGACGGTTTTGCCGGTGAACTTGGTCATACAACAGTTGTTCCCTATAACGGACGCGTCTGCGGATGCGGACGTATGGGTTGCCTCGAGGCATATTGCTCCGCCATAGGAGTTGCCCGTACGGCACGTGAATGGCTTGAGCATTCAACCGAACCCTCAGTTCTCCGCGATGTGGACAACATCACTTCAAAGGATGTTTACGATGCCGCAAAGGAAGGGGACAAGGTGGCTCTCGCAATTTTCGAGTATACCGGAAAACTGCTTGGAACCAAGTTCTGTGATTTCATCGCTTTCAGCGCTCCTGAGGCAATCGTCCTCTTCGGCGGTCTCGCGCGTTCAAAGGAATTCCTTTATGAACCCATGCTCAGGGCGATGAATGAGAATGTGCTTAAGATCTGGAAGGATAAGGTTCAGATAGTTTTCTCCAGCCTCAAGGAATCAGACGCCGCCATTCTCGGCGCTTCCGCTCTGGCGTGGGAACTCTAGATAGAAGGTTTAATTATTATTAAAATGAAGACTAAAAAATTTTTCGGTGCCCTTGTTCTGGGCCTGACAATGATCGCCTGCTCACCCAAGGTCAGTGAGACGGCCGCACAATTCCAGCCTACAAAGGCTGAAATTGATTCTGTAAGTTATCTTATGGGTATCAACTTCGGAAGTTTTATCAAGGGATATAACTTCGGAGACAACATGAACTATGACAAGATAATTGAAGGTATCAAGGATTTTGTGAACTCTGAGGGAGATGTCCGTGATCCGGATTTCGGAGAGCAGTTCAAGATCAACCCTATGGAGATGAACAAGGTGTTTGACAGTTATCTCAAGAAACGTCAGGAGTTCACTGCCGCCGTCAACAAAGACAAGGGAGACAAGTTCCTTGAGGAAAACAAGACAAAGGCCGGTGTCAACACAACTGAGTCCGGGCTTCAGTACAAGATTATCGAGGCCGGCAACGGTGTAAAACCTGCCGCCACCGATACCGTATGGGTGCTCTATAAGGGAACCCGTCTTGACGGAAGCGTGTTCGACCAGACAGAAGAGGGCGCAGAGCCTGTTCAGATGTTGCTTAACCGTGTTATCCCCGGATGGACCGAAGGACTTCAGCTCATCGGAGAAGGTGGCCACATTGAACTCTACATCCCTGCTGATCTTGCTTACGGCGAGAACGGAAACCAGGCTATCGAGCCCAATTCCGTGCTTGTATTCGACGTTCAGCTCACAAAGGTCGGAAAGGCTGCCGCACAGGAGTAGTCCTCACGAAGGCATATTGAATAAGAGGTCGGCTTATTGGCCGGCCTCTTCGTTTTCATCGTAGATGATGTCTTCCTTGTCTTCCCCGTCCTCTTCGTCATCATCTTCTTCGTCGTCGAAATCCTCGTCTTCATCTTCTGTGGCTCCGTCTTCTCCGGGGAGGCGCCTGCGTTCTTCCGGGAGATCTTCGAATGCCACATATCCGTTCTCGAACTCCTGGGGAACGGGGCCTTTGGATTCAAGCAGGACAGGGGTGACGGTGGATTCCGCACTCTCTTTTACCAGCGTTATTATCACGCTTTTTTTTGCTTTGGTATCATAGAAGTAGATGAAACTGACGGCTCCGGCCTTGATTGCAGAAGCGAAGCTGACTGCATCGACGGTTCCGAAACCCAGGTCCACCAACGCGTATCTGGCGACAACGTTGCCATTGCCGTCAAGGGCTTTGAAAAGGATGGGCTGATCTGCGGGGAATTCCAAATCCGCCTGAATCTGCTTGTGAAAAGTATATAGGGAATTGGCCCCGTTTACACGGTAGGTGCGGAAGAAACCTTTAATTCCAGCTAGAGTGACTTTATATTCGTAATTCATATTGCGAAGATACTAATTATTCACTAAATTTGGATTGGTATGCAGCTCAAAGATACGTACAAAAGCATTTCTTGTGTGTCTGAGGGCCTGTTCCGGGACAACGGCAGCAGGTTTATAGCCAAGGCGTATCCGGTCGAAACCGAAGAGCGGATCAAGGAGATTCTGTCCTCCGTGAGAAAGGAATATCATGATGCCCGTCATCATTGTTATGCATACCGTCTGGGACTGCACGGAGAAGTGTATCGCTCCAGCGATGACGGAGAACCGTCCGGATCTGCGGGCCGGCCCATCCTCGGACAGATCGATTCTTTCGGTCTGAGTGATGTGCTGGTAGTTGTCATCCGTTATTTCGGGGGAATCAAACTCGGAATCCCGGGTCTTATAAGGGCATACAAGACTTCCACCTCAGATGCGTTGTCCTCCGCTTCCGTTGTTGAAAAGATTGCCGGCAAATGGTACAGGATAGGATTCTCTTATGAGCAGTTGCCCGCAGTGATGAAAACAGTCAAGGATATGGACCTTCCCCAGAGATCGCAGGACTTTGGTACAGACTGCAATATGGAAGTGAGAGTCAGATTGGGCATGCAGGATGATTTCTTTGAAAAAATTGAAAAATCGGTTATCTTTATAAATGAAATATAGTTGTCAATCTTTTGATATTATGAAAAAAGTACATGTTTTCAATGCCGGTCCATGCCTGCTTCCCCAGGAAGTATATGACAGCGCAGTGGAGGCAATCAGAAATTTTGCGGGGACAGGAGTTTCAGTCCTTTCCATTTCCCATCGTACAAAGGAATGGGATGCCGTCATGGATGAAACCAGGGCGCTGTGGAGGGAACTGCTGAATATTCCGGATGAATATGAGATCATTTTCCTGGGCGGTGGTGCAAGTCTGGAGTTCCTCTATGTTCCTATGAACTTTCTTGAGAAGAAGGCGGCGTATCTGGATACCGGAGTCTGGGCTCACAAGGCTTTCAAGGAAGCTAAGGGTCTCGGCAATGCCGTGGAGATAGCCAGTTCTTCAGACAGGAACTATACATATATCCCCAAAGGCTACGAAATCCCGTCAGATGCGGACTATTTCCATATCACCACCAACAACACCATTTATGGAACCGAGATAAAGGAGGATATTGACAGTCCTGTTCCTCTGATAGCCGATATGTCTTCGGATATAATGAGCCGTCCCGTTGACGTGTCAAAATATGCCATGATATATGGTGGCGCACAGAAGAATGTGGGCCCCGCCGGTGTCGCTTTCTGCATAATCAGGAAGGATGCGTTGGGAAAGGTCAGCAGATACATTCCTACCATGCTGGACTACAGGGTCCATATAGACAAACTCTCCATGTTCAACACTCCTCCCGTCTTCTCCATATACATCATGCATGAAACTCTCAAATGGATAAAGTCCATGGGAGGTGTCGGGGCAGTTCATGCCATGGACGTAAGAAAGGCGGAAACCCTTTATGCCGAGATAGACAGGAACCCTCTGTTTACCGGCACTGCCGAGAAGGAAGACCGTTCCATCATGAATGTCTGCTTTGTGATGGCTCCCGGCTACGAAGCCCTTCAGGACGAATTCTTCTCCTTTGCAAAGGCCCACGACATAATAGGTATCAAGGGACACCGTTCAGTCGGAGGATTCCGCGCTTCTCTCTATAATGCCTGTCAGCAGGAGGATGTGGAGGCGCTTGTGGATTGTATGAAGGAATTTGAAAAATTGCACGCATGATGAAAGTACTTGTGGCTACACAGAAACCCTTCGCATCTTCTGCTGTCAAGGGAATCAGGGAAATTGTTGAAAAGGCCGGGCATGAGCTTGTCCTTCTGGAGAAATATACGGACCAGTCTGAACTGGTGAATGCCGTTGCTGATGCCGATGCCCTCATTGTCCGTTCGGACAAGGTGACGGCTAAGGTCGTTGAAGCGGCGAAGAAACTCAAGATAGTTGTCCGCGCCGGGGCGGGATATGACAATCTCGACCTTGATGCCTGCACAGGGCACGGAGTGGTTGCTATGAACACTCCCGGGCAGAACTCGAATGCCGTCGCTGAACTTGCCGTGGCTCTTATGATTTTCATGGCACGCACTCAGTTTACACCCGCCACCGGCTCGGAAATACAGGGAAAGACTCTTGGCATCCAGGCATTCGGTAATGTCGGGAGGCTTGTCGGATCCAAGGCAAAGGCTCTGGGCATGAAGGTGAAGGCAATCGATCCCTTCCTTCCGGATGAAAAAATTGCGGAAGGCGGAGCGGAACCGGCAAAGGATCTCAAAGACCTCTACTCCACTTGCGACTATGTGTCAGTCCATATTCCGGCCACACCCCAGACCATAGGGAGCATAGGCTATGATCTCATAAGCTGCATGCCGGAGGGCGCTACTCTGGTCAATACTGCCAGAAAGGAAGTTATGGACGAGGCCGGATTGGAGAAAGCCCTTGAAGCCAGGCCTGACATAAAATACGTTACGGATGTCGCTCCCGACAATATTTCAGTCCTGAAGGAGAAGTTCGGTACCAGGGTCTTCGCCACACCCAAGAAGATGGGAGCACAGACCGCCGAGGCCAATGTCAACGCCGGACTTGCCGCCGCGCGTCAGATAGTTGACTTCTTTCAGACAGGCAACGTGAAATTCAAACTCAACTGATAATGGTAAAGGTTAGACCGTTTGCGGCTCTCCGCCCGCGCAGGGACATTGTCACCGAGGTGGCCGCACCTCCTTATGATGTCCTGAACTCTGTTGAAGCGGCAGGGATGGCGGGAGAGAAGTCTCTCCTGCATATTACAAGACCCGAGATTGACTTCGAGCCCATTGCCGGGGAACATGAGGAAAGGACTTACGGCAAGGCCGTGGAGAATTTCAGGCTATGGCAGGAAAAGGGATGGCTCGTCCGTGACCCCAAGCCGTGCTATTACGTGTATGCCCAGACAATGGACGGCCGGACTCAGTACGGGATTATTCTATGCGCAAATACAGAGGATTATGAAAGCGGTGTCATAAAGAAGCATGAACTTACCCGCAAGGACAAGGAAGATGACAGAATGATACACGTCCGCATTCAGAACGCCAACATAGAACCTGTCTTTTTCTCATACAAGGACAATCAGTCTCTGAATTCCATTGTTTCCGGAGTCGTGTCCGGGAAGTCAGAATTCAGGTTTACAGATGAGAACGGTTTCGGACATGAACTGTGGGTCATTGATGATGATTCCCTGACAGACAGGATAACTTCCGTCTTTACCCGGGAAGTTGACTCCTTCTATGTCGCTGACGGGCATCATCGCACCGCCGCTGCCGCCAGGGTGGGAGCGGAGAAACGCAGTGCCAATCCATGTCATGACGGAACTGAAGAATACAACTATTTCATGGCCGTATGTTTCCCCGAGAGCCAGTTGAAGATAATCGACTACAACCGTCTGGTGAAAGATCTCAACGGACTTTCGGAAGCTGAGTTCCTGAAGGCTCTGGAAGAGGATTTCACGGTTGCCGATGCAGCAGGTGACTTCCGCCCGACAGGATTGCATAACTTCTCCATGTATCTTGGAGGACACTGGTATTCCCTTACCGCAAGAGAAGGGCGTTTTGATGAGAATGACCCTATCGGGGTTCTGGACGTAACGGTGTTGAGCAACCTTGTTCTGGACAGGATACTTGGAATAAAGGATTTGCGTACAGACAGAAGAATAGATTTTGTCGGGGGAATACGGGGTCTGGGGGAACTGTCCGCGAGAGTTGACAGCGGAGAGATGAAAGTAGCCTTCGCCATGTATCCGGTGTCTATGCGCCAGCTCATCAATATTGCCGACAGCGGCAACATAATGCCTCCCAAGACCACCTGGTTTGAACCTAAATTACGTTCAGGACTTACAATTCACACATTGGACTGACCATGACAGCCGATACTTCCCGGATTCATAAGACACTCAAGGACTTCTTTGGATACGATTCGTTCAAGGGTGACCAGGAGAGGATAATATCACACCTTATCGGGGGCGGGGATGCGTTTGTCCTTATGCCGACCGGAGGAGGGAAATCCTTGTGCTACCAGCTTCCGGCCCTGATGATGGACGGTACCGCAATAGTCATTTCTCCTCTTATCGCCTTGATGAAGAATCAGGTTGACCTGCTCCGTGGATTTGAATCGGGAGAGGAGAAGATTGCGCATTTCCTCAATTCTTCTCTGAACCGCCAGCAGATGGACGAAGTCCGTGAGGATCTGCTGTCCGGCAGGACCAAGATTCTGTATGTCGCCCCGGAGTCCCTGACAAAGGAGGAGAACGTGTCTTTGCTGAAGGAAGTCAGGATATCTTTCTATGCCGTTGATGAGGCTCACTGCATATCCGAGTGGGGTCATGATTTCCGTCCCGAATACAGGCGCATCCGGACTCTGGTCAACACTATAGGCCGCGCCCCCATAATTGCTCTTACCGCCACGGCCACGCCAAAGGTGCAGAGTGACATTCTCAAGAATCTGGGTATTCCCGATGCCTCCGTTTTCAAGTCCTCCTTCAACCGCCCCAATCTTTACTATGAGGTGCGTGACAAGGTGGATCCCGAGAAGGACATAATCAAATTCATACGGCAGAATGCCGGCAAATCCGGAATCATTTATTGTCTCAGCCGGAAGAAGGTGGAAGAGATTGCAGAACTGCTGTGCATAAACGGGATAAAGGCCCTTCCATATCATGCCGGGCTTGATGCGAAGATAAGGACGGAAAATCAGGACAAATTCCTGATGGAGGAGGTCAATGTCATTGTGGCCACAATTGCGTTCGGAATGGGTATTGACAAACCTGATGTCCGTTTTGTCATTCATTACGACATTCCCAAAAGCATAGAGAGCTATTATCAGGAGACAGGCCGTGCCGGCCGTGACGGGCAGGAAGGACAGTGCATAGCCTACTACAGCTACAAGGATATACAGAAACTTGAGAAATTCATGCAGGGAAAACCCGTGGCGGAGCAGGAGATTGCCCGCCAGCTCCTTTCCGAAGTCGTTGCGTATGCCGAGTCCGGCCAGTGCCGCAGGAAACTTCTCCTGAACTATTTCGGGGAAGAGTACACGGAAGAGAACTGCGGCAACTGCGACAATTGCCTGCATCCCAAGGCTTGTTTCGACGGAAGAAAGGAAATGAAAACGGTCATTGACCTTGTGCTCTCCCTGCCGGAACATTTCAAGACGGATCATCTGGCGAATATCCTTGCCGGAGTCACAAATTCCATAATAAAGTCATATCATCACGATTCCCTGCCTTCCTTCGGATCAGGTAAGGAGCATTCCGAAAAATTCTGGTGCACGGTGATACATCAGGGATTGACTGCGAGACTGCTTTCGAAGGAGATGGAGACTTACGGCCTCATCCACGTCACAGATCTCGGCCTTGAATTCCTCTCGAAGCCATGGGAGCTCAGCCTCGTTGAGGACAGAGTCTTCGTGTCCGGCAATGACACCGACGATGATGAGGAGGAAGAGGCTGCGATGGCTGCCGCCGCGATGAAGGGAGGGGGAGGAGGAGACCCTGTCCTCCTTGCAATGCTGAAGGACCTGCGCAAGAACATGTCCGGGCGTCTGAATCTCCAGCCCTGGATTATTTTCGGCGATCCTGCGCTTGAGGATATGACAATCCTGTATCCCGAGACTTTCGATGAGCTTAAGAACTGCCAGGGAGTGGGTGAGGGAAAGGCTCACAAGTACGGAGGGGAGTTCATCAGCCTCATAAAGAAGTATGTGGAGGAGAACGAAATAGAACGTCCCGATGATTTCGTGGTGAAAACCACCCCCAGCAAGTCGGCCAACAAGCCTTTCATAATACAGAGCATAGACAGGAAGATGTCCCTCGAGGACATAGCGTCCGCCAGAGGAATGGACATGCCGGAACTCATGACAGAGATAGAGGCGATAGTAGCTTCCGGCCTGAAACTGAATCTGGATTATTATATCGAGGAGAACCTTGACGAAGACATAATCGAGGAAATATACGATTATTTCAAAACGGAAGCCACTTCCGACAGCGTCAGCGAAGCGATGGAGGCTCTCGGACCGGATTATTATGAAAACGAAATCCGTCTTGTACGTCTGAAATTCCTTTGTGAGATAGCATCGTGATACCTCAGGAAACCATCGATCTCATTCTGGATACAGCCCGGATCGAAGAGGTTGTAAGCGACTTCGTGACGCTGAAGCGCCGCGGAGCCAATTTCGTTGCGTGCTGCCCTTTCCATAACGAGAAAACGCCGTCTTTCTACGTTTCCCCGTCAAAGGGCATATACAAGTGTTTCGGATGCGGAAAAGCAGGTTCTGCTGTGGGTTTCGTGATGGAGCACGAACGCTGCGGGTATTCCGAGGCAATGCAGTACCTCGCGAGGAAATACAATATCGAGGTGGTTGAGAAGGAGGAGTCCGCAGAAGAAATCGCCCTGAAGCAGAGAAGGGAAAGTCTTCTGCTCGTTTCCGAGTTTGCTCAGAAATTCTTTGCCGGCCAGCTCTCTTCCGGAGAGGGTCGGAGTGTGGGTTATGCTTATTTCCGCTCCAGGGGTCTGGAAGACGAAACGATACGCAAGTTCGGGCTGGGATGGGCTCCCGGCGGCCGAAGAGATCTTGTTGATGCGGCAAGAGCCGCCGGATACAAGGAGGAATACCTGATTGCGGCCGGTCTGGCCGTGGAGAAGGAGGATGGCAGCGTGGTGGACAAATTCCGCGAAAGGGTGATGTTCCCCATCCATTCCGTGAGCGGGCGGGTGGTGGCGTTCAGCGGAAGGACGCTTCGTTCCGACAATCCTGCCAAGTATGTCAATTCTCCCGAGACTGAAATCTATATCAAGAGCCGCAATTTGCTTGGGGTGTATTTCGCCAAGTCTGACATTGCGCGGCTGAAGAAATGCATACTGGTCGAGGGCAACGTGGATATGGTAATGATGCACCAGCTGGGAATAGGCAACGTGGTTGCATCCTGCGGAACCTCTCTTACCGTGGAACAGATACGTCTTATCCATAAGTTCACCGATGATGTGACCATAATGTATGACGGAGATTCCGCCGGAATACATGCGGCGCTCCGCGGAATAGACCTGGTTCTTGCAGAAGGGCTGAATGTCAAGATAGTCCTCCTTCCGGACGGGGAGGACCCCGATTCATTCTCCCGCAGCCATTCACTTGAGGAAGTGCAAAATTTCATTGAATCGAAAGAGAAGGACTTCATCACGTTCAAGACGGAACTCCTGCTTTCGGACGCGGCCGGAGACCCGCTTAAGAAGGCCAATCTCATAAACGACATTGCCGATACCATTGCCGTGATCCCCGATCCGGTCAAGCGCTCCGTCTATGTCGATTCTACTGCGGCTAAGTTCGGAATAGAATCGTCCATCCTTTTCGAGCGGGCCAGGCGTACACGTTCTGCCGTCAGGCCGGGCACCGAAGTCTCTTCCGCTCCGGAGAGGAATGTGGAGGAGAATGTGGAGAGCGCGGTCCTTGAGAACAGGACGCTTGCTCAGGCGGAAAAGGACATACTGTTCTTCCTTCTGACATCCGGTTGTGATTTCCTTGAATTTGAAAGTGATTCCGAATATTACTCCGGCAGTGAGGAGAACAAGCCCACGGTGGCGGATTTCATACGTTCTGCGCTTGAGTCTGACGGCTGCCGCTTTGCAAATTCCGTATATGCAAGGGTATATGATGCTTATATGCAGATGTATGACACGGGAATGGAACAGGACGAGATAGTCAAACATCTGCTGGATTCTCCCGACAGGCCTGCTGCGGCTGTGGCGGTGGAACTCTCGACAGAGAAATATCAGCTTACAGTTCAAGCCTTTGAGAATGCGCTCACTTCCAAGTCAACCTGGCTGGTTGTGTATGTTCCGCGTGCCATTCTCGCATATAATGAGAGACGCGTCCAGGACAGGATAGACTGTCTGAGGCGTATAATGGATGAGGGAACCATAGAGGAGCAGACATCAAGAATGCAGGAGTGGATGAAACTTCAGAACGCTCAGAGACGTATAAAACAAATACTGGGTAGAGAAAAAAAACTTAAATAATAATGGACAAGAATTACAAAAGAACGCTGGTGACCTGCGCTTTGCCTTATGCAAACGGACCTGTTCACATAGGCCATCTGGCCGGAGTATATGTGCCTGCAGACATTTATGTGAGATATCTGCGCATGCGCGGGCGTGAAGTTCTCTATGTATGCGGCTCTGATGAACACGGAGTTCCCATCACCATAAAGGCCAGGCAGCAGGGCTGCAGCCCCCAGGATATCGTTGACAGGTATCACAAGATAATAGACGAGTCTTTCAAAGGCTTCGGAATAGATTTTGACATATACGGCCGCACCTCTTCCGACGTGCACACGAAGAACGCGTCCGGCTTTTTCAGGAAACTTTATGATGAAGGCAAATTCGTGACCCGCGAAAGCGAGCAGTACTACGACCCGGAGGCAAAGACATTCCTTGCAGACAGATACATAGTAGGGACCTGTCCAAAGTGCGGTGCGGAAGGAGCCTATGGAGATCAGTGCGAGAAGTGCGGCTCAACACTCAGTCCGGAGGAACTCATCAACCCGAAGTCCAAGCTGAGTGGCGCCGAGCCCATCAGGAAGAAGACAACCCATTGGTATCTTCCCCTTCAGGATTATGAACAGTGGCTTCGTGAATGGATACTCGAAGGCCACAAGGAATGGCGTCCTAACGTTTACGGGCAGGTGAAGAGCTGGCTTGACGGCGGCCTGCAGCCCCGTGCCGTGACCAGGGATCTGGAATGGGGCGTCCCCGTTCCCGTGGAAGGAGCCGAAGGGAAGGTCCTCTACGTGTGGTTCGATGCTCCCATAGGCTACATCTCCAACACACAGGAACTTCTTCCGGACGATTGGGAGAAGTGGTGGAAGTCTCCTGACACAAAACTTGTCCATTTCATAGGCAAGGACAATATCGTGTTCCATTGCATTGTGTTCCCGGCTATGCTCAAGGCATACGGTGACGGATATATTCTCCCGGAAAACGTTCCGGCGAACGAGTTCCTCAATCTGGAAGGAGACAAGATTTCCACTTCCCGCGGATGGGCTGTCTGGGCTCACGAATATCTTCAGGATTTTCCCGGAAAGGCGGACGTGCTCAGGTACGTGCTCACCGCGAATGCTCCCGAGACGAAGGACAACGATTTCAGCTGGAAGGATTTCCAGACCCGCAACAATTCCGAGCTTGTGGCTATATTCGGAAACTTCGTGAACAGGGCCGTGGTGCTCACTCACAAATATTTCGGAGGCAGGGTGCCTGCGTGCGGGACTCTTGAAGACATAGACAAGGAAGTACTTTCCGAGATACCCAGGTTGAAGGCTTCGATTGAAAGCAATATAGAGAATTACAAATTCAGGGAAGCGCTCAGGGATGCAATGTCAATTGCCCGTGCCGGAAATAAGTATATCTCGGATACTGAACCTTGGAAAGTCGCAAAGACCGATATGGAGAGGACGGCAACAATACTCAACATATCACTTCAGATATGCGCTGACCTTGCCATTGCGTTTGAACCGTTCACTCCGTTTGCCGCGGAGAAACTTAAGATAATGCTTGCTCTTGACTGTCTGGACTGGGAAATCCTCGGACGTCCTTCGATTCTTCCTTCCGGACATCAGCTCGCCGACGCGGAACTCCTTTTCGCCAAGATAGAGGATGATGCCATCAATGCCCAGCTTGCAAGGCTTGATGCCATAAGGGCCGAGCGTGAGGCAAAGGAAAAGGCTGAGGCGGCAAAACAGGTTGCTCCCCAGAAAGAGGAATGCACCTTTGAGGATTTCGAGAAAATGGATATCCGTACAGCCACGGTGCTGGAAGCCGTCAAGGTTCCAAAGACAGACAAACTCCTGAAACTCACCATAGACACGGGTATGGACAAGAGAGTCATAGTCTCCGGAATCGCCGAGTATTACTCGCCGGAAGAAATGGTGAACAGGCAGATTTGCATTCTTGCCAATCTCAAGCCCAGAGTCATACGCGGAATCGAAAGCCACGGAATGATCCTGATGGCAAAGCAGGGAGACGGGAAGATGAGGTTCATAACACCTCAGGAAGTCCTTGCCAACGGCGCTCAGATAGGATAACTCTCAAAGGCGTTTCCGAATAATTGATATTCCGTCCCTTATGGGCAGTATGACGACCTCCGCACGGGGGTCGTCCGCTATTCTGTCATTGAATTCCACAAGGCCTCTGGTCTGGGCATCCGTTGGGAGTGGCTCCGCATAAACTTTTCCGTCCCATAGGACGTCATCAGCGAGAATGAGGCCTCCGGGCTCTATCATATCGAACAGGAGTTCGTAGTATTGGAAATACTCCCTTTTATTGGCATCGATGAACGCAAAGTCAAAGCGTCTGCCTTCTTCCCTGAACTTCGCCAGGGTGGCTTTCGCATCTCCGATGTGGAGGCTGATTCTTCCTTCCACTCCTGCTCTGCTCCAGGCTTCCCTCATGAGGTCTTCCAACTCATCATTTATTTCCAGGGTGTCGATATGTCCGTCTTCCGGGAGGCCGAGTGCCATGCAGCAGGAGGAATAGCCTGTGAACGCTCCTATCTCCAGGATACGGCTGGCCCCGCTTATTTCCACCAGAAGTTTCAGGAGTTCCCCCTGATTCTTTCCTGAAAGCATTCTGGGGTAATTGGTGCGGATGTTGGTCTGTTTTTCCAGCCAGTCCAGAACCTCTGACGGCAGGGAACTGTGGCTGTCAACGTATTTATCTGATGATGACGGCATTACGCAACTCGAATTCTTTAATCTCCTTTTCGCTGAAGAATTTGTTCTTGTCTCCTTTATATTTGTCGCTTGAATAATAGAAAAGTTCGTGGGTGTCGGCGGAGATGAGCATCTTGTAACATCTTGTCTTGGGGCCGGCCTGTACCGGCGCTACGCATACTGCCAGCAGCGCATCTTCCTTCCCCTGTTCCAGAATGTCGGGAATGTCATCTTCATTCATGTAAATGGTTTTTCCCTTGAGGCTGCGGAAGCGGTAGTTGGCAAGTCCGGTGTAGCCGACGCGGTCAGAGACCATGGCTTCCTCGGCAAAGCTCTGGATGAAATCCACATATGCTCCAAGCAGGAATATCTCGTTTCCGTTCGGGCTGTCCTCTGCAGACAGGGGTATCCTCACAACTTCGAAGGAACGCTTGAAGGTGTCGGGATCCTTTTCCTTTCCGCATTTCTCAAGAACAAGGAACTCCACTCCCTGGTCACTGGCAATGCGCATGCAGTAGAAACTGTTGTCCTGGCTTATTGCCGCATATTCCTCCCGGGTGCAGAATTCATACGGAGAAACCCTCCATCTGCTCGTGATTTCTGTCTTGAGGGCGAGGTCAAGGGTGGAATTCGGGTTTATGAGCATCTTGGCGGTCTTTATGTGAAAGTCCTCCATCAGGACCTTCCTTGTGTAAACCTTTGCCTGCCCTCCCGCAGTCAATGACATTGACACGGACAGGATAACGGTAAAAATGACTTTCAGTTGATTTTTCATGAGTCCACAGTTTGGAATTATACCCTGCTATTTCTGTTGGAGTTCGTTATAGAAAGAAATGACTGCCGCAATGTCAGCTGCGCCCACATTGCGCTCCTCCCATACGCTTTCTATGAAGTCCTTCAGTTTTGGGAACAGTTTCTCAAATGATTTTTTGCTTACGCGGTAATACTTGCCGTTGATGAACAGGTAGGGGGTTTTCGTGTAAACATAGTTCCGGGGGTCATCTATAGTCAGATTATGGAGAGTCCCGGAACTGGCATTGACGGAATATGTCTTTGCGAAGGAGGTGGATGAGTTCATGTCATAGGCTCCCGCCCTGACATTGTTCACCTTGAGTGTCTTTCGGATAATGCCGACCCCGGTATTGCCCTTTTCCAGGATGATTTCAATGAAGGAATCATTCCATTTCACGAATGATCTTCCCGAGACGCTAACTCTTATGACATTCGGGTTGCCTTCCGCATAAAGGGTGTCCTTCCCGGAAATACAGTAGACCGACTGGTCAAGCGGGGAAATGTTCAGCATCCCGCTGCTGATCTGCTTGTCGGAGAAAATCACGGCGCCCTGGCTGAATTCCGGCAGGATGTATTGCAGGCTGTCCAACTGTTTCCGGCCCTGCGCAACGGTACAGATGCTCACGAACAGAAGCAAAATGACAAAATTTATTCTTCTCATGTTCTGTCTATATCTTGTGTTATGTCAAAGATATGCAAAATATGGCAAAACTGAATTATTTCATTACATTTGTGAAATATGTCAGATTATATTGTCTCAGCGCGGAAGTATCGTCCGGATTCTTTTGAAAGTCTTATAGGTCAGGATAATATTGCCAGGACCCTGAAGAACTCCATACTGCGTGGCAAACTCGCTCACGCTTATCTTTTCTGTGGCCCACGCGGAGTCGGCAAGACCAGCGCCGCCCGTATTTTTGCAAAGACAATCAACTGTTCCAACCCTTCCTCCGGGATGGAACCCTGCGGCAAGTGCGAATCCTGCCTTTCATTCCAGGAAGGGCGGTCATACTGCATACATGAGCTTGATGCGGCTTCCAACAACGGTGTGGAAGATATAAAGGCGCTTATGGAGAAAGTCCAGGTGCCTCCCCAGGTCGGCAAGTATTCGGTTTTCATCATAGATGAGGTCCATATGCTCACCCAGTCTGCATTCAATGCTTTCCTCAAGACCCTGGAAGAACCACCCGCTCACGCAATCTTCATTCTGGCAACCACCGAGAAGCACAAGATAATACCCACTATTCTGAGCAGGTGCCAGACCTATGACTTCAACAGGATAAGCATTCCCGACATAGTCCGGAACCTCAGGGACATAGCCGGAAAGGAAAACATCACCATCGACGACGAGTCTCTCCATATCATCGCGCACAAAGCCGACGGGGCAATGCGTGATGCGCTTACGATATTCGACCAGACGGTTGCATTCTGCGGAACGGAGGTCAGGTACGAAGATGTCATCCGCAATCTCAACGTGCTCGATTACGAATACGGTTTCAAGCTTGTGGATGCATTCCTCACAAGGAATTATGCCGACGCCCTTCTGACATTCGACGAAATTCTTTCCAAGGGTTTCAATGCCCTTCACTTCGTGTCCGCCATAAGTTCTCATCTGAGAGACCTTCTGGTAAGCCGTACAGGAGGTTTGGAGTCCCTTCTGGACATGCCTGATTCTCTGAGAGCCAGATATCGGGAGCAGGCCGGCAGGTGTTCCGTAAAGTTCCTGTATGACGCTCTTGGAATAACTTCGCAGTGTGAGGCAGGTTATCGGGCGGCGGCCAATCAGAGGCTTCACATAGAATATGCGCTGATGAAACTCAGTTTTCTTGCCGGGGCGCCTGATGACAGCATGAAGGCTGCGGGTGCAGCTGCGACCGAATCTTCTCCGAAGGTGGAACGCCCTGCGAATCCGGAACCGAAGGAGATGCCCAAGCAGGAACCTGAACCGAAGCGCGAACCTGCATCTCCCAGACGTGCCGTAAGGCCTCTGTCGGGAGCCTCCCTTTCTTTGTCATCCCTTATGGAGGAAAAGAAGGAAGAAGTCAGAAAAGAGGAGGAACCTGTGCCCGGAGCGTTCCCGTCCGAAGATGAGATAACCGGGAAATGGAAGGAGCTTGCATCGGGGATAAGCCAGCCCAGGCTTGCAAACGCCCTGTCCAACGCCAAGGTGGAATTCAGGGAGGAGGACGGATGCAAATGTCTGGATTTCTACGTGACTAATGAGGCGCAGAAAAAGTGGATAGAGGAAAAGGTGCTCCGCGGTCTTGAAACAAAGTTCCGCTCGATGCTCGGCTGCGGCGGAATACGCCTTTGTCCCACGGTGGTTCCGGAAGAGGAACAGGAGGTGAAAATTTATATGCCTGCCGAAAAGGCGGAGGACTTGATGTCCAAGAATGCTGACGTTAAGGATCTTGTTATAGACCTTGGCCTGGAAATTAAATAGTTATGAAACTTCGTTGTGAAAATCTTGTAAAGAAATATGGTGTGCGCACCGTTGTGAAGGGTGTGTCCATGGAAGTGAATCAGGGAGAGATTGTGGGATTCCTCGGCCCTAACGGAGCGGGAAAGACCACGAGCTTCTACATGATTACGGGCCAGATTACGCCGAATGAGGGACGTGTCTTCCTTGACGATGAGGAACTTACGGGACTTCCCATGTATATGCGCGCGCAGAAGGGGGTAGGCTATCTCCCGCAGGATGCATCGGTATTCCGCAAGCTTTCGGTTGAAGACAACATCATGTCCGTTATGGAGCTTAAGAGTTCGATGACGAAGGAAGAGCGCCAGGCTCACCTTGAGGATCTGATAGATGAGTTCAACCTGTCCAAGGTGCGCAAGAGTCTGGGCATCCAGCTGTCGGGAGGCGAGAGAAGGCGTTGCGAGATAGCGAGGGCGCTTGCCATAGATCCCAAGTTCATCCTTCTGGATGAGCCTTTTGCGGGAGTTGATCCGATTGCCGTCGAGGATATTCAGTACATAATTGCAAAACTCAAGTACAGAAACATTGGAGTGATTATCACCGACCACAACGTGGGAGAAACGCTTGCCATTACAGACAGGGCGTATCTTCTTTACGAAGGCACCATTCTGCAGCAGGGAACCCCGAAGGCTCTTGCCGAAGATGAGGATGTCCGTACCAAATATCTGGGAAGCGGATTCATTCTGAAGAGGTCTGTCTCCGTAGAGAGGGCTGAAGCTGAATACAGGGCCAAACTTCTTAAAGAACGTAGTCTTTGACGTTCTGGAGTGAAATTTCGGAATCCCCGAGAATAAGAAGTCTTTCCACAACGTTTCTCAATTCACGGACATTTCCTGTCCATGCCTTGTCCTGAAGGGCTTTCACCGCTTCCTTTTTGAAGGTCTTACGTGACATTCCGCTTTCTGAACTTATCTGTTCCGTGAAATAGTCGATAAGCAGGGGGATGTCATCCTTTCTCTCATCGAGCGCCGGTACGCTTATGACTATGACGCTCAGCCGGTGATACAGGTCCTCCCTGAAATTCCCTTTAGCTATTTCAGCCTTCAGGTCCTTGTTCGTGGCTGCAATGACCCGCACGTCCACTTCTATATCCTTGTCGGAACCTACTCTGGACAGTTTCTTCTCCTGAAGAACCCTGAGGACTTTCGCCTGGGCCGCAAGGCTCATGTCTCCTATTTCATCCAGAAAGAGGGTGCCTCCGTCGGCCTGCTCGAACTTTCCCTTATGCTGCTTGACGGCAGAAGTGAAAGACCCTTTCTCGTGGCCGAAAAGCTCGCTTTCGATAAGCTCTCCCGGAATGGCGGCGCAGTTGACCTCGATGTAAGGCATGGCATTGCGGGCGCTTTGGAGGTGCAGATTCCTGGCAACTAGTTCCTTGCCGGAACCGTTCGGCCCCGTTATGAGCACACGCGCTTCCGTGGCTGCCACCTTGCCTATCATTTCGTGTATGTGCTTCATGGCTTCGGACTCCCCGATCATATCCTGTCCGAACACCTTCTTCTTCAGAACCCTGTTCTGGGTGGTGAGGGAAACTTTGTCGGTCGCATTCTTTATGGTAATGAGAATCCTGTTGAGGTCCAGCGGCTTTTCTATGAAATCAAACGCTCCCTTCTTTATACAGTTGACTGCGGTGTTTATGTCTCCGTGCCCCGATATCATTACCACTGCAGAATCGATGCCTTCCCCAACTGCCCTGTTCAGGAATTCCTGGCCGTCCATGTTAGGCATTTTTATGTCGCAGAAAATGATGTCGTAATGATCTTTCCGGCTCAGATCCAACCCGGCGACGCCGTCTTCGGCCGTTTCTACGGAATATCCCTCGTCGCTCAGAATCTCTTTCAGCGAGTTGCGGATGGCCCTCTCGTCGTCAATTACAAGAATCTTCATATCAAAATGATAGTGTGGAGCATAGGAGACTCGAACTCCCGACTTCCAGATTGCGAACCTGGCGCTCTACCAGCTGAGCTAATGCCCCGTTAATTTTTGCCAAAGTTAAAAAAATAATACTTAACTTCGCAAAAAAGATATTGAATATGGACGTCCCTGATATTATCATCGCCATCGACGGATATTCTTCTACAGGAAAGAGTTCCTTTGCAAAGAAAGTTGCGGCCAGGTTCGGTTTTACCTATCTGGATTCCGGTGCGTTATACCGCGGGGTGACGCTTTTCGCCCAGGAGGAGGGACTTATCAACCGTGTAAACTCCGTAAATCCGAGGCTCAGCAACGAGCTTCTTAGTCTTGACCTTCACTTTGACAACGGCAACAGGACATATATGGGACAGAGGTGTATTGAGAACCAGATCCGTACAATGGAAGTTTCGGCGCAGGTCAGCCCCGTGTCGGCTGTCCCTTTCGTGCGTTCGTACGTAGACCGCAAACTGCATCAGTTTGCCGAGAATGGCAGGGTGGTCATGGACGGCCGCGACATAGGAACTACCGTGTTCCCGGATGCGGGGCTCAAGATATTCATGACGGCGTCAATCAAGGTCAGGGCCCAGCGCAGGTATGATGAACTTGTTGCCAGGGGAGAGATGCCGGTGTTCGAGGAAGTGGTAAGCAACTTGCGTGAAAGGGATTATCTGGACTCGCACAGGGAGACTTCTCCGCTGAGAAAGGCAGAGGATGCTTTTGTCCTGGACAACTCCGATATGACAATTGAAGAGGAGATAGCCTGGGTTCAAGGTTTGATTCAAGGAAAATTCGGAATCAGATGATTAAGGTGGAGATTGACGCCGGATCGGGCTTCTGCGGGGGAGTGATAAGGGCCATCAAGACAGCTGAGGATTATTTGCATGCCAACGGGGGAAAGATGTTTTCCCTTGGGGCTGTGGTGCACAATGAAGAAGAACTTGAAAGGCTTCAGTCCGAAGGGCTTGTCCCTCTGGACAAGTCGGATCTGGATCAGATAGAAGACGCTGCCGGCGAAGTGCTTATGGTGAGGGCTCACGGAGAACCTCCCGAGGTTTATGCCAAGGCCGGATCTAAAGGTTTCAGGATAATAGACTGCACCTGTCCCGTAGTTCTTAAACTTCAGAAAGACATAAGGGACACCTTCAATGCCGGACATCAGATTGTGATATTCGGGAAAGTGGGACATCCGGAGGTGCTCGGGCTTGTCGGCCAGGTAAAGGGAAACGCTTTTGTCGTTGAAAATATCTCCCAGTTGCGGGACGTGCTTGACAAGGGACTGCTCAGTGTGGAAAAGGATGTTTCCATATTTTCCCAGACAACGAAAAGCCCCGAGGAATTCGCCTCGTTGTGTGAATTCCTTGGCGATGCCCTCGGCCGGAATGCCAGGCTGCATGTCCACAATACGATATGCAAGCAGGTGGCCCACCGTTACAGTGAACTCATCGGTTTTGCAAAGGAGCATGATGTGGTTGTCTTCGTCACGGGGAGGCAGAGCTCCAACGGGAAAGTATTGTCGGACCTTTGCAGGACATACAATGTAAGGACGTATAACGTAAGTTCGGAAAAAGACTTGCAGAGCCAGTGGTTCAATGCTGAAGATTTCGTCGGTGTGAGCGGAGCCACATCCACCCCGGGCTGGCTTCTTGAAAGGGTGGCCCGGATTATAGAAAATTTGCAATAGTTAAGGCATTTTCTTACTTTTGTGTGATATTCACAGACAGATAATCAAACAATTAAATATTATGGCAACAACAGCTGATTTTAAAAACGGTCTTTATCTTAAGTTTAACGAGAAACCCTGTATGATTGTATGGTTCCAGCATGTGAAACCTGGAAAGGGTCCCGCATTCGTGAAGACCAAGCTCCGCAATCTTGAGAACGGACGCATTCTTGAGAATACATTCACGGCAGGCGCCAAGATAGAGACAATAGAGGTTGAGCGCCGCCCCTATCAGTTCCTCTATGCAGAGGAGGATGGTTTCAACTTCATGCATGAAGAGACTTACGAGCAGATCAAGCTCCCCAAGGAGGTGGTTGACAATTCCGACCTTATGAAAGAGGGACAGCACGTTGAAATGATGTTTGTCACCGGTGAGGAGGAGCGTTGCCTTACCTGCGAGCTCCCGACCTATGTCACTCTTGAGGTGACATACAGCGAACCTGCTGTAAAGGGCAATACCGCATCTACATCAGCCCTCAAGGAGGTCACTCTTGAAACCGGTGCCAAGATTATGGTCCCCCTCTTCATTGAGACAGGAGAAAAGATAACCGTCAACACCACCGACCGTTCTTACGGACAGAGAGTCTAGATCCTCTGTATTTTCAACTGTTGAATGCGGTAGTTGTCATTCTTGCAGTTGACAAATATTGTAACGGTGAACCTTTCGCCCCCGGCAGTCAATACGCCGAGGGCGTATTTCATTCTTTTCTGGTCGGCTGTATGTGATATTGTGAAATTTCTCGGAGAGTAGTTGTCGAAAAAGGCCTTGACTATCTGTCTGGCCTGGGAGCGGCTTGCAGTGCTTTCCCTCGACAATATGGTAATGTCAATGTTGTCTGCGAACCAGGCGGAAAGAGCTTCGGAATTTCCTTGTGAGAGATATTTCCCTATGGGGGTGAAAACGTCATATCCGCTGTTCTGGGCTGACATTACGGCACAAATCGCGGAAAAGACGAGAATCACTGGAATTTTCTTGAAATTTCTCATACAAAGGTCTGATCTTTGCAAAAAACGAGCCATCGTAGTATATTTGCATTATAATGAAAATCATTCTGTTGACAGTAGGGAAAACCGATATAGGGTGGGTGGCCGAAGGGCTCTCCTCCTATGTGTCCAGACTGCGCCATTACGTGCCGTTCGAAATGCTGGAAATTCCCGAACTCAAGAATGTATCTTCCTTGACCAGGGACCAGATAAAGCTCAGGGAGGGCGAACTCATACTCAAGAATGTCCGTCCTTCCGACAATGTCATACTTCTGGATGAGCGCGGAAAGGAATACCGGTCCGTTGAGTTTGCGCGCAAACTGGAAGAGGTGATGGCCCGAGGAGGTCGGGATATGGTTTTCGTCATAGGAGGAGCATACGGATTCTCCCAACAGGTTTATGAAAGGTCTGATTCCATGCTTTCGCTCTCCAGAATGACTTTCTCCCACCAGATGGTCAGAGCCGTCTTTGTTGAACAGTTGTACAGGGCATTTACGATATTGAAAGGTGAACCTTACCATCACGAATGAAAAGGATTCCTGAAATAAGAATAAGAATATCCCTGCTTCTGGCCGTGGTGGGGCTTATAGTTTTTCTGTTCTCCATGACTTCCCTGCCCAATCCGGCGGACACCGCTTATGCGGCGCGAAGAATTGAAAAGCGTATAGAGCGGAGGCTGTCGATGCTTCGGTCCAGAGCGGATCAGGAAGGAAAGGGAACTCTGCCGTCGGATATGGTCATATACCGGTACGGAAGGGATTCCCTGATTTCTTGGGAAAACACTTTCCCTGTCATAGATGATGACATCAGTCCGAGGGTGATTATTCCCGGACTCCGGAACTCAAGAATGCCGTTGAGATATCCTCTTGCACAGATATCCGATTCTCTGGAGTTCGTCAATCTTGGTCCCAAATGGTACCTCGCCCAGTCTTTTATTGAAGGCAACAGCCGTACAATCATAGGTCTTGAAATAAAGAACACCCTGGATACAAGGTCTTACAACGGAGTTAACCGCCGTCTTCACCTTGGAAGGAATTTTTCTATAAAGCCGCTTTCATACGACAGCGGCAGTGCCGTCAGGATAGATGGAAGGCCCCAGTTCACCGTTCAGTACGAGGTGCTTTCACGAAGTGCATTGGCGGATGCCGGATTGGTATGGATTGCCTTCGCCCTGCTGGCGGTTTCGGCGATGCTGTTCCTGGAATCGCGGAGGACATTCAAATCTTTTATCCCGGTGGCTCTGTTCCTTCTGCTTATGATGGCCTCGATGTATTGCTGGGGCTATCTGGCCGGGGAAAATTATGACATATTCTCTCCGGTCCTCTTTGCCGGCGGATCCGTGCTGTATTCCCTGGGCGCCGTGGTCATCGTAAACCTTGCGGTCCTGCTGCTGTCTGTGGCCCTGTATATCGTGCGTTCGGATGCCATGGGGCGGATTGTCGGAAGAAGGTCCGCAGTTCTCGCGCTGCTGGCTGGACTGGCTTCCATAGCCGCGATAACTGTTTATTCATATGTGGCTCTCAGGAGTATCATACAGAACTCCAACATATGTCTGGACATTTATAATCTTTCGGATATTTCATGGTGGACCGTTGTGGTTTACGCTTCGTTCCTTTCCATGCTGGTCAGCATCCCTCTGGTGATTCAGATGATGCAGCCCCTGCTTCCCGAATTCATGCGGAAATGGTCCGATGTCCTGTCCGTCAGGGGAAGGGTGGCCGTTTCTCTCCTGGTTTCTGTATCCTTTGTTTCGGTTGTGTCGTCGCTGGCTCTTGGCAAGGAGCAGGGAAGAGCCGAAGTATGGGCCAACATGCTGGCCGTGGACAGGGATGTCTCGCTTGAAATGCAGTTGAAGCGGGTGGAACCGCAGATAGCCGGGGATTATGTCATTTCCCCTTTGTGTTTCGTGCAGGGAACGGAGAGCACCATACAGAACCTGATTGCCGAGAAGTATCTGTTCAGGATAGCTCAGGATTATAATATCTCGGTTTATGTGCTGAACGATGACACTCCATATGCCAAGATTTCGATGTGCAACCGTAAGGTGAAGGACGGTGTGCCTGTCTTCGAGAACAGCCGTTTTCTATATTGTGACTTGGACGGACAGCCGCGTTATGAGGGTGTTTTCCTGTATTATCATGGCACATACGGACTTGCGAGACTTATTGTGGAACTTGAACCGAAGATGACCAACAGGGATAAAGGTTTCGTGCCTTCAAGTTACTCCTATGCCCGTTACCGGAATTCGGAACTCCTGCACTTCAGAGGCAGTTATGCATACCCAACCAAATTGGAAAAAGGCCTGACAGGTCCTGTATACGAGGGATATACGCATTTCTACAACACTGTGTCTGAAGATGAGGTGGTCATTATTTCCAGGCCTGTCACATCTTTCGGAAACTATTGCATTGAGGGTGTTTTCGTGGCTTTGCTGTTTTTCATGCTCCTTTCTCTGCTGTCCATGCATTCGGCAGGGAAGACCGGTCAGCAGAGTTTCTACAAGACCAGGATCACCTGGGTTGTGATGATTTCCCTGATCCTTGCACTTGTGATTATGGCTACCGTGAGCGTGTTCTTTGTATATGAGCGCAACAACGCGAACCTCAACACCATAATGTCGGACAAGATCGGCTCTGTCCAGTTGATGCTTCAGAATGAAATCAAGGGCGTTGACGATGTGCGTGACATCAAGGCTCCCGTGATGATGGAATATCTTCAGAATGTTGCGCGCAGCAGCGGCTCCGACATAATCCTTTATTCCACCGACGGCCGCTTCATCATGACGACCCGGCGCGAAGGACAGGATTTTGAATTCATTCCCGGAAGCAGGATGGACAGGGAGGCATTCGAAAACATCGCGCGACATCACAAGAGGTATTATATACGCAGGGAGAACGGTGACGGAATATCACGCTATTATATGTACGCTCCTCTGATGGGGACTGACGGCCGGAGCCTGGCTATAATATGTTCTCCCTATGAAGGAGGAGAGACCTACGATTTCGAGAGGGATGCCCTGATGCATCTTATGACAATCATAATGCTTTTCCTGATCCTTCTCTTCTTCTCGAGATTCGCGGCCACGAAGATACTGGACATGATATTCAAACCCTTGGGCGAGATGAGCGGCAAGATGCGGACCGCAGACCTTGAATCGCCGGAATACATCACATATGAAAGGGATGATGAGGTGGCCTCCCTGGTGGATGCTTACAACAGGATGGTTACAGACCTCTCCGAAAGTACCAGGAAACTTGCCCAGGCCGAGCGTGACAAGGCGTGGAGCGGCATGGCCCGTCAGGTTGCGCACGAGATCAAGAATCCTCTTACTCCCATGAAACTTCAGCTTCAGAGGCTGATGAGGCTCAAGATGAAGGGAGAGCCGGGCTGGCAGGAGAAATTCGATGATGTGAGCAGAGTGATTCTGGAGCATATAGATATACTCACCGAGACTGCGGATGAGTTCTCCACTTTCGCAAGACTGTATTCCCAGGAATACTCCGAAATAAATCTGGACGAACTTCTGCAAAGTGAGATTTCAATGTACGACAACAGGGAGGATATCAGTTTCGAGTATTTCGGTCTGGAAGGAGCGTGCACCACGGGTCCCAAACCTCAGCTTACCCGCGTTTTCGTAAATCTTCTGAACAATGCCGTCCAGGCGCTTGAACTCCGTCCGGATGGCTCGGGGCAGGGGGTCGTCAGGGTTTCTCTCAGGAATTCCATCAGGGACGGATTCTACGACATTGTTTTCGAAGACAACGGCCCGGGTGTGGACGAGGCCAATCTGGACAAGCTTTTCAATCCCAATTTCACGACCAAGAACAGTGGCAGCGGGCTCGGCCTTGCCATTTCCAGAAGCGTCCTGGAGCGCTGCGGCGCCACTATAGCCTACAGCCGTTCCTTCTCTCTTGGCGGAGCCTGCTTCTCCATTCAATATCCCCGGCGGAGCGCTCTGGATAATTAATCAAAGATTTACTATCTTTGTGTGATTTATTCTATTCCGTCTTATGAAGATTCTTGAGGCCGTTTTTGCCGGGAGCAGCACAAGGGTTTCTCAGAAGCCTAAGGACAGATTGCCTGAATTTGCTTTCATCGGGCGATCGAATGTCGGCAAATCCTCTCTCATCAATATGTTGTGCCGGAACGGGAAACTGGCGATGACCTCTTCCACTCCCGGAAAGACAAAGGTTGTAAACCATTTCAGAGTGAACAGAAGCTGGTATCTTGTGGATCTGCCCGGATACGGATATGCAAAGATGAGCCGGCAGGGCCAGGAGGCCCTCGCAGCCGCGGTCAGGGATTACGTTTATTTCTCCGAAGATCTCGTACAGCTTTTTGTGCTCATCGATTCCCGTCACGATATAGGCAGGACGGACATGGACTTCCTTGCCGAGCTTGGCGAGAACAGTATCCCATTCGCAATCATCTTCACCAAATGTGACAAACAGGGCCCCAATGTGCTGGCCGCGCAGATCCGGAGAGACGAGGAACTGCTTCTTCAGGAATGGGAGGAACTTCCTCCTATGTTCTGCAGTTCATCACAGGACGGACGCGGAAGGGATGAAATTCTGGATTATATACAAAGTTTATTGAATAATAGTTAGTTATGTACCACAGCCATCGTATGGAAGTATTTGCATGCAGAGCCTCGAGGGATTTTGCACGCAAGGTCGTCGATTATCTGAACAACAAAATGTCGCCCGAGGAGGCCCCCTGCCATCTCGGAGAACTTGAAGTCACTCCTTTCAGTGACGGAGAGTTCCAGCCCAGATTTGCCGAAAGCGTCCGTGGCGCCACAGTTTACCTCATTCAGTCCACGGTTCCGCCCGCAGACAATCTTATGGAACTGCTTCTTTCCATCGACGCGGCAAAGCGCGCTTCTGCAGACAAGGTCATAGCGGTGATTCCGTATTTCGGCTGGGCGCGTCAGGACAGGAAGGACCGTCCCCGTGTTGCCATAGGGGCAAAGCTCGTCGCGAATCTTCTCAGGGCCGCCGGCGCTGACCGGGTCATGACCTGCGACCTCCATGCTGACCAGATTCAGGGATTCTTCGATATTCCCGTGGACCACGTATATGCAAGCAAGGTGTTCATCCCCTATATCAGGAGCAGGCATTTCGAGAATCTTGCGATCGCCGCTCCCGACATGGGTGGCGCGAAGAGAGCCCAGTCGTATGCAAAGGCTCTGAGTACAAAGGATGAGGACTGCGGAGTCGTATTGTGCCACAAGACCCGCGCCCGTGCAAACGTGGTGGCTGAAATCAAGGCCATCGGTGAAGTTGAGGGCAAGAATATCATAATTGTCGACGATATGATCGATACCGCCGGAACACTCTGCAAGGCTGCGGAAGTGCTGAAGGAGAAGGGAGCCCTGAGCGTACGCGCATGCGCCACCCATGGAATTCTTTCCGGCCCCGCCGTACAGAGGCTTCACGATTCGGTTATGGAAGAGATATACATTACCGACACCGTGCCCCATCCGGAACTGATAGGAGATCCCAAGATCAGGATCGTATCCATGACGGAAGTGTTCGCCTCCATCATTGACAAGGTTTATAACTATGAATCCGTCAGCACGGAATTCATCTAGTATATCATGACTACTTTTCTGGTTGCTGCCGCTGTCCTGCTGCTGGGGGTGTTCGGGATGTGTTTCAACATCGTTTTCCGCAAGAAGGAATTCCCCAAGTACGATGTCGGCTCCAACGAGGAAATGAAGAAAAGAGGCATCCGCTGTTTCAAGGACGAAGATGCCGCATTACACGGAAAGCACTGTTCCGGGAAATTCAGTGACGCTTGTAAAGATTGCAGTTTGTATGAGTCTGGTAGCCATAGTCGGAAGGCCTAATGTCGGCAAGTCAACCCTTTTCAACCGCCTGGTGGGAATGCGTCAGGCTATAGTTGATGATATATCCGGAGTCACCAGGGACCGCCATTACGGACGTTGTGAGTGGTGCGGGAGGGAGTTTTCCGTAGTGGATACGGGAGGATACACTTCGAACTCCGACGACGTGTTCGAGTCGGCCATCCGTGATCAGGTGCAGATTGCAATCGACGAGGCTGATCTCGTGCTGTTCATGGTTGAGGCGTCAACGGGTATCACCGATTATGATGCGGAAATCGCCGATGTCCTCCGAAGGACGAAGAAACCTGTAATCCTCTGCGTCAACAAGGTGGACACGGGAGAGAAAATGTACGATACTTACCAGTTCTATTCCATGGGCCTGGGTGAGGTGTACGGTATTTCCGCGGCCAACGGCGGGGGGACGGGAGACCTGCTTGACGCGGTCGTGAAGGAACTTCCCGAGGAGACCGTGACTGAAGACACGCACGCCGGACTTCCGAGGATTACCATAGTGGGCAAGCCTAACGTGGGGAAATCTTCCCTGACCAATGCCCTGCTTGGAGTCGACAGGAATATCGTCACTCCGGTGGCCGGCACCACCAGAGATGCGATAGAGACTTATTACAACAAGTTCGGTCATGAGTTCATGCTTGTCGACACCGCGGGAATCAGGAAGAAGGGCAAGGTGCACGAAGACCTCGAGTTCTATTCCGTTCTCCGCTCCATCAGGGCGATAGAGCATTCCGATGTCTGCATAATGATGATAGATGCCACTGTGGGAATGGAGGCTCAGGACATGAACATATTCAACCTCATCATCAAGAACCGCAAGGCCTGCGTTCTGGTAGTCAATAAGTGGGACCTTTTCATCAAGGACTCCAACACCCTCAAGGAGTATACCATCGGGCTCAAGGCGCGGCTGGCTCCGTTTGATGACATACCCATCATCTTTACCTCGGTTCTTAAGATGCAGAGGATTCAGGACGTGCTTGACGCCGCAACGGAAGTGTATGCGAACTACTCCAGGAAAATCCCCACAGCAAGGCTTAACGAGGCCCTGCTGCCCGTCATAGAGGAAACTCCCCCTCCTGCATGGAAGGGCAAGTATGTAAAGGTGAAGTATATCACCCAGCTTCCCACAAAATTTCCAGCATTCGCTTTCTTTTGCAATCTTCCCCAGTATGTGAAGGATCCCTACAAGCGTTTTCTGGAAAACCAGCTGCGCAGGAACTTCAACCTTACAGGGTGTCCGGTACAGATTTTCTGCAGACAGAAATAGAGATGGCAGGCAAGATTTACGATACTGACCCGTGGCTTGAACCCTTCAGGGCTGCGATAGACAACAGACACGGAAAAATCCTGGCCGACAGGAAGAAACTGGCCGGGGACGGTCCCTTGAGCCTTGCTGTCAACAATCATATATTCTATCCCCTCCACATCGAAGGAAAGGAATGGGTGATTCGCGAGTGGGCCCCCGGAGCTACGAGAATATATCTTATAGGGGAGTTCAACAATTGGAAGAAGACCGGGGCGTACTCCTTCAAACCCGTCGGTGGAGGAAACTGGGAGCTGCGTGTCCCGCTGATGTTCCTTTCCCACGAAAATCTTTACAAGTTGTGGATAGAATGGCGTGGCGGGGGAGCGGAGCGTCTTCCGGCGTATGTCACGCGCGTCGTACAGGATCCGGAGACCAAGATTTTCAGCGCTCAGGTATGGAATCCGTCTGCGGTTTACAGGTGGAAGAACCCCTCACCCGGGAAAAGGCTCCATCCTTTCATTTATGAATGTCACATAGGCATGAGTTCCGAGAAGGAGGGCGTTGCCTCTTTCGATGAATTCAGGACCACGGTGCTTCCCCGCGTCAAGTCTCTCGGATATGACACGCTCCAGATAATGGCTCTGCAGGAACATCCCTACTATGGCTCTTTCGGGTATCAGGTTTCCAACTTCTTTGCCTTGAGCTCCCGTTTCGGAACTCCCGAGGAATTCAAGGCTCTGGTTGACGATGCGCACGGAATGGGCATAGCCGTGATTATGGACATAGTCCATTCGCATTCCGTAATGAACGAGCAGGAAGGTCTGAGCCGCTTCGACGGCAGCGAAGACCTGTATTTCTACAAGGGGCCCCAGGGCTATCATCCGGCCTGGGGGTCAAGGTGTTTTGACTATGGCAAGGATGAGGTCAAGTACTTCCTGCTTGCCAACTGCAAGTACTGGATGGAGGAATATCATATTGACGGTTTCCGTTTTGACGGAGTGACTTCCATGTTGTATTGGAATCATGGTCTCGGCAGGGATTTCGGTGATTATTCGCTTTATTTCGACAACGGCGTGGATGAAAATGCCGTAAGTTACCTTGCCCTGGCCAATATGCTGATTCACGAAATCAATCCGGATGCTTTCACCATAGCGGAGGATATGAGCGGCATGGCCGGACTGGCGGCATCTTTCGAGGCCGGCGGCGTGGGATTCGACTTCCGTATGGCCATGGGCATAGCGGACCATTGGATAAAGTGGATAAAGGAACTGTCCGATGAACAATGGCCTATGGGTGGGATGTGGTATGAACTTACCAACAAGAGGGAGGATGAAAGTACCATCTCCTACGCGGAATGTCACGATCAGGCCCTGGTAGGAGACAAGACGATAATCTTCCGCCTCGTGGACAAGGAAATGTATTACGGTATGGAGAAGGATTCCCGGAATCTTCTTGTGGACAGGGGGGTCGCCCTTCATAAGATGATACGTCTGGTGACTCTTGCCACGTCCGGGGGAGGATACCTCAATTTCATGGGCAATGAATTCGGGCATCCCGAATGGATTGATTTTCCCAGGGAGGGGAACGGATGGTCCTTCAAATACGCGAGACGGCAGTGGTCTCTTCCTGACAACAAGTCGTTGAGATATGAAGGCCTGGAGAATTTCGACAGAACCATGGTTACATATTCGGTCCGGGAGAATCTCCTGTCCTTCCCTTTGCGTCAACTTTATGTTGATGAGGAACGTAAAGTATTGATTTTCGGCCGCGGAAATACTATCTTTGCATTTAATTTCAATCCGAACGCATCTTTCGAGAATTTCCGCTTCCGGGCGCCGGAAGGTGAATACAGGATGGAATTCAATTCGGATGAAGCGGAGTATGGTGGTTTTTCCAGGCTTCAGTCCGGAGAATCGCACGTAACAACAGAAAATCAATTGTCGCTGTATCTGCCCAGCAGATGCGCCGTTGTATTGAAGAAAGTTAAAAGTTGATATGGCTTTTTTAAAATTCAACAAGGACGAGCTTGTAAATCTCGGGTATTCGCTCAAGAGGGAAATCCTCGGGTCCAACAAGACGGGAGCTTATTGCAATACTAGTATAATAGGTTGCAATACAAGGCGTTATCATGGACTTTTGGCCGTGACGCTTGACCGTTTCGGAGGAGACAGGTACCTCCTTCTTTCCGCCGTGGATGAGACCCTGGTGGTCAACGAGAAGCGTTTCAATCTGGGAATCCATTGCTATGGAGACAATTATGAACCCAGAGGCCACAAATATATTGTGGACTTTGATGCCAATCCTGTTCCCCAGATCACCTTCAAGGTTGGCGAGATGGTTTTCCGCAAGAGTCTTCTGCTTGCCCAGGACAAGGACCAGGTGATGATCAGATACGAGCTGGTGGAATCTCCCGCTCCGGTCAGGCTTCAGTTGAGGCCGCATCTTGCTTTCCGCAACATACATGCGCTCACGCACGAAAATCCGGAGGCAATGACGGAAGGGCAGGAAATTGAGAACGGGGTGACGTTCAAAATGTACAACATGTTCCCTGACCTGAACCTGCAGGTCAGTGACCCGGCCGCCGCTTTCATTCGCACTCCATACTGGAACAGGAACATAACGTATTCCGACGAATATCGCCGCGGGTTTGACTGCAGGGAGGACCTTTTCGTTCCGGGCTACTTTGAGGTGGAGCTCAAGAAAGGCAGAAGCATTGTTTTCTCCGCATCGCTGCTTAAGGAGAATCCTCAGGAGTTCGACAGGAAATTCAAGGCGTCCATAAGGAAGAAAGGCTCGGCCGAAAATTACCGGGATCAGCTCAAGCGTTGTGCAAACAGGCTCATAATCGAGCATAACGGAAGGGCAAAGATTCATGCAGGTTTCTCCTGGCTCTATACGGGACTTCTCAGGGAGACGCTGATTTCCCTGCCCGGTCTTGCTCTCTACGGAATGAATGATCCCAAACTTTTTGAGGAAATTCTCGACAATCTTATTTCGGATGAGTTCGAGCGCCTGTTCCACAGGACAACTCAGGTTGAGGCTCCTTTGTGCCTCGCCGGCGTTCTTCAGTCATATATAGAATACGGAGCCGACCCGAAGGCTGTATGGAAGAAATATGGCAGGACGTTGTGCCTGATTCTTGAAAGTTATCTCCCCGGAGTGCGCGCAGAGGTCTCAATGCAGCCCAACGGTCTGCTTTGGGCTCAGATGGATGGTGTGGCTCTCAGTTGGATGAACGCCTACATAGACGGCAGGGCCGTTACTGAAAGGGCCGGATATCAGGTGGAAACAAATGCTTTCTGGTATAATTCAATCTGCTTTGCCCTGGAGATGGAGGAAAAGTACGGAGACAGTACAGGGGCCTTTGTTGCAAAGTGGACTGAAATCAGGGATCTTGTCAAGGCCGGTTTCCAGTCTGTGTTCTGGAATGCGTCAAGGGGTTGCCTCGCGGATTATGTCGACAATTACGGGCAGAATGAGGATATCCGCCCGAATCAGATATATGCACTGTACGTAAAGCATTCTCCTGTTGACGAGGAGCTGGCTCCCTCCATTCTCAGGGTTATCGACAATGAGCTTGTCACTTCCCGCGGAATCCGCACGCTTTCTCCCCGTGACGTGAAATATCGCGGGGTCTACGAAGGAAGCCAGAGGGACAGGGACCTCGCATACCATCAGGGCTGCGCCCATCCTTTCCTGCTCGAACCCTATGTGGATGTGGCGTTCCGCGTCAAGGGTGCGGCGTTCTGGAAAAAGGCTGAATGGCTTGTGGAAGGTTTCTATGAAGACCTTGGCAAACATGGGGTCGGAGCATTCTCCGAACTCTATGACGGGGATCCCCCGCACGAGCCTCATGGAGCAATTTCTTCCGCGCTCAGTACGGCCGCTCTTCTGAAGGTGGAATATCTTTTGGAAAAATATAAGGAGGACAGGATATGAGAGTATTGATGTTCGGCTGGGAGTTCCCCCCGCATATCGCCGGAGGTCTCGGCACAGCCTGCAAGGGTATTGTGGAAGGACTTGCGCACAATGGCGTGGAGACTCTCTTTGTGATGCCTTCCGCATCCGGCGATGAGGACCAGAGCTGCACAAGAATCATAAATGCAAGTGACGTCCCCGTTGTGGATATTGAGGATACGGTTGAGGAATTCATAGAAAGGATCAAGGTTATCAAGGTCGATTCAAACCTTCAGCCTTATTACGATCCGGAAGAGTTCGACAGCGTGCTTGAGCAAGCAAGGAAGCATCGGGATACCGATTACCGCCTCAGGTTCGGCAAAAAGTTCAAGTTCTCCGGAAAATACGGAGCCAACCTTATGGAGGAGGTGGCCCGTTACGCGCAGGTGGCGGGAACCATTGCCCTGGAGAACAAGGACGGTTTCGATGTGATTCACGCTCACGACTGGCTTACGTATCTTGCAGGTATAGCCGCAAAGCAGGTTACCGGAAAGCCTCTCGTCGTGCACGTCCATGCAACTTCGTTCGACCGTGGGTCGGATGACATGATAGATTCCCGCGTGTACGCCATAGAGAAGAGCGGAATGGAGCAGGCCGACGCCGTCGTTACCGTGAGCGACCTTACAAGGAACATTGTCATCAACAAGTACGGCATAGATCCTTCCAAGGTGTTCACCGTACACAATGCCGTTGATTTCAGCGGAAGGGAGAATCTTGAAGTTGAGAGGGGAGTAGAAGACAAGATTGTCACTTTCCTCGGCCGCATTACTTTCCAGAAAGGTCCCGAGTATTTCATAGAGGCTGCCGCAAAGGTGCTCAAGAGAACCTCCAACGTGCGTTTCGTGATGGCGGGCAGCGGAGATATGATGACGAGGGCGATAAAGCAGGTTGCGCGCCTGGGCATTTCGGACCGTTTCCATTTCACGGGATTCCTCCGCGGTCAGGAAGTCCAGAAGATGTTCGCACTGTCGGACGTCTACATCATGCCTTCGGTTTCCGAGCCTTTCGGCATCTCTCCTCTTGAGGCCATGCGTTCGAATGTTCCTTCAATCATTTCCCACCAGTCCGGCGCCGCCGAGGTGCTCAAGTACGCCCTGAAGATTGATTTCTGGGATGTGGATGCGCTGGCGGATGACATATATGCGCTGATACAGTATCCGGCGCTTGCCAGGTTCGCGACCGCCCAGGGATTCGACGAGGTCAACGAACTGAAATGGAACGGAGCCACCGCAAAGCTCAAGAAAGTTTATGAATCAGTAGTTAACAAATGATATGAAGAAGTCAATCTGTTTATATTTTCAGGTACACCAGCCTACCAGACTCCGCCTTTACAGGTTTTTTGATATAGGCAAGGACTCCCACTATTTTGATGATTTCGCCAACAGGACCATCCTCAAGAGAATAGTCCAGAAGTGCTATCTGCCAATGAATGAGCTGCTGCTGCAGGCAATAAAGGAGCACAACGGAGAATTCAAGGTTGCTTTCTCCATATCAGGTTCCGCCCTGGAGCAGCTTGACAGATATGCTCCGGAAGTGATAGACAGTTTCCGCCGTCTGGCAGAGACCGGATGTGTGGAGTTCATGTGCGAGACATACTACCATTCCCTTGCATCCCTTGGTTCCGCTCAGGAGTTCAGGCATCAGGTCCTGAAGCACAAGGCCGCCATAGAGCATTATATCGGGGTTACTCCCACGACTTTCAGGAATACCGAGCTTATATATTCCGACAGCATCGGCGCCCAGGTCTATGACCTCGGTTTCAAGACGATGCTTACTGAGGGAGCGAAGCACATACTCGGATGGAGGAGTCCCGACTATGTATATTCAAACGACCTCAAACCGGAGCAGAAAGTGCTGCTGCGCAACTCCGGACTCAGCGACGACATAGCTTTCCGCTTCTCCGACCGGGGATGGAACGAATGGCCGCTGACTGCCGGAAAGTATCTTGACTGGCTTAAGTCATCCGATGGAGACATAGTCAATCTTTTCATGGATTACGAGACTTTCGGAGAGCATCAGGGACAGGAGTGCGGCATCTTCGATTTCATGCGCGCCCTTCCCGGCGCCGTTCTCGCCGACGGAGGATTTGAATTCGTAACACCTTCGGCCGCAGCCGCAAAGCACGAGTCCGCAGGAGACATTTCCGTTCCTCATCCCATATCATGGGCTGACGAAGAGCGTGACCTCACCGCCTGGTTGGGAAATGAACTTCAGCAGGATGCATACAATAAGCTGTACGGTCTGGAGGAGAAGCTCTCCATCCTCAACAACGAGGCGCTGTGGAATGATTACGGGCATCTTCAGGAAAGCGACCACCTGTATTACATGTGCACCAAATTCTTCTCCGACGGAGAGATTCATAAGAGATTCAACCCCTATGATACGCCTTACGAGGCTTTCATCAACTACATGAATGTCCTCAGCGATTTCATTATCAGAGTAAATAACGCATTAGCAGAAAAATAGAAAAATGTATTCAAATGGAGTAAACACTCCCGCGTGGAGAAGCGTGATGGTAACACGCCATCTCCCCGAGGAGTTATGTGGTCTGGAGAGACTTTGTAAAAACTTGTGGTGGTGCTGGAACGATAGTGCAAAGTCCCTGTTCAAAGCCGTGGATTCCGAACTCTGGCACAAATCAGGGCATAATCCCATGGAGATCCTTGACAAGGTAAGCCTGAAGAGATATAACGAACTTGCGAAGGACCAGGAGTTCCTGGGGAACCTTTCTTCCGTGATGCATGAGTTCGACTCATATATGTCTGAAAAGGAGAAGAGAACCAATCCTTCCGTAGGCTATTTCTGCATGGAGTATGGCCTGGACTCATCCGTGAAGATATATTCCGGTGGTCTTGGAATACTTGCCGGAGATTATCTGAAGGAAACTTCCGACATGAACGTCAACCTTGTTGCGGTAGGTCTTTTCTACCGTTACGGATATTTCACCCAGAGGCTCACCCCTCAGGGAAACCAGGTGGCCGAATATGATGCCCAGGATTTCCTCAAGACCCCTGCGGAGCCTGTTCTCGACAAGGACGGCAACTGGGTTACGGTAAGCATGAACCTTCCCGGCAGGGTGATGAGCGCCCGCATATGGAAAATAGCCGTCGGACGCACGGACCTGTATCTTCTCGATACTGATTTCGATGCAAACATCCCCGAGGACCGTCAGGTCACCCATCAGCTCTACGGTGGTGACTGGGAGAACCGCCTCAAGCAGGAGATTCTTCTTGGAATCGGTGGAGTAAGGGCTTTCCGCGCGCTCGGAATCAATCCGGACATATATCATTATAACGAGGGTCATGCTGCATTAGCCGGTCTGGAAAGGCTGCGTGAGTGCATTCAGGACAGGCATCTCTCTTTCCATGAGGCCATTGAAGTGGTGAGGGCCACCGGCCTTTTCACCACTCACACTCCTGTTCCTGCAGGACATGATGCGTTCAGCGAGGAGATGATCGGGAGATATCTCGGTCACTATCCCCAGAGATTCGGCGTAGACTGGCAGGCCATGATGGGCCTCGGCAAGAGAGACGTGGAGAATCACGAGGAGAAATTCTCCATGAGCGTTCTCGCCGCCAACCTCAGCCAGAACGTCAACGGCGTTTCGATGCTTCACGGAAAGGTGAGCCAGAATATATTCGCCGACATGTATCCGGGATATCTGCCGGAGGAACTTTTCATCAGCTATGTCACCAACGGCGTGCATTATGCGACCTGGGGCTCAAAGCGCATGAAGTATCTCCAGTCCAAGGTCTTCGGGAACGACTTCAAGACCCATCATTACGACAAGAGCTGCTTCGACGGCATTTACAAGGTTCCCAACGAGGATATCTGGGATGTGCGCATGCATGTCAAGAGGGAACTTGTCAAGTATGTCAACGAGCGTCTCAACAATCCTATGATGAGCGCGCATTACACTCCCCGTCAGGTGGTAACCATCAAGGAAACTCTCCGTCCGGAAGTGCTGACCATAGGATTCGCCCGCCGTTTCGCCACATACAAGAGGGCGTCGCTGCTTTTCAGTGATCTGGACAGACTTGACGCCATCGTGAACAATCCGGAGCGTCCTGTGCAGTTCATCTTTGCCGGAAAGGCGCATCCTGCAGACGGGATGGGACAGGACCTCATCAAGCAGATAGTTGAAATAAGCAAGCAGGACCGCTTCCTCGGGAAAATCATTTTCGTTCCCGGATATGACATCACCCTTGCAAAGCGCCTTACCCAGGGTGTGGACGTATGGCTCAACAATCCTACAAGGCCTCTCGAGGCTTCCGGAACTTCCGGCGAAAAAGCTGCAATGAACGGTGTCATGCATTTCTCCGTTCTTGACGGATGGTGGGTCGAGGGATACAAGGAAGGTGCAGGATGGGCTCTGCCTCTGGAAAACACTTATGATGACGGCAATTATCAGAACGAACTCGATGCCGCAACCATTTACGGTACCATCGAGAACGAAATAGCTCCTGCATACTATAATACGGACAAGCGTACCGGCCGTTCCGACCAGTGGATAGAGTATATCAAGAACACCATTGCCAAGGTGGCCAGCGAGTTCACCACCAACAGGATGCTTACAGACTACTGCAACAAGTTCTATGAACCCCAGTACAAGAGGAGCAGAATGCTTGTTGCCGACAACAACAGGATTGCAAAGGAAATCGCAGCCTGGAAGGAGCAGGTTTACTCCGAGTGGAACAACATGCGCATAGTCTCATGCACGAGACCTGACGCGTCTTATGTGCTCAGCAAGAAAAATGTTCTCAAGAGTGAGGTGGTCATAGACCTGGGCCGTCTGAAACCGGAAGACATAGGTGTTGAGATGCTCTTCACGTCATCAGACAAGAAGGGCGGACTGCACATACAGGAAGTATGCGAATTCAAGCTCGCTTCATACGAGAACGGAATAGCCACGTTCCGGGCATCGATTCTTCCGGAAAGGACAGGTATGTACCAGGTCGGTACCAGAATCTATCCCAAGAATGAGCTTCTGCCACACCGCCAGGACTTCCCTCTGGTAAAATGGCTGTAGCTGCTACAGGCTTTTTCGACGGTGTACATCTGGGACACCGCAAAATTATTGAGACTCTCGTCGAAACAGCGCGCAGGCGCGGCGAAGAGAGTCTCATCGTTACATTCTGGCCTCATCCCAGGATAGCTCTCGGCAAGGATGCTTCTTCGCTGAAGCTGCTGCTGCCTCTTGAAGAAAAGATACGGATGATAAGGGAACTCGGAGTCGACAGGGTTGAGGTCCTTGAGTTCACCCCTCAGTTCGCTTCTATGACGGCGGCCGGATACCTGCAGATGCTTGCAAGGGATTTCTCCGTTACGGCTGTTGTGCTCGGCTATGACACAAGGATGGGGTCCGACCAACTCGGACCGGACGAAATAGCCCGGGCGGCCGGCGGCCTGGACATATTCCGCTGCGGCCCCGTCGGAACGGTTTCTTCCACGAAAATCAGGAATCTTGTATCAGCAGGCAGGCTGGATGAGGCATCATCCTTGCTGGGATACGATTATTCCGAAAAATTACTATCTTTGCAGAACAACGAGGGTTCTGCTAATCAGGCAGAACTCCTTTTTAATAGAATAATATCATGGCAGAAGTACATTACATGAGTCAGGAAGGCCTGGACAACCTGAAAAAAGAGCTTGCGGAAGCTCTTGCCCAGAGACCTGTAATTTCAGCGGCGATCGCCGAAGCTAGGGAAAAGGGAGATCTTTCCGAAAATGCCGAGTATGAGTCTGCGCGTGAAGCGCAGGGTCTTCTGGAACTTAAGATTTCCAATCTCCAGAACAAAATCGCCACTGCCAAGGTTCTTGACAGCTCCCAGTTGAGCACAGACAAAGTGCAGATGCTCAACAGGGTCAAGGTTAAGAACCTGACCATCGGCAAGGAAATGGAGTTTACGATAGTCGGTGAGGCGGAGGCCGATTTCTCATCGGGCAAGCTTGCCGCCACCACTCCCATCGCAAAGGCCCTTCTCGGGCATTCCAAGGGCGAAACTGTTGAGGCGAAGGTCCCCAGCGGAATCCTCAAATTCAAAATACTTGACATATCTTTCTGATGGCTACCATTTTCACTAAAATCGCCAAGGGTGAGATCCCTTCATACAAGGTTGCGGAGAATGATGAATTCTACGCCTTCCTTGACATAAGTCCTCTGGCTTTGGGGCATACCCTCGTCATTCCCAAGAATGTGGAGGACGATTACATCTTCCACCTTGACGAATCCGTCTATGACGGACTCTGGTCGTTTGCGCGCAAGGTGGCCGTTGCCCTGAAGAACGCCGTTCCCTGCCGCAGGGTGGGAGTGGCTGTCCTGGGGATGGAGGTGCCCCATACGCATATTCATCTGGTACCTCTCCAGACTGAGGGTGATCTTGACTTCCGCAAGGAACGTCCGGTAATCACGGCCGAACAGATGGCACAAACAGCTTCTGCAATACTTCGAGAATATGAAAAATTATAAAATGGCAGCGTGCGTGGCAGCCGCGCTCGCAATCGTTTCCTGTACAGACAAGGCAGTCATTTCCGGCGTTCTCAAGGATGCTCCGGAAAAACAGGTGGTGGTCCGTGAACTTGACATGGACAAGTATGTTGTACTGGATACGCTTACTACCGGAAAGGATGGCTCATTCAAATACAAGGCAGACATTGCGAAAGGCCAGCCGGAGTTCATCTATCTCTTCTATGGACAGACAAAGGTGGCTTCGCTCCTTCTTGAATCGGGAGAGAAAGCCTGTGTTGAGGCTGATACTCTTGGAAATTACAGTGTGAGCGGATCCGAAGCTTCTGCCAAGCTTCAACAGATAGATGAACGTTATGCGGACTTCATCACCAGTTTCATCGCAGCGGAAGGGGACAGGGCCGAGATGACAAGGCTCTATGTCGATTACTATCGTTCCTGCGTGAAGTATGTTATGGAGAACCCCACTTCCATGACTGTCGTTCCCGTGCTTTTCCAGGATCTCAGCGAGTATACACCGATCTTCAGCAGCCAGACCGACGCCATTTTCTTCCGCCAGGCCGCGGATACCCTCCGGACAATCTATCCCGACTCCAAATATGTCAAGGCGCTTGACCGTGAGGCAAACAGGCGCATGAACATACTTGGAATCAACAACCGCATCTCTGAGGCCTCAGAAAGCGGATATCCCGATATCAACATGCCCGACATCAACGGAAAGATGAAAAGTCTCAGTTCTGTTGATGCAAAGGTTGTCCTTGTTCATTTCTGGAGTACCGCAGACCCTCTCAATACCATGTTCAATATTGAGAAGCTCATGCCTGTGTACGAGCAGTACCATGGGAAAGGCCTTGAAATCTATTCTATATGCATCGATCCGGACAAGGGAGAGTGGGGCAGTGTGGTCACAGCCCAGAAACTCCCATGGATCAATGTCAACGATGGTCTGGGAACTGCATCTCCCGTAGTGTCTCTCTACAATATTGCAGGTCTGCCCACAAGTTTCATCATTGCCGACGGAGACATGCTTCCCAGCGCCGTGAACAGTGTTGACGGTTTGAAGCGTGAACTTGACAGACTGTTAAAATAGACTTTTCTTAGAGACAGTTGCAACAAACTGCTTGAGATAAAAAGGTTCGAAGTACGCTGTGTCTTCGAACTTTTTTTGTTCGAAGGCCTCCGTCGCAGGCACGAGCATCGAATCTGCATCGGGGCATACCTGCACGAAACTCGCGTTTGCTGAGGAGATCACGGATCCGCATTTTCCGGAACCGTCGCCTATGAAAACGACCGGCCCTTCCGAAAGTTCCCTTGAAAAGGATTCTCCGTCAATCACCCTTGCTTCAATGTCGCTTACACGTACGGGTTTTCCGGAATCAAGCCTGTAAACGGCGGTGTATACCTCCATGCGGCGTGCGTCAAGCATAGGAACAATATATCTGCAACCATCCGGAATGACGTTACTTTCAACTGCCTGCCTTGCCAGAATGTCAAGTGTGTTGACGCTCAGCAGGGGAATTCCTGCACTGAAACACAAGCCTTTGGCGGTTGATACTCCTACTCTCAATCCGGTATAGGAACCAGGCCCCGAACTGACGCAGACAGCATCGCAGCCGCTGACCTTGATTCCTCTTCTGTCAAGGACCTCCTTGATGAAGGGAGCTGTGAGGGAAGCCTGGGCCCGCGGTTCGGCGCTCTTCACGCTGCATGCGATATTTCCGTCAACCGCCAGCGCCACTGAACAGGACGCTGCGGTGGAAGTCTCTATAAGTAGGATTTTAGCCACGGTAAGAATTGCTGTGCAATATTTTTCAGGAATGTATAGAATTGGGCTCCAGCCAGTTTCTCTTCTTTGATGACGTGGAAAGTTCCGTTGAAACTTTCAAACACCATGATTGCCACTCCGAGTATGAGCGCAACTTTGACAACTGCGAAGACCACGCCCAGCAGACGGTTCAGCCATCCGAGTGTGGCTATCTTTATGACTCTTGTCAGAAGTTCCCCCGCCCAGTACAGGAGAAGGACGGCAAGAATGACGATAATCATGAACGTGATGACATTGAGAACCTTCGGTTCCATGGTGAAATACTGTGTGAGGTATGCACTGATGGATGAAGACAGACGATGGGCCAGCCAGATTCCGATTATCAGCGATGCAATTGATATGACTTGCTGAACGAAACCCTTTGAAATGCCTTGTATGACGGCCGGTACGAAACAGACTGCAAGGACTATATCCAGTATGGTCATCTTTTTGGAAAAGTCTCTAAATTAATTAACTTTGTATTTTATATACACTATGCAAAAATAGGTAAAAAAAATGACATTCAAAGAGTATAAGGGACTGGATTTGGTAGCTGTCGGCAACAGTGTGCTTGACGGGTGGAAGAAGATGCGCGCTTTCGAAAGATCGCTTGAACTGAGGGAAGGAGCCCCCGAGTTCATTTTCTTTGAAGGTCCGCCTTCCGCCAACGGAATGCCGGGAATCCACCATGTGATGGCCCGTTCAATCAAGGATGCCATATGCCGTTACAAGACGCAGACTGGTTACAAAGTCCGCCGTCGCGCCGGCTGGGACACCCACGGCCTTCCCGTTGAACTCGGAGTCGAGAAGAAACTCGGAATAACAAAGGAGGACATAGGCAAAAGCATAAGTGTCGAGGAGTACAACCGCACCTGCCGTCAGGAGGTGATGAAATATACCGCCGAATGGCGTAACCTCACGGAAAGGATTGGCTACTGGGTCGATATGGACAATCCGTACATTACCTACGACAACCGCTACATAGAGACTCTATGGTGGCTGCTGAAGGATATCTACGGCAAGGGATACCTGTACAAGGGCAAGAGCATACAGCCCTACAGCCCCGCCGCCGGAACCGGACTCAGCTCGCATGAACTCAACCAGCCGGGCTGCTACCGCGACGTCAAGGACACAACCGCCTGCGTGCAGTTCAAGGTTATAGGCGAAGATGAGCTTTATTTCCTGGCCTGGACAACCACCCCCTGGACCCTTCCTTCCAATACCGCCCTTTGCGTCGGTCCGGAAATCGATTACGTGAAGGTGCGCAGCACCAACCCGTATTCAGGAAAGCCTGCCACGTATATTCTGGCCAAGGCTCTTGTCAAATCCTGGTTCAATGAAAAGACGGCATACGAAGTCCTTCCCGGAGATATCAAGGGAAAAGAGCTTGTAGGAATGCGGTACGAACAGCTTATCCCCTGGTTCAGGCCGGATGAAGGGGCGTTCAGGGTCATCCCCGGAGATTATGTGACCACTGAGGACGGTACGGGTATAGTTCACATAGCTCCCACCTTCGGAGCTGACGATGCCCGTGTGGCCAAAGCCGCAGGAGTTCCCGGTCTTTTCGTGACGGATGCCGACGGAAATCTTCAGGCGCAGGTCGACCCTCAGGGACGCTTCTACCGCCTCGAAGACCTCGACCCCGCTTATGTTGCCGACCGCGTTGCTTCCGATTATGCCGGATGGGCGGGACGCTACGTCAAGAATGCGTACGATACGTCTCTTCCTGCAGACGCTCCCACTCTCGATATCGATATCAGCGTAATGCTGAAAGCTGCTGGAAAGGCGTTCAGGATAGAGAAGCACGTGCATACCTATCCCCATTGCTGGCGCACCGACAAGCCTGTGCTCTACTATCCTCTCAACTCGTGGTTCATCAAGGCAAGCGCCGTCCGCGAGCAGATGATGGCCTTGAACGACAGTATAGTCTGGAAACCGGAAGCCACGGGAACCGGCCGTTTCGGCAAATGGCTGGAGAACATCCAGGACTGGAACCTCAGCCGTTCACGCTATTGGGGCACCCCGCTGCCTGTATGGCGTACCGATGACGGACGTGAGGAAATATGCATAGGAAGCATAGCCGAACTCTATTCGGAGATTGAGAAGTCCGTTGCGGCGGGGTTCATGAAGTCCAACCCGTTCAAGGATGCCGGCTTCGACCCTTCCGACATGAGCAAGGAGAACTATGACAGGATTGACCTCCACAGGCCTTATGTGGATGAGATTTTCCTCGTCAGCGGTACCGGACGCAGGATGACGCGCGAGACGGACCTTATAGACGTCTGGTTCGATTCCGGCTCGATGCCTTATGCCCAGACAGGGCTCAGAGGCAAGGATACTCCGGATTTCGGAAATACCGCGGACTTTATTGCCGAGGGTGTGGACCAGACACGCGGATGGTTCTACACGCTTCATGCGATACATACCATGGTCAGCGGAACGCCTGCATTCAAGCGCGTCATCTCCAACGGACTTGTGCTCGACAAGAAGGGTGAGAAGATGAGCAAGCGCCTGGGCAATGCCGTCGATCCTTTCAGGGCTCTTGACACTTACGGTGCAGATGCCCTGCGCTGGTATATGCTCACCAATGCCCAGCCCTGGGACAACCTCAAGTTCGACGAGGCCGGGGTTGAGGAAGCCCGCAGAAAGTTCTTCGGGACTCTGTACAATTCATATTCCCTGTTTGCAGTGTATGCGAACATAGACAAGTTCGACCCTTCCGTTGAACGCGTTCCATTTGAAGAACGTCCGGAATTCGACAAGTGGATGGCCAGCAAGCTCAACACGCTTGTCACCAAGGTGGAAGCATGCTACGAAGACTATGACATCACCACGGCCGGACGTCTTGTCCAGGATTTTGTCTGCGATGATTTCTCAAACTGGTATATACGTTTGAACAAGAAGCGCATCTGGGTTTCCGGAATGGCGGCTGACAAGCTCTCCGCATATCAGACCATATATGATGTCCTGCGGACTGTGGCCCTGCTCGGCGCTCCCATTGCGCCTTTCTTCATGGACCGTCTGTATCTTGACCTTGTGGAAAATGCAGAATCCGTTCATTTCGAATCAATGCCTGCCCCTCAGCCGGAATTCATCGACGTGGATCTTGAGGAAAGGATGGCTCTCGCCCAGAAGTCCTGCTCCATGATTCTCGCTCTTCGCAAGAAGGTCGGAATAAATGTCAAGAAACCTCTTCCCAGGCTCATGATTCCCGTGGTCTCAGAGAGCGTCAGGTCTCAGCTTGAGGCTGTCAAGCAGGTGATTCTCTCCGAAGTCAATGTCAAGAACGCCGAATTCATAACTGACACCACAGGAGTCATTACCAAGAAGATCAAACCTAACTTCAAGACTCTCGGAAAGAAATACGGTGCGCGCATGAAAGAGATAGCGGCGGCGTTCCAGAACATCTCCCAGCAGCAGATTGCCTCACTGGAGGGTTGCGAAGGCGATTATGTCCTGAATCTGCCTGCAGGCGACGTTGTCCTGGCAAAGGACGATTATGAGATTCACTCCGAAGACATGCCGGGCTGGCTCGTGGCCTCCGAGGGACCCCTGACCATTGCCCTTGACATTACTCTGACCCCCGAACTTATCGAGGAGGGAACGGCGAGGGAACTTATCCGTCCTATCCAGAACCTTCGCAAGGAGTGCGGACTGGAGGTCACGGACAGGATTCATACCGTTATTTATGCTCAGGGAGAAGCCGCGGCCGACATACAGGCGTCCCTTGCACATTATAAAGATTATGTTGCTTCCCAGACACTTTCTCTGAGTGTCGATTTCCTGCCTTTGGACGAGGCCGGGGAAGACACTTCCAAAGTGGAATGGGGTGACGATTGCATTAAAATCAAAATAACCAAGTAAATTTATCAACTATGGCAGAAATCAAAACACGCTATTCCGATGAGGAACTCGCCGAGTTCAGGGTAATCATCGAAGACATGCTTGCAAAAGCCAAAGCTGAGTACAACACTCTCCGCGATGTCGTCATGCACAACGGCACCAATGACATAGAAGACACTTCCCCTTCTTTCAAGACAGTTGAAGATGACGGAGCGAACCAGCTTTCGAAGGAGGAGGCCAGCCATATGGCACAGCGTCAGTACAAGTTCATCCAGAATCTTGAGGCCGCTCTCGGACGTATAGAGAACAAGACATACGGCATCTGCCGTGTCACCGGGAAACTGATTCCAAAGGAGAGACTCCGTCTTGTACCTCACGCAACCCTTACCGTGGAGGCCAAGGAAATCCTTGCCAGGAACGGGAAAAATTAAGTTGAGATGAAGATATCCAGAAAAACCGGACTTCTCCTTCTTGGTATTCTGTTGGTCATAATAGATCAGATAAGCAAGTATCTGGTCAAGACCAACATGTCTTTGGGAGAGCAGATTCCGGTAATAGGGCAGTGGTTCCGTCTCTGCTTTGTGGAGAATGAGGGAATGGCTTTCGGAATGAAGTTCGGGGGAGCCGTAGGCAAGTTCTGTCTCTCTCTCCTGCGCATCTGCCTGTGCGGCTTCCTGATCTGGTGGATCAACAAACTTGCCGCCAGCAGGGAAACCCCTGCAGGAGCTCTTGTGGGGCTTACAATGATTACCGCGGGAGCAATGGGCAATATCATTGACTGCCTGTTCTACGGCATCATCTGGGATTATGCCCCATTTATGTTCGGGAAGGTGGTGGACATGCTTTATTTCCCCATTATAAGAGACGGGGCAAGGGTTATCTTCTTCAGCCCTGTATTCAATTTTGCAGACAGCTGCGTCACCTGCGGCGCTTTCTATCTTATATTTTTCCAGTGGAAGTTTTTCTCTACAACTGCCGATAAGAATGAAAAGGTTGTTAACAATGGCCGCAGCCGCTCTTAGTTTCCTGACAGCGTCCGCCCAGCAGTCCCTCTGGGACATTTCCGAGTATGAATCCGTAAAGGTGAATCCTGACAGGACTGTCACCTTCTGCGTAAGCGCTCCGAAGGCCGTGAAGGTTGAGGTTGTTGGGGATTTCGGCTCCGCAAGCCTTGCTGAAGGAGAAAAGGGCGTCTGGTCGTGTACGACCGGTCCTCTTGAAAGCGAACTGTACAATTTCCGCTTTTATGTGGATGACCTCCCCTATAACGACCCGGGCAACACCTATGTTCAGAGGGATATCTCCAACCTGATGCATTATTTCATTGTCCCAGGCAATCCGGGAGACCTTTATTCTGTAGGTGACGTTCCTCACGGAACCGTGAGCCGTGTGTGGTATCATTCAGATGTTCTGGGAAAGGACCGTCGCATGGCTGTATATACTCCCGCCGGGTATGAGACCAGCGGCAACAAACGCTATCCCGTTCTTTATCTCCTCCATGGAATGGGTGGAGACGAGGAAGCGTGGCTCTGCACCGGACGTGCGGCTCAGATCATGGACAATCTCATTGCCAAAGGCGAGGCCGTTCCCATGATTGTTGTGATGACAAACGGATGTACAAAGCACCAGGCCGCTCCCGGTGAATCTGTGGAGGGGAATTTCAGGCCTTACAACAGCGGCTCTTCCGACACTTCTTTCGAGGCTCATTTCAAGGATGTGATAAGCTTTGTCGACGGCCGCTACCGTACCGTCAGGAAGTCTTCTTCCAGGGCTATCGCCGGCCTTTCCATGGGCGGAGGCCATTCATACTGGATTTCCATGAATTATCCCAAGACTTTCGATTATGTGGGTCTTTTTTCCGCCGCTGTCCGTCTTAGGACTGCAAAGGATGGGATTGCTCCGGAGATGTATGAAGATGTGGATGCCAAGCTGGACAGGTTGTTTGCCAACGATCCCAAGCTTTATTACATTGCCATCGGAAAGGATGACTTCCTTTTCAATGAGAACAAGGCATACAGGGAGAAGTTGGATTCCAAGGGTTACAGGTACGTTTATTTCGAGTCGGAAGGTGGCCATGTCTGGCGTAACTGGCGAATCTATCTCGCCGATTTTGCACGCAGGCTGTTCAAATAGAAATTCAGATTGATTTTGTTGTGCCGGGGCCTGTCAGGCTCCATTATGGGTGGACCTTGTTAGTTGCAATTCAGAAAGAGATGACCAGCGCAGGAACGCTTGAGAAATCAAAAATTTGCTCAAACGCAAAATATGACAACCCGGTTATTCATTATTGCAATTCTTTCTTTTGTCTGTCTGACAGGAACGGGGCAGGAATTCCGGCCCGCTCCTCAGAGGGTCAGGTATACAGGCGGAACATCTAGATGCACCGAATGCCGGTTTTCCTTGGACAGCAGAATTCCTGCGGACGGCTATTCCATTAGGGTCACTAAGCGTAGGATTAAGGTCAGGTATTCCACGGAAGGGGGGAAACTCTATTCCGAGCAAGCCTTGGAGAACTTGAAAGCCAAAGGATTGCCCTGCTGCAAGATATATGATTTCCCAAGATGCAGCTGGCGCGGCTTTATGCTTGATTCCGGTCGCCAATACCAGAGTCCCGGGACCATTAAGAAACAACTCGACCTGATGTATGAACTGAGGATGAATGTCTTCCACTGGCACCTTACCGAAGGGCTTGGGTGGCGTCTTGAGATAATAAAATATCCTGACTTGACACGCAAGGGCGCCTTCGTCGGTTGCGGACCGGAGCAGCAAGGTTATTACACACAGGAGCAGGTCAGGGAAATTATAGAATATGCTGCCGCCAGGAACATCACCATTGTCCCGGAGATAGATATACCGGGCCATGCAGAGGCTGCGCTTTTCTCGTATCCGGAATATTCCTGTTTCGGCAAGCCTGCTGAAATCCCCGAGGCTGGTTTTACCGACTGCATCTTCTGTGCCGGCAAGGATGAAACACTGACATTTTTGAAAGAAGTACTTGACGAGGTCTGCAATCTGTTTCCGTCCGAGTATGTCCATCTCGGTGGCGACGAGGCTCCGAAAGGAAACTGGGACAAATGCCCGGATTGCCGTCGGCGGATTGAGGAACTTGGCCTCAAGGATTCTCATGAACTGCAGCTGTGGCTATCGTCACAACTGGCCGCATATCTTGAGACAAAAGGTCGCCGAGCCATATTTTGGGAGGATGTGATTGACAATGGCAACTACGATCTTCCCGGCAATGTTGTCATTCAGTGGTGGAATTACCGGAAGAATGGAGACAAGAACTACAGAAAAGCCATTGTTCGCGGCTATCCTGTCATCTGCAGTCCTAACTACTACAATTATCTGAATTTTCCTGAGACCCCTTGGAGAGGATACGGGGAAGACAGGACCTTTACATTAGAGGACGCCTATTTGAATAACCCGGCTGATGTTGCTGTTTCTGAGGGCAATCCCCTGACCCTGGGCATGGAATGCGCACTGTGGACTGATTATGGTCTAACAGAGGATATGCTGGCCTCGCGCCTCTTCCCGAGGATTTATGCTTTGGCTGAACTTATGTGGAGTGGAAGAAGTCCGGCTCCACACCGGTCGTTCGGTTCAGATTAAATACGATCCGATTCCACGCTATGAATACAGCAAAGAATAACTACAATTCTACTATTATTTGAGTAATAATAGAAAAATAGTTACATTTGTGTTGGATTAAAGAAGGAATTGATATGACAAAGAAGGTGAAAGAGATTGTGGACATGTTGGAGGAAAATGGATGGAATCTTGTCAGGATCAATGGAGACCATAGAATCTTCAAGAAAGCAGGTGCACGCAGGCCGATTGTCCTGCCTGGAAATCTGAATGATGATTTGGCGGTCGGCACTCTGAAATCCATACTCCGAGAGATGGGACTCTGACAAGATGACGTCTTCTCTGGCGAAACAACAAATGGATACACAAAAAGACAAATTATCACTATGAACAGAATCACCGTAATTATCGAGCGTGCAGAAAATAATTTTTCAGCATACGTTCGAGAGGTGGACGGCATCACTGCCACCGGAAAATCCATCGACGAAATCAAGGCCTCAATCAACGGAGCTATCGAGGAGTTCAAGGCGGCCTGCATTGAACTCGATTGTGAAATCCCTTCCGAACTGATGGGAGATTACGAAATTGTTTTTGAACTCGATATCCGGAGTCTCCTCGAAATTTATCAAGGAATCTTCACGAAGTCAGGCCTGGAGAGACTTACCGGAATCAACCAGAAGCAACTTTGGCATTACGCCAAGGGCATATCAAAACCAAGGCAGGAACAGAGAAAGAAAATCGAGAGCGCCCTTCACCGTCTTGGAAGCGAATTGGTGTCACTCTCTCTCTAATTTATCAGCGGTCACGACAGCGACCTGTGGGACGAGACCATACGTTCTATTGTTGTGATTTGCTTTCTTTTTGTA